>CALUPO010000041.1 GCA_944322675.1 Candidatus Gastranaerophilales bacterium | reverse complement strand
TGAATGTAAAGATAAAGATGAAAAAGTTATCACACAATATGAAGAAATGAAAGATTCAAGTTGTAAAAATGCTTTTGAGTGTATAATAAGACCTGTTAAACCAGGAGTTGCAAACAAGAAAATTTAATTTTTTTAATCTAAATAAAAAACTGTAACAACTTTATGAGTTTCTTCAGCATGCTCAATAGCTTTATGAAGTGTTGAAGAAGTATGAGATAGGAAACAAATAAGTTGTTGACAATCATCAATAATTTCACGGTTACAAATTCGTGATGCATCAGCAAGAGTCATCATAGCACGGTCAGCATGTTCAATAATATTAGGAACACCTATAAGTTGATCTTGTACATCTGATGGTTGCTGGCCTATAGTTTGCGGCAGAATAACTTTTAAACGACCTGGATTTGATTTCATAGCTCCACGTATAACAGCAGCGTTTGTTCCACTTGAACCACCAGAAGTGATGATAGAGTTGCCTTGACGAATTAAGGCTGTTGCAAGCATTTCAATAATTTGTTGATGAGTTATAGCTAAATTTCGGCTTCCAATTATGGCAATTTTTTTTGCTTGTTGTTGAATAGTTGCTAATTCTACAGCAAGTTCGTCAACAGTGTTAGTATCATCTTCAGGAATCTTGTCAAGATCACTTACAGGTACCATAATCGAAGGTTTGTTTTCTTTCTCATCAGCCATTATTATATTCCTATCCTTTTTTTCTTATATTATTTCATTTAAAATTATTATTTTTTTTATATTATAATATATATATTAAAATACTATTTTGGAAAATTGTCAATGGAAAATATAATAAATACATTAAATTCAGAACAAAAGCAAGCTGTAAATCAATGTTTTGGCACCATGTTAATACTTGCAGGGGCCGGAAGCGGTAAAACACGAGTTTTGACAACAAGAATTGCAAATTTGGTAACAAACGGTATTAATCCAAATTCTATTATGGCTGTTACTTTTACTAATAAAGCCGCAAAGGAGATGAGGGAAAGATTGTCAAAAATTCTTGGTGAAGATATTGTTAAAAAAATGTGGGTTGGTACTTTTCATAGTATTTGCGGACGTATTTTGAGATATGATATTGACAAATATAAAACTGAAGAAGGGCAAAGTTGGGATAATAATTATGTAATATATGATGAAACGGATTCAAATACTATTATCAAAAATGCTATTAAGCAGCTAAATTTAGATGATAAAATTTATCAACCAAAACTTATAAAAACGGTAATTTCAAATGCAAAAAACAAAATGCAAAATGCTTATATGTTCCAAACAAAAGCAAGAGATTACAAAAGTGAAAAGATAGCATCTATATATGAGGAATATGAAAAGCAACTTATATTAAATAATGCACTTGATTTTGATGATTTGTTGTTAATAACTGTAAAGTTGCTTGAGAATAATAGCGAAGTACGTGAAAAATATTTTTCACGTTTTTCACATATACTTGTTGATGAATTTCAAGATACAAATCCTTCTCAATATTCTTTAATAAAAAGCATATATACAAATAATCTTTCTGAAAATGAGCTTGAGAATAGGAGCTTATGTGTTGTAGGTGATGTTGATCAGTCGATATATAGCTGGCGTGGGGCGGATTTTCGGATTATTTTAAATTTTCAAAATGATTTTAGGAACACAAAGTTAATTAAACTTGAGCAAAATTATCGTTCGGTTTCGACTATTTTAGAAGCTGCAAATTATGTTATTTTAAATAATTCTCAAAGGATTGAGAAAAATCTTTATTCTAATATGGGTAAAGGTGATAAAATACAAAGATATGAGGCATTAAATGAGTCAAATGAGGCTAATTATATAGCTTCAAAAATAGAAAGTATGAAAACAAGTGATAAAAGCTGGGAGGATTTTGCAGTATTATATAGGACAAATTCACAATCTCGTGCTATTGAAGAAGCTTTGATTTCAAAAGGATTACCATATAAAATGGTAGGTGGATTAAAATTTTATGAAAGAAAAGAAATTAAAGATATAATAGCTTATTTAAAATTAATATATAATCCAGATGATGGTCAAAGTTTAAAACGTATTATAAATATACCTAAACGTGGAATTGGAGCTGCTACAATAAAAAAACTTGAGTATATTGCTGCTTCTTGTGGAACCTCTATTTTTAATATACTTTTAAAAATTGATGAATATGATGATTTTAATACCGGAACAAAGTTAAAATTAAAGGATTTTGCAAATATAATTTTGAAACTAATTGATTTTTCGAAAGTTTCACAAGAACTAAATGAAACAATAGGTTTTGTTATTGAACAAAGCGGTTATTTAAAAGAATTGAAAGAGGATGAGAATAAAATAGAAGCACAAAGTCGTATTGAAAATCTTCAGGAGCTTATAAATGTTGCAAAAGTTTTTGAACCGCAGGAAATGGATAATATTTTAGGTGAGTTTTTATCTCAAGTGGCTCTTGTTAGTGAACTTGATAATATAAAGAATGAAAATGGAGAAAGTATAACTCTTATGACCCTTCATAGTGCTAAAGGGCTTGAGTTTGATACAGTTTTTATAGCAGGTCTTGATGAGGGTATATTTCCACATTCAAGAGCATTAAACGATAATTCAGAAATGGAAGAGGAAAGACGTTTAATGTATGTTGGAATAACCCGTGCAAAGCAAAAGCTTTTTTTGACAAATGCAAAAAGTCGTCAAATGTGGGGTGAGTGTCATTTTTATAATCCAAGTAGATTTTTTAATGAAATACCTTCACATTTAATTGATTTCAAAGAAACAAAAAGTAATACTTCTGCTTATGGTACATTTAATAATTCAATAATGAATCAGAATACATTTAAAAGTGCTGTGGATAAAATCAAATCTACAAATAGTTTTGGACGTTCTTTTGTTGCTCCGAAAACTATACAAAGTAAAACAAATTTTGTTAGAAAGACCACTATAAATAATTCTGATAATAATTGTGTTTCTTCTTCTTTTATTTCAAAACAAAATATTTCTAAAATATCAAATGAAGATAAAATAAAAGATATACTGGAAAATAATCCAATTAAAAAAAAGATTGAACAAAAACGTGAAATGGAAAAACAGGGTCTAAAAAATAAAAGTAATGTTAAGTTTAGTAATGGTGATAGGGTTTTTCATCCGCAATTTGGTATAGGGACTATAGTTGATATAATGAGTGAAACCTCTAGTGTTGAAATGTTTATAATAGATTTTGGTAAACTTGGTCAAAAGGCTATTGATTCAAGTGTTGCAAATTTAAAACGATTTTAGACTTATATAGTACTTATATAATTATTTGTTTCCCCCTCTCCATTTAAGCGTGAGGGTTGGGGTGAGGGTGTCAAAATTGTTAAACTTCAACAAATTAAATATTTTAATGTCCTCCGGACGGGGTAGTGCCTCCGCCTGAAAGGCTTTAATTTTCTTTAATTATTTAAAATTTTTCTCAAAAAATTATTTAAAATTTAATGTCTTCCTGACGGGGCAGCTGTGTTTAACTTCGCCTGTCGTACTTTGTGCTGTCGGTTTTGGCTTTTTTTCCGCCTGAGGTATCCGCCCTCATTTCATTCGGGCGTCTTTCCTACGGCGGGAATTAG
>CALUPO010000040.1 GCA_944322675.1 Candidatus Gastranaerophilales bacterium | reverse complement strand
GCTATAGCTAGTATAACTTCAACATAGGTAAAGGCTCTTTTCCCTTGTTTTATACTACTTTTAGCCCCTCCCCCCCCCCCGAGCATTTTCAAATTATTCAACATTTTTAAACTCCTTACCAATTTTACTTCATTTTTGTATACTAAGTTATCACATTTTTCGCAAGACATCAAGTTTTTTTAATTAATAGTTCAGGTTTTCTGTAAATTTTTGTAAAAATCATTGCTTAATCGTGTCTTAACATTCATTATTTTGAAAGTTTATTTAAAATGTTGTTAAATGATACTAAAGCAAAGTTGGATTAAGTTATGAAAAAAGTGAAACCATAAATTATATGGATAGAGTCATAACTTTACCCGATTTAAATAAAATATATTTTATTTAAATTTAAAATGTTTATATTTGTCATAATCAAAATAAAGTTATATAATAAATTTTATATAAATATGGTATTATTGAGGAAATATGACAAAATTTATAAAAGTTTTTTTTATATTCTCTTTATTTCTATTAGGCTCAAATTATGTTTTGGCCAATATAAATAATATTATTGAAAATAATTATTTATTTAAAACATCAACAGTTGCTGTTTCTGTTAAAGATGTAAATACTGAAGCCACTCTTTATAAATATAACTGTGAAAAATTGTTACACCCCGCTTCAACATTAAAACTTTTAACCATGGCACCTGTTATTGATACCTTAGGTGATAATTATATTTTTAAAACAGAAGTTTTTATTGATAATAATAACTGGTATATAAAACTTTCAGGTGATCCTCTTTTAACATCAGATAATTTAAATAGTATAATAAAACAAACGAAAAAATTTGCTAACGGTAAAAATCCTAATAAAATATATATTGATACATCAAATGCACTTGATGAAAAAACATCCGGTACAGGTTGGATGAATGACGATAATATAAATTGGTTTATGCCTACTTTTAGCTCTTATAATTTAGATGGTAATTGTGTCAAAGTCAATATAATAATTGACGAAATATCAAAACAACCTAAAATAACTTGTAATGATGTTTATAATATTAATTTTATAAATAATTTAACTTCTGATCTAAAAGATGACTTTAATTATTATCGCAGTAATTTATATAGTGATGATTTTATAATTTTTGAAGGCTCAATAAAAAATCCAAAATCTATTACTGTACCTGTTTTAAATCCAAAACGTCATTTTATTGCAAAGCTTGACAATATACTAAAAAAGAACAATATTTCATATTATAATAACTACGAAATAAAGAAAACACCTAATAATGCAAAATTGGCAGCATGCTATGAAACCCCTGCAGAAAAGCTATATCCAATGGTCTTAAAAAATAGTAACAATATGCTTTCTGAAACTTTATTTAAAATAGCCGGCAAAGAAAAATTAAAAACAAAAAAAGGTTCATTTGAAGATGGAAAAATAGCATTTTATGATTTTTATATAAATAAACTAAATTTAAATCCAAATTATAGACAAATTAAACTTGAAGATGCCTCAGGACTTTCAAGAAACAATCTTGTTACTGTTGATTTTATGACTGATGCTATAATTAAACTTGAAAAATATAAAAACTTAAATTATCGCAATTATTTAACAAGAGGCAATCAGGGAACATTAACAAATAGATTTATTGATATACGTGATAATATATGGGCTAAAACAGGTACATTAGACGGAATAAGTGCTTTGGCGGGGTATATATTAGATGAAAATAATAATCTTATTGCCTTTACCATTATGATTCAAAATTATACAGAAAATAATAAGGATGCCAAAAAACTTGAAGATGAAATTGTATATGCAATATATCGAGGTGAAATAAACTAAAAATGTTGACAAAAAGAATTATTCCATGTCTTGATATAAAAAATAGACAAACTGTTAAAGGTGTGAATTTCGAAAATTTAAAATATGCAGGAGATCCGGTTGAACTTGCAAAAAAATACTCAAATGAAAAAGCTGATGAACTTGTGTTTTTGGATATCACAGCAACCAATGATAAACGCAAAACAACTATAAACATGGTTGAGCAAATTGCAAAAAATATATTTATACCATTTACTGTTGGAGGAGGGATAAGATCTATTGATGATATTAAAGAACTTTTAAATGCAGGTGCTGATAAAATATCTATAAATTCACAAGCTGTTTTAACACCTCAAATAATAGAACAAGCGTCAAAATATTTTGGCTCACAATGTATAATAATTGCAATTGATTCTAAGTATGTTGATAATGATTATTATGTTTTTATAAATGCTGGGAAAAAAAATACAGGCATAAAATTAAAAGACTGGATTATCGAAGTTGAAAAACTTGGAGCTGGAGAAATATTATTAACTTCCATGGATACTGATGGAACACAAAATGGATTTGATATTAATATGACAAAACTTGTAACTGATTGTGTTAATATTCCTGTTATTGCATCAGGTGGAGCAGGTGCAAATTCTCAACATTTTATAGATGTATTTAAAAAAACCAATGTTGATGCTTCACTTGCTGCTTCTATATTCCACTTTAATACACTACCAATTTTAAAACTAAAAGATAACCTAAAAAAGGCAAAAATAAATATCAGAATTTAATTATTAACTTTTTTGCCATACAGTTTAAATTCTATTCTTGTTTTATTTATTAATTTACCATTTTCATCAAAACATTCAATTAATATTGTATCGTAACCTGTAAATGTATTACCATTTAAAGTTATTACAGGTGATTCAATGATTTTTTCATAACCATCATTTGATATTTTTCTAAATTTCAAAGTATTATCAATAACTTCATCAATGGTAATTTGAGCAATTGCATTTGAAATAGGATTTTTAAGGGTTACAATATCTTTATTTTTTTCCAATGTCCAATAATCAATATTAATTGAAGTTTTATAATTTTTATCTGAAGTGTATGTTTGAACGGAAGTTACTTCCCAGCTGCCAATAAAATCATTTAAAACTTTCTCATAACTTATTTCTCCATTTAAAGATTTAGAAAAACAAAAGTCAGTTAATAAAAAAATAATTATCAAAATTCTTAAATACATAATATTATTATAAAATTATAAATTTATATTAGTAATACTCACTATACCAATTCTTTTTAACTATTGTAGTTTTAAAAATTATTATAAAAAATAGCATAATAACTATTAAAAAATACAATAATATATGCAAAACTAAAAATAATTAAATAAGGAGAGATATATATGGTTTTAGAATTAAATAAATCAAATTTTGAAAAAGAAATATTTCAATCAAATGGAATAACTTTAGTTGATTTCTGGTCACCCTGGTGTGGTTTTTGTCAAAAACAACTACCTATTATAAATGAACTAAATAATGAATTATCAAATAAAGTTAAACTTGCAACTATCAATTTGGATGCAAATTCTGAAATAGCACAAACATTTAACATTTCATCAATTCCTACAATTATATTATTCAAAGATGGCAAAATAAAAACACGTCTAACAGGATTTCATACAAAAAAACAATTATTAGAAGAAATAGATAAGTTATAAACTACTACAAACGTAAATATAAATAATGACAACAAGTGATAATACACAGCAAGCTATAAACTTTACTAACCTTGCTAAGGAAGGACTTACTATAGTCGAT
>CALUPO010000039.1 GCA_944322675.1 Candidatus Gastranaerophilales bacterium | reverse complement strand
TTTTGTGTATTAATTTTTCTCCAACCTTTTATGTCTATAATCAAATTAGAACTACTAATTTGATTAAGGCATTTATGATATATTGTTTATAACAATAAAAACATAACATATTTTTAAGTAAAAATTTTAAAAAAGGAAAAAAAAGAAAAATTATTCCAATTTATTTAATATAGCAAAAATTATTTCTTGCACTTTAGGTTTAACATAGTAACTATATCCTAAATAACTTATTATTATATTTTCATTACATTCTGAAAGCATATAATTGGTAGCCTGCTTTATATTTCCATAAATTGTATCTACTTTTTTATTATATTTTTTTGCAATAATGGGATATATATTTTTAGATAAGTTTCCATCAAAATTATACTTTTCCTTATATATTTCTAGTATAGTCTCTTCTAAATATTTGGTGCCATTATGACAATAGTTAAAGTTTAAATAATTTAATTGTTTTCTTATTTTTTTTCTAATTCTTTGAATATTGTACTTTTCTTTTTGAGTTGAAACAATTAATTTTTTTATATTTTCATACATTTTATTTAAATCACTTGTATATGAAAAAATATATTTATTTTTGTCATATATGTTAAAATTAATTTTTTTATCTATTTTTATAATTATAGATTTTTTATATTTTTCAAGTTGTTTGCTTTGTATGTAATCTATTAATTTTAAATTATTTAAATTATTTATTTTACAGTCTAATAGTATAAAGTCAATAGTATTTTTCTCTAGCATTTTTAAAGTTATCTTATAATCATAAGAAATATAGCTTATTCTAATATTTTTAAATTTTTCACATATATTATTGATTAATTTATTTAATTCTTCTGGATTTTCTTCTATTATCATTAAATTAAACATTAGTAATTCCCCCAATTACCTATTAGATAACAATAACTAAAAAAACATTCCATTTTTATACAAATTATCATTAATTTTTGTAAAAAATAAAAAGATATCAGTGAAATTTATTTAATTCACGATATCTTCTCTTAGTTAAATATTATTCTCCTCCAATAATTTCTCCTGTTGTTGCATCTATAAAATATGTAAAATTATGTTCTTGATATTTTGAATCACTTGATGTCTGGAATTCCAATCTAATTTTCCAAACTCGTCTAACTCTATCTTCTACACGATAATATTGTAATTCTTCTAAAGGATATGATGGTGTTGATCTTGCTTTATAATATTGTTCATAATCATTTTCCCTAAAATAAGCATATCCATTCATTTTTACAATATCTTGTTCGGCTATAATATTCTTTATATCGTGTTTAATTCCTAGTTTATTTTCCTCTGATAATGCAATTTCTTTTGCATTTTGCTCACTTATTAATATTTCTGTGTTTTCAGGAGGTCTATTTGTGTATATAAAATAGTATAATTCATTAATTTCTGGAATTATACCAATTGTTATTTCTTCATACTTATTAATAACTCCGTTATATTTTTTATTATATTTTACTTCCCATATGTTAGCGTATTCAGGCTTGTTTTCGTATATATTTTCATTATAAACTTCATTAGAAATATTATAACTAACTACTTTATGATTATATTTTGATAAGTCATATCCATGTTTTTTACAAATATTTTCTACCTCATTTTCAACTTCTATTTGTGTACCTCGATAACTATCAATATCTTTATATACAATATCTGTAAAAATTTTAAAATTGTCTGTATTGATAGCATCTAAATCAAGTATAAAATTATTTTTTGTTATGGCTCTATAAAATAATCCATTGTCAGAAGGATTATCAATTAAATCAATTGATTGAATAATTTCATTTTTATATCCAAATTTATTTAATATATCATAAAATTTTGTTATTGCCATATCTTTTGTGATAACATTCCTATTTGTTGTATCAACATTTTTTGAATACCAATCGCTATTTTCATTAAAATAATTTTCTACCTTTTCTGGCTTTTTCCATATTTTTTCATATACCTTTGAAGAAGCAAACACAACTCCTGAAGTCAAAAATACTATTCCAGATGTTTTTAATGCAATTAACAATATATTTCTTATTGGTGATTTATTTTTTCTTTGATTATTGTTAAAAGCGTTTTTTATAACATATTCGCATTTACTTGGAATAACAGTTTTTTCAGATAAGTCTTTAAATAATTTTTTATCTAAATCATCCATAATAACTTCCTCCTATAAATATTTTTTAATTTTCTCTTTTGCTCTTGTCCTTTTTGTTCTTACAGTATTTTCATTCAAATTTAAAATTTTGCCAATTTCTTTATCAGTATAATTTTCCATATAGTATAAAAGAATAATGGTTCCATCTTCTTTATTTAACTTACTACAAATAAATTCAAAATTTAGTTTCTCTTCCATGTTATCTCTAGTACAAACATTTACATTATCTAACATATCGTCTGAACATAATTTTTTTTTATTTTTATAATTATATATTTTATTGCATTCATTAATTAAAATTTTTATAACCCAGGTTTTAAAATATTGATTATTTTTTAATTTCTTTAATGATTTATAACTTACTAGCATTGTTTCTTGAATTGCATCAAAAACATCATCATCATTTCTTAGCCTGATTTTAGCAACTTTATATAATTCTTCTTTAATTTGTAACATAAGTTCGGTAAAAGATGTTTTATCTCCATTTTTGGCTTTTAAAATTAGTTCATCCATTTAATTATCCTTTCGTATATTTTATTATTCAAGCTTGATTTACTTATTTGATAATTTTTATAATAAAATCATTTCAATTTTTATAAATTTTATCATTTTTTTATTCTAAAGACTATAATTACATAAGTTAAAAAATAAAGGTATATCTTTGCAATTGAAAATTATAATTGAATTTATGTAATAATTATAAAAAATTGTGTCTATAATAGGAATGAAATTTAATAAAGTAAAAAAGAATTGATTATTATGTAAATTCATGATATAATATATATGTTCGTAAGCGGTTTTACCGTATTTTGAAAAAGTTTTCATCCAGGAATAAGGAGGTAAACAATGACATTCTTTTGTACGACAAGGAAACAAGAATGGCAGGTTCAAATCCGCCGTGGAGTAGTCTACGAAATGAAGCGGGTAGTCTATGGTAATTCTGCAATTCAAACTTCGTTCAAAGCTCATCCAAATACTGGAGAGCTTAGACTTACAACTCCTATTAAAGAGTCGGTGTTCAAGTTTTTCGTAGACAACACCTACGATGAAGTCTGTGCCTCTCTTGCAAACCACTTGACAGGAACAGACAAGGCCATGATGGAACAGGCAAGGAGGAACTAAAATGATTATGGAGTTTAATGATGGCGAAATGCAAGTTACTTGGACTATTGAAATTTCTGAGAAAGGGGAGATTGAAGAAGCTGTTTTTGATCAGTTTGATGGTGGAAGACGTCGTGTATATACAAAAAAACATCTGAAAGGGGAGCTATCTCTAGATGCGGATATATTACGTGATATCTTTGAAGCTGCAGTAAATACACCGCATCACTATGAGCGGATTGCAACATTAGCCAAAATGCTGAAAGGCAAAGATGCAAAGATATTTGAGTCCGCCGTAACCAAAAAACTTGGTCAGTGTGTTGCTTTGATTGCAATTCTGCACAGAAACTAACATATCGTACAACAGGAGGTTAAATATGAGATGGTATAATTATGAAAATTATTCTACAAAGTATGGCATTGAGGGTGATTTTTAAAGAAATTATCAGATGTGGAGATGATGATGCGACCAGAGAACTGGCTCGCAAAGTCAAAGGACACGATGCCAAAGTTCTATCTGATGCACTGTGCGCCGAAGTGGAACGGTGCGTTAGAGCTATTAAAATGCTGAACAAAAACAGCTAAGTACCATTCATATGCTGGAGCGTCACAGGGAAAAAAATCCCTGTGGCGCTCTAGCATTTTGTTTGAAAAATTCGTTCTTCATATGTGTGCAATAAGAGTA
>CALUPO010000038.1 GCA_944322675.1 Candidatus Gastranaerophilales bacterium | reverse complement strand
AACCTATAGACTCTTAATATAATATTGTATTAAAATAATATAGTATTTTATGGAGTTTAGCATGGTTAAATTAATTTTATTTACTATAATAGCCTACTTAATAGGTTCAATACCTACAGGATATTTAATTGTTAAGATCAAAACAAGTCAAGATATTCGCACTATTGGCTCAGGTTCAACAGGTGCAACAAATGTAAAAAGAGTATTAGGAAAAAAATGGTTTTTTATTGTTATGTTTCTTGATGCAATAAAAGGAGCCTTACCTGTTTTGTTGTCTTATTATTTTGTTACAAAATATTCATCTATTGGTCTTGCTCCGGTTTTATCTGCAATAGCAGTTATAATAGGACATAGCAAACCTTTATTTTTAAATTTTAAGGGTGGAAAATCTGTTGCATCAGGCGTAGGAACTATTTTAGCTTTATCTTTTCCAACTGGAATTATTGTGGCTATAATATGGGCAATAATTGCATATATATCAAAATATGTTTCACTTGCTTCAATTATAGCAATATGGTTTTCTCCTTTATTAATGTATATTTTTAATCAACCTATAGCTTACATTATATATTGTATTTTAGGTGCTATATATATAACATACCTGCATCGCGAAAATATTATTAGATTGAAAAATGGTTGTGAAAATAAAGTAAGATAATTTTAAGTTTCTTTAAATTTATGTTATTATTATATTAAAGCTTTTTGTATATATTTAGAAATGAGGATAAATGGCAAGGAAAAAAACTGTTGAAATAGTTTTAGATATTGAAACAACCGGATTGGATTTTAAAAGAGAACGTATTATTGAATTTGCTGCAATTCGTCTTGAAAACGGAAAAGAAGTTGATAAATATGAAACACTAATAAATCCTCAGCAACATATTCGAAAATCAAGTATTCAAATTCATGGTATAACTGAAGAGCTTGTTGCAAATGCACCATTTGAAGAAAACGTAATAGATAATATTTTGAATTTTATAGGCAATTATACAATTGTTGGGCACAATGTTATTTTTGATTTTTCGTTTCTTAATGAAGCTAGTTTAAGACATAAAGGTAAAGCACTTATTAATCATCGTGTCGATTCTCAATTTCTTTATAAGGAGGTTTTTCCGGATGAAGAATATCCAAATCTTGATAATCTTGCTGCAAGATTTGGTTTGTCTGCTAATAATCGTCATAGGGCAATGGGGGATACTCAGATTCTTGCAAAGGTTTATCCTAAATTAAAAAAACTTTATGAAAAAAAATATGACTGGCAATTAAAACAATTAGACAATATTGAATATTTATTTGAAAGATATTTAAGAGTCCAGCAAATGATAACAACGTGTCAAGCTGAATTGCAAGATTTAAAAAGTATCTTTAAATTATATTTTGAAAATAATGGTGAGCCTGTTGTGGCAACAACAGGTGAAATTCTTACTTATAACTGTAAACAAAATTTTGGTTATGATTTCTCTCTTGTTAAAGATGCTTTAGAAAATATAGGAGCTTTAAGTAAAGCAGTCAAGTTAAATAATGGATTTGTTGATAGATTAGCATATTCAGATAGTATTGATGACGATATAAAAGAACAATTGATTGATGCTCGTATGGATATTTCAGAAACACGACATATTCAAATTATTAAACCAGATAGAAAGTGTGTAAAAAATGATGCCTGAATTATTACTACCAGGAGGTAATGTCGAAAAAATAGATTATGCTATAAAATATGGTGCAGATGCTGTTTATTTCGGTCTTGAAGATTATAGCCTCCGTCAAATGCGAAAAGGTGAAATTATAACTATCAATAATTTAACTCATGTTCTTAATTTAATCCATAAAAATAATAAAAAAGGTTATATTACTTTAAATATTTTTGCTTTTGATGATGATATTAAAAAACTTGAAGCTGATATTGAAAAAATAATCGATTCTAAACCTGATGCCTTTATTATTTCTGATTTCGGCATTTTGAATATAGTTAGAAAATATACAAAAAATATTGATATTCATATTTCAACACAAACAAACACATTAAATTCTGAAGCTTGTAAATTTTATCGAGACTTAGGTGCAAGTCGTGTTATTCTTGCACGTGAGTTATCTTTAAAACAAATTGAAAATATACGTAAGAATGTTCCTGATATAGAACTTGAAATGTTTATCCATGGTGCTCAATGTATGTCTTTTTCTGGAAGATGTTTATTATCTGATTTTATGACAAATGGTGAACGCAGAGCAAATCATGGTGAATGTGCCCAACCTTGCCGTTGGAGTTATAAACTTCTTGAAGAAAAAAGACCAAATGAATATTATGAAATAGTGGAAGATAATCGAGGCTCACATATTCTTTCCACTAAAGACCTTGCATTAATAGATTATATTCAAAATATTATTGATTTGAAAATTGATTCTTTAAAAATAGAAGGAAGGACAAAAAGTTTATACTATGTATCTTCAATTGCAAGAGCATATAGATGTCAAATAGATAGATGTCTTAATAAAAATAAAATAGATTTATGTCAAGATTTAAAAGAAGAACTTGCTAAAATAGGGAATAGAGGATACACTACAGGTTTTGTTGTCCCTCAAGATGAAAGTGCTAATGGTTATAGTTATAATATTTCAAAAGGATTAGCTGGTGCTGATTTTTTATTCGAAATACTTGAAGTTTTAAATAATAATAAAGTTAAGGTTAAAATTAAAAATAAAATTATTATAAATCAAGAACTTGAACTTATTTTTCCAGATAAAAATATTAACGTAAAAGTTATTAATATAATTAATAGTAAAAATGAAATTGCAAATGTTGCAAATACAAATGATATTGTTTGTATTGAATTTGATAAAGATATTTATGATGACAATTTTAAGTATGCCCTTGGACGAACTATTGGAGTTAAAAATGTTTGTTAAAGCTGATTTAATAAAAAAAGATATTTTTGATATTGATTATAAAAAACTTAAAAATGATGGAATAAAACTTGTTATTTTTGATTTAGATAGCACAATAATGAAGTCAAAAAGTGGTTTTTATGATGAACGAACTTTGGCATTATTTGAAAAAATAAAAACAATTTTTCAAATTTGTGTAATAAGCAATAACACAAATGAAAAATATATAAAAAAGGTGCAGGAAATTACTCCATTTGAAGTTTTTGGAAAAGCTAAAAAACCAAATCCAAGCTTTATAAAACAATATATTGAAAAGTATAAGTTTCAAAATAATGAAGTTGTGATAATTGGGGATAGACCCCTAACTGATATTTTGGTGGGAAATAAAATAGGCATAAAATCAATACTTGTTGATTCAATAAATTATTATGAAGAACCAAAACTTACAAGGTTTGTTCGTAAACTTGAACGTCTTTTTTGCAGATAACATTATCTATTATCATTTTTTCTTTTTTTATTTACTCGTTTAATTTTAGTTTTAATAAGTGTTTTTGCTAAATTAACTGCATCAATTTCATTAAAAAATACACTATTTTCACCAATTTGACTAATTATATTCAAATTATTTAATTGATTTAAAACATCATTATTTTTTATGACAAGTAAGAGTTTTATTTTTTGATTTTTAAGTCTTATAATTATATCTTCTAAAGCAAAAATTGCTGAAATATCAAGCAAGGAATCAGATTCATAGTTAAGTATTAAATATTTGGTACCCAAAACTTCATCGAATTTTGAAACTATTTGAGTTGCTGAACCAAAAAAGAATTGCCCCTGTATATGAACAATACGTATTTTATGTTTATAATCTTTTTCAATTTGTTTTTCAAAATTAATAATATCATTATCATAAACATTTTCAAATTTTAAATTTGTTTTATCAGCAACTCGTTTGGCATAAAGTAAAGCAGCAAGAGTTACACCAAGACCAACTGCAAAAATAAGATTATAAAAAACGGTAAGTAAAAATACAACAATTAAGACATATAAATCATCTTTAGGTGCATATTTTATGACTTTTAATAGTTTTACATCAATAATATCAATGCCTGTTTTAATAAGTATGGCACCTAGAACTGAAAGTGGAATTTGAGAAACAAAACCACTAAAATTAAATAAAACCAGAACTAAAAATAAAGCATTTATAATTGCAGCAAGTCTTGAAAAAGCATTTGCATTTATAGCTGCAACCGTTCTCATTGTGGCTGCGGCTCCAAATAAAGAACCTGTTATTGCACAAAGAATATTCCCAAGGCCTTGAAATAAGACTATTTTTTTATGTGAACTTTTGGCTTTGGTTAATGAATCTGAAACAAGCCCGGTTAATAGACTTTCACAGGAACCAACAACAGCAAGTGTTAATGCATATGGAATAAAGTCTATTAATTTGTTAATATCAAAAATTGGAAATATAAACTTTGGAAATCCAAGTGAAATTTGTGATATTGTTTTTACATCAAAATTCAATTTTATTGATAAAATAGTACATAAAATAAGTGCTAGAATTTGAGAGGGCATATATTTATTTATACGTTTAGGAATAATAAATATTATAAAAAGCGTTAATAATGCTAAAAATAAAGCTTGAATATTGTAATTTGAATAGTTTAAAATAATATGTTTTATTGTTTTGATTGGATTAGAAATAGTATCAAAACCTAAAATTGGATTTAATTGTAGTAAGATTAATAAAACTCCAACACCGTTTAAAAATCCGGAAATAACAGGATAAGGTATATACTTGACGATTGATGGAAGTGAAGTAAAACCAATTATAAGTTGAAAAAAAGATGCCATTAAAAGTATGGTAATAATTGAATTAAAATCATTTAAATATAAAGCGGTAAAAGAAGCTATAACCACAGAACAAGGTCCTGTTGGACCTGAAATTAAAAGTGAGCCGGCATTTAAAAGGCCGCCGCTTATAAAGCATAAAATTATAGCACCCCATATACCGCTTGCAGCACCTAGTCCTGTTGCAACACCAAATGCAAGTGCTTGCGGCAATGCTACTATACTTGAAATTATACCGCCAAAAATATCGTTTTTTATATTTTTAAAGTATTTCATTCTTATTTAGTAATTTATCATAAATATTAATAAATTTAAATTTAAATAAAAATTAAAATGTTTAAAAAATTTATATTATATCAACTATACGTTAATTTGGTGAGTTTAAAAGAACTATAAGAAGTTTATTATACATTATAGGAGAGGAAACTCATGGAAAATAAAAAAATTACAATTTTAATAACTGATGAACATAAACTCGTAAGAGTTGGTCTTAAAGCATTATTTGCAAATTATGAAGAATTGGAAGTAATAGCTGAAGCTCAAAATGGCAAAGAAACTATTGAAAAACAAAAAATTTATAAGCCTAATATAATAATTGTAGATTTAATGTTAAATGATATGAATCCTGCTATATTTATAAAAAAAATATTTGAGGTAAATGAAGATCAAAGAATCATTGCACTTGTTCAAGATTGTGATTTGAATATAATTAATGACATATTAACTTTAGGAGTGAAAGGTTGTGCATTAAAAGATATTTCAACAGATTGTTTAATTATGCTAATTAAATCAGTATACGAAGGTGCAATGTGGCTTTCAAAAGAAATAGTTGAAATAATAAGAACCAATAATAATGGCAGGATCCCTAAAAAAGTTCAATCAAGAGCACAGTTTAAAGCTAAACATTCAAATTTAACTGAAAGAGAATATGAAGTTTTAAAACTTGTTGTTGATGGAAAATCAAACAATGAAATAGCTAATTTACTAACAATAAGCGAACATACTGCAAAAGCACATGTTTGTAATATCATACAAAAACTTGTGGTTGATGATAGAACTCAAGCAGCTGTAAAAGCTATTAAAGAAGGTCTTGTCTA
>CALUPO010000037.1 GCA_944322675.1 Candidatus Gastranaerophilales bacterium | reverse complement strand
GCATTCTCAAGCAATTTTTTTGTTAATAATTTAGTCTCATTATTTAAATTTTTGTATAAATAATAAACATAAGTTGGTACTTTCTTTTCAAGATTGTGCTGAATAACTTTTGTTGTTACAATATATAAAATATTTATTAGTGCCATAACAAGTATAACTTCAACAAATGTAAAGGCACTTTTCCCTTGATTTAAAGTACTTTTACCCCCCCCCCGAGCATTTTCACATTATTCAACATTTTTAAACTCCTTACTAATTTTTAAACATTATACAAAAATTATTTTAAATTTACAATGTGTTAACTTTTATTAACTTAATTATTAAAAAAAAGCAATAAAATAGTTAAAAAATACTTTATTTATTATATAGTGAAATTAAGTATAAGGTAGTGTAGTATGTCAGTAAATTATAACCCTATGGGTACAAATCCGGGTTTTGCAAGTGTGTATGATAACACAAATGATCAAAAACGAATCGAACGTGAACAAAAGTTCAACCGGATGAAAGAAAAAAGTGTCCAAAAAGTTGAAGATTATGAAAACACAAAACGCATAAAAAACCTATTCAAAAAACCGGCATTTAAATGGGCTGTAGGTATTGCAACTTTTGCTTTCTTATGGGCAACAGGTAAGGGTATTGAACATCATCTTTCAAGAAGTGGTGATGGAAAGAAAACATATTTAAGTTTCTTAGGACAAATTGGTGACACAATTTCAGATACTATAAGCGGTGGCATAAAAAAACTCGGCAAAAAATGGAAATGGTTTAAAAACTTCACAGATAATGTTTCAAGAGGTTATTCCAATGTTAAAAATAAGGTATCAAACTGGGCACAAAATAACACATTCTTTAGTTGTTTCTTTAATCCGGGAAAAGAAAGCCATGCCGTAAATTCTATGGCAAAAACAATGGAAGGCGGTGTTTCTACACAATATATAAATGAACTTGCAGATGTTTTCTTTAGAAACCCTATATATGGCAAAAGTGATGGAAAAATTTTTAATAAAAGTGGTAAACAATTTACTTTAACTTTGGATAAACTTGAAAAAAGTTTAGCAGTAGTTGGAAATAAATATTCAAGCTTGGAGGATCTAACATCAAAAGCTGTAAATTGTGTTGATGGTGCTCGTGAAGATTTTGCAAAAGTTATCCGTCACATATATGAAGAAAATAATTTAAAAGGTAAATGGTGCCATGGCTCAATGAGTTTAGGCAAAGGTTGGGAATTTTTCAAAGACTGTAAAACTTTACCACAAAAATTATCTTGCTTATGGCATTCTTTTATACAAACAATAACAGGACGCAAGTGCCATTTTGATACAGCTATACATAAACTTGATGTAATAACAGGAAATAATAATATTGCAAAATCAAAACTAGGAAAAGGACTTGCAAAAACAGGATTATATGCAACCGAAGCAATTCTTAATAACACAGCAGGCTGGTTTGGTTCAATGGCACTTCAAGCATATTTCTTAAGTAATGTAATTGAAGAAACAGCCACCGCAGACAAAGAAGACCGCGGCAAGGTGCTTGCAGAAAGTGTGTTCCGTGAAATAGGCTCCTTATTAACTTTAGGATTCTCAATAAAAGTTATAAACAAATTTGCATCACTTAGAGGCATTGGCATGTCACCTCAACAATACCAGCTACTTCAACAACAAATTAATTATATTAATAACTTCAATCCTCAAAATACAATAAGCACAGTTGCAAGAGGTAAATATAAAGTTGGTGGAAAAACAATTGCTGAAGCTCATAAGAACTTACAAGCACTAAAAAAACTTGAAAAAGGTTCATTAAAATGGTATCATTATCCTGCCAAGGCTATTGGTCACATTTGCAACTGGGGACGTGACCGTGTGAGACCTGTTGAAAAAGGATTCTATGGTGCCATAAAAAAATTCTTTACCTACACTATACCAGGCGTCGTAGGCGGTGTTACAAGAGGTTTATTTGGAACTTTTGTTATTGATGATAAGAAAACAAAAGCACTTGAATATATTCCACACAAACTTTTTGGAAAACCAAAAGATAGACGTGAAGTTGCACAAAGGGATGCTATGATGGACCGTATGGAAAGAATTAAAGAAAATGAAGCTATACTTGATGAACTAAGCTCACGTCTTGTACAACATCCTGAACTTGTAAAATTAATCTCATCAAGTCCTGAATTACAACAAGCTATAAATAAAGATATGACTTTACTTGTGGCAATGCTTGATGAAGCTGATGAAAAGAAAAAACAAATAGAATATGAAAAACAAAAAACTAGAATAGAATCACTTCAAAGAATGAATCCTTATACAACAAATCAAAATCAAATGGTGGCTTATGCTTAATATAAATAATTTAGATTCATTTGATAATTATAACACCAATAATACTCAAATGATACAAAAACCAAGAACATATATTCCTTCACCTTTTCCGTCAAGTTTTTTTAATGAGCCGGATAAGGATGAATATATTAAAACACCTCAAACTGAAAACACATCAATAAATGCAGGAGCAATAGGCAAAACACAACATAATTATATGCCTTCTCCTTATCGGACTGTAAAACAATATGAGATAAATCCTCAAACAGAATATGTATTACAAAATGCACAAATAGCTAATGCTAGGGCCATTTCTCTTATGAATGGAAGATTTTTATAGATTCATTTTATACATTTTATTTATAATTTTAAACAATATAATACTAGTTTTAAACGTGACTAAATATCTGTTGTATTAATATAGTTTTCGTTATTAAATATAGTTATAATAATTAGTATAACTTATATGTTGGAGCTTTATATATAAATGATAAAAAAATTTATTTATTTTGGAATAATTGTAGTATTAACAGTTTTACTTATAAATTATTTTGGAACAAAAAATACATTTGAACTTTCAAATAATAACTCAATTAATGCAAGTGAACTTGTGAATAATGCAAGATATAATCCTAAACGTTTATATTTAAGCACATGGCGTCTTATAAAATCCAAATATTATGACCCGACTTTAAATAAACAAGATTGGTATCGTTGGAGAATAAGATATATTGATAAGATAAAAACACAGGAAGACGCTTATGTCGCCATAAATACAATGCTTGCCAGTTTGAATGATCAATATTCTCGTTTTATGAGTGAAGAAGAATTTAAATCACAAAATGAAGAAATTGATGCAAAAATAACAGGCATTGGTGTAACAATTTCATCAATTTCAGGAAAGATTGTGATACTTGATGTTTTAAAAAACACTCCTGCATTTAAAGCCGGAATAAAACCGGGTGATATTTTAACAAAAGTTAATGGTAAAGATGTCCATGGCCTTGATCTTGCAGAAGTTTCAAAACTTATTCGAGGACCAATAGGAAGTGTCGTAGGTGTTGAATTTTTAAGGGACAAGGAAAAAGTTTCATATAACATCCAGCGTCGGGAAATCGAAATTTTAAGCGTCGAAAGTGAAATGATTAATAATGATATCGGCTATATTAAAATTTCAAGTTTTATTGGATTAAATGTTGCTGAACATTTTTTGCAAGCTATTGAACAAACAAAAAATTCTAAAGGATTGATACTTGATTTAAGAGGAAATACAGGTGGGCTGCTTCCAAATGCTTTACTTATTGCAAGCTTATTTATTCCAAATGGTGAAATAGTTTCTGTTGTTGATAGAAATGGAACAATAATGCCTTTAAATGCTCAAAGACAATCCTTAATTGTTGATAAACCAACTGTTATTTTAGTGGATGGAGCCACAGCAAGTGCTTCAGAAATATTATCAGGTGCTTTAAGTGACTATGGACTTGCAACACTTGTAGGCGAAAAAACGTTTGGTAAAGGTATGATTCAAAAAATTTACCCTTTACCTAATAGAACAGGCTTAAATTTGACAATTGCAAAATACCTGACTCCAAAAGGAACTGATATCAATAAAGTTGGTATTATTCCAGATTATAAAATTGATTATACCTATAAAGACCATATTAATCATAAAGACCCGCAGCTTGAAAAGGCTAAAAATATTTTAAATCTTAAGTGTAAAAAATGTTTGGCAATTCAATAAAAAAAGGGATTTATATATAAGTTTACACTAAGTTTTGTGAAAAATTGTATATTATCAAATTTCTTTAATATCTTCACCTTTCTCTTTTAAGTGTGAGTTCAGGGTGAGGATGGTTTTAATGCAGTTTTGTTTTACGATTTTTTTTAAATTATTTAAAAATATATTAATGTCCTCCGGGTGGGGTTACTTTGTTTATTTTTTTTTAAATTTACTTAAAATTAATTTAACGTCCTCCGGACGGGGTTATTTTGTTTATTTTTTTAAAGAATTAAACAATTGCAGAATAAAGTCAACAAATGTAACCCATACGCAGGCACGAACAATTATCACTCTCTTGAATTTCCTTCAAGCTCAAAGCACTTCGCCTGTCGCACTTCGTGCTGTCGGCTTCGGCTTTTCGCTACCCGGGACTTCGCCCGTCCGGAAATTCGCTTAACGAAACAACAACAGGCAGCCTTTTGTTTGAGTGCGAAGCACGAGTTAAGGCTGCTTGAGTTGAGTTTAGTGAGAATGTGAGTGACAAGTCGGGTTACGGTTTTGGGCACTTTGTCCACACAAAGTACCTCCGCCTGAAAGGCTTTAATTTTCTTTAATTATTTAAAATTTTTTCAAAAAATTATTTAAAAATATTTTAATGTCTTCCAGGCGGGGTTGTTAACATTTCATTGCCATGTTAGGCAAAATAATGTATAATATTCTTAAGAGAAGGAGGTATACAATGACAATATGTCCCCATTGCCAAAGCAATAAAGTAAGAAAAAACGGAAAAAATAGAGGAACCCAACGTATGCTTTGTTCAAATTGTGGCAAAACATTCCCGCTTGAGCCTAAACGTTACACAAAAGAAGATAAATACAAAGCTTTAATGATGTATTTAAACAATGTAGGTATACGGAAAATAGCACTATTTTTTGGAGTAAGTGCTACTGCTGTATTAAAATGGATAAAAAATGGTCATGTATTATTACAAGAATTACTTTAAAGTTCGTTCTATGACCGGCAAAATTTTACAAATATATTCAGATGCAAATAGTTGCTATCATATAGCATTTAAAAAACTAGGAATTCCGGAACCTCACGTTATGACAAAAAGTGAAACTCATTTAATAGAAAGTTCCAATAGTTCAATAAGGGATAATCTTGCTAGGTTTAACAGAAAAACCAAGAGGTATTCAAAGACCGAAGAAATGTTAAGAATTTCTTTAGACTTATTCTTCCACAAAGACCTGATCCTCAACGCAATGAAAAGTTAACAATCTCCTCACCTTAACCCTCACGCTAAAAAAGGAGAGGGGAAAAAAGTCTTGAAAAAGACAAGTGTTGAAATAAGTCAAATTTTGTTAAGTATAATTAAAATATACAACCCATACGCAGGTTTGAGTAATAGTCACAGACGAAACAGTGTCAAAGCCTCCTTTTGTTTGAGTGCACGAAGTGCACGAGTTAAGGAGGCTCAGGTTGAGTCGTGTGAATATACGAAAACCAAGTGGGTTGAGGTTTTGTGCAACTTTGTCCACACAAGCGGATTTGCGTACGGATGGAGCGAAGCGAATCCGGATAGCGAACAGAACGAGCCGTCTTGAGCGAAGCTCAAAAGGTGAGACTCTGTGAGCGTGGAGCAAATCCAAGACAGTTGCCCCGTCCGGAGGACATTAAAATATTTTTAAATAATTTTTTGAGAAAATTTTAAATAATTAAAGAAAATTAAAGCCTTTCAGGCGGAGGCACTTTTTGTGGAAAAAGCGGATTTCCGTACGGGCGAAGCCCCGGGGAGCGAAAAGCCGAAGCCGACAGCACGAAGTGCGATAGGCGAAGTGCTTTGAGCTTGAAGGAAATTCAAGAGGGTGCCCAAAACCGTAACCCGACTTG
>CALUPO010000036.1 GCA_944322675.1 Candidatus Gastranaerophilales bacterium | reverse complement strand
TATTCAAATATTATCTGTAATGAGGTTTGGGTATCGGATCATGCACAAATTGATGTTGCCTGTTTCGATTCTGATAATAAAGTTGTATTTCCCTGGGTTACAGTATGGCGTGATTATAAATCAGGTAAATGGCTTGGTTGGATATTACAGTCAGTAACTCCCAATTCTGACCATATTTTCCAGTCTTTTTATTATGCTGCTGAAAAGTATGGTTTGCCAAAAGACGTGATTATTGATAACGGTAAAGATTATCGTTCAAAGGATTTTGCCGGCGGTCGTAAGACAATAAAAATAGCCGCAAATATTTTTTAAAGATAAAAGAACTCCTTTCAAAACATTGTGTTGGATATAGAGGTGGAAATATTGTTGAAAGACCGGAGAAACTGGCAAAAGAAATTAAGTCCGGCAAAATAATGAGATTTGAAGATTTTAAACGACTATTTGATAACTATATACTAAATGTCTTAAATAAACGACCGTCGCAGGGTAAAAATTTAAATGGTTTATGTCCGGATGAACTTTTTTATTCAGAGTTCAAAGAAAAAATTACTACCTCAAAAGATGTGCTAAAGTTATTTTGTATGAGAACTTCAAAAGATTTTACTATCAGAAGAAACGGGATAAAAGATACTGCTCTTGGAATAACTTACTGGGCAGACTGGATGATTTCAAATATGGGAATGAAAGTTTATTTACGTAGAGATATAGAAGATTATAAAGAAGCTTGGGTATTTAAAAGTGATAATGATGAATTCACGGGGATTGCTACTGCGGTAAGCTCTGTTGCGGCATTGCATGCTGATAAAGTTTCTAAAGAAGAATTTAAAGAGGCTATATCTATTAAAAAACGGAATTTTAAAACAACAAAATCCTATATTAAAAACACTATGGAAATTTCTCCTCAAGAAAAATATGAAAACTACAAAGCCGCTTATAATAGTGTTGAAAAGGATTTTAAGGCAGATGTAAAAATTTCAAAAATAGTAAATACGAATATGGATAAAGCCGTAAGAAAAAAGAAAGAACAAAAAGCATCTGCCAATATTGATTTGTCAATATTTTTGCTGAAAGAAAATGAGCAGGAACAAGAACTTTACCTTTTTGAAACAGATAAAATCCTTGCACAAGAAGCACTGCAACAGAATAAAAAGATTAGAAGTTCATTATGAAAAAGGATAAATACTATGAAATTGCCGAAAAAATGTATACAGAACAGTTCATAACCGTTGCAGGAATTGCAAAAAGATTAGGTGTAAATGAACGCACAATAAAACGTTGGAAAAAAGACGGAAACTGGTCTGAAAAAAGGTATCAATATCTCTATAAACATACAATCTCTAAAGATGATATTTATGTATTTTGTAAAACCATGCTTGTAAATTTTAACTCAGAACTTCAAAACGGCAATAAAATAGATACATCAAGGCTTAATGTGTTCCTTAATCTTGTTGAAGAACTTGTCAAAAAAGAACAAAAAGATTTTGAGATTGAAGAATTTATTAAGCTTGCACAAAAAAGATTGGATTATGAAGAAGAAATGCTGAAAGAAATGGAAAAAGAAATGCAAGTTGAGATGCAAAAAGAGTTTGAAGATGATTTTTATACTGAGGCATAATTTTTATCACTTCATTTAAAATTTTTAAATAGTGATTTCTTAATGCCTAAGAATCATTTGTCTGCTCTAACGGGGCAATTGTATCTAATTCAATGTTATACCGTTTACCTTGCTTATTAACACAAGTTGCAAAATCAACTGTTTTATCTGCAAAACAGTTTTTCCAAACACAAATCAATAATCCTATTTCTTGGGTTTTTAAATTCAAAACCTTTGTTCCATATAACTTATAATCTTTTTCCGCCATTATTCTTTCTTTTCAGGTATTAATTTTGAATAAATTTCATTAGGTCTTGCAGGGTCAATTAAAAACTCTTTTAAAAATACAAACCTTTCACCATAAGGATTCTCGCAAATGACAGTGTCAAGGTTATAAAATCCTATTACTTTGTAATACTCATTATCTGAGATTGCAAGGCCTTTAATCTTTTTAAGTTTGTATTTTTTGCCTAATTCAATCATTATTATCTCTTATCAACAATGACATTTATCGCTCTAAGCCCCTTGAATATCAAGCAAAATACTTTAAAACGTATCATTTAGACACAAAGAAGGTATTACTGTAATAAATAGTTATATAAAAAGCGAGTAGCAGGTATTTTAAGCAAAATTCTTTGGTAAAGTATAATTCCATATCTCTTATGAGTATAAAATTCAATATAGAGCATTTTGAACACTTTTTGAACGGGATTTAATTTTGTATTTTAAAAGGTTCATTAAATAGTATAGAAAATATTTTATTTTTCATATAAATATCATTATACTTACTGTTTATATTTATTTGATTTAAAACTTTTTCTTTTACAACATTTTTAATATTTTTATTTCTCTTAACTATAGATTTCAATTCTTTTATTTTCTGAGGAGTAAGGAAATGTATATAAGAAACTTCAAATTTATTGTAATCAAAATTACTCATATCACTGACAAATGATAGATATGCAGTTCCTTTAAAGTCTGTATATTTCAATAAACTTAAATACTGCTTGTTGTCCTTAATTATTCCAAAATTTATCAAATCTGCAATAATATTTATTGCATTTTCTGCTTCTTGTTTTTCCTTTATAGGTGATATTTTCCAAATTTTACCATCATGCTCTTCTGTTCTAGGATTTTCTTTTAAATTAAAATAAATTTTTATTCTATATTCAGTTTGTTGTAATAAAAGTTCTTCATATTTAATATTAGATTGAATAATTCCATGCATACTTGCGTCATAAAAAAGTTCAATATCAAAAGTTGTATTTAAAAATGTAATAATTGATTTTTTAATTTTTCTTTTTAAACTTTTATCTATAAATGAATACATTGGGATATAGAAATCTTTAAAATAAGAAATATCTTTTACTATATTGATATCTTCAATGTCAATAAAATAACTCTTATCAAAGAATTGAATTATGTTTGACAAACTATTTACAGCTCGACATAATGAATTCCTTATAAAATAAGTATGCCCATTGATAAATTTTACAGTCTTTTTATAGATATAAGGTAACAATAGTTTTAAACTTTCAACATTGATATTTTGTCGTCTATTTGAATCATTATATTGAATAATTATAAAATCCATCAGAAATTTATATAAATTTGTATCATTGGGATAGATTTTATACTTTTTTAAAAATTTTAAATAATAGTTTATTATTTCTGAAAATTCAAATTTATCTAGTTCTATCTTTGAAAAGATTATAAAAAATTTTCTGAGATATTCTACAAATTTATAGTTGTTATAATATTTAAATTTACTAATTGAGTTGATTAAGTTTTTATATGCTAATAAAAGTTTTTGTTTTTCAGATAACGGAATTACATCTATCGTATTAATTACTTCATTAAGTTGCTTTATGCTTAAGTATTCAATCATTAAGTATATATCTAAATAATGAAATTCTCTCTCCTCTATTTCTTCTATAAAAGAATGATATTTAGCAATACAATCTTGATTGTTATTTTCCTTTATATTTTGATTGTCCATAAAAATTGCTTTAATTGAATAATAAAATAGTTCATTAAATGAAGCATCATTTTCTATAAACAGATAATTTGAAATATAGTCTTTATATAAACCTATTTGATATTGATTAATACCTGATACATATATTGTTTTTTTATTAATTTCGTCAGTTAATTGTAATATTTTATTCTTATAATATATAAAATTATCACCATTTAATTTCTTTTTAATTATATTTTGTTCATCGTTTGTTAAATAATTATCTAGTAAATAATTAATATCTATTTGCTTGACAGAAATAGATATTCGTTGAACTTCTTGCTTTCCATAATTTTATTCAATTAATTTCCGAAAATGATATTGAGTTAATATTAAACCAATTTGACGCCTGTTATATTCTGAAATAACAAATAATAAGTTGTTTTTATTTCTAAATTTATTGGAAATAGTTTCCAATTCCAAATATGATTCATATATTCTATCTAATTTAAAAAAAATGTAAGCTTTTTTAAATACATTTACATCTTGACAATTATCATTCAATTTACCTAATAATTTTTGTAAGGAAATAAAATCAAACATACTTGCTTGATTCATTACCTCATCTTTTGTTATGTTCTCTAATAAACTATATATTTCTAACATTTATCTCCAAATCGTTGTTTTCTTTATGATATTCAATCATGTCTACATTATTTTCTATTAGGAATTCCTTTAATATTTTAAACTTATAATTATTAGTGGATTCCTGAAGTTCTTTTATAAAACTATTTAATTTGGTATTATGTAATATAATTTTCTTTTCATATTTATTATATCGAGCAAAATTATCCTCAAATAAAAATTCATATAATTCATTTGGATTGATATAATTAAAGTTTTTGACAATTTTAATTCTATTATTTATTGCAGATATTGGATTTATACTATAATGTTTTAAGAAATATAATGTTTTGTATAATTCTTGTCCTTTTTGGGGTAACTTTTTAATATTTTCGTCTGTTATTTTATCTAAAGTAGTTTGAGAATAAAATTCATCAATAATGTCTGTAATTTCATAAAAATTTATTGTAAATATATCCTTACGTTCTAAATATTTTTTTAATATTTTTTGTTTTTTATCTTTTTTTTACTTCATCACATAATATCAAATATGAGGGTTGTTTATTATCCTTTAAAATATCTTTAACCCATTGATAAATTTGATTTACGTTTGGATCGTCTGCCGAAAAACCGACAAATAAAACAATACTTGTTGCAAAAATAGATTTTATAAAAGTCTCAACTAATTTAAAATTTGAGGAATACTCAGTATAATCATTTTCTTTAAAAACAATATTCTTATTTTCAAAATCACCATGCATTTTTATAATAGCTCTATCTTTGATAAGAGGAATATGTTCATTTTTACATATAATTTTATAACTATTATTTTTTAATTCATTTGCTGTATCTTCTAAAATACAGTCATAATTTGTCGTAATAAAGTATTTAGGGCTAAATTCATCAAATAACAGTTTTGTAATGATATTTGTTTCCCATCTTTTATTCAACGTATCATTCAAAATTTTATTATATTTTTTAGGATGTGTATCAAAGTAGCATTGAGCTATTTTGATGTAATCAGCAGGGGAAACATTAACTATATTTAAGTCATCTATAAATTTCTTTATTATTTCACTCCAAGTCGGAACTCCGGAATTTTTTGAAACACCAGCACCAACAAAAATAGCAAGATTGTAGTTATTATTAATTGCATCCTGTATTCTTTTAATATGAATTTCTAAGTCATTCTTGTTTTCTTGTACCATATAATATTTTAAAACCTGAAATTATCATATTCTACTTCAGATATCGAGAAGTCTTTATCAATAGTTAAGACTTCTTGATATGTTAGGTCATATAATTTATAAACCATTACGTCAATTTGATTTTCATATTCTTTTACAGCTCGCTGTTTTGATTATTGTTAATATAATCTTTGGAATTTGTTAATTGTAAAACTTCGTCTACAATCTTTTTGATTTTTTCTTGATTAGACGTTTTTATAACGGGAAAGGTTCTTAGTTTATCGACTCCTATGTCAACACCACCTCCACGTTTTTTTCCATTTTGAAAAAACCAATTTAATGCAAATTTTGAATTTAAAATACCTAATAAGTATTTTAAGTTATACTCACAATTGTTTTTTTCTATTATCAATATGCAAGACATTCCAACAAATAAATTTGATTCATCGTAGACGAATTCATTTGTTGAAAACATTCCTTTAAATATTATTTTGGGATTCTCAAAAAATTGAAATTGTTAACATTTCATTGCCATATTAGGCAAAATAATGTATAATATTCTTAAGAGAAGGAGGTATACAATGACAATATGTCCCCATTGCCAAAGCAATAA
>CALUPO010000035.1 GCA_944322675.1 Candidatus Gastranaerophilales bacterium | reverse complement strand
GCATTCTCAAGCAATTTTTTTGTTAATAATTTAGTCTCATTATTTAAATTTTTGTATAAATAATAAACATAAGTTGGAACTTTCTTTTCAAGGTTGTGCTGAATAACTTTTGTTGTTACAATATATAAAACACTTATTAATGCCATAACAAGTATTACTTCAACAAATGTAAACGCCTTTTTTCTTTTTATATTAAGCTTATTGATATTGCTCAAATTTTTGAGGGTGAAATATTTAAAATTATTCACTTTACGTAAACTCCTAAACTTTATGCTTAATCTAATAATAAATGATTTTAACTATTTTTTCAATAAAAATGCCACTTTTTTATAAGTGACATTTTTTTTATATTTAATATTAAAAATATTACTATTAATAACGATAATGAGCAAAAGCTTTGTTAGCTTCAGCCATTTTATGGGTATCTTCACGTTTTTTAACGGAAGCACCGGTACCATTTGAAGCATCTATAATTTCATTTGAAAGTTTTTCTACCATAGATTTTCCACTTCGTTTTTTTGCTGATAAAATAAGCCAAGTTGAACCTAATGCCATACCACGATCAGCTTTAACTTCCATTGGTACTTGATATGTTGAACCACCAATACGTCTTGCCTTTACTTCAAGTAAAGGTATAACATTCTTTAATGCTTTTTGAAAAACTTCTTGTGAATCTTCATTTGTTTTTTCTTTTATTCTTTCCATTGTTGAATAAAAAATATTTTGAGCTAATGATTTTTTTCCTCTTCGCATTAAACGGTTGATAAACTTAGCAACATCAACACTATTATATATAGGATCTGCTTGAGGTATTCTTTTTGCAGGCTTGCTACGTCTTGACATTTATTTTTATCCTTCCTTTATCTTAAATTATTTTTTTGCTTTTTCTTTTTTAGTTCCATACTTTGAACGTGCTTGTGCTCGTTTTTGAACACCGGCTGTATCAAGTGTACCGCGAATAATGTGATAGCGAACACCTGGCAAGTCTTTTACACGTCCTCCACGTATTAAAACAACACTATGCTCTTGTAAATTGTGACCAATACCTGGAATATAAGATGTCACTTCAAAACCATTTGTTAATCTTACACGGGCTACTTTTCTTAATGCAGAATTTGGCTTTTTGGGGGTTGTTGTATAAACACGTGTACAAACTCCACGTCTTTGAGGGCAATTAACTAAAGCTGGTGATTTTGTTTTATCTAATATTTTTTTACGTTCCTTTCGCACTAATTGCGCTATTGTTGGCATAATTTCTCCTTTTATTTTTATCTTAATATTTATTTTCATGTATGGAAGTACATAACCATGAAACTACAATCACACCTAATTGTCAATCTTTTATTTATTTTTATCAAGTGCTTGTTTTAGTGCAGTTTCAAGTGTTTTAATTTTATTTTCAAGAATATTAATTTGATGTTCACTTTCATCTTTATTTACACTCATTTTTTCATATCGTTTTTCATACGAATTAATAAGTGAATTTCGCTTTGATATATATAACATGCTAAAAAATAATGCACTTATATAACTCAAAGAAAACAGTAATAATGAATATTGACTTAAATTAAAAGATAAACTTTTCTCTAGGTATGGTGTATATATTTTAAAATTTATATCAGGTAATAAAATTATTAATAATATTATTGCCAAAAGTGTTATTAAACAAATAAATAAATAAAAATATTTTTTCATTTCTTACTCCTTAAATATCTCAATACTTTTGTTAAATCCTCATCTTCATTTATAATAACTCTTTGAAGTTGATTATTTAAATTTGTAAATTCTAAGTAATATGCTTGAAGAACCTGTTCTTTTGTATTTACTTTAAATTTTCGTGCTCCATATAAGCTGTCATTAACAATGGGATGATTTATATATTTTGAATGAACACGAATTTGATGTGTCCTTCCTGTCTTTAACTCAAATTCAATAAATGTATAATTTTTGAACCTTTCAATTACTTTATATAATGTTACAGCTTCTTTACCATTGCTTTCAAGAACAGCCATTTTTTCTTTGTGTTTTTTATCCCGTCCAAATAATGTTCTTATTTCACCATAGTCATTTTCAATATTCCCTTCGACTATGGCTTTATATTTTCTAATTGCGGTTTTTTCTTTTATTTGTTTTGTTAAAAACTCATATGATTCATTAGTTTTAGCAACAAGCAATAAGCCGGATGTATTTCTATCAAGTCTATGAACAATACCAGGACGAAATTCATCATCATTACAATTTGAAAGCCCGCCTCTACCATATTTATATAATAACCCGTTAACAAGAGTATTTTTTTGTTCGTTTATGGTAGGATGAGTTAACATATTTTTAGGTTTATTTACAACAATTATTGTATCATCTTCATATTTTATATCAAGATTTATATTTTGAGGTTCTATTTTTACATTATCATTTTTATTATAAAAATCATTAAAGTTAACAATATCATTCAATTTTAATTTGTATGAATTTTTTTCAATCTTATTATTAACTTTAACAATGCCTGTTTTTATATTTTTTTGGATATTTGAACGTGATAGATTTTTATATATTTCATTTAGAAATACATCGAGTCTTTTATTTGTGTTTTCTTCATTTATTATATATTCGTTCATATTTTATTTCTTTAAAATCTTTATAATTAATAAAAAAACACCAATTGTTATCATAATGTCATAATAATTAAATACAGGAAAATTTATTAAAGGTAATTCGATAAAATCATCCACACGACCATATATAATTCTTTCAGATAAATTTAGTATTGCACCTGATGTGAGGAATAAAAAAGCTATAGAATTATAAATATCAAACTCCTCAATGTTTATATATATATAATAAAATACAAATCCTAAAAGTAGAAATGAGATAATAATTAGTGTAAATGTGTTATCATTTAAAAAACTAAATGCAGCACCTGTATTTTTTATTATATTAAGTTTTATTAGTTCTTTTGTATTTAAATATAAAGTAATCTTTTTTAACAAAATGCCACAAAAGGTTATTACTATTAATTTAAATATAAAAGATATTATTTTATTACTTTTTTTACTCATTTAATTTATTATTTTTATTAATATTAATCACATTCACACGTCTTAAGACAAAAGCAGCTCCTGTTGAGTTGACTTTATTTTCATTTATTTTAGATAAATTATTGTGATTTTGAGAAGATGAATCTATATTATTACGTTCATATATTCCAATGGTAGCTATTGCATTTTCATTAAAACCATTTTTATTGGCTTTTACCATTCTTTCCAGTGTATTTTCAGATGTAGTAATCTTAAATATATCAAGAGGATTTTTTTGCGGATATACAATGGGCATTGAATTTAACGATGCAACCACAATACTATTTAAAGGTTTCTTTACATCAAGTGATATTGTATAGTAACTATCATTTTGAACTTGAAATGGTGCTTGTATTTGGAAATCCATATTTGTAGCGTTTCCGAATTTTATAATTCCTGTTTCATTAATAACATTGATACCTGTTATATACCAATTTATACTGCTTTTTTTTAAGTAATAAATAGTTTGAGCTTTAGATTCAATAATACCTTCACCATCCCAAAAGGCATTTTTTGAAACAGTGCCATTAATTGATTCATTGCATAAAACTTCAGCATAATTTTTTGAAAAATTAATTTTAACAGGAACAATGGTATATTCTAATTTAGGATAATCTTGCCATATACCATTTAAAATTTCAAAATAAAAATTATAATTAAATCCATCGTTTGTTACAAATGAACTATCATAAAATTGTTTTAACTTATTTAGTTTTCTTTTTGTCATATTTTTTGCAACAGAGTTTAAAATATCATAAATTTGTTGTTCATCTGTTTTATTGGTTTGTTTAAAGAAACTTACTTTTAATAACTTGCTTTGAATAAAATCATCACTTTGTTCTTGATTTTGTACATTTTGTGCTGATACAAAGATAAAACTTGTGCTTAAAATACTTAATAAAACTAATGTAAATCGGTAAATAAATGTTTTTTTCATGTTATTTTTATCTCATTTTTATTTCATTATTAAATAATTATATTTTTATTTAATCATAAATAAAAAAAGTTGTAAAAATTTTTACAACTTTTTTTAATATTTAAATGGAAGTTAGCTTTATAACTATAACTATTTAATTTCAACAGATGCACCAGCAGCTTCAAGTTGTTTTTTGATAGCTTCAGCATCTTCTTTTTTGATACCTTCTTTAACAGGTTTTGGTGCTTGATCAACTAAATCTTTAGCTTCTTTTAAGCCTAATCCTGTAATTGCACGTACTTCTTTCAATACAGCAATTTTATTTGCACCTGCAGAAGTTAAAACAACAGAAACTTCAGTTGCTTCAGCTTCAGCTTCACCAGCACCGCCTGCAACAGGAGCAGCTGCAACAGCCACAGGAGCAGCAGCAGATACACCAAATTTTTCTTCCATAGCTTTCACAAGCTCTGCAGCTTCTAATAATGTTAATTTTTCAATTGATTCTAAAATTGATTCTACGTTACTCATTTTTTTCTCCTTTTAATTTATGTAATAATATATATTTCTTTAAGCTTGTTTTTGTTTTGCAACTGCATCAACAGCACGAACCAAACTTGCCATAACACCGTTTACACAGCCTACAATACCACTTGCCGGTGAATTGATTGAACCAAGTATTTTTGCATATAACTCTTCTTTTGAAGGTAAATTTGCAAGTTCTTTTGTTTGTTTTGCATTATACAATTCACCATCAAGGCATGCTGCAAGCATTTCACCTTTTTTTGTATCTTTAATAAATTTTGATAAAATTTTTGCAGGTGCAACTTGGTCTCCAAAACCAAAAGCTATAGCAGTTGGACCTGTTAAAACTTCACTTAACGCTTCATAGCATGTACCTTTGACAGCTATTTTTGCAAGTGTGTTTTTTGTCACTGTTAAATCACAATTTTCTTTTTGAAGTAATCTTCTTAAGTTTGTAATTTGTTCAACACTATAACCGCGATAATCAGCAACATAAGCTGCACTTGCTTTTTCAAATTGACTTTTAAAATATTTAATTTTTTCTTCTTTAAAAGCTTTTGTTGCCATGCTTTATTTCTCCTTTATTTTTATATCGACCTTTTTACATAAAAAAATCTTTTGGCTAACCAAAAGACGAATACTTGTAGTTTAATATTTCTTTATTATTTAAATAAATTAAAGATCATATTTAACCTGGATTGGCTGCTTTTATATGGCATTTAATAATAAATAACCTATCGTCTTTGGCTTTTTCTTTATGTTATTTATAAGTTATAATAAAAATATCTTTAAGTCAAGTAACTTTTATTTTATGAATTAGCTCAAATGGCTATTGTGTATTTGCTTTATTTTAAGAAAAATTTATAAGAATGTATATTCAATTTATAGATAAAGGAGGCTTTATATGGATGAACAAAAAGACACAAACGAAAAAAAAGATTTAGAATTTAAGGACTGTTGGGTTAAATTTGCGTTACTTATTTTAGCTTTATTTTTAGGAAGTTATCTTGCAACTTACTTTATTATTGATCAAACACGTCATTCTTATTATATAAATCCTATGCATGGTAAGGGATTTATGAATAAACCTTATGATGAAGTTTTGTGGGATAGAGATTTTAAACGTGAATTTGATGAAATGGAATCTAAAATGATGCCTAAAAAACATTTATTTAGGAATCATCAGGTTGTTGAAACTTTTAAAACAAATGATGCCATAAAACTTGTTATTGATTTACGACCTTTTGGTAATAAAGTTGAAAATGTAATGGTTAATGTAGATGACAATAAAATATCTATTTCAGGGTCAAATGATAAAAAACTAATTGAGGGAGAAAAAGAGTTCTTTTATTCTCAAACTTTTACAATAAATGATAAAATTAATAAGGATGAAATTACAAAGAAAAAAATAGGACACAAATATATTGTAACAATACCTTTATGCGATAAAGATGTTGAAAATAATGATTAATTAATTTTAATATTTTTTAAATTTTAAGGCTTGATTAGAATCAAGCCTTATTTTTGTTATTGTATTGATCAATATAAAAAACATGTTAATCTAATATTTAAAATTAAAGTGGTATAATTATGGAGTTTAAAAATGTTGAATAATTTGAAAATGCTCGGGGGGGGAGGGGCTAAAAGTAGTATAAAACAAGGGAAAAGAGCCTTTACCTATGTTGAAGTTATACTAGCTATAGC
>CALUPO010000034.1 GCA_944322675.1 Candidatus Gastranaerophilales bacterium | reverse complement strand
ATCGACTATAGTAAGTCCTTCCTTAGCAAGGTTAGTAAAGTTTATAGCTTGCTGTGTATTATCACTTGTTGTCATTACAAATATATTATTGTTTTGTTTTGAATTTGCAAGCGTTGTCGCTGCATCACTTGCGGCTGTCATTAAACCAAGTTTAGCACGGGTAGCACAGCTTAGCTGATAATTTATATCAGACTTGCGTGCTGTCAACCATAATAATTTGGCTTGTGAAGCCGACATTCCCATTTTCTTACCTAATCTCCATACGATATTACATGTTATTCATATTATTTATCGGCATTTTTACTTATAAACTTTATATTTTTTTCTTATTTTTTATAAAATTGTTACAAAAATTAATAATTAAATTTAAACTTTACAAAAATTAATTAAAAAATATTAAATAAAATAAATAAAAATTTACAATTATTCAAAATTGTATTCTTATTTATATTATGTTAAAATATAATTAAGAGGTAAATTCATGGAAACTATTGTTAAATTTTTAGAAATGTTAAATCCTGTTCAATTCGGTGCTTATATAATCACTTTCTGGTTCTTTTATTCCCGTCTTGACCATAAAGTTGACAAGCTAAGCTATAAAATCGATTCCGTTGAACAAAAACTTGATAACAAAATTGATTCTGTTGAGAAAAAACTTGATAGCAAAATCGATAAACTTAATGAAAAAGTTGATAATAATCACATTATACTACTTGAAAAAATCGATTCCGTTGAGAAAAAACTTGATAGTAAAATTGATTCTGTTGAGAAAAAACTTGATAGCAAAATCGATAAACTTAATGAAAAAGTTGATAATAATCACATTATACTACTTGAAAAAATCGATTCCGTTGAACAAAAACTTGATAACAAAATTGATAAAAATAATGAAAAAATCGATAATAATAACATTATAATGCTTGAAAAAATCGATAAAAATAATGAAAAAATTGATAATAATAACATTATACTACTTGAAAAAATCGATAAAGTTAACGAGCAGTCTATATCTTTTTATAAAGAATTAAAACAAGATTATGAAAAATTAAACACTTCTATAAATCAAAGATTCGATAGTTTATATAATTTAATATTTAACCTGCTTAATACAAAATTAAATATTTACCCAAATAATGATAAAAATGATAAAGCAGCATAGAGTATTTTTATTCATATCTTAAAGCTTCAATAGGATTAAGCAAAGATGCCCGCCAGGCAGGATAAAAACCAAATGTTATACCAATAAATGCCGAGAATCCTATTGATATTAATATTGAAAAACAGGTAATATAAATACTTGTTCCGGTTAGTGCTTTTATCAATAAAGCACCTAAAATTCCGATTATTATACCTATTAATCCGCCAAAAAGAGACAATAACAATGATTCAATCAAAAATTGCATTCTTATATCAAATGTTGTGGCTCCAATTGCCATTCTTATTCCTATTTCTTTTGTTCTTTCAGTCACTGAAACAAGCATTATATTCATTATACCTATTCCGCCAACCATCAATGAAACAGAAGCTATAGCCCCAAGTAAAATTGACATGGTTCTTGCTGATGATTTTATTGTTTCTTGCATCTGAGCTAAATTACGAACTTCAAAATCATCAAGCCCATTCGTTCCAATACGATGACGACGTCTCAATATTTCATTTATTTGCTGCTCTACATCATTCAAAACATCATCACTTGTTGCTTTAACCATTATCATATTAACTGTTCCAGGAAAATCCGAACCAAACACTTTTTTTTGTGCCGTTAAAATAGGTATAAAAACTGTATCATCTTCATCTTGCCCCATACCATTTTGACCCTTGGGTTTTAACAACCCTATAATCTTAAATGGAACATTACCTATACGAAAAGTTTTATTGACAGGATTTACATCACCAAATAACTCATTTGCAACCGTATTTCCTATTATAGCAACTTTTGAACTATTTTTTAATTCTTCCTTATAAAAATTTCTACCATATAAAATCTCCCAGTCTCTTATATAAATATATGCTCCATTTGTACCTGTTACACTTGTTGACCAATTTTGATTTCCGTATGTCAACTGTTGGGTTTCTTTTGATGTTGGAGAAACACCTAATACTCCCGTGCATTCCTTTTCTATCGCTTCTGCATCTTTTAAAGTCAAGGTGGGTTTTGTACCTCTCCCCATTCTAACACCCCCTGAAGTTGCAGCCGCACTATGTATCATAAGAAGATTACTACCCATTGATTCCATATCCTTAGCTATTTTTTGACTTGCTCCTTCACCAACAGCCAACATTATAATAACCGAACTTACACCTATTATCACACCTAAACTTGTTAATATTGAACGCATCTTATTAATCTTTAAAGATACCAAAGACATTTTTAATGTTGATTTTATATCCATTTTTAAACTACCTTTTTTTCTTTATAGTATCTGAAATAATATTACCATCTTTAAAAGTTACAACACGTTTGCAAAATTCAGCAATATCTGGTTCGTGTGTTACTAATACAATTGTCTTACCCATTTTTTCATTTAAAGACACAAAAAAATTCATAACTTCTATACTCGTTTTTGTATCCAAATTTCCGGTAGGCTCATCAGCAAGAATTAAGGGCGGATCATTAACTATTGCTCTTGCAATTGCAACTCTTTGTTGTTGACCGCCGGATATTTGATTTGGCATGTGATTCTCTCGACCACTTAAACCTACTATTCTTAAAGCTTCTTTTGCTTTTTTTATTCTTAATGGCTCATCAATACCTGAATAAATCATTGGTAAACAAACATTATCAATAGCCGAAGTCCTTGATATTAAATTAAACCCTTGAAAAACAAAACCCATTTTCTTACTTCTTATTTTTGCAAGCTCGTTTTGATCTTTATGTAAAACATCAACACCATCTAAGAAATAACTGCCGCTATTGGGTTTATCCAGACATCCTAACATATTCATAAATGTTGACTTACCGCTTCCCGAAGCTCCCATAATTGCAACAAACTCACCTTCATAAACAGTTAAAGAAACATAATTTAAGGCTCTAAATTCTTCATCTCCACTTTTATATATCTTTATTGCATTTTTTACCTCAATAATTTTTCTTTCCAAAATTAAAACATCCTCATTCGCATCTTACGTTTGTTCCTAATTTCTTCTTTTGCATCTTTATCAAGAATTTTTGTAATAACTTTATCTCCAAGTTTCAAATTATCAGTTATAATTTGAGTTTTTGTATCATCACTAATACCAAGTTCAACTTCGATACGTTTTGGTTTTTTATTTTCAAGAATCCATATACCAGGATTTTCATATTTTTTGACTTCATTGTTTTTATTTATATTTATTTTAAGTGCACTATTTGCAACACAAAAGACATCTTCAACTTTTTTTGTAACAATCTGAACATTAGCTGTCATTCCAGGCTTAAGTTTCAAATCTTCATTTTCAACTTCAACTATAACACTATATGTAACAACATTTGAAACTGTTGTAGGCGAAATTCTCACTTGAGTTACTTTACCTGTAAATTTACTATCAGGATAACCATCAAGTGTATAAATAACATTTTGATCTTTTTCAACTTTACCAATATCGGCTTCTGAAACATTAACTTCAATTTGCATTTTCTTTAAATCCTGTGCTATTGTAAATAACTCAGGGGCTTGGAAACTTGCAGCAACAGGTTGTCCTACATCAATTTCACGTGATATTATCATACCATCAACAGGTGCTGTTATTTTTGTATATCCCAAATTTGTTAAAGCCGTTCTATATTGAGCCTGTGCCTGAATTATTTGAGCCTTGGCCGCTTCTATTTGAGCCATATCAGATTGATAAGTACTCATTGCCTCATCCAGATCATTTTTAGAAATAAAATTTTTTTTATATAAATTTTTATATCTATTATAAGTTTTTCGACTATAATCAGCATTTGCTTCAAGCCTTGCCAAATTTGCACGAGCATTCACAATTGCTGCATGCTGTTGTTCCACAGTTGCTTGAAAAATAGCAGGATCTATTTGTGCAAGAATTTGACCTTTTTTTACCACACTATTAAAATCAACATAAATTTCTTTTATTAAGCCTGACACAGTTGAACCAACACTTACTGTATTTACAGGATTAATTGTTCCAGAAGCTTCAACAACTTGACTTATTGTACATTTTTTTAAATCCCTTGTTATATACTCATCTTTTTTATTTCCTTTTAAAAATATAACTAAAGTAAATACAACTATTATTATAATTAATATTAGTAAAACTAACCTTATTTTTTTTATCATATTTTATATTTTCCCCGACTTTTTATCTTTATATTTTTCTATTTTTACATCATCAATTGTAAAACTTATACCAGGATATGACTTAGCAATTGATTTTTCTAAATTTGCTTTTGCTATATTATAATTATATATAGCTTCAATATATGATAGTTGTGCATTATTATAATTAGTAATTGCATCTTGAAGTTCAATAAAATCTCCAAGACCAACAGAATAACGTCCATCTGCAAGTTTATAATTTTCAAATGTCTGCTTAACTTTAATTGCAAGTAAAGGAACTTGTTTTTCAAGTTCAATCATATTAATATAATAATTTTGAATTTCAAAAAATATATTATCACGTGCAAGCTCTATTTCAGTTTGTGCTAGTTGAACTTGAATTTTTGCATTATCAATTTCATACTTTTTAGCAAGAATATTAACATTACTTGTTAAATTAATAGAAACATTAAAAGAATTCATACTATTTTCATCACGGAACCCATACCCTGCTTGAGCCCCAATTTCAGGATAATATTCTCTTCTTATATACTTTAAAGATTCTTTCATTGCATTTAATGTTGCATCATAAGCTTTTAAATCAGGTCTTTTTTCATAAGCATATTTTATACATTCCTCAAAAGTTTCATTAAATTTTTCAAGCTTATAATCCTCAATTCCACTAATTCTTTTAGCTTGTTCCAATAAAAAAGCATCCTCAACATCGGATGGCAAAACTGTCATATCCAGATCTAAATAATTATCCAAAGCATTATATGACAAATCTACAGGGGCAAATCTATCCTTTTCATCATCAAATATTTCAACGTTTTCTAATTGGTAATTCAATAAATTTACATCATACATAGAATTATTTAATTGAATTAACGCATTTTTAAATTTATTTCTTGCTTGAACAAGAGAAATTTTTGAATCACTTAAATTAACTTCAGCATTAACAAGATCTATTTTGGATCTTAAACCTTCTTCAAAAAAAGCTTTTATTTTTTGGTAATTTCGTTCATTAACCTGAACATTTGCTTCACTTATATCCATTTCAAACTTTGCTGCTAATACAGCATAATAATTTAACTTCACACCATAAATTGTTTCCAGAACAACATTATTAAAATTATATAATGCATATATTGTATTAAATTTTTGCATATTTATATTAGCATTAGTTTTACCAAAATCCCATATAAGCTGATTTAACGATGTTTCAAGAGTATATGTATTATTTGAATAAGATGTTCGATTTGTAGAATTGGAATTTATATTATATCCTGTTGACACACCTATTCTTGGAAAAAACTGAGCTTTTGCTATTTTTGTTTGATTTTTATTCGTTTCATATTCAAGTTTTGACCTTTTTATAATTGGACTATTTTTTAGTGCTGTATTTATGCAATCATTCAAATTTAACATTTTATGTTTCTCAACAGTGCCGGAAACAACTGCAAACACATTGTTTGCAAATAAATTTATAAAAATTAATACCAAAAAAATTTTCTTCAAATTAACCCCAAGTGTACTATTATAATAAAATTTTAACACAAAAAAACTTCCTTAAGTGTCAAATTAACACAAAAGGAAGAAGAAAAATTAGTAAAAGAGACATCAATAATATACTGACATCTCTTTTATTTAATTTCCAATAATTAACTTTAAAATATCTTAATTGTTACATTTCTTTACAATTAGACTATAAAAATCGATGATAACACGAAAAAAAACATTATAGCCAATAAATTTGCAACCATCCATTTTAATATCACTGGATGAGTATTATAACAAACTTGAAATATATTTAACTTACTTCCTTGTTTTTCAATATACATAAACTTAACCTTTTTTATAATATTTATGCATATTTTAAACAAAACTAAAGCTTAAATCATCATTTAACTATAGGAAAAATCATAATTTGACCGCTGTCCAAACGCCAACGAATCCAACCTAAATGGCATTTATCATCAAGTTCTGTAATTTTTACCATCATCCAATTATCCTTAAGGGCAATTAATTGTATATGCTTAACTATAGTAAAAGCATGCCTAACTTTCGCTGCTTCATAAGGTCCATAATACAAAGTTTTATATTTTGCCTCAATATCTCTCATCAAATATAAACCATTTTTATGACCATAATAATCATAAAACTTCCTTAATGTCCAAAAATCTTCTTGATTTGTAAAAACCCAGCCACGCTCACCAGTTTGTTGATTCACTATAACCTCAAACCAGCCTGAGCCATCTTCACTTGTAACTTGAAGATATATTAAATCTTCTTCAGGCACATATATACTCACATAATCGCGTATATCATAAGTTTCAACAACATTATCACCTGTATATTCTTTAACATTAAGCCTATGTATAATTTGAGAGTTTAAATCAGGTTGACTATATATAACAAGCTCATTTGGCACCTTTACAAAACCAATTCCAGTATAAACAAGAGAACGAGAATATAAAGGACTTATATCATACGCGGCATATGAAACTCCAATATTAAAAAATAATAATAAAAATAAACATATTTTCAGTAATTTTTTCATTTGATATCACCCTTAAACCTTTTTCTTTTATTTATATAATATAATATAACAAAATTTTATTTTAAGCATTATTTTTAAAAAAATTTTACAAAAAAAAACCTTAATTATTAGTTAAGGTTTATAGTAATAAATTAGTAGTAAGTATTTTAAGGAGTAAACATATTTTACTCTTTTTTTAATACTCCTCAATATAAAAAATTGCCTTGATTAAACATTTTTTTTACAATTCTTTACATTTAATTTAATTATTTAAACTATGAATAGGTGCAGGAATCTGACCACCATGATTTACAAAACAAGATGAAGACAAAGTATTCACTTTCATAATTGGTGCCTCACCTAATAACCCCCCATAAATTGCCATTTCTCCAACAGTTTTATTTGGAACAGGTATAATTCTCACAGCTGTGGTTTTTTTATTTATCATACCTATTGCCATTTCATCAGCTATTATTCCAGCTATTGTATCACTTGGTGTTTCTCCTGGAATTGCAATCATATCAAGTCCAACAGAACAAACAGATGTCATAGCTTCAAGTTTATCAAAAGTTAAACAACCTTTTTTAACCGCATCTATCATTAAGGCATCTTCAGAAACAGGTATAAAGGCTCCACTTAAACCACCTACATAAGAACTTGCCATTATTCCACCTTTTTTAACAGCATCATTTAACATAGCCAATGCAGCCGTTGTGCCGCAAGCACCTGCATGTTGAAGTCCCATAGCTTTAAATATGCCGGCAACAGAATCTCCAGGATTTGGTGTAGGTGCTAAAGAAAGATCAATAACTCCAAAAGGAATATTTAACTTATTTGCAAGTTCCCTTCCCACAAGTTCTCCTGTTGTTGTTATTTTAAATGCTATTTTTTTTATAGCATTAGCAAGTGTACCAAAATCTACATCTTTTGGAAGTTTTTCAATTGCCGCACTGACAACACCAGGACCTGATACACCTATATTTAATTGACATTCACTTTCACCTATTCCATGAAAAGCCCCGGCCATAAAAGGATTATCATTAGGAGCATTACAAAAACAAACAAGTTTTGCTGCACCAATACCATCTTCATTAGCTGTTAATCTTGCAGTTTCTTTTATTATTTTTGACATTTTTAAAACAGCATCCATATTTATACCGGCTTTTGAACTTGCAAGATTAACTGAAGAACATATTTTTTTTGTACTTGATAATGCTTCAGGTATACTTTCAATAAGTGCCAAGTCTCCCTTTGTAAATCCTTTTTCAACTAAAGCAGAATAACCGCCTATAAAATCGACATTCACTTCAGTTGCAACTTCATCTAAAACCTTAGCTAAGTAAACATAATTCATATCTTTTGAAGACTCTCCAATAAGTGATATTGGCGTCACGGCAATACGTTTGTTAACAATAGGTATTGAATATTCATTTTCTATTTCATTTGCATAGTTACATAAATTTTTTGCATATTTTAAAATTTTATTCCTTATATTTTCACCAACAACTTTTATATCTTTATCGATACAATCTCGTAAACTAAGTGATAATGTCACAGTTCTTATATCAAGATTATTAACCTTTATCATATTTATTGTTTCAAGTATTGACTTTGCATCAAACATTTTTTTCTCCATATTTAAATTAAATTTTGTGCATATTATCAAATATTTGTCTTTTTTGAACCCAAACTTCAAGTTCCATTTCATTACCAACTTCAAGAAGGGCACTTTTTATATCTTTAAACGAATAATTTGAATTTTCAAAACAACCAAGTAAAAACATTACAAAATACCCCTGACATATTGATTGCTTGATATCTTCAATATTTACATTATATTGAGCAAGTTTTGTAGTTATTTTTGCAACAATACCTGTTTTATCAATACCTGATACGGTAACAATTATTTTTTTATCATTTTCCATTTATTATTTCCTTCAAAACTCATTTTATATAAATAATTTTAACATAAAATTTTAATCAATCATAAAAATAAAAATAAAAAAATAGTACAAAAATCTTATAGAATATTATACATTGGTCTATTTTTTTTATCTAAAATTTTATTTACACTTAAGTTAACGACATAATACAAACGACATTGGAGTTTATGATATGTTAATTGAAAATTATACACAGGGTGGTGTGAATCCTCGAAAACAAACAGAGTTTCGTAATGTAAATAAAAATATTTTGCCATGGCTTGAAGAAGTTGCTTTGGAAAACAACTGCAAAGTTGAAAAAAAAGAATGGAAAAGTAAATACAATAGCTATGTTGTTTATGATTATGAGCCCTTTTGTTCTGAAGGTTTTGAAATAAACATGACTTTATCTGCAAGTTGTCAACAATACTTAGATTTTTTAAGATTTTTATATGAATCAAAGTTGGAAACTATAAAATATTTAAAAAGTTGTATTCTTGACTAAATCACTGTTTATTTAAAAACAATTATCCTAATAAAAAATAGAATTGGTTTAATAAACCAATTCTATTTTTGTATTTTCTTATAAATCGTTAAAATTTTTATCTATTTTTGCTAATCCCTGGTTTAACAGGTCTTATTATACAACCAAAAGCATTTTTACAACTTGAATCTTTCATTTCTTCATATTGAGTAATAACTTTTTCATCTTTATCTTTACAGTTGCAATATTTTGAAAATTTTTCTCCTGTATATTCCATTGCTTCACAGTATGTTAAAGGTTTATCATTTACTTTTTTTATTTTAAATGTTACAGGAT
>CALUPO010000033.1 GCA_944322675.1 Candidatus Gastranaerophilales bacterium | reverse complement strand
GGGAAATAAAAAAGTTGGAGAATGCGGTCAACAATGGCAACCCATACGCAGGTTTGAGTAATAGTCACAGACGAAACATTGTCAAAGCCTCCTTTTGTTTGAGTGCACGGAGTGCACGAGTTAAGGAGGCTTAAGTTGAGTCGTGTGAATATACGAAAACCAAGTGGGTTGTGGTTTTGTGCAACTTTGTCCACACAAAGTTGCCCCGTCCGGAGGACATTAAATTAATTTTAAATAATTTAAAAAAATAATTGTTCGTGCCTGCGTATGGGTTACATTTGTTGACTTTATTCTACAACTGTTTAATTCTTAAAAAAAATAGAGTAACCCCATCCGGAGGAGGTTAAAATATTTTTAAATAATTCTTAAAAAAATTATAAAACAAAGCTGCATTAAAACCACCCTCACCCCCACCCTCTCCCTCAAGGGAGAGGGGGTATGAGATGACACCCTCACCCCTGCCCTCTCCCTCAAGGGAGAGGGGGAAGCCTCGTCCGGAGGACATTAACTTTCATGTGGGGGATATGGGGGGAGGCTTCGCCTCCCCCCATATATTACTAATTCCCGCCGTAGGAAAGACGCCCGATTGAAATGAGGGCGGATACCTCAGGCGGAAAAAAGCCAAAACCGGCAGCACAAAGTGCGATAGGCGAAGTTAAACAGAGTAACTCAGTCCGGAGGACGTTAAAATATTTAATTTGTTGAAGTTTAACAATTTTGCCACCCTCACCCCTGCCCTCTCCCTAAAGGGAGAGGGAGAAAGGATAAGACACACTCTCATCCCCGCCCTCACACTAAAAGAGAGGGGAAGCTACGTCCGGAGGACATTAAAATATTTTAAATAAATTTTAAAAAAAATAATTGTTCATGCCTGCGTATGGGTTACATTTTTTGACTTTATTCTACAATTGTTTAATTCTTTAAAAAAAATATAATAACACCGTCCGGAGGAGGTTAAAATATTTTTAAATAATTTTTTGAGAAAAATTTTAAATAATTAAAGAAAATTAAAGCCTTTCAGGCGGAGGCACTTTTTGTGGAAAAAGTGCCCAAAACCGTAACCCGACTTGGCACTCACATTCTCACTAAACTCAACTCAAGCAGCCTTAACTCGTGCTTCGCACTCAAACAGAAGGCTGCCTGTTGTTGTTTCGTAAAGTGATAATTGTTCGTGCCTGCGTATGGGTTACATTTATTGACTTTATTCTACAACTGTTTAGTATTTTTTAAAAAATCGTGAAACAAAGCTGCCCCGTCCGGAGGACATTAAATTAATTTTAAATAATTCTTAAAAAAATTATAAAACAAAGCTGCATTAAAACCACCCTCGCCCTAACCCTCTCACTTTAGAGAGAGAAAGGATAAGACTTATTCTTATCCAACCCTCACGATTAAAATGGAAAGGTGGAGATATTAAAGAAATTTGATAATATACAACTTTACACTAAGTTTAGTGTAAACTTATATATAAATCCCTAAATAATTAAAACTCTAAAATTTCATTATCATCCGGAACCAGAATATTTGCAATATTTAAATTTTTAACATCATCTCGTGTAACTGTTAAGTGACTTACTGTATCCATATGACTTGCTATAATTGTTGCATTTTTTGCATAATCAGAAATAGCTTTTATGTCATCTAAATCCATAATCAAACGCTCGCCTTTTCCAATTTTAACGGTGGCTCCACAAGCATTTATTATAATAACTTCAGGTTTATATTTATCTATTGTTTGACGCACTTCATTACAAAAAATTGTGTCACCTGCAAGATACAATTTTTTTTCATTGTCACTTTCAAATATAACACCCATAGCATTATAAGGCAGGTCTATTTTTTTACAAAAAGGTTCTAAAATTTCTTTTTTCCCGTGCTGACAGGGTGTTTTATATAGTTTTATTCCGCAAAAATCTATTCCTTTTTCCGAAATTATTGTAATATTTTTAAATCCAGAATCTTTAATAATATCCATATCATAATTTGACTGTACAAAGAATGGGATATCTTTATTTAATGCATCTTTTGCAAAGTCGTCAAAGTGATCAGGATGAAAATGAGTCAAAATAACAGCATCCACATCAACTATTTCATTTATACTTATAGGCAAATCAACTCTTGGTTGTCTTACATTAGAATTGACTCCTATTTCAAATCCATCCATATATTCTTTTGGCATAAGCCATGGATCAATTAAAAATTTTTTATTATTATAAGTTATTATAATAGTAGCACTTCTTATCTGGTGAATTAACATAAATAAAACTCCATTTTTTTAAATTTTAATAAGTATCTTTAATTTTTATCTTATTTTATCATAATAAAAAAAAACTAAAAGTTCTATGATATAATAAATCTAAAAGCTATATTTGTTAAGGTATTAAAAAAAAGTATGCAGGAAAATACAATAATTAATCATGTAAAAAATGAAAAATTTCTTTATAATAAAAAAATAAAAAACAATACAAAATATAATATATGGCTTGCTTTTCCTCAAATTTACAGTTTTGGAATGTCATCTTTAGGGTATGTTTCAATATATGAATCAATTGATAAAAATCTTGATGATGTTTTTGTTGAACGTATTTTTACAGACACAAAGAATACAATAAAACGTTTAAGTGAAATTGATTTAATAGCCTTTTCAATATCCTTTGAACTTGATTTTTTGTGTGTTTTTAAAATTATGGAAAAATATAAAATACCTTTTAAAGCAATTGAAAGAGATGAAACTTTCCCGCTTATTTTTGCAGGCGGTCCTGTTATAACAGCAAATCCCACAGCTTTTGAAGCTTTTTTTGATTTTATGTTAATAGGAGATGGTGAAGAACAAAATTTAAATATTGTTAGATTTTTAAAGGAAAATAAAGATTTAAGCAAAAAAGAAAAATTGCAGAAACTTGCAACATTTGAAGGTGTTTATGTTCCAAAAATTTCAAATAAAGTAAATAAACTTACATCGAAACTTGAAAGGTGTATTTATACGGGAATTTTAAGTGATGAAAGTTTTTTCAAGAACACTTTTATTATGGAAATTGCAAGAGGTTGTAACAACCGTTGCGGTTTTTGTCTTGCTTCTTATTTGAATTTACCTTCAAGATTTATTGATTATAAACAAATCACGGAAACCATAGACTTTGGACTTAAATATACCAATAAAATAGCCTTTTTGGGTGCTTTAATTGCAGCTCATCCTCAGTTTGACAAAATATGTGATTATATTTATCAAAAATATGAAGAAAATAATGATATAGAGTTATCAGTATCATCATTGCGTATTGATAGTTTGAATGAAAAAATGGTAAAAACACTTGTAAAATTAGGTCAAAAAAACGTGACAGTCGCAATTGAAGCAGGGTCAAATCGGCTTAGAAAAATAATAAATAAAAATTTAGATGAAGAAGACATTTTAAACGGAGTAAAACTGGCTGTTGATAATGGATTAAAAGGTATGAAATTTTATACCATGATTGGCTTGCCTCAAGAAAAAGATGATGACATTTTAGAACTTATAAATCTTGCAAAGAAAATAAAAAATATAGACAAAACTTTTGATTTGACTTTTAGTTTTTCAACTTTTGTTCCCAAAGCACATACACCTTTTCAATATTGCAGTCGTGAAAAAACAAAAACACTTGAAAAAAAATACGAATATATAAAACGTGAACTTCATAAAATAGGAGTTAAAGCAAGATGTTCAAGTGTCAAGTGGGATGACATTCAAACACTTATTTCAAAAGCTCATAGTTCTTTTTGTGATTATTTTATTGAAGTTTATAATAATGGCGGCAATTTAGGTGCTTTTAAGTCAGCATATAAAACTATGCTTGAAGATAAGTTAAATATGTCATTTAATGATTTTATAACATCAAAACCGGATTATCACGACAAACTGCCATGGGATTTTATTGTTATAAATCCTAATTTTAAAGATAATAACGAATTTTTAATAAAAGAATGTAAAAGGCTTTTAAATAAAAAATAATTGTGTTTGTTATTTTTAAAACTTTAAGTGATATAATTTAATTAAATAGAAGAATGTTTATGAATAGAGGCAAATAAATATGTACAATCCAAAATCAACAAAAGCATGTGAATTTATAAATCATAATGAGATAATAAAAACTTTAGAGTATTCTTATAAAAATAAAAATAATATAGAACTTATTGATAAAATATTAGATAAAGCCAAAAAACGCAAAGGATTGTCATATAATGAAGCAATATTACTTCTTGATTGCGAAGATAAGGAAAAAAATGAAGAAATATTTGAACTGGCAAAACAAATAAAAAATGATTTTTATGGAAATAGGATAGTTCTTTTTGCACCTTTATACCTTTCCAATTATTGCATTAACGGTTGTGTATATTGTCCTTATCATTTAAAGAACAAGCACATTCCGCGTAAAAAACTTACACAGGAGGAAATACGCAATGAGGTTATTGCACTTCAAAATATGGGACATAAACGTCTTGCAATCGAAGCCGGAGAAGATCCTAAAAATAATCCGATTGAATACATACTTGAATCAATAAAAACTATTTATTCGGTAAAGCATAAAAATGGTGCAATAAGACGTGTTAATGTAAATATTGCTGCAACAAGTATTGAAAATTATAAAAAGCTGCATGATGCCGGTATAGGCACTTATATACTTTTTCAGGAAACTTATAATAAAGAAAGTTATGAAAAACTTCATCCTACAGGCCCTAAACATGATTATGATTATCACACAGAGGCTATGGATAGAGCGATGCAAGCAGGTATTGATGATGTGAGTCTTGGAGTTTTATTCGGGCTTGAGTCTTATCGTTACGAATTTGTAGGATTATTAATGCACGCTTGCCATCTTGAAGCAACTTATGGTGTTGGTCCGCATGCTATATCTGTTCCACGTGTTAAAAAAGCTGATGATATAGATCCTGATGCGTTTGACAATGGAATAAATGATGACATATTTGCAAAAATAGTTGCCTGTATACGTATTGCAACACCATATGCCGGCTTAATAATATCTACACGAGAGAATGAAAAATGTCGTGAACGACTTCTTGAACTTGGTGTTTCACAAATATCAGGCGGTTCCAAAACTTCTGTTGGAGGATATTATAATCCAATGCCTGATAGTGAAGATTCAGCACAATTCGATGTGTCAGATAGACGCCCTCTTGATGAGGTTATAAAATGGCTTATGCAGCTTGGATATTTGCCAAGTTTTTGTACAGCATGTTATCGTTCAGGTCGTACCGGTGAAAAATTTATGGAAGTATGCAAAAGTCAGCAAATACACAATTTTTGTCAGCCTAATGCCATTTTAACACTTAAAGAATACCTTGAAGATTATGCAGAAAACGAAACTAAAAAAATAGGCTATGAACTTATAAATAAAGAGCTTGAAAAATTGAATAAAGATAAAAATATTAAAAATATTATTATTGAAGATCTTGTAAAAATTGAAGCCGGACAGCGGGATTTTAAATTTTAATATCTTATTTAAACTGATTTATTATAAATTAATTTAATCCTTATTCTAATTGCTTTTGTAGTAGTGATTTAAAACCTTTCCCTTCTTGTAACTTTTTAGTACACTACTTTTCAAGATAAATTTACAAATAAACACCGTATATTGCCATATATATGCGTTTGTGGAATATTATATGATGATGTCTAGACATAAAAAAAGATCTCCCTTTTAAATTTCTAAGTTTTGCAAATGTTCAACTTGAAATTTTTCTTTCTCCCACATAAGAACCGGAAGTGTCGCTACGTTAAACTTAGAGCTTACTTACCCTTGTAGGAGGACAAAAAATTTTTGATCTTAGGGAGAGGTTCTATATAGAAGAGTATTTGGTTAGTATTTTTAACTCCTAAAAATTATCATGGATAATAGTGCCATAAAAGGTAGAATAAGATATTTCTTCTTTCTTAAAAAAATAATTAAAAAACTTGACAAATATATTTGATCTGGATTATAATAAGACGAAGTATGAAAATATTATACACTCCTTCAAGAAACTTTTGAAGGGGTTTTTTAAAACAACAAATATTATTAAAAATTAAAATCCCGAAAGATATTATCTCTCGGGATTTTTTGATAAATTATTTATTTTTCTTTTTATTGGTGCCTTGCCTTGCGAATATGCATAGTGTTATCATTATCTACATAATATTTATATTTAATTCCACCAATGGTAACTGAGTGGTCATCTTTGCGTTGTTTGCTAAGTAATTTAATAAATTGAGAATTTTCTTCAATTACATTATCAACCCCATACAAATATTTTAATGAATCTTTTGTAGTATCAAGTAATTTGTCTTCGCCGTCAATTAAATATTGTTTCATATCACCTCCGGATATAATACCACTTAAAGTTTCTGATTCATAAGATTCAAATTCTTCTCCGGTTGAGTCAATCATAGACTCGATATCAGCATCATAACTTAAGCCTATTGATGATTCATTAAATATAATTTTACCTTTTCCTTCTGGTCCATCTATTGCATTTTTATATAACATAAGCATATCAATTTGTGTAAAATCTTCGTCATTGTTTTGCTTTTTAATTAAATAATCTTTAAGATGTGTTTTAGGTTTAACTTGTAATGTTCCTTCAGCAATTTTTATAGTTTGAGTCTCTAATTCTTGCGTAAATTCTTTAACATCAAGTGTTTGTGCTATTTGTTTAAAATCATCAATTAGTAATCTTGTTGATGCTGCTTCTAACATAATTTTACCCGCGTTTGTTAAGTCACCGGCACCACCAATAAATTTATTTTTTAAATCATCATTAGCTTCATTAATTAGTTCTTTTAATGTTTCACCTGATATATTTTTTGCCACTTCTTGTGCAAATGCTGCACCGATTGTTTGGTTACCATAATCATTAATACCTTTCAATACATTAGCAAGAGCATCTTTATCATTTTGATTTTTCTTTATCCAATTGCTAAGAAGGGTATTACCGGCATCTGTTAAATCGCCATCAATATAAATCAGTTTATCTTTTAATTCTTCTTCTTCTTCATCATTAGCTTTATTAATTAATTCTTTTAATGTTTCACCTGATATATTTTTTGCCACTTCTTGTGCAAATGCTGCACCAATTGTTTGGTCATCATAATCATTAATACCTTTCAATAAATTAGCAAGAGCATCTTTATCATTTTGATTTTTCTTTATCCAATTGCCAAGAAGGGCATTGCCGGCATCTGTTAAAATTCCATCATCATCAATCAATTTATTTTTTAATTCTTCTTCATCATTAGCTTCATTAATTAGTGCTTTTAATGTTTCATCTGATATATTTTCTGCCACTTTTTGTGCAAAGTTTGCACCGATACCAGAAATTCCATAGTCAGCATCTTCAAATGCGTTTAATATCATATTAATATTTTGGCTTGATAAGTCTTTAATTTTTGCATATTTTATATTGCCATCTTCATCTTTTACACCTTTAATAACTGTAAAAGTTTCATCACCAATTTGAGTAATTTTAATTTCTGCCTCATTTCTATCGAATTCATTTATTGACTCATTGTCTAAAATATCTTCAGCATTAACTTGTTCAGGATTGGCAAGAGCATTGTTTATATTTTCTAAAGTTACTTTATAAAAACTTTCACCTGAGTTTATATAGAATAATGTATTTTGATTAATATCATTTTTAGCTTCTTGATCAACAAATATTTCATTAGTTAGTTGAATTGCATTATCAGGTATTTTGTCTATTGTTTCATTTAATTCTAAATCATTACCTTTTATCTTTAATGTATTACTTTCAATGATAAAATCATCTAAACTTGCATCATTTTCATGTAATTTTGCATTTACCTTATTTGTCATATCTAATGAATTAATAATTTTAAATACGTTATTATTTAAATTATTTATTTTCTCTTCTGTAAATACAGATTTACACTCATTGTTATTTAACTCGTCTTCATCTTTTGCATCTTTATCAAACTTGCTCAATAAAGCAATTAAAAGAGTTTCATAGTTTTTAATAGTAACCAATGACTGTTTTGGCATATTTTTTTGAAGCATTTGCAAAGTATTTAATTCTTTTACAATATCTATTTTTTTTACAGACTTACCATTTTTAACTTTTTCTAATGTTTTAAAAAGAATATTTTGAGTCTTTTTTTCAACTACTTTTTTACTTTTTTCTATATTTTTTTGAGCAGATTGTTTTATTTTTTCTGTAGTTTTGTTAACAGGATTTTTAAAACCTGTTTTAATAATACCATAGCCTATTAAAGACGCTAAACCAACACCAGCCAGTGTCCCTATAGTACACGCTACAGTTTTTTGCAATTGTTCATTCTTATTTTCATTTTCTTTTTTGTTAATACGGCTATTTAATGTAGTAGAATTTGTATCTAATTGCCGGGTTTGATAACTGCCATAATTTTCCATGCTAAAATCCTTATTACTTATTCACTATTATTTAAACACGAATAAAGAAAAAAATTTGCTAGAAAATTACATTTTTAACAATAAATTTTACAAAAATTTACATATTGAAAAGCTTTTTTATCTCTTTTTCATAATCACCGCTTATTATTCCGTCTTCCAATATTATTCCGCTAATCAATTCATTTGGTGTCACATCAAATGATGGGTTTATTGTTTTTGTTCCTTCTCGACATATTAATTTTCCGTTTATTTTAAACACTTCATTTTCATCACGGATTTCAATTGGTATTTCATTTCCATTTTTTATTTTTACATCTATTGTTGATTTTGGTGCTGCTATATAAAATGGTATATTGTGGTATTTTGCACAAATAGCAAGGGTATAAGTTCCTATTTTATTTGCAGTGTCACCGTTAAGTGCTATTCTATCAGCTCCAACGACCACCATATCTATATAACCGGATTTCATAAAATATGAACACATAGCATCTGTTAATAATGTTACGTCTATTCCATCTTCAATCAATTCCCAAGTTGTAAGACGGGCTCCTTGTTGTCGGGGACGTGTCTCATTGGCATATACTTTTATTGTTTTATCATTCGCATAGGCACTTCTTATAACACCCAATGCCGTTCCATATCCAACTGTTGCAAGTGCACCTGCATTGCAATGTGTCAATATACCCCAAGATTTACCAACAAGTTTGGCTCCATTTTCTCCTATTTTTTTATTTATTTTTATATCATCTTCTTCAAGACTTTTTACATTCATTTCCAATTCTTCAATTAATCGTTGAATGTTGCAACCTTCAAATTTTTTTATAATCTCTATTTGCTTATCTATTGCCCACATTAAATTAACAGCAGTTGGACGTGAGGTTTTTAACCAGATAGATTTTTTAATTAAATTATCTTTAAATTGTATAATATCATTGCCATATTCTTTTTCACATTCATAAGCTCCAAGCACAACTCCATGTGCTCCGGCTATACCTATTGCCGGGGCTCCACGAACTATCATATTCTTTATACTTTCATACATATTTTCTATGCTTTTAATTTCTATATATTTATATTCATATGGAAGTAATGTTTGATCTATCACTTTTGATACATTATCTTCCCATTTTATTGTCCTTATTTTTGATTCCAATATCATAATTATCTATTCCCTTATTTCGTAATCTATATTTTCATTTTTTAATATTTCATTATTTATATTATCTCTAAAAAAGTAGTTTTTTATATGGTAATATAACAATGCACTAAATGCATTCATTAATGCTCCGGCTAATACTGCCGTAAAAATTACCATTAATAAAACTATAAAGAATCCACCCTCTTTAAATAAATTGCTTATTCCCAAATAAAACGAATCTTTATACACCAATCCTATTATTCCGGCAAGTGGGACAAATGTTATTGAAAAACCTATAAATGATATAAAACCTATTATTGCTCCGCTTATTAACGTTTCTTTTATATCAAATATTCCTATCATATTGTATTTTGTCATATATGCTATCACCACAGGTGCAGATAAAAACAATACTACAAAAAATGATAACGTATTTATTATAGGAATAACAGTTATAACTCCTAATACCGCACCAAGTATCGTTGATATTACTACCATACGTCTTAAAATTATTAATTCCAATTATTTTCCCTCCATTCTTTAAGGAGTCTTTTATTTTTTTTAATTATATCATCAAAATTTATTTTTTTATATTCCTGGCGGCACAGCCGACATTTTTAGATTAATATAATTATTAAGGGATTTATATATTATTTTACACTAAGTTTTGTAAAAAGTTGTATACAAGTTTCAATATTTTGATGTTTTCCGGATAATTTTCTCCCTCTCCATTTTAAGCGTGAGGGTTAGGGTGAGGGTCTTTTCCTATCTCCCTCAAGGGAGAGGGTGGGGGTGAGGGTGTCAAAATTGTTAAACTTCAACAAATTAAATATTTTAATGTCCTCCGGACGGGGCAGCTTTTACGTAAAAGCTGCACAAAACCGCAACCCACTTGGTTTTCGTATATTCACACGACTCAACTTGAGCCTCCTTAACTCGTGCACTTCGTGCACTCAAACAAAAGGAGGCTTTGACAACGTTTCGTCTGTGACTATTACTCAAACCTGCGTATGGGTTGTATATT
>CALUPO010000032.1 GCA_944322675.1 Candidatus Gastranaerophilales bacterium | reverse complement strand
GAAGAAATGTTAAGAATATCTTTAGACTTGTTCTTTCACAAAGACCTGATCCTTAACGCAATGAAAAGTTAACAATCCCCCATATCCCCCCACACAAAAGTTAATGTCCTCCGGACGGGGTTACTTTGTTTATTTTTTTTAAAATTTATTTAAAATATTTTAACGTCCTCCAGACGGGGCAACTTTGTGTGGACAAAGTTGCACAAAACCACAACCCACTTGGTTTTCGTATATTCACACGACTCAACTTAAGCCTCCTTAACTCGTGCACTATGTGCACTCAAACAAAAGGAGGCTTTGACAACGTTTCGTCTGTGACTATTACTCAAACCTGCGTATGGGTTGTATATTTTAATTATACTCAACAACATTTGACTTATTTCAATACTTGTCTTTTTCAAGACTTTCTCCCTCTCCCTCAAGGGAGAGGGCGGGGGTGAGGGTGGCAAAATTGTTAAATTTAAATTTAATTTAATGTCCTCCGGACGGGGCAACTGTCTTGGATTTGCTCCACGCTCACAGAGTCTCACCTTTTGAGCTTCGCTCAAGTCGGCTCGTTCTGTTCGCTATCCGGATTCGCTTCACTCCATCCGTACGCAAATCCGCTTGTGTGGACAAAGTTGCACAAAACCGCAACCCACTTGGTTTTCGTATATTCACACGACTCAACTTGAGCCTCCTTAACTCGTGCACTATGTGCACTCAAACAAAAGGAGGCTTTGACAATGTTTCGTCTGTGACTATTACTCAAACCTGCGTATGGGTTGCCTTTGTTGACCTCATTCTCTAACTTTTTTATTCTCCCCTCTCCCTAAAGGGAGAGGGCGGGGGTGAGGGTGATAAAAGTCAAAAAACTCTACAATTATACATATTTTCGGTATAATAAAAAACAAAATAGGGCAAACCCTGTTGACTAACTTCTTGAAATTACACGAGACGAGCAAATTTTTAGGATTTAATCGTTGTAACGAAAGGAGGTGATGTCGGAAATGTTAATCAAAATAAGTAAAAAAGCGTTAATAATTATTTTGTTTATATTACTAACGCTTATAAAATTAACATCTTAGGGTTTTTAAAGAGCGGATACCAAACCGCTCACCCTATTTTTATAATACCACACCTTTATTCCTTTTTCAACTTTTATTAACTTTACAATTATATATATTTTCGGTATAATAAATTTATTGTACGTTTAAAACTAAATAATTATAGAAAACGGCAGGGTTATTGGCTTTTTTGGACGTAAAAACTCCTCTTCTTACATCTTATTTTTGAAGAAATTGAGGAAAGGAGGTGTTTGCGTATGGTTGATGAATTTTTGTTTTTAATTGTGATAATATTTTTAACATGTAAAAATACAAAAGAGCTAATATTGATTTTATTAATCATACTAGCTCTAAAATTCTAAACCGTTTACAGAAGCCAAATGTTAAATCGGGTACCAACCGGTTTAACGCCCTGCTTTTTTATTATATCACACCTTATTTCTTTTTTCAACTTCTTGAAATTGCTGATAATGTAATAAAGTCATCGCCTGAGGATTTTATTAACCAAAATGGTAATTTTAGAGATGGTAAAGCAAATGCTTTCAAAACAACAGCAACATTAGAAGGAACTGCAACAGGGGCACTTGTGGGAACAGCTATTGCAGCTGCGTTGTTGTCTGGTCCTATTGGCTGGGGATTATTAGCAGGTGCTGTATTTGTTGGATTAGCAACTACTGGTATAGCCTGGGCTATTAAAAAATGGGCATGATAAAAAATTCATTTGAAAGTGAATCTTCTTTCCACCTCTGCCCTTTCCATTTTTAAGCGTGAGGGCTGGAATCTTATCCTTTCTCCCTCTCCCTATTTTTGAAGAGAGTTTTAAAACTCTCTTTTTTAGTACCTTTAAAAATTATGATAAAAATTTTAGCTTTTTTCAAAATTTCATTAATTATCTGCTTCATCTTCTTTTAAAGATTTTTTAATTCGCTCTTTTTGTTGTACAACAAAAGAAGAGAATTAAGCAATATTTAATTGTGACTTGATATTTGATAAAATTTCCTCATAATCGCTTTCATCTATTTTTCTTAAAATTTTTGTTAATAATTCTTTATTTTGAGAATTACTTATCTTTTTATTATTTAGAAAATGAACCAAACTATATATACAGGTAGAAGACTTATATAAAATTTCTACCTCACTAAATTGTTTTAAAATACCTTTTAATAATTTTTCATCTTGAGATGGGTCAATAAATTTTTCTTCTACTAAGCTATTAAGATTACATATAAACATGTTTAAAATAAGGGCATAGCTAATAGGAAGTTCTTTTATATACTCTTCTTGTATAACAAGATTTAAACTATTTTTTATTGATTCTTTATATTTTTCTTTATCTATATTTTCGACATTTAATTTACTAAGCTGGCTGAAAAATATAAAGAAGTTAATTGGACTATCTATAGCATCAAACTGTGCCCATGAAGTGTGTAATTTGCCATTATCATAATTAATTGTAGTTTCTACGAAGTCATTTACTTTAAATTTATAATATGATATATTTCCTTCTTCTTTTTCTTCAACTGGAGCTGTTTCTATCTCTTGTTCTGCTGTTTCTACTAATATACGGTCAGAATCATTAATAGGTATTTGGCTATTTTCAAATATTCTATGGTTTTCTAGCCTACCACTATTACCTATAGATGAATTGGCGTTCATACTATCTTCTTCATCTAATTGTGATTCTTTTGGATTATATTTATCATCTATTATTGTTATTAAATTATCTAATTCTGTTTTTTGTGCATCTTTTAACTTTGTTAAGAACTCTTGGTTTCCTCTTAAACTTTCTAATTCCTTAACACCATTCGCCAAGCTTTCTAATGTTGTTTTATCATCTGTATTATTATCTATAATACTAAGGAGATCCTTAAATATATTTATTGTAGTTGGATTGGCTTTAATACATTTAACCATTATATCGCCGGCATTTTCAATTTGAAATTCGTTTAGTATCAAATCATAACATGCATCTGCCACTTTAAAAGCATTGTCTTTCGTTATAACACCTTCGTTATTAAATTTGTTTAAAATTTCTTTTACTAACTGTTTATCGTCTTCTTTCTCTTTATTAATAAATTTATTATCAATTGCTTCACTAAGTGCCAATGCTACATCACGGCGTTGTTTTTTGTTATAATTTTCTTTACTTTAAATTCTTCTAAAATTTTTATTTTCGAATTTTTATTGTCAACCACGTCCCTTTCTTTTCGATTTTTTACTTTATTATCTTTTTCCAATTGACCTTCTTCATCTATTTTATTATCTTCTTTTATTATATTCTCTAATATTTTATCTAAATTAGTACCATTAATTTCCTTTGCATCCTCTTTCCTAAAGCCTTCAATTTGAACACTATCATCTAAATGTTGACGAAGTTGGTTTAAAATAAAAATAACTGCAGCTTGATTTTCTTTATTTTCTTTATTTTTAATATTTTTTAACTTTGTTGTCACAGCTTGAAGTTCTCTTTTTGAAATATTACCTTTTTTTATCATATCATTTATTGTACGACCGTTAAATGACTGACTACTAATTTTTAAAGTTTTTAAACTTGTTTCTAAATTTAGAACATTTTTTGGAGCATTTGAAGCTGTTTTTGAAGCAGTTTCTCCGGTTTTATCTTTGATTTTATCTGAGGCTTTTTTAAACCAGCCTTTGTTATACCCGATAACACCTAAAATAGAAACACAAAGTAAGCCTGCACCTCCAATAATAACGCCTTCCCATTTTTGCCAGAAGCTTTTAGTTTCCTTATTTGATGAAGAAGATTCAAAGCTATCATAGTTTTGACCATTTCCAAAACGAACATTATAATTTAAGGCACCATTATTTTGATTTGCCACATTTTGCCTTGAATTTATTCTATTATTTAAAAAAAGGATTTATATTGTTCATTTTTTACCTATGATTTTATAACTATAGTTATAACACTTCTATATGTATAAAACCCAAAAATTTTAATTTTTGTCGGGGGGCTAATTGTTACAAAAATTTACAAAATGAATTTAAAATTCAATATGATATAATAAAAATAAAATAGGGAATAATATTAATTTATGACAAAAAAGATACTAATAGCTGATGATGATGATGAAATACGTGAACTTTTGGAATTTGATTTGACTCAAAGCGGTTATTATGTAAAATCTGCAACAAACGGACTCGAAGCTTATAATAATTTTATTCTTGAACATTATGACCTTGTTATTCTTGATGTTATGATGCCAAAAATGAACGGGTTTGATGCTTGTTTTAATATAAAACAAAAAAATCCTAATATTCCTATTATTTTATTGACAGCAAAAGGAACGATTGAAGATAAAACAAAAGGTTTTGATGCAATGGCAGATGATTATCTTGTTAAACCTTTTGAAATTCAAGAAGTTCTATTAAGAGTAAGAGCATTATTACGTCGAAATACAAATGTTGTAAATAGTAACAGTATAAATAGTCAAAATTCAACTTTGAACACTAATAATGGTGTGTTAAAATCAGATGATATTGAGATATTTGAAGATTCTCTTGAAGTTAAAATAAAAGATAAAATAATAAAACTTACCCCAACCGAGTTTGAAATATTATACTGTCTTATGCAACACAAAAATCAAGCCGTTAGCCTTGCAACATTATTACAGGAAGTTTGGGGCTATGATAGTGACGAAGATGTTCGTATGGTTAGAGTACATGTAGGTACTTTGAGACAAAAAATAGAACCTGACCCTAAAAAACCTGTTTATGTTAATACTGTAACAAATGTTGGTTATAGACTTATTACAAAAACTGATGATTAGTGTTATTGTTTAAAGGGTAAAAAATATTAAAGACTTATATACAACTTTGTACAAAGCTTAGTAAAACTGATATACAAATCCAAAAATATTTTTTAAATAATTTTTCTTAATTATTTTATTGAAAATTATAAATATAGCATTAATACTTTAGTAAATATACATAATATTCATATATATAGATGATTTTTTTCTTTAATATTTAAACAATAAGTTATAATAACCGTCAACAAAAGTAGTAAACATAAAAGTTTCATTCGGGAATTATTTGAGGGAAAAATTTTGTATAACAGTATTTACCCGGTAAATATACACTATACATATAAAACTAACGAAAATAAAAAAAAGGTACAAAGTAAAGAAGAAGAAAACGCTAATTCAAACGGAGGCCTTTCAAATGGTAATGCTCATCTTACCGAGGAAGAACTTAAACATCGTTATCATCAAAATAATTTAAATAATTATGCAAATCGTGAAGCATTTAATATAAATACTTATCAAACAAATAATCATAACAACACAATTAATCTTCACAATAGAAAAAGAAGCGTAAATATTCATCAAATTGTATCAGATTTTAGAAAAACTCAAATTGCAATAAATGCACCTGATGATGTTGTTTACGAAGTTAATAAATTTTTAAGCAATGTTGATAATGAATCGAAAACTCAAAATCCGCAGCCAAAAGTCATACAAAATAATTTAAAAGAAGCTTCAAAACTTTTAGATGATTATATATCAAAAACACTAAACAAAGATTCACATGTTGTTGAAGGCTGGTTAAATGCTTTATTTTTACAGGATATTGATTATAAACACAATCCTTATGATATAAATGAAACATTTAAACTTAAATTTCCCAAAGGTTCTAAAGTGGATGAAAAAATATCTAAAAATCTTGATATTTTATATCCGGATAAACCTTCTTCTTCTAATAATGCCACAAATGTTCTTTCAAACGACTTTAATATTAACCAGCAAGATGTTCAATTTGAAAATGAAACATCTTCAACAAATTTAATTGAAAATAACAAACCGGAAACATTAAACAATGTAAATGATAATTTTGTTGAAACCGGCAATAAAGAAGTTGAAATAAACAATAGCAACATAATTAGTTTAGATAAAAAAATTATTCCCGACGAAAAAAAGGTAACTTTACCGAAACTTGAAAATGAAAATCAAAATATAAAAACTCAAAATACAAAATCAACAAATAATTCCAAAAACTATATCCCAACTGATGAAACATTAAAAAGTTTATTTACACAAGCTAAAATTTTAGGCAATGCAAAGGATTATCAAAATGCACTTGATTTTTACGAAAACGCATTAAATTATGCAAACGAAATAGGCGACACACAAATGGAGCCTATAATTTACTACGAAGTTGCAAAGGTTTATGACAAAACTGATAATATAAATATAGCCATAGAGTATTATTCAAATGCAATAAATACATCAAACAGCAATTTCAATATTAAAGCATTATCACATATGGCTCTTGGCAAAATATATGATGATTCATCGCTAATAGATGCTTCACTTGATCATTATGTAGCAGCGTGTTCTTATGGTGGAGAAAGCGAAAATACTAAACTTCAAAGCTATGCTCTGCTTGATATCGGTGAAATTTACGCTTCCACATACAATAAAGATGCCGCTTTAAATTTTATTGAAACAGCTAAAAATATTGCAAATGACACAAGTGATAGTAAAACAATAGGTAAAATCTATTCAAAATCCGCAAAAACTTATAAAAATTTTAATGAAAATCTTCAAGCTCTAAAAGACCTTAAAATTTCTACCATGGAATTTGATAAAGTATCAAATGAATCCAAAAATCAAATTGAAAACTATATTATGGCAGCTTCTATTTTAATTGACTTAAATAATGGTAAAAAAGCAAAATCACTTATAAATAAAGCTTTAAATATAGCAAATGAGGCAAATTTATATGGATATTTGCCCCAAATAAACAGTTTAAATAAACTTTTAAATTAAAACAAAACCTGCATTATTTTTGTTAATATATTTTAAAAAAGTGTTTTTGAATAATCAGGCACTTGAAATTCGACATCTGCACTATTGTGGTTTGTAAAATTTAAATACCTTTTAAGCGAACTTTCTTTTGCTTCATCATAATCTTTTTGACTAATAAGTCTTTTATAGACATTATTTAATTCACCTGAATAATTGCCTAAAAACCTTGCATATTGAAGTATATTATCCTTATCGTCACCTGAACCGTATGCTTTTGTTTTTGCATCCGTTCCTGAAGGTCGTATTTCAATAAATTTATCGGTAAATTCAAGGTAAGTTCCATCACCTACAAATTTTATATCCTTTAAATTAGAAAAATCCAACCCCGACCCAAGTGAATTAAATATGGTTATGACATCATTTATAGTTATTTTTTTATCTATTTTTGCAAGAGCAAGTGTAAGATAAAACAAATCATTTGCTGTTCTTTTTAATTCGCCTGCTTTTTTTGCTTCTTTCAATTTATTAATATCAGGTTCAGATTCGTTATAATAAGAAATATCTTCACGAACATCATATTTTGCAATAATTTTATTTGTTTCAAAAAGATGAAGCAATGCCTGAGAAAGGGTGATATTTTTACTATTTAATTTTGAAATTAAAGCACTTGCCACAATTATTGCTTCAGTTGCAGATTTTTCTCTCATAGCTATTGCAAAACGTCCGGCTTTTGACTTAATAAGTTCTTCAGCACCAATAATCATACCGCCTGATTCTTCACCTGCAAAAATAAGTCTTGGATTTACACCTAAATTTATTTCTTTTCCAAAAACATCAAAAATTTTAACCTCTTTTGAAGGATTATCAATTATTTGTTTTTCAACTTTTTTCATTATATTAGCTATTTCTTTAAAACCAACAGGCACATTTATAACTTTTATTTTATTTTTATGAGCCCATTCATCCCAACTCATAGCAGATGCTGTTGTTTTTATTATAAATCTTGGATGATTGTCAATCTTGCCTGATTTTTTTAACTGACTATACCAGAAATCCATAATCAACAAAAACGATTGATTTGCAGTTAATACAGTTAAAATACGTCCCTTATCAAGTTTTACATAATCAATACCGGCTTCTTTTAAGTAATCTATATTTTTTTCATCTTCAATTTGGCAAACAGTTAAGCGATCGTGATCAGGGTCGGTTATCAATATACCGCTTCCTATGGGATAATTTTTTAATTTTTCTTCGTAATTTAAAGTTTCAATTACTGGAAAATATTGTGTTCCATCCATTTTTTTTGCAAGCACCGTTGCGTCAACTGAATAGTCATAAAATGTTTTATTACCCTTTGGATCATGATCATACTTGCCAATACCATGGAAAAAAGGATCTTCTTCCACATTAAACCATTCAAAACTATTTTCAATATCTAACTTTTTTAACAACTTTGATAAAGTGCGATAGGCACTTCCACCAACATTTTCAATAATAAGTTTTGATGGAGCTTTTTTTATAAGTTCTATATTTTCATCATTTGCCACACCGGATTTTAAATATTCATAATATAAATCAATACCGTCATTTAGTTTTTCCATAAGTGTTTCATTAATATAAGAGCTATCATCCGATGCTATTTTAATATCATAGCTTCCATTTTTATCAGCATATTCAAAAATTTGTTTTATTTTGTTTACAAATTCAAGTGATTCTTCGGGTAAATACTGACTTCCCTGACTATTTAAATCTTTTGTCGCATTTTTAACACTTATACCATGGCTTGATGTTATATATTCTCCTCCTATCAAATCAAGCTTAAATGCAAGAAATGAAGCAAGCCATATAGGTATTGTTTTTCTATCTTTTGCAATTAAAGTTGTAATATTTTGTGCAGCCTGTATTCTTCCTATAAGTTCTTGCATTTTAGAACTATTGTATCTAACTTCACGTCCTACTATTTTATATAATTCCTTTCCCGGATATTTTTCTTTTGCACACAATGCTTTAGCAATCGTTGCAAGCATAATTCCCACAATATTTATTGGAAAACGTGTATCTTCAGGATAAAGTATATTTTGAGGCCCTCTTATACCGGCTGTTGAAACTTTTGCTTCTTTTTCATAATTAGCAAGCCATTCATTTAAATTTAAACCGTTTGGATTTTTTATTTCATCATAAGGGTATAAGTGTTCTCTTTTTAATGTGAATATAAATTCATTCTTATTGTCAATATCAATTAATTTTCTATCCTTTATATAACCGGGTGTCGAATCCTCAACTTGTTTGTATAACTCATTTTCAAGCTCTTTTATTTTATTATCCATTTATTTTTATCCTTAATTTATTTATAATCCATTATAATCATAACATAAACATGTTTAATATTGTAAATATATTGGATTTGTAACAATTTTCATTTAAAAAATCCAATTCTTGTAATGCTTTCTCTTTATATTTATTAATCACTTCATTTGTTTTAAGTATATATTTTTGATTTTTTATTATATCTATATATTCATTTTCATCTTTATTGAAAAGGTTAGGATAATCCTCTAAAGCATATATAATATTTAAGTTATAAATTCCGTTTTTTATATCATCAAAAACAGGTTTTGTATCTTTTGGCTTAATTATATTATCTAAATCATCTTTCATTTGAAATATTATACCAAAATACCTTGCAAATCTCAAAAGTTTTATTGCTTTTTTATATTCTTTTAAGTTTAAGGCACAATATGCATAAATTTGAGCTTCAAAAAGTAAAGAAGTTTTTCTTATACATTTTTGTAGGTATTCCTTTATTGTTATAATTTTATATTTGTTTAGATATTGATTTATTTCTCCAATACACATATGATTTATTGCACGATTAAAATATTTTTCTATCTTTGATGATTTTAATTTTAACATTTCACCAACTGCAAGAGTTAACATATAATCTCCTAAAAGGCAGGCAAATTTATTATCGTATTTTTTGTTGTATGTTATATTATTTCGTCTTAATGTTGAATCATCAACAATATCATCATGTATTATAGAGGCATTATGAATTAATTCTGTTATTATACAAATTGATATTATATTTTTATTGATTTTAGTGTCTGATGCAAGACAAATTAATAATAAAATAACACTTCGTATATTTTTTGAAGTATAAAAGAAATTTTTTATATCCTTTTGCAATGCAGGCTCAAGTTGATATAAAAGAGTATCAAGTTTATGATAAAATGTGTCAAAATATTTATGTAATTTTTCTTTTATATATTTATAATCATTATTCAACAAAAACGGCACCATTTTGTTCAACATCAAAGGTGAACACCTGAGATTTTATATTAAGTTCGCTCCATATTTGTTTGACGGATTCACTAACTTCACTTACGGCATCTTTATTTGAAATAACGGTAACAGAAGGTCCTGCACCTGATAAAACCGTTCCATATACATCGTTGTTGTTTTTAAATTTATCTCGTATTGTGCTAAATCCGGCAACAATTTTTTCACGATAAGGCTCGTGTATTTTATCTTTTAAAGCTTTTTTTAAAAGTTCGCTATCTTCATTTTCACATGCTTTTAGTAGTAGGCCAAGATGACTTAAGTTGAATGCTGCATCTTTTAATTTCACACATTCAGGTAGTATAGAACGAGAAATATTTGTGGCAAGTTCAAAATCAGGCACACATATATTTATTTTCCAATCTTTAGGCCAGTTTAACTTTTGATAAAAAATGCTTCCATCATCATCATTAGCACTTAAGCAAAACCCTCCTGCATAAGCCGGCACTATATTATCAAGATGTCCTTCGACTTCCCTTGCTATTGATAATATAGCTGCTTCATCGGCAGGATTGCCAAGGAGTTTATTTGCTGCCATAACTCCACCTATTATAACCGATGCACTGCTTCCAAGACCGCGTGTTAATGGTATATTTGTTTCAATGGTTATTTTTAATTCACTTGGAGACATACCTATTGAATTGTATAATAATTCTATAGACTTATAAACAATATTATTTTCATCAGTTGGTATAAATAAAACACCATCATCGTCGTGTTTATTTACTATCTGTATATTTATGCCTGAACCAGGCATTATTGTTTCTTCTACGGTTATTTCATTATATATCGGTAATGCCATACCCAAACAATCAAATCCTGGTCCAAAATTTGCCGTTGTTGCTGGTACTTTTACTTTTACTTTCATTTTCTATTTAATTTAGGTTATTAATTTTTTCTTATATATCTATTAAAATAATAATTTTTTAATTGAATTAAGAAAAAAACCTCAATCCTTTCTTTTACTTTTTTTACCAAATCAGAACATTTTTTTTTATTATAACATAGAAGTTAAAATTTACATGTTTTTTTATATAAAGAAGCAAATTCAGTATTATAGGCATATTTAAAGAATGTTATAATATTTAGTTTAAACATTAAAACCACCCTCACCCCCGCCCTCACGCTTAAAGGGAGAGGGAGAAAGTCTTGAAAAAGACAAGTGTTGAAATAAGCCAAATGTTGTTGAGTATAATTAAAATATACAACCCATACGCAGGTTTGAGTAATAGTCACAGACGAAACATTGTCAAAGCCTCCTTTTGTTTGAGTGCACATAGTGCACGAGTTAAGGAGGCTTAAGTTGAGTCGTGTGAATATACGAAAACCAAGTGGGTTGTGGTTTTGTGCAACTTTGTCCACACAAGCGGATTTGCGTACGGATGGAGTGAAGCGAATCCGGATAGCGAACAGAACGAGCCGACTTGAGCGAAGCTCAAAAGGTGAGACTCTGTGAGCGTGGAGCAAATCCAAGACAGTTGCCCCGTCCGGAGGACATTAAATTAAATTTAAATTTAACAATTTTGCCACCCTCACCCCCGCCCTCTCCCTTGAGGGAGAGGGAGAAAGTCTTGAAAAAGACAAGTATTGAAATAAGTCAAATGTTGTTGAGTATAATTAAAATATACAACCCATACGCAGGTTTGAGTAATAGTCACAGACGA
>CALUPO010000031.1 GCA_944322675.1 Candidatus Gastranaerophilales bacterium | reverse complement strand
ACATACTCCAAATGATTCAATATATTCTCCACATTATATTCCATCGCTCCCTTCGCTCCCGTACTGTCATATAACTCCCCACTCTTCTTATTCCCATTTCTATCTAATATACTTAATGTACCTTTGTCTTGACACGCTTGTTTTAAAGTTTGTGTTTATGGTTAGTTAATGATATAATCTAATTTATGCAAGATGATATATTTAGGAATTATGCTCCTTAAAAATCAACTCAAAGAACACTAAGGTCAAAAAAAATATGAAATTTAGATTTTTAACATCAGGTGAATCACACGGAAAATGCTTAAATGCCATAATTGATGGTGTTCCTTCAAATTTTGAAATAAACGAAGATTTTATAAATAATGAACTTAAAATAAGACAAGAAGGTATTGGTCGCGGCGGACGAATGAAAATAGAAAATGATACAATAATAATAAATTCAGGCGTTCGACACGGATTAACTTTAGGCTCCCCTATTTGTCTTGAAATCATTAACAATGATTTTAAAAACTGGGAAGTCGAAATGAATTCTAAAGCTCAGGAAAAGAATGAAGAAAATAATAAAAAAATTCAAAGTAAATTTATTTCAGCAATCCGACCAGGTCATGCCGATTTACCAGGAGCTTTAAAATATAATCATCACGACGTAAGAAATATTCTTGAACGCTCATCAGCACGTGAAACCGCAATTAGAACTGCTGTAGGGGCCATTGCTCAGCTTATTCTAAAACCTTTTAATATATATTTTGAATCTAAAACTCTTGAAATTGGCGGCGTTTGTTATGATAATAAAGAAGAACTAATAAAACTTATTGAATTCACAAGAGAAAAAGGTGACACCTTAGGTGGAAGGTTTAAAATCATAATCAAAAATGTTCCAGTCGGTCTAGGCTCACATGTTCACTGGGATAAAAAACTTGATGCACTTCTTTCTTATGCTATTATGAGTATCGGAGGTGTTAAAGCCGTTGAATTTGGTTTAGGACATAACGTTGCTAATACATTTGGCTCAAAAACACATGATGAAATATATTATGAAAATAATAAAATAATCCGCAACACAAATAACGCCGGCGGTATTGAAGGTGGAATGTCAAATGGTGAAGATATCGTTATTTATGCTTCCATGAAAGCTATACCTACTATGAAAACACCTTTAAAAAGTATAGACATTAATACTAAAGAAAATGTAACCGCACATTTTGAACGCTCGGATGTTTGTGCTGTTGAAAGTTGTGCTCATGTTGCAAAAAATATGGCTGCTATTATAATCGCTCAACAATTTTTAAGTAAATTTGCAGGTGACAGTTTTTATGAAATAACTCAAAACTATAATTCTTATATGGAACAGATAAAATTATGAAAAATATAGTCCTAATTGGAATAATGGGATGTGGAAAAACTACTTGCGGCAATTGTTTACACAAAAAACTTCCCGATTTTGAACTTATTGATACTGATTTTGAAATAGAAAAAAAACAAAACTTACAAATTAGTGACATATTTTTAAAATACGGAGAAACATATTTTAGAAATTTAGAAAATGATTTAATAAAAAATATAATAAACCAAAATAAAAAAATTGTAGCTACAGGTGGTGGCATAGTTGAAAATATAGAAAATATTAACCTATTTTTAAAATATGATACTGTTTTTTATTTAAATACTCCAATCGAAATAATCAAAGAACGTATTATATCTGATAATTCACGTCCTTTATTAGATGTTATTGATGAAAAATTTATGAAACGTGAGTGTAAATATAAGCTGGCACACTTCACTATAAATACTTATAATAAAACTATTGAACAAATTTGTGATGAAATTATAGGAAAATATTATGAGCGAAATTGTTAATATAAATATTAATTCTTTTGAAAATGTCAATTATCCAATTTTAATAGGTGAAAATCTTCTTGAAAATATTGAAAAATATCTTAAAACTTATGTCAATGCCGATAAATACTTTATTGTCACAAATAAAACTATTTATAAAATTTACAAAAAATACTTAAATATAAAAAACTCAAAAGTTTTAGTGCTAAATGATGGTGAAAAATATAAAAATATAAAAACTTATAAAAAAATAATTGATGAAGCTTCAAAATATAACATAAATCGTACTGATTCTTTTGTAGCATTTGGCGGCGGAGTAATAGGTGATATTACAGGTTTCTGTGCATCAACTTATATGAGAGGAGTCAAGTTTGTACAAATACCAACAACACTTCTATCTCAGGTGGATTCATCTGTTGGCGGAAAAGTTGCAATAAACACAAATTTAGGCAAAAACTTACTTGGAAATTTTTACCAGCCAAAACTTGTTATTTCTGATATTTCAACGTTAAAAACTTTAAATATGCGTAATTTTAAAACCGGTCTTGCGGAGGTTTTAAAATATGCCTTCATTCAAAATAGTATATCTTTATGTGATAAAAATAATTCTTTTTTTAATTTTTTAAATAAAAATAAATCTAAGATCTATAATTTAGACAAACAAATTCTAATTGAAACTGTTAAAACATGCTGCTGCTTAAAACGTGATGTTGTTATTAAAGATGAAAAGGAAGCTGGTTTAAGAGCTATTTTAAACTTTGGTCACACATTTGGACATGTGATTGAAAACTTAACACATTATAAAAAATTTACTCACGGTGAAGCCATAGTTTATGGTATGAATTTTGCTTTGAATTTAAGTTATAATTTAGGACTTATATCAAAAGATTATTTAAATAACTCGCTAAGTTTTATTAGTGATTATAATTTAATAAACAAAAAACTACCAAAGTTTAAATTTAATAATGTTTTAAAAACAATGCAACTTGATAAAAAAGTTGAAAATAATAAATTACGTTTCATTTTAAACAATGAAAATTATATGGTATCAATTGTTAAAGATATTGATATAGATGATTTAAAAGCGGTTTTTGATACATTTTATAAATAAATTTAGGGATTTATATATAAGTTTACACTAAGTTTTGTGTAAAGTTATATACAAGTCTCAATATTTTAGCGTCCTTCGGACGAGATTACTCTGTTTTTACGATTTTTTTAAAATTATTTAAAATTAATTTAATGTCCTCCGGACGGGGTTACTCTGTTTAACTTCGCCTGTCGCACTTCTTGCTGTCGGCTTTGTTTTTTTTCCGCCTGAGGTATCCGCCCTCATTTCATTCGGGCGTCTTTCCTACGGCGGGAATTAGTAATATATGGGGGAGGCTTTGCCTCCCCCATATCCCCCCACGTGAAATTTAATGTCCTCCGGACGGGGCAACTTTTACGCAAAAGTTGCACAAAACCTCAACCCACTTGGTTTTCGTATATTCACACGACTCAACTTAAGCCTCCTTAACTCGTGCACTATGTGCACTCAAACAAAAGGAGGCTTTGACAATGTTTCGTCTGTGACTATTACTCAAACCTGCGTATGGGTTGTATATTTTAATTATACTCAACAACATTTGGTTTATTTCAACACTTGTCTTTTTCAAGACTTATTAAACAATTGTAGAATAAAGTCAATAAATGTAACCCATACGCAGGCACGAACAATTATCACTTAACGAAACAACAACAGGCAGCCTTCTGTTTGAGTGCGAAGCACGAGTTAAGGCTGCTTGGGTTGAGTTTAGTGAGAATGTGAGTGACAAGTCGGGTTACGGTTTTGGGCACTTTGTCCACACAAAGTGCCTCCGCCTGAAAGGCTTTAATTTTCTTTAAATATTTAAAATTTTTCTCAAAAAATTATTTAAAAACTATTACTCAAACCTGCGTATGGGTTGCCTTTGTTGACCTCATTCTCCGACTTTTTATTACACCCTCCCTCTCTCTTTTCAGTGTAAGGTTAAGGTGACATTTCATGCCCCCTCTCCCTTTAAGCGTGAGGATGGGGGTGAGGGTGGCAAAATTGTTAAATCTCAACAAATTAAATATTTTAACGTCCTCCGGAAGGAGAAACTTTGTGTAAAATTGTATATAAGTCCCTAAATTTATTTAAATCTTCCACTTAAAGACGGTTTAACAGGTCTTATCATACACCCAAAAGCATTTTTACAACTTGAATCTTTCATTTCTTCATATTGGGTAATAACTTTTTCATCTTTATCTTTACATTCACAATATTTTGAAAATTCTTCTCCTGTATAACTCATGGCTTCACAATATGTTAAAGGTTTATCATTTACTTTTTTCATTTTAAATGTTACAGGATCTCTTGTTATTACATCAAACTTTAATGGTGTATTTTCATTATTTGCAAGATACCCAACAGGTATAATTTTATCTTCAAAATGTTCAAAAATAAATATATTTTTATCCATTTCACCTTTTTCAAAGGTTGTATCTATTGCTGTATAAATAAAATGATTATATTCTACATCTTGAGAATCTGAAATTATTTCATCTTTTTCCTCAGTGGTTGTATTTTTCTCGATACTTTTGGAAGATTTTTCACTATCCATAATATCTAGACATGGATAATTTTTAAAAAAACCATTCCATTTTTCATAATAAGGCTTTGCGTTTGCAAAATTAAGTTGTTTTTGAGTTACAACTTCTCTATATGAAGGATAATCAAAATGAGACATTACAAATACATAGTAATAATTATTAAAATCCCAATATCCGCCAGTTTCAGGATCGAATAGTGAATTCATACACTTTTTGGTTTGATTGTTCATTTTACAATCATATGTTGCATATTCTTTCGTTAACTCATACATTTTTAGCCAATTATAAAGAGACAGTTGTCTTGTACCATCTGAATAATATTTGCAATTTTCTGGATTTAAACACATAACCCCATTGTTTTTCTTAAATTGTTTCCCTATTTGATTATAAAGTGCTCGTGTTGTTGTAGTAGTTCCATTAATTGTAATATAAAAAGTACTATTATAACTAGTAACATACATTGAACCAAAATTTCGAGCTATTGCTTCTACAAAATAATTGTCATTCCAAATTATAGGAGTTTTATATTTATCTCTATCTAGCCCAATTTGAGGCATAATAATTTCCACTAATACGTCAAATGATAATCCTGGAGTGATTTCTTTTTCCTGTTTACTTATAATTTTTCTATTTAATACCAATGCTATTTCAATATTATTTATTAAACGAAAATGTTTATTTTTAGGTTTATCAGATAAGATAAATTCACCTTTAGTATTTTGAATAGTATCAGTATATGCATCCTTATATATTGTTTTTTTTAAACCAAGTTGATTAAAAGGCAAAATTATAAAAGATTCATTATCTTTTTCACCTGTTAAATTACCTTCATCATCAAATTCGATATTAGTTATTTCTTTTTTAATACTTCCATTACCTTCAAGTATATATAACTTATCATTTATTAATATGTATGTATTATTATTATATTGTTTAATAGTATAATTTTTATCATCAATTTTAAGTTCAATTTTTGCATTACCTTCAAATTTAACTTGTTCTTTATAATGATTAATAATTATTTCTTCTTGAGTATCCTGTTGTGCAACATTATTACAATCAGCTTCTCCAATAAGATTTAAATCCCTTGAAAATAAATCACAATAATTCTTTGCATCTAATTCTTTTAAAATATTATTAATATTTTTTTCTTCATTACCTGGTGTGCCTTGAATTTTATTTATAAGAAATTTACTATGATTATCTAAATTTTTATATAAATAATAAACATATAAAGGTACTTTTCCCTCTTTATTATGACTAATAACTTTAGTTGCAAGTATCCACAAAAAAGCAACAAAAATCATTACTAATATTACTTCAACATAGGTAAAGGCTCTTTTCCCTTGTTTTATACTACTTTTAGCCCCCCCCCCCGAGCATTTTCGTATTATTTAACATTTTTAAACTCCATACTAATTTTACTTCATTTTTGTATACTAAGTTATCATATTTTTAATTTAGAATCAATAATAATTTGTAGTATTTTATTCTTTAATTTTGTTTTATTAAATTAATAAACGCACTTTCAAGAGTATCATTATCACTATAATCACTAATAATTTGAGAAGGAGTTCCCAAAGCTATTGATTCTCCTTTATAAAATAAACTTATACAATCACAATAAGAAGCTTCATCCATAAAATGTGTTGTTATCATAATTGTTATACCTTTTAACGATAACAAATTTATATAATTCCAAAATTCACGGCGTGAAATAGGGTCAACACCTGATGTTGGTTCATCCAAAAATAAACAAGGAGGAAAATTCAAAATTGATTTAGCAAGTGAAAGTCTTTGTTTATAACCAATCGATAAATTCGAAGCAAAAACATCAAAATATTTATCAAGATTGAAAATATTAGCAACAGCTTCAATTCGTTCTTTTAATTTATAACCTGACAAACCATATAAAGAAGCAAAAAAATTTAAATTTTGATATACCGTTAAATTTTCATATAATGAAAACTTTTGTGCCATATAACCAATAAATTCCTTTGCTTTTGATAAATTTTTATTTATATCAACTCCCATGATTTTTACATCTCCTGAAGTTGGTCTTATAAGTGAACACATCATTTTAAAAGTAGTTGACTTACCTGCACCATTTGGCCCTAACAAACCAAAAATCTCTCCCTTTTTTATCCTAAAAGAATTATTTTTTACAGCATAAAAATCACCATATTTTTTTTGCAAATTATTAGCCTCTATTGGATATTCAACATCTAAAAAATTTAATTTAAGTTCACTTAACACCTTTGGAATTTTAAAATCACTAATATTTAACAAATCAATTACACCATCTTCAAAATCAGCTTTTGTTTTTTTTAACCCCGGATAACTTCCAGAACTAACATTATCATATAAAAGTACCTTTATATATTTTCCTTTGGGAACAAAATCCTTAAAAATATTTTTATTTTCAATCAAATCAACAAACAACTCTCTCATATTATTTTGATTCTCCACCTCAAGATTAAAAACACGATTATTAACATTTTGAAGTAAATTATTCTTGTTTCCTTTATAAACTAATTCTCCATTATTTAAAATCAAAACATCATCAAAATACTCAATTTCATTTAAATAAGATGTAGACCAAAAAATAGTTGTACCTTTTTGCTTTAACTTTTTTATCATATCAATCAATTCAACCCTTGACAAAGGATCAACACCAACAGATGGTTCATCAAGAATTAATAAAATAGGTTGAGACATAATTGCACATGCAAGCCCCAATTTTTGTTTCATACCGCCTGATAATTTTCCAGCCAAACGATTTTTAAATTGTGCTAATCCTGTAAATTCAAGAAGACTATCTATAGTTTTAGAAATTTTATCATAAGATACCTCTTTAAGAGAACAAAATAACCGCAAATTTTCATACACAGTTAAATCTTCATACAAACCAAATGTTTGAGGCATATAACCCAAATTATAAAGTATTTTATGCCTATTCTTATATGAATCAATATTAAAAATTTTAACTTGACCGCTATTTGGCTTTAAAAGTCCTAAAATAATTCTTATTAATGTAGTTTTTCCACTTGCATCCGGCCCTATTAAACCTGTTATAGTATGAGGTTTTACATCTAATGATATATCTTTTAATACAAAATTTTGTCTTATTTTAAAACTTAAATTTTCTATATCTATTATTGACATTATTTAAATTTTAAAATAAATTTGAATAATTTTTAATTCCCCATTTGTTTAATAAGTGAAATAGCTTTTTTTGCCCTTTTTGTTATTTCATTATAAGAACTTGTATTATGATAAAAATCACGACCTATAGCACATGCAATAACTCCCATTTGCAAATAGGAAGGTATTTCTTCAATTTGTATAGCTCCATTTGCAATAATATTTAAAAACGGCATTGGACGTAAAATATCCTGAATATACTCAACTCCGCCAAGATGGCCGGTTGGATATATTTTTATAAGAGGTATATGTGTTTTCCAAGCTTGATAAGCTTCATTTGGAGTCGTTGCGGTTGTTATATGAGGCAATTTGGCACCTTTACAAAATTTCACCAAACTCATTTGAAAAACCGGCGATATAATTAATTTTGCACCTGCATTACTTGAAATATAAGCCTGTTGAGTTGTTATTATACCACCTGCAGCAACTTCAACATTTATGTTTTCATTTGATGAAAAATAATTAATAACATCATAAGTACAACTATTTTCAAGTGTAATTTCAACAATTTCAATTCCACCATCAACTAATGCATTAATCGTATCAATACACTTTTCTTTATCGACAATTCTAACAACTGCCATAATTTTTTTTTCTTTAATTTTTTCAATAATTCCCATTTTTTTTCCTTTTAATACTTAATTTTTACATTATAAATATCATTAATATCAGATAATGTCTTTACCTCATTGCGTAAATCATATTGTTTTTCTAAGTTAATTTCACACGTTTTTACACCTTCATTTTCATCACTCATTTCAAATAAAGAATAACCAAAAGGGTCACATATAAGAGAATTACCGGAATTATAAATTCCATTTTTAATCAAACCAACTTGAGTTAGGCCGACAAAATAACTTTGATTTTCAATGGCTCTTGCTTTTGATAAAATAGTATAGTGTTCTTTTCGTGATCTTGGCCATGCTGCTACATTAATTAAAACTTGAGCACCGGATAAAGTAAGTTTACGAAAAACTTCAGGAAATCTTATATCATAACATATTGAAACACCTATATTACATACATCCAACTTTATTAACTTTAAAAAATCACCATTTTTAATATATTTATTTTCTTTATCACCTAAATAACTATACAAATGCATTTTGTCATAATAATCAATAAGTTCACCATTCCTATTAAAAACGGGCATAGTATTTTTTAAATAACCGTCTTCATCGACACGTACAAAACTACCTCCAACTACATTTGCATGATATTCCTTAGCTATTTCTTTTAAAAATAGACAAGTTTCATCTTGAAATCCTACTTCTTTTTGCTCGTTAAAAGTATCACAATCCCACCCAACAGCAAACAATTCAGGTAAAATAATTATATCTGTTTGCTCATTTAAATTTTGACTTAATAAGTTTTTAATATTTTGAAAATTATAATTTTTATTATATATTTTGGCATTATTTTGCACCAACGTGAATTTTATTTTGTGATTTAGCTTCATTAATAAGTTCCTTTGCAAACTTTAAAGTTTCGTCATTAACCTTACCGCCGGCAAGCATGGCAATGGCTTCTACTTTTTCATCTTCATTTAATTTTTTAACATATATTTTTGTTGAATCCTCTTGAGTTTTAAAGACATATAAAATATTATTAGCACCAGACATAATTATTGGCTGATGTGAAATACAAATAACCTGATGTGATTGTGACAAAACATTTATTGCATTACCAACAGATATCGATGCTTTTCCTGAAATACCCGTATCTATTTCATCAAAAATACAAGTATCAACATTATCAGCATGTGCAAAAATTGTTTTTAATCCCAACATGACACGTGATATTTCACCACCCGAAGCTACTTTTGAAAGAGGTTTTACATCTTCACTTACATTTGTTGATAACATAAATTCAACATTATCACAACCTAATTCATTAAAATCTGTTTTAGTTAATTTAACTTCAAATTTTGTCTTTGGTAATTCAAGCTTAATTAATGCCTTTTCCATCAATTTCGATAAACGTATAGCTAAATTTTGACGTGATTGCGTCAAAGCTTCGCTACTTTTTTCAAGCTTTGGCAAAATTATATTCATTTGATTTTTTAATGAATTAATCTTATCATCTTTTAATTCAATTTCATTAAGTTCTTTTTTAAACTTTTCAAAATTATCAATAACATCCTTTAAGGTTGGCCCATATTTACGCTTTAATTTATTTAACTCATCAACCCGTTCATTTAAAAAATTAAAATCCTGTTCATCAAAAGAAATATTATCAAAATAATTCCTTATTTGAAAGCTTGTATCACGAAGTATTTCATAAACATTTTCCAAAGATTCATATATTGATTCAAAATAACTGTCATTTGATAAACATTTTTGAATATTACTTTTAACAAAACCCAGTTTGTCAATTATATTATCCTCATCTTCATATAAAGCAGAATATGCACTATAGGTGGATTCTTTAAGCTTTTCACTATTTTCAAGAATAGAAAGCCTGGTTTTAATCTTTTCATCTTCATCATCCGAAACAATATTTGCACTTTCAATTTCATCAAATTGAAATTTAAGAAAATCAATCTGATTTTGATTTAAAAGTGATTTATTTTCAAGTTCTTGAATATTTTTAATTAAATTCCTATATTCAAAAAAAAGTTCCCTATAGTTTTTAATGAAAGCATTATGATTGTTTTTGTCAAAATTATCAAGCAAATGAATATGGTATTTAGGCATCAAATAAGTATAAGTTTGATGCTGAGAATGAATATCTATCAAACGGGTTTTAAGTTCACGAATAAAATCAACAGATACCATAACTCCATTTACACGAGATCTTGATGAAGATTGATTAATTTCACGAGATATAACAATTTCATTATCAAAAATATCAATGCCATTTTCAATAAAAATATTTTTATCAAAACTATCATTAATTATTATGGTAAGTTCAATACTAGCACTGCTTGCATTTTTTTTAATAATATCTTTTGATGAAACTTTAGCACCTAAAGCCAAATCAATAGCAGAAATTATAATACTTTTTCCTGCACCTGTCTCACCTATTATAGCATTGAATCCTGGTTCAAAATCTAAATTTAACTCATCAATCAATATATAATTTTTAATAAACAAATTTTTTATCATATTACTAGAACCTATTCATTTTAGGCGAAACTCCCCAGGAAAGTTTATCGCGAAGAATGGAATAAAAATCATTATTTATTCCGTTTAATATCATAAGTTTAGCATAAAAACATGATTTATTAATAATTATTTTTGAAATGGAAGGTATATTAGAAATTTGCTGACCATCAGCAATTGCAATAATATTATTACAATTTTTACAAGTTGAAATTTCAATCTGGTGATAAGCTGGAATAACAATAGGTCTTGAAGATAAAGTATGAGGGCATATTGGAACAATAATAATATTGTCACAATGCGGGTGGCAAATTGGCCCGCCGGCTGATAAAGTATAAGCTGTGGACCCTGTTGGTGTTGAAACAATAAGACCGTCTGCAAGATATTCACAAAGTTTTTGTCCGTTTATTTTCAAATAAAACCTTGATGTTCTTGAAATAGTATCACCTTTAATAACAATATCATTTAAAGCATAAAAACCAGCTTCATGACATTCAATCATCAAACGATTTTCAATATGATAATCATTATTTAAAATTTTTTCTATTAATAAATTAATATTATCGAGATTAATTTGAGATAAAAAACCAAGTCGTCCAAGATTTATGCCAAGAATAGGAGCATTTAAAGGAGCATAGAATCTTGCAGCTTTCAAAATAGAACCATCTCCTCCCATGACAATAACAAGAGAAGCATCTTTTAATAAATTTTCAATAGAAATAACTTTGGAATGAATATTTTTTTGTTTTAAAGCATCAAGAAGTGTTACAGCACTTTTTTGAGAGTTTTGAATATCATTTGAATAAACAATAACTACATTTTTAATAATATCATTATAATTCATACAAAAGATTATAACTTAAACATTTTTGATACCGAATGTTAAATTTTGTAAATTTTTTAAAAAAAACTAGCAACAAATTTTATATTCAGTTTTTTATATAAGTGTGTGAATAAAATAGAAGGAAAAAAATATGAATCCAATAGCAAATTTATCGACAACTCAAAATGTAAACCGTCCTCAAACAGCTCAAGGGTATAATAATCGTCCTTATTTTGGTAATGAAGAAGCTGTTAGTGATGAAGTTATGTTAAGTTCGACACCTCAAGAAGATGAAGCAGCTGCTAAAAAGAGAAAAATGTGGACAATAGGCGGTGCCATATTAGGAACTCTTGCAATTGCTATTGGTGTTGCAAGCGGAATTGGGACAGCCGGTAAGTTAAGTAAAAAAGAAAATTTAAAAGGCTTAAGTGAAGCTGGTAAAGAAATATTTACAAAAGTGGAAGCTGAAGGTGATAAAGCTGCACAAGAGGCTATAAAATTAGGAAATGGTACACAAATTGCTTTAAATTCAAAAAAATTCTTCTCAAATGGTTTAGCATGGGGAGGAGGAACATATAATAGCAGAGCATATGCTGTTAAAGATGCTCTTGGTAGTAAAAAGACAATGTATTATGTAGGTTCTGCAGATAACCTTAAGAAATTACAAGAAGCATTAGAAAAGACATATGAAAAGAAAGAAGATGCTCCTAAAATAGAACATCTTAATATAAATGATAAAACAGAGTGGAAAGATCTTGAAGAAGCTACAGCAGAATCAATTGCAGATAAGTTAAAAGGTGAAAACAACTTTGTTTTATTTGGAACAGAAGCATCAAACTTGTTTGATGGAATTCAATCAGGTGATAGAGATTCATGTAAAAAATTAATTGAAAAATGGGAAAACAAATCGGCTCAAGAATCACAACAAGATGATAATAACTCTGAATCAAGTGATAATGAAGTAGCTAATGAATCAGCTTCAACAGCTCCTGCTTCAACAGCACCAGCACCAGCTCCAGCTCCAGCTCCAGCTCCAGCACCAGCACCAGCTCCAGCACCAGCTCCAGCTCCAGCACCAGCACCAGCTCCAGCACCAGCTCCAGCACCAGCTCCAGCACCAGCTCCAGC
>CALUPO010000030.1 GCA_944322675.1 Candidatus Gastranaerophilales bacterium | reverse complement strand
CTCAAAGCACTTCGCCTATCGCACTTCGTGCTGTCGGCTTTGGCTTTTTTCCGCCTGAGGTATCCGCCCTCATTTCATTCGGGCGTCTTTCCTACGGCGGGAATTAGTAATATATGGGGGAGGCAAAGCCTCCCCCATATCCCCCCACACGAAATTTAACGTCCTCCGGACGGGGCAGCTTTGCATATACTTGTATATAAGTCCCTTTTTTATTATAGTAAAATACCGGCAATACAAGCTGAAATATATGAAGCAAATGTGCCGCAAATAAGTGCTTTTAATCCAAGACGTGATAAATTTTTGCGTTGTTTTGGTGCCATTTCGCCCACACCGCCAATTAAAATGGCTATTGAGCCTAAATTAGCAAATCCGCATAGTGCAAATGTTGCTATGATAAAACTTTTCTCACTTATCATGCTTTTTATTGATATTAAATCTATATAAGCAATGGTTTCATTAAGTATAAGTTTTTCACCAAGTAATGCACCTACCGATGCAGCTTCATTAATGGGGACACCCATAAGATAGGCAAATATTGCAAAAATTTTTCCAACTATCATTTTCATTGAAAGATTTGTTAAATCAAAAGTTAAAAATGTTTGACTTAAATGAAGATTATTATGTAAAAATAAGCCAAATTTAACAAGTAACCAATCAATCATGGCAATTAAAGCTACAAGTGCTATTAAAACAGCAACCACATTAATTGTAACCCGCATACCTTCCTGAGCCCCTACTGCTATTGAATCAATAACATTAACATGTGTTCTTCTTTTAGATATTTTTATATCGTTCATTGTTTTGGGTTCATCAACTTCAGGATAAACTATTTTAGAAATAAGTAAAGCTCCGGGTGCAGCCATTATGGATGCTGCAAGAAGATATTGTGCAGGAATGCCCATACCTACATATATTGCCATAACACCGCCTGAAATACATGCAAGTGAACCTGTCATTGAAGCAAGTATTTCTGATTTTGTTAGATTAGGTAAATATGGTTTAATTAAAGATTGGGCTGCAACTTGTCCTACAAATGAACTTGCAAGATTTGACAAAGCTTCAGCACCGGAAACATTTAAAAGTTTGTTCATTATCTTTCCTAAAAAAGCCACAACTCTTTGCATTATGCCATAATAATACAAGATATTTACAAGTACCATAACAAAAATCATTGCACCCATAAGATGAAGTGCAAAAATATGTGAATTAGGTCCAAAAAGTTCAATCAATTTCTGAGGTTCACTTGTTAAAGGTCCAAAAACAAAATCTAATCCTATTTTTGAAAAATCAAGTATTTTTTGAATAAATCCGCCTATAGCTTCAAATATTTTTATACCTATTGGAATCTTTAAAATAAATACCCCCAGTGCTATTTGAAGTAAAAAAGAACTTATTATAGTTTTATATGATATACGTTTTTTATTGTTGGACATTAAAAATGACAAAAATAAAATAAATATAATACCCCATATTCCAAAAAATTTATCCATAATCTTTCACTTTCATTTTTAATTATTTTTTATTATTTTAAATGAAAAATAAAATCAAAAAAATTAATTGTTACAAATTTGTAATATTTATGATTGAAACTAGCAAAAAAATTTATTTATGGTTATTAAAATAGTATAATGCAAAATATAAATTTCTATCCTACGGTACCAAAAATGGAATTTACTCCTTATAAAAGTGTTGAATTTCAAAATGGTAATAATCTACAGGGCACTGTGGTTGGAATGAATGTTCAAAACGGACAAAATAAAACAACTGGAAATGGTTTCAATCCTAATATAACAAAATATCCAGTTGTTCAGGTGCAGTCGCCCCGACAAACATTTGCTGTGCCTCAAAATATTGCATTAAGTTATAGAAACAAAAATCAATCTCAAAATTCAAGTTTTGTATATGGGGTTATAGGAGCTGTGGTTACAACGGTAGTTCTGGCTTCGGGTATTTTATTAAGTAATACTAATTTAAGACAAAAATTATCATCATGGTATAAAAAGACATGGGAGGTCAAAAATTCTTATCACCCTAATATTGTTCTTGATAATCACAAGGATATAAAAGAATATCGTGAAGTTGTTTTAAAAAATCTTGCAAATGATAAACGCTATAAAAATGATTTAAAATGTATAGATATATTTACCGGCAATAAAGAACCTCAAGAAGTTAAGAACATTTTAAATGATGTTTACGAAATAGCAAAGACGATAAGTTATAGCAACTATAAAACTCCAAAAGTTACAATTCTTTTAAAACAGGATGCCGGCATTTTAAATTTAAGTAATGTTGATTCAAGTTTGGATGAACTTGATGTTGATATAATAAAGAACGGGGTTTTAGGTAAGATAAAACAAATTAAACTTGGATTTGTACCAAAAGATAATGATTATACAGCTTATACAAAAGCTACAATTTCAAAAAATAAAAATGAAACTAATTATTCATTAAATATAGCTAGAGCCATTAGAAGATTTTTAGGCGGGTTTTCAGATTAATTTATTTTTGTCTTTTAATACCTTTTGTTTAAAACTTATATAAAAAATACAATAAATGGAGTATTTTAAAAAAATACTTATATTTTTTTGACAAAATAGCCGATTTCATTAAAGAGAAAGCATAAGTTTAAAATTTAGACAAAATGTTTATTTAATTAAAAAATAAGATTCATATCGCACTGGTGAAATGAATTAAATGGAGTATTAAATCCGTTATTTGAAAATTAAATAGTAAAAATAAAAGGTTAAAATTTTAAAGCTTTTATACTCCAATTTTCTTTTATAAATGAATGTAGAAAATATAAATGAATAGAAAAAAACTTTAATAATAACCACAACATTTTTACCTGTAAGAAGAAGAGTAAAAAGTTAAAAAAGAAGGAAAGAATTTATGAATAACTTTAATGGTATTGAAAAAATTGGCAGCATGCTTAATTTAATATCACAAAAACAAAAAGCATTGAGTATAAATTTAGCGAATATTGACACACCAAATTATGTACGTCAGGATGTTGATTTTTCGCAATATTTAAACGGTGCTTCAAATTCTATTGAGACAAAACTTGCAAATACGCTTGGAGCTTCACCATTTTTAACACAAAGTTCAAATGAACAAGTGAACCCCGCAAATGAATTGGTTGAAATGCAAAAAAATTCAATTTTATATGCGATGGCAGTTCGTAATATATCAAGTACAATATCACAAATGAGAACTGCTATAAATGTAGGCAAATAGATTATTATGAATAAGGAGATAACAATATGGGTATTTGGGATTCAATAGAACTTGGTGCACAAAGTCTTGATGTGCATGGTAAAAGGTTGGATATACATGCAAGAAACATGGCAAATGTTGATACACCAAATTATGTAAGAAAAATACCTCTTATAAATTCAAAGGATGAAGTATCATTTACAAATGTGCTTGGCACATTAAACAGTAAAACATTTGAATCAGGCAGTAAGGCTCCTTTTTTAAGTGGTGGTGTTTCGTTTGGAGGAATTGTTGAAGATCCTACACTTGGTGATAAAATATATCAACCGGGACATCCTGATGCTGACCAGAATGGATATATAAGAACATCAAATGTCAATCCAATGGTTGATATGGCGGATGCTATGATGGCACAACGTGCTTATGAAGCTAATCTTGCTATAATATCCATAACTAAAGCAATGGCACAAAGAGCTGTTGAAATAGGTAAATAGATATATGTATTAAAATAATTAGTAAATTTTAGGAAAAAAAGTAAAAATGTTTTCACCGCGTATACAAAGTTTAATAGATTCTTCAGGTCGTGAAGCTGCACTAAAGCGAGCAATGGCTTTGACAACTTATACAAATGCACTTGAAAATAATCAAAAAACAGGTGAAAATACTCAAATTAAAAATGGAGCATCAAATTTCTTTGAAGTTTTAAAATCAAGTCAAGCACAACCTTTTAAAACATCCAATATCAAGTTTGGAGAACTTTCGACTTTAAATCGTGTAAACAAACCACAGGATGCAAATGTTGTTAATACTAATTCTTCACTTTCTTCATCGAAGAATAATATTATGACAATTATTGAAAATGTAGCAAAAAAGTATAATGTAGATGACAAACTGATAAAAGCTCTTATAAAACAAGAATCAGGATTTAATCCGAATGCGACATCAAAAGCCGGAGCTATGGGTTTAATGCAATTGATGCCGCAAACGGCAAAAGGGCTTGGTGTTGGTAATCCTTATGATCCTTTAGAAAATATTGAAGGTGGTACAAGGTATTTGAAATCTATGCTTGACAAGTATAATGGCAATATAATATTAGCATTGGCGGCTTATAATGCAGGTCCGGGAAATGTAAATAAGTATGAGGGGGTGCCGCCTTTTAAAGAAACTCAAAATTATATAAAAAATATTTTGTCAAATTACTTATAAAATATGTATAAACATAATATTAAACATTAAAAGATAAGGGTTTGTTAATAGAGTCTTTTTAGGATAAAAAGAAGGAAAAAAAGATGGTATTAAAAGGAAGAGTAAATAATATTGAAAATGGTATGGTATCAAGTTTAAGAGCCATGCATGTTGCAACTGCAAGATATAATATGCACAATGATAATGTTCAAGGATTTGATAAAATAGGATATCAACGTCAGGAAGCTATTATATCTTCATTTACTGAATTTATAGGAGTAAAAGGTCTTGCTCAGACAACAAATGATGAAGTCGGGCGTATAGGTTCAGGTGATAATCCATTGGATTTAGCCATAACTGAAAAAGGGTATTTCCAACATCTAACAGAAGAGGGCATAAAGTTAAGTCGTGATGGGCAGTATAAATTAAGTAAAGATGGTGAATTACTTACCCTTTCAGATTATAAAGTGTTATCAACATCTGGAAATCCAATAAAATTCCCATTTTTACCTGAAGATTTAAAAGATATTAAAATTGATAATAAAGGAAAGATAACAATATACAATAAAACAACAAATGAAATGGAATATGTTGACACGATTTCGGTTGTTTCAAATAATAATGTGGCTGTTGTAAATCCGAATATAAAACAAGGTTACAAAGAATATTCAAATGTAAGTTTGCAGGAGGAATTTATAAGTATTTTTCCTATAAGTAAGTATTTTGATGCAAATAGGCAAATGTTTATAATACAAAGTAATAATTTATCAAAAGTAATATCAGAAATAGGAAAGGCATAGGTTAGAAGATGTCACACGGATATAATTTACAGGCTATAATAAGACGAGGATTAAATAATTCGGTTGTACAATTTGATAGGCTTGCTCAAATAGCAACAAATTTAACAAATTATAATACAAATGGATATAAAGCCGTGTCATTTGCACAAATTATGGAGGAAGACGGGTTTATTCGTAGTGTGTTGCGTCGTTATGATTCACAAGGTGCTTTGGTACAAACAGCCCGTGATTTTGATGTTGCTATTGAAGGTAAAGGTTTTATACCAATAACATCTCCTGAAGGGGAAGTTGCATATTCTCGTGAAGGTTCATTTAAACTTGATAAAGATGGAAATTTAATAACAGTCGATGGATGGTTAGTTGGTGATGGAATAAAATTACCGGTTAACTATGAAAGATTTCGTATCGAAGGAGATGGTACATGCTATGTAGAATATTATGGAGATAAACCTAAACATATTATTGGTAAAATTCCACTTGTAACATTTCCAAATACTGAGGGACTTATTCAAGGTGAGTATAATAAATATTATATAACTGAGGAATCCGGTGAACCTGTGTTGCAAAAAGATCATAATAAAATAAGACAGGGATATATTGAGCGTTCAAATGTTGATATTTATGAAAGTGTTTATGACATAATGCGTATGAATGCATCAATGTTGTCAAGTTTTAGATTGTTAAAAGTTGTAGATGATATGTATACAAAATCAATAAATTTAAGACAGTAGTAAAAAATTTAAGTTACTGCTAAATACTATTAATAGTCTTTACTTTTTTTAGAGAAAAAAAGAAAAAGATATTAAAAAAAATATAAAAGGAGAAAATATGTTTACAAATAATATTAATCCGTTTGGAAAAAATATAGAAACAGGTTATATAAGCAATATTTCTGGCAATAGTAATTCGTTTAGTATGATAAACGAAGAAGAAAAAGTAAGTTTTAAAGATGTCATAACGGATATGGCAAATGGTATAAATAATGAACTTAATGCACCGGATGAAATGTTAAATAGTATAATGCGTGGTGGAAATGAATACGATATACATGATGTAATGATAGCATTATCAAAAGCGGATATGGGGGTGACAATTGCTACGACAGCAGCAACAAAAGTACTTCAAACGTATGAAAAAATAATGCAAATTCAACTATAAGTATCATTTTAAAAAAAAACATAGTATAATAAAAGTGGAAGCTCAAAATAAAATAGTTATTGACTTGAGGGAAACAAAAAAGTAAGGATATGAACTTTCAGGAACTTTTAAAAAATAAAGGAGTGTTAATCGGCATAATAGTTGGTGCTGTTGTGCTTATACTTATTGTGGTTATTGTCATAGTTATGGTTGCCTCAGGCGGCGGAGGTGGTGGAAAAGATGGCGGTGAAAAAATAAAAAAAGAAGTCACTATAAAAGAACCTCTTGACCTTTTAACTACTGATAATCTTGGTAAAGCAATAGAAATACAAGCTTTACTTGCAAGAGAAGGAATAAATGCCCAAAGAAGAACTGAAGGGTCAAAATCTACAATATTTTTGGCAGAATACAAAATGTCAGAGCGTGATAGAGCTTTGCTTGCCATTGTGAAAAGCGGGCTTATGGATCATAATGTTGGTTTAGAAGTGTTTGATAAGGGCGATTTTACCTCTACAAAAGAAGACAAGCGAATTCGTTTGATACGTGCAGTTAATGGTGAATTGTCAAGGCTTATTCGTAAAATTCCACCTATTGAAAATGCAAGTGTTTTTATTTCAATTCCTGAACAGTCTATGTTTGCCTCAATGCAAAAACCAACAACGGCCACTGTTCAATTGACTATTCCAAGCGGTGAAAGACTTGATAAATCAAAAGTTAAAGCGATAACTAATTTATTATTAGGTTCAGTGGCAGGGTTAACGCATGACAATGTTTCAATAACTGATACTAATGGAAATGTTTATACAACAATTGAAAGTGCTGATGATAATCGTCTTGCAAAAATTGAAGAAAATGACAAATACATGCAATCAAAAGTTCAAGCACAGTTGGATAGGCTTCTTGGTAAGGGTAATTATGTTGTGACAGTATCAACATCATTAAGAGAAGTGCCAATAGAAAGGCAAAGTATAACTTATGATCCTGTAAATAAAGCAGCAACAAGCGAGCAAGTATTTCAAGAGGGTTTGGGTGATCAATCGAGAGATTCTTCTTCAGGAATTAATGCTGTAAGTTTATATGTACCAAACGGGCTTCCTCAAGGTTCAAGCGGGTCAAGTGCGAGTCAAAATAGAAATTATTCACGTGTTGCAAAGGAAACGCAATATGGAGTTAGTAAGACACAAACTAATGAATACATAAAATCAGGCGTTGTTGAAGAAATATCAATAGCTGTAACTGTTGAAGAGGGGCGTATACCTCCAACTTTAACACTTGATGAGTTTAAACAACTTATAGCGGATGCTGCAAGCCCAAAAGTTAAGGTTGAAAATGTGACCATAGCTTTTTCGGATCCTGTAGATCCATATTTAGTTCAAGATAAACCAACAACTCTTCCTGTTCCTGATGAGTCAGGTAATCCATGGTGGCTTGCTATTGTTATACTTGTTTGTGGTCTTGTAGGCGGATTGGGAATTTTGTCATCAATAATTAGTAAATCTTCAAAAGAACAAGAAGAACAAATGAAAATGTTAAATCAGTGGACACAACAACAAGAAGCAATTATGCAGGGGTTTGGTAATGAAACACGTGAATTGAAAGCTAAACAGGAACAACTTGAAAAAGAAAACTTGAAATTAAAAGAAGAACATGAAAAAGCTCTTGCTCAAATTCCACAACAAATGAATATGGTTCAAACAGCAGGAGGTGCTGCAACTTCGCCGCAGCAAAGTATTGCTAATAATCAAGTTACTATGGAAGATGTACTTAATGATATTACATCAGGTTTGCTTGATACAAATGATGATGAATTGGAAGAAAATATAAAAAGTTGGATTGAAAAATAGAAAATCAATGGGTTAAATAAAAAGAAATGGCAATTGAAGGATTTCAATACGAAGAATATTCAAAGGAACTTGCAAGACAAGCCGGTGAACTTATCCCTAAGGATATTATAGAAAAACAACGTGAATTTATTATTGATATAATATATAAGTTTTGTACTCTTGCTGGTAATGCCCTTAATGATGATGCTTCTTTAAATTTAACAGCCGAGCAGGCTTTTATGATTGTTCAATTTATAGGTGAGTGGACTTTTCACAAATCAATTGATATATTAAGAGCAAATATACCTGTGCATTATCGTGAATCAATATTGCAGAAAATAGCTTTTACAATTTTTGAAATAGCAAAGCAGGCAATAATTAGAGGATTAAATCAAGATCAAATTATTATGCTTGTTGAAGCACATGTAAAAAAAACATTTGAAGCAACTATTAAAGATTTTCTTGATAGGGGAATGTTATTTGAAGATGTTGCACAAAATGCTTTGCAACAGTCAAATATTGACCAAATGGCAAAACAAATGCAGGAAGAAAAATATGGAACAGTTGTTGAAGATTCAAAACTTATAAAACTTGCAAGCTTTGCTATTGCTTTAAAAAGACTTCCAAAGGAAAAAATTGAATCAATTGTTAAGAAATTCTCTGATGCTGACAATAAAATAATTAATGAATATCTTGAAATGCCTGATTTAGAGAAAAACTTTAAAAAAGAAGAATTACTAAAACAATTGTGTGAGATAAAGAAAACGTTTTGTAAACCTGCTAAACCTGAACCTCAAGAAGTTGCAAATCGTGAATATCAATTGCTGGCAAATATTATAAAAAATGTTGATAAAAATAAATTTATGGATGCTATTGATAAAGAACGTGATAATGTTCAAAAATTTGTTATTGATATTTTAAACGATGAAAAACCAAAAATGCCTTTACAAATTAGTGCTGTAATTTCAAAACACATGAGAGAACAATTTGCATGATAATTAAGAAAAAAAAGAAAAAAATTAATAATTCAATTAATGATGTTAATGTCAATGATGAATCAAAAAACATTAATGAACAAGAAGAAAGCATTGATATTGAAGCTGTAGATGCTGTAAAAGAAAGTAAAAAAAAACAAAAACATAATGAAGATGAAGAAAGTGATTTTGATACTATAAATTTAGACGAAATTGATTTTGAACAACGTGAAGAAAGGCGTCGAGGGGACAGAAGACGTGGTTATAGGAGGATTGATGAAAGAAATCTTGTTTCCCGTGCACATGAAGAAGCTAATTTAATAAAAAAACAGGCACAAGAAGATGGCTATAATGACGGAATACAAAATGCTAAAGATGATTTAATACAATTTAAAGATGCTTTAAATGTATTTTATCAAGCCAAAGAGGATGCTTATAATAAATTGACAGATGATATTTTGTCTATTGCAATTATGATTGCAAAAAAAATAATAAAAACCGAACTTGAAACTAATAAAGATGCAATAATAACAATGATAAGCGATGTTTTAGGTGAAGTGTCAAAAGATGAACGAAAAATTACTTTAATTGTTTCTAAAAGAGATGTAAATCAAGTGAAAGATAGATTAGGCGAAATAATAAAAATAAATAATATTGAAGCAAAAGTTAATGTTATTGAAGATGAAGAATTGGAAGAAGGAGGTGTTATTGTTAAAACGTCTTCAGGTGTCGTGGATGCAAGTATCACTTCACAATTGAAACTTGTTGAGGAAGCTTTGGCAATGATTTAATATAAAAGAATAATACTTTAGTTATGGTATAATATTATTATGTAAAGTTAGTTTAAATAATTGCGGGGTATGTTATATAAAAAAGAGTTATTTTGAAAATTCAAAAGATTATATAAATCGTTGGGTGGTATCTTATGCTGATTTTACAACGGTCTTGCTTGCTTTATTTGTTTTTTTATTTGCATTGAGTCAAAATGACAATATAAAAATAAAAGATGTAAGTCAAAAATTAAAAAAAGAATTTAAGCAGGAAAAGACAAAGTCGCAAGCTATACAAACTACAAAAATGGATAGTGATATTAATGAAGCAGCAAATAATAATTCATTATTTGAACTTGTTAAGTCAAGTTTTGCAGATAGTGAAAAAATAGAAATAATGAAAAATGAAAAGGGTATAACAATTAGATTGAAAGATACTCTTTTATTCGATAGTGCAAGTGCTGATATAAAGGAGAGCTCACTTGAAACAATAAAAGATATTGCAAATTTTTTGACCACAATTGATAATCCGGTTATAATTGAAGGACATACTGATTCAATACCGATTAAAAATTCACAATATGCAACAAACTGGGAGTTATCAACAGCTCGTGCTATAAATATAATCAAATATTTAACCACGAACTACAATTTATCACCAAAACGTCTTTCAGCAGTTGGATATGGAGAGTATGCACCTATATTTGACAATACTACAAATGAAGGTCGTGAAAAAAATAGAAGAGTTGATATAATTATATTAGATAATAAAAAATAAAAAAGGAATCTATATATTGCTTTTTATACTTTAAAGGGTATGGTAATAATTACATATATATAAAATTTATGCCTTGTTATCCTACATTTTTTAAGAAATAAAGCTGGATTTATAGAATCTAATAAAAAATCTTGTGTTAAAGAAAAAAGGAAAAATTATGACAAAACCAAATCAACCAAGAGATATAAAACCTAAAATAGAAAAACAAAATGAACCACCTAAACAAACAAGCAACATGCAAATAGTACTAATAAATGTATTTACAACGTTGGTAGTTTGTCTTGTATTTATATTTGCGAATTATTATATACAAAATAATCTTCTTACATCAAAATTAGCACCAGCGGAAGAAGAGTTGGCAATTGAAGATGAAGATGGTGTTCAAAAAGGATTTGTATATAGTCTGGGTGAATTTACGGTGAATCTTGCTGATACAAATGCAAGACATTATTTAAAAACTGAAGTGTCGATAGAATTAACAAAAACAGAAGACGAATTGTTAAGTGAAAAGGAAGCAAATAAAAATAGCGGCGGGCATGGCGGACATGGAAGAAGTGAAACTACTTCAGGTACAAATTCTATTGAAAAAAGTTTAGACCAGTATAAAGCAGCTATACGAGATGCAATAATAATTACTTTGTCAAATAAAACAACAGGTGAATTGCAAACAGTTGCAGGTAAAGAAGTTGTTAAAGAACAAATAGCTCAAAGTGTTGATGCTATAATGGGTGGTGAACGTGAAGTTATTAGGGTAAGTTTCTGTCAATTTATTATACAATAATAAAGTAAATAAATTAAAAATTATGAATGAAAATAAATTAAAATATAGTGAACATAATGAAAAATCTGAAAAAATCTTATATCACACTTCATCGGAAAATGAACTTGATATAAATGAAGAATACAAAAAAGGTTATAAATTATATAACTTTAGAAGACCTGACAAATTTTCAAAAGAACATTTAAGGGGGCTTCAGGATATTCATCGTGAGTTTGCACGTCAATTGGAAATGAATTTGACAGCATATTTAAGTTTGCCTATTGAAATAGATGTTGTTTCTGTGGACCAGTTAACTTATGATGAGTTTACACATTCCATGCCTGAATCTATTGCAATAGGGCTGCTTGAACTTACACCTTTGCCTAATCAAGTGTTGCTTGGTATAAATTTTGAAATATTGTCAAGTATAGTTGACAGAATGCTAGGTGGTGTTGGTATTTGTGAGGATATGAGTCATGAAATGACAGATATTGAGGAATCACTTGCAAAACAGTTTATGAAAAGAACTGTAAGCACCCTTGAAAGTTCATGGGCTCATGTTGTTCCGGTAAAAGGAACAGTTGATGCACTTGCTACAAATTATCAAAATGTTCAGGTTGCTTCACAGGGTGAAATTGTTGCATTAATAACTTTTGAAATTCAAATAGCATCAAAATACTTTGGTTTAATGAGTTTATGCTATCCTTATCCTGTACTTGAAAATGTTCTTGCACATTTATCCACTCAGAGAATATTCCACACAAAAGGTATTGTTGCCACAACTGAAGAACGACAAAAAATGATTGAAAAACTTAATACTTCAAATATTAATATTTCTGTACTGTTTGGAACTACAAATATTACAACCGAGGATTTTTTAGATCTTAAAGTTGGTGATGTTATTAGACTTGATAATAAAATTACAGATGATCTTATTGTAAAAATTAATGGGGAAAAAAAGTTTTTTGCACGACCCGGAACTTTAAAAGATAAAGTTTGTGTAAGAATTAATAGTCGATATAATGAAACTGATGATATTTTAAAAGCTTATTTATAGTTTATTTTTTCCCTCCCCCTGCTTAGTAAAAAATTTCATGATTAAATAGTAACAGAAAGGTTAAAACTTACCCTCACCTTACCCCTCACACTTAAAAGAGAGATGGAAAATAAAAAAGTCGGAGAAAAAGATCAACAAAGGCAACCTATACGCAGGTTTGAGTAATAGTTTTTAAATAATAATAAAAATATAAAGCCTTTCAGGCGGAGGCACTTTTCTTGGATTTGCTCCACGCTCACAGAGTCTCACTTTTTGAGCTTCGCTCAAGTCGGCTCGTTCTGTTCGCTATGTGGATTCGCTTCGCTCCATCCGTACGCAAATCCGCTTGTGTGGACAAAGCGAATTTTACCCTAAAGGGTACCCTCCCTTGTATGGCTCAACTTCGTTTCGCCTACAAGAGGAGCTGCCGGACGGGCGAAGTCCCGGGGAGCGAAAGAAGCGTAATTCATTGGTTGGACTTCAACGCAACAATCAGGGGAATGCGTGAAAAACGTAAGCCGTGCGAAGCTTTAGACGAGGAAGCGACCCAGCTTCCGAGTATAAAGCGAAGCAGTTAATGACCGCCGTAGGAAAGACGCCCGAATGAAATGAGGGCGGATACCACAGGCGGGAAAAAAGCCGAAGCCGGCAGCACGAAGTGCGACAGGCGAAGTTAAACAGAGTAACCCCGTCCGGAGGACATTAAATTAATTAATTTTTGAAGTTTAACAATTTTGACACCCTCACCCCAAACTTTACGGGATTGTTAATTTTTCATTGTCATATTATCCAAAATAATGTATAATATTCTTAAAAGAAGGAGGTATACAATGACAATATGTCCCCATTGCCAAAGCAATAAAGTAA
>CALUPO010000029.1 GCA_944322675.1 Candidatus Gastranaerophilales bacterium | reverse complement strand
TTCATTCCTGGAATTTGAGGAAGTTCAATGCCATTTAGATTCGGAATATCATTTTTAAGGTCTGGAAAATTATTAAAATTAATATTAAAATGGTCTTCTTCTTTATCAGAATCAGATGGACTATTTTGTTCTTGAATTGTTTCATTTCCTCCTTCTTGAGCTATTTCATTTTGTTCTTCGTTAAATTCAAAATACATATTTGATGCATATTTTAGTATATAGTAATCTAAGTCTGATATAAATCCTAGATTTTCTAGTTTTGTTTTTAGTTCAGATCTTTTAACCTTATCTGAAGACTCTCGATTTGAACCTATATTGTTAATTGTATTTTCTATATAGAAACAATAGTTTTTTAAAATATTATTTGCATTTTTTAAGAATTCTTCATTTTGTTTTTCTTCTAATAAACCAACTTTTTGTAGTATTTTAGAAACTTTATTTAAATCAATATTATGTCGTTTTGATAAATCGGCATCAATAACAACCTTTGCAATAGTATCAATAGTTTCATTACGTTCTTGTTCATTAGTTAAATCAATTGAGCTATATCCAAGTTCTTTGAGTTTGTTATTTATATCATTTAGTGATAATGGATTTTGAGTATTATTAGCATTATAATTTGACTCAAATAATCTTTTAACATTTATCATTTTTAATTTTTGTTCATCAAACTCGTTAATTTCTCCATCTATATTTAGAGCATTCTTAAGAAATTTAAATTGTTCCATACTTATTAATATATTATCGCTTTCATTATAATTTTTTGTATTAAGACCTAATATAAAAATAAAATTCTCTTTATCTAAAGCTGGAAGATTAAACTCAGTTGAAATAGCTTTATATTTTTCTTCTAATTTATCTATTCCTTCTTCTTTTATTATAGCCTTTGCTAGTATATACCTTAAATCTGAATGTTCAGGTTTAAAAGGAATTTCAAGATTTTGAGATTTTAAAAGATTTAAAATTTGTTTTACCATAGCAAGACTAAATTTTTGATTGTTATCTTCTGTGCTGCTTTCCATTCTGTTTAATTTGGTTTGAGCACATCCAACTCTTTCAGTTGTATAATCACCTCCAAATTTTACTTTTTTATTTTCATCTAAAATTATAAAATAATGTTTAGCAAATCCGTGCATAAAACCTTGAAAGGAGTGAGTACACCAGGAATTTGGACTTATAAATTGTAATTCATTTAAATGGCGTAAGTATGATTCATATGTATCTTCTCTTCTTTGGTTTAAATCCAATAAATAATAATTACCTTCATTCTGTTTAAAATTACCATTATCATCCCTAACTAATGAATATTTCTGTATGATATGATCTTTGTAACAATTTTCATATTTACTCATAATTGATTGCTCACCCTTCATTTGAAGTGCTTTTTCAAAAATAGCATTATCAAAAAACGGAATAATATTTTTTGGATATGCATTTGGAATATGCTTTTCTTGTGCATCATCTAGTAATTTTCTATCTTCTTCTACACTATTATTTATATAGTTATAAATTTCATTTAAAATTATTTTATCTTCATAACTATTTGAATTTTCTAATTCTTCTATTTTCTCATACCATGTTTGTAAACTATCAATTTTATGTTCATCAGCTTTAAAGTTTTTTGTAACTTGAATGTGACCATAAGCTTGACCAGGTTCTGGTGTATTTTTTAGACACTCATCTTTTATCTTTTCGAATTTTTCTTTATTTTCCTCGATATTATGAACTTTTGATAGAAGTGTATTATATGTACTAATAAAAGTGTTACATTGATTATCTATTTGCGTACCTGACTTTTTATTAATTTTATTACGTGTATCTTGAATCTTATTTTCTAAGTTAATTCTTGATTGCTCCATCTTGTCAAGTTTAGTCTGTATTTTTTGCTTATTTGCTTCTTTTTCTGCTTCGCCTAATTCATTATTTTTTTCTAAATCTCTTAGTTCTCCTTGAAATGTTTTTATACTTGTTTTTATTGTTTCATAACTAGTTAAATATTTATTTAACTGCTTTTGCAACGGACTATCTTGCTTGGGCATATTGTCCATCATCTTGTTTGTTTTATCAAAAACATATCTATTAAATACTGGAACAACAGGAATTTCTTCTCCTTTATAAGGAAAACATTTAAGGTTTTTACCATTATTACCTTTTATAAAATTAGCTCTATTATCTTCAACCGCAAGCCATTGTGCTCTATTTCTTAAATTTTTAATAATTTGTTGTAAATCCTTAGTACTATACTCGGGGAATTGTGAAAAGTTTAAATGTTTTTTTATTTCGTTATAATATTCTTTTATTGCTGCATTTTCAGGTTTATTTATTTCTTTGTCTAAATTATCTTTCCAATGCTTGATATTTAACACTTTCTTTACAAAAGGTGACATATTTGCCTTAATAGCATCACTTGTTTTTTTATCTCTCAATAAAGCAGCATCTGCAGCTTCAGTATATGGCATAGTATGTCTTATTTCTGTAGTATTTTTTGATGCTTCTGTAGTAGCATTTTTTGATATTTCTGTAGTAACATGTCTTGACCCTGTAATAATAGGTTTTAATATTTTTGATGAATTTGTTACACTACTAATAAAAGAATTTCCATTCATTTTTATATCTCCTAAATCTAATAAAACTAATTACTTCCTATGTAGTAATAAAGTTAATATTTGAAAAAATATTGATATTTTTTTAATAATTCTTTACAAAATTTTACAAAATAATAACAAAAAATTTTATGTTTGAATGTTAAATTAATATAATAAAGTTTTAAAAAGGGATTTTTTATGAGTTTTAATGTTGATTATAATATTTATAAACCTGCTATAAATAGGCAATTTTCAAGTCAAAAAAATGATAACATAAATGAAAAACAAAAAAATAATACGACAAATATCCAAAATCCAATAAAAAATAGTAAGAATACAAAAGTTTCAATATTTTATATAAATGATGTTCATGGTCAAATTCCAAGAATGGAACAGTTAACAAGTGCAGCAATGGCACATGATTTATATGTGAAATCCAATAATATTGATGGTTTAAAACTTGCATCAGGTGATATTATGCTTGGAAAGAATGAAGCTGTAAACAAAACAGCTTTATCTTTTTTGCAACTTATTGGTACAAATGGCTATGGACTTGGTAATCATGAATTTGATGCAGGAGCTAGTCAACTTCATTCACATATAAAAAATAGTGATTTAAAAATACATGGAATGAATTTAAATTATCCTAAAGATGGTTCAAAACTTCAAGATAAAATAGTACGTTCAAGTATTGAAGAAATAAACGGCAATAAATATGGAATAATAGGTGTTCAACCTTCAAGTTTATCACAACGTGTCCAAAGCAATAAACAATTAGATGGTATTACCGTTGATAGCATTCCACAAACTATTGTTGAAATTCAGGAAGAAGTTAACTTGCTTAAAGATAAGGGCATAAATAAAATAATACTTCTTTCTCACAGCGGTTATGAAGTTGATAAAGCAATTGCAAAATATGTTGATGGTTTGGATGTTATATTAGGTGGACATTCACATGATTTGATTGAAGGAATAAAAGAAGGAGAAAATTTATTTTACTCAAAATCTAATGAACCAATAATTATAACTCAAGCAGGTCGTGATGGTAAAAATTTTGGTATTTTAGATTTAGAATTTGATGAAAATGGTAAGATTATTAAAGCTAAAAATGATGTTAAAAATACAAATGATTATCCAAGAAATATAATTACAACCTGTATTGCTAATAAATATTTTAATGATGTACCTGAAATTATAGGAACATTAGAATATGCAGATAAATGTCCAAAAAATCAACTTATTGCAGAAAATCCTTATGCAAGTTTTATTGCAGATGGAATGAAAACACAATTAAATGCGGATATTGCATTAATAAATAGCGGTAATTTACGTGGCACTATACCATTAGGTCAAATTTCAAATAGGGATGTTTCAAGTATTGTTCCTTTTAAAAACAAAATGACTTTGGCTTATGTTTCTCAAGCAGATTTAGTGGAGGCTTTAAAATTTTTTGGTAAATCACTTAAACATATTGATTCAAAACCAGGTCTTCTTCAGGTGTCTGGTATTCGCTATGAATTAAGTGAAGATGGTGATTTAAAAGAACTTGAATTTATTGATAAAAACGGAAAAAAAGAAAAAATAGATATTGAAAATCCTAATAAAAATAAAAAATATCTCGTAGCTATGGATGATTATGTTTCATCAGCAAATGAGTGCCCTAAATGTATCAAAAAATTAAACACAAAAGATACTATTCAAGTTTTTGATTATGATAAAGATAAGCTTACTATTGATTATATAAAAAGTTTTAATAATAAACCATTTAATATAAAATGTGACGGCCGAATAAAAATAGATGATGATTAAAAGTTTAACGTCTATTTGTATTTGTATTTTCAAATATATTACGAGCTTGAGAAAGACTTAAAATTTTAAAAGAACATATGCCTTCATCTTTTTGCATAACGCCTAAACTTGTAAGTTTACTTACCATATAATCATTTAAATCTTTAGGATTTATATATAACGGGCAAATATCACTACATATTTCATTTTTAAACGGGCATATTTTCTTCATCATCATTAAACTCATCATTATTAGGACGTATTAAAGAAAGTAATAAATCTTGCGGACAAACTTCTTCAGTTTTATCAAAAACACTTGTTATAAAACAAAATTCAATTTTTTTACCTTTTTGTACATTTAAATCATTAAAAGGAATTCTTAAATAAAGGTTATTATCAAAGTTATACTCAATATTATGGGATAAACTATATGCCCATAAGTTATTATTTATAGCCTGTGATAATTCAATTATTGCATTATCACTATTTCTGAATGTAATTTTTACTTCATTTGTATATTTTTCCTTTAATGTAGGATAAATATCATCATTACTAATCAAAGTTCTTACTGACGATTGATTATAAGTATCACTAGATGTTAAATCTATTTCTTTTTTATAGTAAATAAAAATCTTACATTCATTATTTAAACTTGTATCGTCTTTACATTCTGATAATAAATAATTATTCAAGTCAAATTTAAAATACATATTATCATTATCACATCCAAAGAAAATTTTATTTAATATTCTTCTATCTTCCATAATAGGACGTGATGGTATTTCAATAAATCCGGCATTTTTCCATAAGTTGTCATCATTTGTATTATATATATCAGGCGAAATAAGGCTTTTTTGATTTCTTGAAGGTTTACCAATGCTTGATATAAGAGAATTATCAAGATATTCAGGATAATCCATATATAATGCACGGTAAACGTTCATTAAATGTTGTCGGAATAAATAATCAAAAATGTTATCTTGTCCACTATCATTTGGTTCTCCGTACCACCAAAACCAGTCGCTGCCTTGAGCAATTTGAAGTTCTTCACGGGCTTGTTTAAGTTGTTTTGGTGAAAAAACTCCCTGCCGTTCAAATTTATATAAATCATTATATGTTTTATTTAAATATTCCCAGGCAAGATTTTTTGTAGGTTCTGCTACCCAAAGTTGGAAATTTCTATTTATCCAACTGCCTGGTGATATTTTGTTTAATTGAGTTTTTTTATTGTTTTCAATATAATCACTTAACAAAACGCATTCTAAGGACTCATCATCATTTATTTTAGAATATAAACCATTTAAAAAATCAATGCCGTCATTTTCAAAACTTTCCCAACTATTTTCTCCATCCATGGCTATAAGTAAAAGGTGATTTTCCGATGGTGAATTTTCTAATTTATTTTGCATTGTTTTTATTCTGTCATATATATCATTTAGTGAATCTTTTGTTTCATGAAGTGGATATTCAAAACTTATTAAATTAGGAATAACACTATTTCTAAAGACTAAACTTATATCCCCTTTTAAAGTTTTGTAGTTATAAACCTGTGTTATGTCATAAGGATCAATAATTGAACCTCTATGATCACGAATAAACTCTTTTTTTAATGTTGATGATAAAACACCTTCATCTGATAATGTCCATTTAACACCGGCTTTAATAAGACAATCTAAAGTATCTTTTGATATACAATGTTCAGATGGCCATATACCTTTGGGTCTTACCCCAAATACTTCTTCCATTCGATTTAATGCATTGATAGTTTGATTTAATGCATCGTCTTTCATATTAAATTCGCCTTTTGGCATAGGATATCTTGTTGCAGATGCCTTTGCATCTTTCATATTTAATAAAAGAGGAAGAATAGGATGGTAATAAGGACTTGTTTGAAGCTCTATTTTGCCTTTTAATTGATATTCTTTATATGCAGGTATTATATTACGGATTATATCACGGTGTATGTCAATAATTTTTTGCCTATCCTCAAGTGTATAATTTTTTTCTTTTTCAACTAAGGACATAAGCTCCGGATATTTGTATTTCCAAACAGGATCCATCCAGCAAATATTGAAAAGAGCCATAATATCAGAATATTCCTGATCTGAAAAACAATCTACATTTGTATCCTCAATTGTTAATCTTTTTTTATATAATTTTTCATAATGTGGATGATGTTTTATCATATGTCGATAATTTGCATCAAAAAAATTATTTAATATATAAACTTTATCATCAAAGGTTAAATCGTTAATATTGGTTACTGTAAGTTTTGAATGGATGTCATGAGTTTCGTCATTTGAATAATCAATTAACGCATCGAGAAGAACCGGAACAAAGTTAAAATTAAGTTTTATGTTATCATATTTATCAGAAATAAGAAGCATATCTAAATAATCTTTAACCGCATGCAGCCTCACCCATGGCATATAATAAATACCATTTTCATTTATATCCTTATATAAAGGTTGGTGCATATGCCATAAAAAGGCTATTGATAACTTCTTCTTCATAACAATATTATACTTTAAATTAAATCCATGATAAAATTGTATCATAAATTTAATAATAGTTAAATTACACGAGGAGCAAAAGCATGGAAGAAAATAAAACAGCTTGTTATAAGGAAACATTAAATTTACCTCAAACTATACTGCCTATGAGAGCCAATGCAACAATAAAGGAACTTGAGACACAAAAATTTTGGGATAAAATAAATGTTTATCAAAAGATGATAGAAAATAAAGATAAAACAAAAAAGTTTATTCTCCATGATGGACCTCCATATTTAAGTTCTGATAAGATTCATATAGGAACTGCACTTAATAAAATTTTAAAAGATATTGTTTTAAAATATAAAACACAAAGAGGATTTTATGCCCCATATGTTCCAGGTTATGATGGACACGGTTTACCTATTGAAAATGCAGTTGTAAAAACTGTAAAAGGTGGCAGACATGCTATTTCAAAATACGAATTACGACAAAAATGCCGTGAATTTGCTTTAAAAAACTTGAAAGGTCAGGAAGCAAATTTTAAGCGTCTGGGTGTTTTAGGTAATTGGGAAAATCCTTATTTAACTTTTGATAAAAATTTTGAAGCACACCAGGTAAAAATATTTGGTGAAATGTTTAAAAAAGGTTATGTTGAAAAAGGCTTAAAACCTGTTTATTGGTGTGCTAGTTGTGAAACTGCACTTGCTGAAGCTGAGGTTGAATATGCAGATCACACTTCAACTTCTATATATGTTAAATTTGAAGTATGCGAAAATTCTAAAAAAGAAATTTTGAATAAAATAAATATTCAAACTGAAAAACCATTATATGCTGTTATATGGACCACAACACCCTGGACAATTCCGTCAAATATGGCAATATGTTTAAATGAAGCTTTTGATTATAATATTTTTGAATATAATAATGAATTATTTATTATTGCAAAAGATTTGACGGATAACTTTATTTCGGATGTTGAATTTGAATCCCAAAATATTAATATACTTGGTGTGTTAAAAGGAAAAGAGTTTGAAAATTTTGAAGCAAAACATCCTCTTTACGATAGAATTTCAAAATTTATTTTAGGAAACCATGTCACACTTGATGCTGGATGTGGTTTAGTTCATACAGCTCCAGGTCATGGTCTTGAAGACTGGGAAGTTAGTTGTCGTTATGATATTGACGTTTTTTCTCCGCTTGATAGCAAAGGTTGTTGGACTGATGCTTGTCCTGATTTAGAGGGTGTTCCTTATTATGAAGGAAATAAAATTGTTATTGAAAGATTAAAAGAAAAAAATGCCCTACTTTCTCAAAAGGATATAATTCATTCCTATCCTCATTGTTGGAGGTGTAAAAATCCTGTAATTTACCGTGCAACTGCTCAATGGTTTGTACGTGTTGATAAGTTTCGTGCAAATACACTTGATGCTATAAAACAAGTTAATTGGATTCCTAAATCAGGTGAAAATAGAATTTCAAAAATGGTTGAAAATAGAAGCGATTGGTGTATATCCCGTCAAAGAACCTGGGGTGTGCCAATTCCTGTATTCTATTGTGAGGATTGTGGTGAAATTATATGTGATGATGAAACAATCAATAATGTTGCAAAAATTTTTAAGGAAGAATCATCAGATGCCTGGGAAAAATATCAAGCAAAAGATTTACTTCCAAAGGATTATAAATGCAAGAAATGTGGAAGCCTAAAAATAAAAAAAGAAACAGATATCATGGATGTTTGGTTTGATTCAGGTATTACATGGAGTGCTGTTGTTGATGAAAGAAATGAAGAACTAGGTCAAACACCAGTTGAATTATATCTTGAAGGTTCCGACCAGCATCGTGGTTGGTTTCAGTCATCATTGCTTACTTCTGTTGCTATTAAAAACCAGGCTCCATATAAAAATGTTTTAACCCATGGTTTTGTACTTGATGGTGAAGGTCGCAAAATGTCTAAATCTCTAGGTAATTTTATTACTCCTCAAGACATCATAAAAAATTATAGTGGAGATGTTTTACGTTTATGGGCAGCTTCAATTGACTATCGAAATGATGTAAAAATAGGTGATACTATTATAAAACATCTTGTTGAAATATTTAAAAAAATACGCAATACAGTAAGGTTTTTACTTGGAAATACTTATGATTTTGACCCGAATGTTGATTATGTAGAATATGAAAACCTTGAAGAACTTGATAAGTTTGCACTTCACAAATTAAATGAATTAATAAAAAATGTTACCTTAAGTTTTGAAGATTATGAGTTTTATAAGTATTTTCAATATCTTCAAAATTTTGCAGCTGGGGATTTAAGTTCATTTTATCTTGATATTGTTAAAGATAGGTTATATACAGCCGGCAAAAAATCATTATCACGTCGTGCTTCTCAAACTGTTTTATACGAAATAATGCAAGCATTAATAAAAATACTTGTGCCTGTAATGCCTCATCAAGCAGAGGAAATGTTTCAATCAATGCCTGATGTTCAAAGAGGAAACCTTGAAAGTGTTTTATTAACTTCATGGCCTTTAATCAATCCATCCTGGACAAATGAAACTTTAAATGATGATTTTTCATATATTTTATCTTTACGTGAAAATGTAACAAAAGCTATTGAACCACTTAGAGCAAATAAAACAATTGGAAGTTCGCTTGAAGTTGCAATTTCAATTTATATAAAAAATAACACCAATAATATTTTTGAAAAGTATAAAAAAGATTTTGCTAATATATTTATAGTTTCCCAAGTACACATAATTGATAAAAATGATATTGAAGCTTTAAATGTGCTTGAATCGGATGATTATATAATATATGTTCAAAAAGCTTCAGGTGAAAAGTGTGAAAGATGTTGGAAATATCGAAATTTGGGTATTAATCCAAAATATCCATCAATTTGTGAGGATTGTTTAAAGGCTATTGAGCAAAATTAGTTTCATATTGTAAATTTTTGTAACATTTTTATCTTGTTAGTATATTTTATATATACAAAATGTTTTTATTTATATATAAAGCATATAAAAGGTAAGTTATGAAAACAAATGGTATTCCTTCACAACTTAAACAAGGCTGGGAACAAGCCAATGTTACATTTGGTAAAGCTCAAGCTGTGCGTGCTGCAATTGATAATGGTGGCGTTGCAAATGGTGTTTGTGAAGGGATAAAACAATTTTGTGGTGATAAACCTAACATAATAGCACAGGGTCTTGTTAAAATAAAAGATTCCAAAATTGGTAAATTTCTTATAAAAAATATGTTTAAAATCCAATTTAATAATAGTGGTGATTCTTTAGAGCTAAGAGAAGGTGATTTAGCAAAAGCAACAGGACAAGAAGGACAATTGGGTGGTTTCTTGTTACAGCTTGTTGATAGAAATGGATGGTTATCTAAATTAACAAGTAATATATGTAATAAAACCTCAAAATTTATATCAGGTAATTTAGAAAAATTAATAAATAAAATACCTGACCCAAGAATACGAGATGGTATAAAAGATATATTAGGACAAGTTGATAGTTCAAATTCTAAAGCACGAGAAAGAAAAGCTAATAAAGAAGCTCAAAAAGAAGAATACAACAAAATAAAAGAAAATATAGAAAATAATAATAATATAACATTGGAGGATCTTAATGATATTATTGAAGATAGCGAAGTATCATTAAGTGATTTATTAAAGGATAAGATATATATGGTATGGGCACAAAACCATACTGATTGTGGTGAAGGTGATAAACAAGATATTTTAGACGCTTTATCAAACAAAGGAAAACGTAATCTAGGAATTAATGATAATTTGACTAAAAAGCAAAAAATAGATGCAGAAACAAAAGCAATAAAGAAATTATTTACTAAAAATTCTTCTGATATTAGAAAACTTATTGACACATAAAATCAGTAAAAAAATTTTAATAAATTTTTCTTAATTTGTTAAATTTAAATAAAACAATTATTGATTCAATAATTCCAATACAAACAAATGAAACAGCAAGACCAATCCAAAAACCTTTAAGAAGCATATTATATTTATAACAAAGTATAAATCCAAGTGGAATGCCAAAAAGCCAGTATCCTGAAATAACGCAAGCAGATACGGTTTTTGTCATTTTTAAACCTTTTAATATTCCACTTAGTGACACTTGAAAACCATCTGCTATTTCAAATATTGATGCAATAATTAATATTGGAATACCTATTTTTAAAATATTATAATCTGAGGTAAATAATGATATAAGTTCTTTTGGAAAAATGAAAAAAGTAATACCAAAACACAACATTACAAAAACAGACATAAATATACCTGCTTTTGAGTATTTTATTATTCCACAATAATCTTTTGCTCCGTTATAATATCCAACTTTTATTGCAAGTGCATTTGATAGTGCAAGAGGGATCATATATGCAATTGAAATGACTTGAATAACAATAGTATGAGTTGCTGCATATATACCGTTTAATTTACCCATTAATATTGTAATAATATTAAATCCTAAAAATTCAAGCATAAGTGCAATTCCGATTGGATAACCTATTTTTAATAGTTGTTTCACAAAATCAATATTAAATAAACATTTTTGTTTTATTATTTTTATTAAATAAAATAATAATGTAACTCCCATAAAAGTCCTTGCAATTAGTGTTGCATAAGCGAGTCCAATGGCACCTAAGCCGTTAAAGTCTTTATAGCCAAACACTAATAAAACGTTAAGTGCAAGATTGAGAAAAACAGCAAAAATTAAAATAATATTAGGTATAAATACAATTTCATGTGCTTGAAGGAATTCTTTTAAACTTTGATAAAGATACATTCCAAAAAATGAAAACGAAGATATAAAAATATAATCTTTTATTATAGGTACAAGTTTGGTTTCAAATCCCATAAAGTCAATTAGCGGAACAGTTGCTAAACATATTATGCCAAAAATAAGTCCAAGTATTAATGCAAAATTAATTACAGTTGGCAAAAACAATTTTGTAGGCTTTTTATTACCGCGATAATTAGATAAAACAATTGATATACTTGACATTAAACCGATACCAACAATATAAATACAAAACACAATGGCATTTGCAATACTTATTGCACTTAAAGTATTTATACTATGTTTTGCAGCGACAAGAATATCGGTTATTCCAATTAGCATCAAGCCTAAATTTCCCATTATCATGGGAATTGACAAGTTTATTAGTTCCAAAATACATTTTTTATATGTTATTAGTGACTTCATGATAATCTTCTTTATAGATATTAATTGTTTTTTCAATTAAAGCTAACATTTTTTTGCGATATTTTTCAGGTCTTATTATTTCACAGTGTGTTGTATATTTTAAAAGTCTTTTCAAAAAAGTTTCTTTATCATCTTCACAATTTTGGACTATAATACTACCATCACTTTCTTTGCTTAATAATTTTTCTTCAGTTTTTAATTTATATATTTTAGCAAATTCCGCATCAAGACGATAAATAACCTCATTTGAACACCACATAAGTCTTGTTCTTTGTGGACACTGTACAACTTTTCGAATATTTCTCAATAAAAATAATTTTAATTCATTTGTTTCGGAATCATAAGCCTGTAAAAATCCTTGTCTATTTATAATTTTTACGCATTTAGGCTCCAAATAAAAAGTATTTACTACTTTTGTGTTTATATCAATATAATCAATTTTTAATTTTTGTTTATCACTGCATATTTTTTCAAACTTACTTATTAAAGGGATATCATTCATATTATTAACATTTTTTTCAGCGGATAAAAATGAAAAATTTGTATTAAAAAGCTCTAAAGTTTCTTTATCGAAACATTTTTCAAGAGTATTTATTAAGTTTTTAAATTCAATACAACAACTTTGCTGTTTTTCGTTAATAATATAATTTTCGATTTTTTCAAGAATTTTTAACTCTTTTTCATTTAAATTTAAGTCTACAGGATATTTTTTTAAAACAAATTTTCTTTTTTCTTTTACAACATTAAGTCCCATAGCTCTTAGAGTTGTGATATATTTTATAATTGTTTCCTGAGTATAAATATTACGATTATTTTCTTTTTCACTTAAATGAGTTATTAATTCTTCAATTGAATAGGGTTTTTGAATTAATAATTTTATCACTTCAAAAACTCTTAAACAAGTGTTGCTAATTTTTGGATTGTTTATCATAATATATTGCTTTCATTAAATTAAGTTTTGTAATAAGTTTATTTACTAACCAACTTGGTTCTAGGATTTTACAATCATCACCATAACTCAATACTTTTTGGATAAAATTAAATTCACTCATTATGGTTGATTTTACTTTTAAAAATTCATTTGTAGACTCAAGTACTTGATCATTATCTGTTTTTAAGAAAGTGCATCTTGTTTGACCTTTTAAAGTGTAGACTACATCAAATTGAGGATAATCAAGTTTTTCTGAACTAGCATATACACATAAAATTTCGAGAATTCTGTCAACTCTTAAATAACTTATAGATTCATATTTATAATTGTAACACCACAGATATAATTTTTCATTTTCGCTTGAAATATAGTCACATATTACATCTAAAGTTAAGTTCCCTTCACGTGGTGCAAAGTATGAAATTTTTATTTTAGATTTATTTTTACAGTATATTTTTAGTTCTTCTAATATTTTGTCATTTATATTATAAAAAGGATTAAAACCTCTTATTTTTTCAATAAGTTCATCATTATTTGTTAGAAATGCAATTTTTTCCCATAATTTACTAACTTCAAATACAAATTGCCAGTTATTAGAATTAACAAAATCTTTTTCAATTTCTTCTAAGGTATTAAGTTGATTTGAACTTAACTGAAGTCCAAACGGATGATGGTGCAACACATATTTATTTCCGTTTGTTGGTGTTGGTTTTTCAATAACGCATCCAAGTTCTCTTAAGGTATTGACTGTTATACGAATTGTATCTTTTGAGAACTTTTTATCAATAATTGTATTGTCTTCAAAAAGCTTTATAATTTCTTCAATAGTTAAAGGAGAATGTAACAAATACTTAAATAATACATAAGCTTTGTATGCTGTCAGGCATATTACACTTTTATTTGCTTCTATATTCCTTTTCAAATTGTAAACCATAGTGAGTTTATGATACATTAAAAACATATTTGATGCAAATTAATTATATCTAATTATAAGTTTTATTAAGTTAATTTTTTAAAATCAGCTTGAAATCTAGTTGTATATTATAATTTAAGGATATATAATATAAAAATGAGAATTAAAAAATATATAAGTCAGATAAAAGAAGACATTAATACAATATATGAAAATGATCCTGCGGCTGTCAATATATTTGAAGTTATTTTTTGTTATCCAGGATTACATGCGATAATTTTTCATCGTATAGCACATAAATTGCTTCATTGGAAAATACCTTTTATTCCACGACTTATTTCGAACATATCAAGATTTTTAACGGGTATTGAAATACATCCTGGGGCTACAATTGGAAGAAGGTTTTTTATCGATCATGGAATGGGAATTGTTATTGGAGAAACGACAGTAATTGGTGATGATGTCCTTATCTATCAAGGTGTTACTCTTGGAGGTACGGGAAAAGAACATGGAAAAAGACATCCTACTATAAATAATAATGTTATAATAGGTGCTGGAGCTAAAATACTTGGAAATATAACAATTGGGGATAATTGTCAAATAGGTGCTCAATCAGTTGTTGTAAATAATGTTCCTGCCTATTCAACTGTTGTTGGTGTGCCCGGGCGTGTTGTTAAGCAAACATACCCGTGTGATAAAGGTAAGTTATGCCATAATAGAATTCCTGACCCCATTAAGTGTGATATAAACCGATTAAAATATGAAGTTGAAGAACTAAAAAATACAGTTAATAAAAAAATAAATAACTTTTAATTATTATATGCTCCCCCTCACCCTGCTTAGTAAAAAATTTCATGATTAAATAGTAACAGAAAGGTTAAAACTTACCCTCTCCCAGTCATAAAGACTTTGCTTAAGATTGTTTAACCTTTCTGTTTTTTTAACAAGGCTTAAGAAATACTCTTTACTTC
>CALUPO010000028.1 GCA_944322675.1 Candidatus Gastranaerophilales bacterium | reverse complement strand
AGCACGAAGTGCGATAGGCGAAGTGCTTTGAGCTTGAAGGAAATTCAAGAGGGTGCCCAAAACCGTAACCCGACTTGGCACTCACATTCTCACTAAACTCAACTAAAGCAGCCTTAACTCGTGCTTCACACTCAAACAGAAGGCTGACTGTTGTTGTTTCGTTAAGCGAATTTCCGGACGGGCGAAGTCCCGGGGAGCGAAAAGCCGAAGCCGACAGCACGAAGTGCGACAGGCGAAGTGCTTTGAGCTTGAAGGAAATTCAAGAGGGTGATAATTGTTCGTGCCTGCGTATGGGTTACCATTTGCTGACTTTATTCTAAAATTGTTTAGTATTTTTAAAAAATCGTGAAACAAAGCTGCCCCGTCCAGAGGACGTTAAAATAACTTTAATATTTTAAAAAATTATCTAAATGTTATTTTCTTCTGAAAGATATACTCTAGGACTGACTCTATGCGGGGCAATAGAAGCAGCTTCAAGTTTTTTAGGTTTATCTGTGTGGAATAAAATTGTTGTATGATATTGTTCTGAGGCATGTTCAGCAAATCTATTCCATTTAGCGATTTTTTTTCTGTTTTCAGAACTTTGATCTTCAAAAAAATCATCTAAATTTTCAACATAAATAATTGTACGGGTATTATTTGTCGGGAAAATAGTCTCTGCTTTACGAGCTTTTTCAAAAATTTGATGCATACTTTCAAGTGGATTGTTCTTATCAAATGTAACTTTATGATGATAAACATTTGCTTCTTTTATAATCCAGTTTACAAACTTTTCCCGTTCTTCTTTGGATTTTCCAACCACCATAATGCCGTTTGCTTCGTCTTCCGGAAGTTTATAACCTTTTTTTTCAACGGCAATAAAATCTAAAAAATAATTTTTTATAATATTTTTTGGATTATAACGATTTGTGGTTTTATTTTCTTTTCTTTTTATTAAATCCATATCAGGTTTAATTAAATCTGCAGGAATATTTTCGATTCCGGTGGTTGTTCTTACAAGTTCTGAAGTTGGCATAACTTCAGCCGCATTATTAACTGCTCTATTTGTTTCATTTGTTTCTTTTGCTATATTGTTTGTATTATTATTTATTACAATAAATTTTTTTGTTGTGTCATTGTTTTTTAATTTAGTATTACTTTGAGGTATGTTATTATTTTTTATTTCAGAATTTGTTTTAAATTTTATTTTTCGTTTTCTTTTCCTATATAAAACAGCCGCAGTTATAACTGCGGCTGTTATGGCTATTGTCACACCTATTATACGATTTCGTCTTTTATTTCTTTCTTTTTCCTCATCATTGACATTATTAAAAACAACCTGATTCTTTTGAGACACACTTTGCTGTTTGGGATTTAAATTATTATTTAAATATTTATTATTTTGACTTGTTATTAAGAAGTTTTGAATCTTCATTATATATCTCCTTTATTTTCTCTACCAAAAATAAAAACAAATCTAATCTGCTATATGAGATTCGAATTCCATATAATCAAGAAAATATTCACTTAAAAATTCTGAAGAATTGTATTTTTCTATATTTTCATCATCTGAATCAGCATTTTTATATTTTTCTTCGACTTTCATAAAATTATATTCCTACCTTTTTTAGTTTTAATAACCTTGATTTTTCATCATAAAATTTATTTATTAAACTTTGTGTAACTGTGTAACTATCTTTTGAATTATTAAAAGCTTCTTTAATATCAGATTGGGATACTTTTTTTCTGTTCTTTATTGCTTTTTTTAATATTTCTTTTAAATTTGAATTTGAACATATTAAATTATTTTTTATTTGTAATTCTAAAAGCGTATCTGTTATATCAATAACATTGCCAAAAGTTTTTGTTCTATTAAGAAATTGCTCAACAAAACTTCTAATATTTTTTTCATCCGGTGGTTCAAGCCCGACAGTCAAAGGAATAGAGTCCAAAACATTTGATGGAATATCAAACGGATGTATTGTTGTCATAAAAACTGTGCATTTATATTTTTTTGAACAATCTTTTAAAAATTGTGCAAATTTTTCATTTTCAACAAGTTCATTTGATTCATCAATAATTAAAAATGAACGTTGTTTTTCAGTTTTGCTTTTTTCATACAATTCTTTTGATTTATTTGCTGCTTGTAACACTTTTTCCATTTGTTCATCTTCGCTATCAAAATCACTAAAATTTATATTAATAATGTTTGCACACATTTGTTCAGCAAGTGCTTTTGCAAATGTACTTTTGCCAACACCTGTAACACCATAAAAAAGAATGGCATTTGGCACATCAATTTTGTCACCTATAGAGGTTTTTGCAAGAGCCATCTTTTTTAATCCAAATTCATTTTTTAAATATTCTTTTTCTTTTTCATAACCATAAATACGCTCAAAGCCATAATTCATTTTTTTCATATTATCAATTCGATACATATAATCAAGAATTATTTTATTATCCTGAGAATCAGATATTTTAATCTGTTCAGGATCAAGATCCATAAAATCAGCCAATTTATTAGTTTCTTCTAAACCAGTCTTTAAAGTTTTGCTATCTTTTTCTTTCCTGCGTGAAAGCTCAAGCTGAACTTGAACATCAGAAAATAGCGTTCCATTTCCTGCTGGTGTTGGCATATCACTATATATATTTTTTCTTGTTTTTAATTCATTTAATTCGTCAATGTATGCAGGGGTAGATTTGTCTGGTTTATTTTTTCCCGAAGGACCTTTAAAAGCCAATTGATTCTTGTAAATTAATGATGTAACTTTCATAAAATACAACCCATTGTCTTTAAGTTATATAATACTATCATATAAAGCATAAAAAATATATTCTTTTACAAAAGTAATTTTACAAAAATTAACATAAATTATATACTAATATACTTACTTTTAAAGAAAGGAACTTTATTTGAAACAACACTTTGATCTATGGATATTGACATATTTGAAAGTTTTAATTTGGATATTATATTGTAAGCAATACCATTATTCACAATCCATTTAAATTTATAGTTTTCTTTATTAAAATATTTAGTTGAAATAAAAACAGATATTTTTAAAGCATCAAAAGCATTAAGAGAGGAAATATCAATTTCATAAGATGCAAGTTTTTGATTGTTAATGTAATTTTCAATAAATGAAATAACTTCATTTATGTCGTTGTATAAATTTGTGATTTTTAATGACATATTTTGATTCTCGTATAAAAATTTCAAACTTTATATTTATTAGTTACGAACAATAAAAAAAAAAATTGAAATTTTGTAACGAAAGTCATCTATTTAGTTTAAATTTTCTTATTTTGGATATAGAATAATAATAGTTATTTACTAATAATTAATAATAATTAACAAGCTTTAAGCGGTATATAAAAGGAGAAGGAATATGCTTATTGAAAAAATAAACAAAATAACATCACTTGCATGTGAAGTGTTTGATATTGAAGCAAATGCAATATTAAAACTGAAAGACCGTCTTGGAGCTCAGTTTGAGGAAGCTATAAAACTAATGTTAAATTGCCGGGGAACAGTTATTGTAACCGGTATGGGTAAATCCGGTTTAATTGGACGTAAAATTGCAGCAACATTATCTTCAACAGGAACGGTATCTTATTTTCTTCATCCTGCTGAAAGCACCCATGGAGATTCAGGAATAATAACATCAAATGATGTTGTTATAGCAATATCAAATAGTGGTGAAACAATTGAGTTATTAAACGTGCTTCCTATTATAAAACGTTTTAATTGCAAACTTATATCAATGACCGGCAATATAAATTCAACACTTGCAAAAGCTTCTGATGTTGTTTTAAATATTCATGTTGAAAAAGAAGCCTGTCCTTTAAATAAGGCCCCAACGGCATCCACAACGGTTACACTTGCTATGGGTGATGCTCTTGCTATTTGTCTTTTAAAAGAACGCGGATTCACCGAGGATGATTTTTTGTTATACCATCCCTCAGGTGCTTTAGGAAGGGGACATATTTTTAAAGTTAAGGATTTAATGATAGATTCTTCAAATATGCCTGTTATTAACCAAAATACATACTTTCTTGATGCTGTCAGGTATATTTCTGATAAAAAATTAGGCTGTACCATTGTTAAAAATGAAAATAACAAACTTGAAGGTATATTAACGGATGGTGATATTCGTCGTACTCTTTTGAAAAACATGAAAGTGGATGATTTAAAAGTAAGTGATGTTATGACAAAAAATCCAAAAACTGTTTTTGAAAATGATCTTGCTGCTAAAGCTCTTGCTTTAATGGAAAAATATTCAATAACTTCACTTGTTTGTGTAAATAATGTAAATGAACCTATAGGCATTGTACATATTCATGATTTATTAAAAGCCAAGGTCGCTTAAGTTTATATTTAATTTTAAGATTTTTAAATCCAAATAAAAAACTATTAGGTACATATATACAACTTTACTCAAAGCTTAGTGTAAACTGCTATATAAATTTCCAAAATATATTTTAAATAATTTAAAAAAAAATCGTAAAATAAAGTACCCCCACCCGGAGGACGTTAAATTTCGTGGGGGGGGGAGGCAAAGCCTCCCCCCCATAAATACTAATTCCCGCCGTAGGAAAGACGCCCGATTGAAATGAGGGCGGATACCTCAGGCGGGAAAAAGCCGGAGCCGACAGCACGAAGTGCGACAGGCGAAGTTAAACACAGTTCCTACGTCCGGAGGACATTAAAATATTTTTAAATAATTTAAAAAAATAAACAAAGTAACCCCACCCGGAGGACATTAAATTTTAAATAATTTTTTGAAAAAATTTTAAATAATTAAAGAAAATTAAAGCCTTTCAGGCGGAGGCACTTTTTGTGGAAAAAGCGGATTTCCGTACGGGCGAAGCCCCGGGGAGCGAAAAGCCGAAGCCGACAGCACGAAGTGCGATAGGCGAAGTGCTTTGAGCTTGAAGGAAATTCAAGAGGGTGCCCAAAACCGTAACCCGACTTGTCACTCACATTCTCACTAAACTCAACTAAAGCAGCCTTAACTCGTGCTTCGCACTCAAACAAAAGGCTGCCTGTTGTTGTTTCGTAAAGTGATAATTGTTCGTGCCTGCGTATGGGTTACATTTATTGACTTTATTCTACAATTGTTTAATTCTTAAAAAAAAATAAACAAAATAACCCCGTCCGGAGGACGTTAAATTAATTTTAAACTTAACAATTTTATCACCCTCATTCTTACCCTCACGTTTAAAAGGAAAATAGAGAAAAAACGAAAAATAATAGCTAATCATTACCAGAATATAGTTTATATTTTTTAATAAAGCTTTATAAAAAACGCAAAAAAAAATTTTTATGTTACAATAGTTAAGAACATGTTTTTTTAATGGGTAATATGGACGAAAAACTAAAATACACACGAATTTTATTAAAAGTAAGCGGCGAAGCTTTAATGGGCGATGAAAAATATGGGATTTCAAATGAACCTGTCACCATGATTGCAAATGAAATAAAAAATGCTCACGATTTAGGTGCTCAAATAGCCATTGTTGTTGGCGGCGGGAATATATTTCGAGGACTAAAAAATAGTGCAAAAATAGGTCTTGACCGTGCAAGTGGAGATTATATGGGAATGCTTGCAACAGTTATGAATGCTATTGCTCTTCAAAGTGCATTAAGAAGTATAAATGTGTCAACACGTGTCCAAACAGCAATAGCTATGAACCAAATAGCAGAACCTTATGTGCGATTTAGAGCAACAAGACATCTTGAAAAAGGAAGAGTTGTAATCTTTGCAGCAGGTACAGGTAATCCATTTTTTACAACAGATACAGCAAGTGCACTAAGAGCCTCTGAAATAGACGCTCAAGCTATGCTTATGGCTAAAAATGGAGTTAATGGTGTCTATTCAGATGACCCAAGGGTTAATAAAAATGCAAAAAAATATGATACAATAAGTTATGATGATATAATAATAAAAGGTCTTAAAGTCATGGACACAGCTGCTTGTGATTTGTGCAAACAAAATAAAGTTCCAATTATTGTTTTTGATTTTAAAGAAAAAGGCAGTATTTGTAAAATACTAAAAGGTGAAAAAATAGGTACATTTGTAGGAGAATAATTTATGACAATTGATGATTTATTTAATGTAATTAATGAAAAAATGGAAAAAGCTATTTCACAAATGAAACGTGAATTTACAACAATAAGAACAGGTCGAGCCAATCCACTTGTTTTAGAACGTATCAATATTGATTACTATGGAGTTCCAACACCTTTACGTCAAATATCTCAAGTTAATGTACAAGATGGATGCACTTTAGTTATTTCACCATACGATAAAACAATATTAAAAGAAATAGAAAAAGCACTAATAAAAGCTGATTTAGGTGTACAACCCAATAATGACGGTGTTATAATCAGATTAACATTCCCTCCTTTAACTGAAGAAAAAAGAAAAGAAACTGTTAAAGAAGTTAAAAAAATAGGTGAAGATGCCAAGGTCGCTATTCGTAATGTTCGCAGAGATGCTATAGATGAAGTAAAAAAACTTGAAAAAGAAGAAAATCTTTCTGAAGATAGTGTAAGCGATGCTAATGATAAAGTTCAAAAAATTACCGATAAATTTATTAAGAATGTCGAAACTTTAGTAAGTGAAAAAGAAAAAGAAGTTTTAACCGTTTAAAAATATGAACAATATTCTCGATAAACTTAATAAAAATAAAAAACGTGTTATAACAGGCACAATACTTGGTTTAATTGTCTTATTTTGTGCAATAACAGGCGGTATTCCCCTTCTTATTCTTGTTTCGCTTGTTTGCTTTTTTGGAACCAGGGAATATGTTGAAATATTAAAACATAAAGGCTTTTTACCTTCTTTAAATGTTATTTTATTTAATGAAGCTGCTTTTATAATTTTAATTGCTTTAAAAAAATATGATGCAATATTATTTATAATAACTCTAGGTACAATGCTTGCTTTTTGTTCTGTTTTATTTAAAGGTAAACAGCCTTATATAGCAAACGTTGCAACAACTGTTTTAGGTGCAATTTATTGCACCTTTATGCCTGTACATTTTATACTTATACGTCAGTTAAATTCCGACGGAATGGGTCTATTAAGAGTGGTATTTAATGATGGACTCGGATTTTTAATGCTTACATTTTTTGTCGTTATTTTTACCGATATAGGTGCTTATTATTTTGGGACTAAATACGGTAAAAAACCTCTTGCACCTGTCATAAGTCCTAAGAAAACGATTGAAGGATCATTAGGAGGCACAATCACCGCAATAATTTGTGGAATTTTAATAGGTTGGATTATAAATTTACCTTGGTATCACAGTTTCATTGCTTCATTTATTATATCAACAGCAGCACAACTTGGTGATTTATCAGAATCATTGATAAAACGTGATGCAGGTGTTAAAGATTCGGGCAACACACTTCCGGGTCATGGCGGTTTTCTTGATAGATGTGACAGTTTTGTTTTTGCCGCACCTATTGCATATTATTACTTTAAGTTTTTAGTAATTGATAAACATTATCTTTTTGATTTGTTAAAAATATTTCATCTTTAAAATAAATGTTGGAAAGTAAATGCTTTATGTCAAAAAATAACAATAGTCATGATGATGAAAAAATTTTTGAATTTTTAAAATCAATAAATTTTTCACAAATAAAAGATACAACTCTTGTTAAAACAGCCTTAACCCATAGTTCTTATATCAAGGAAAACAAAGGAAAATTTAATGAAAATGAATATAATGAACGGCTTGAATTTTTAGGTGATGCTGTTTTAAAACTTTGTACAAGTGATTATTTGTATAAATTTTATCCTGATAGTAAAGAAGGTGATTTATCTAAAATTCGTTCCACTCTTGTAAGTGATAGTATGCTATCAAAATTGGCAATGCGTATAAATATAGATAAGTATCTATTGTTAGGAGTTAATGAAGAAAAAAACAATGGAAGAACAAAAACCTCAACACTTGCCTGTGCTTTTGAAGCAGTTTTAGGAGCTTTATATATTTTGACTTCACTTGAATGTGTAAGTGTATTTTTAAATGATTTGTATAAAAATGATATAAATGAAATTGAAAAACATTATGCAAAATATAACTCCAAAACCATTCTTCAAGAATACACACAGAGTTTAAATAAAAAACTACCTTTGTATCGTATAATAGAAGTAAAAGGTCTTGCTCATGATTGTGAATTTAAAGCACAGGTTGAATATGAAAATAAAATACTTGGTTTTGGTGTTGGAAAAAGTAAAAAAGAAGCACAATCAAAAGCAGCATATGAAGCTTGTTTAAAATTGAAACTTATTGAGGAAGATAACAACGAAAATGATGAATATGAAAAAAAATAGTGATATTATTATATCACCTTCAATTTTATCCTGTGATTTTTCAAATATTGAAAGTGAATTAAAAAAAATTGAAAAAACTAATGCTAAGTGGATACATCTTGACATTATGGATGGGCATTTTGTTCCAAATATTACATTTGGAGCCCCTTTAATTAAATGTATACGTAAAAAAACAAATTTATTTTTTGATGCTCATTTAATGATTGAAAATCCTCAAAAATATATTGAAAGTTTTGCTTATGTTGGATGTGATTTAATTAATTTTCATTATGAAGCTACGTTGGATAACACTAAAAATGTTATTGAACTTATTAGAAAATTAAATAAAAAAGTTGGTATAAGTATAAAACCTAAAACTTGTGTAAAAGAAATAGAAAAATATTTTAATGATGTTGATATGGTTTTGATTATGACAGTTGAACCTGGGTTTTCAGGTCAAAAATTTATGGATTTTTGTATTCCAAAAATTGAATATGTTAGAAAATATGCAAAAGAAAATATTTTAATTCAAGTAGATGGGGGAATTAATCTTGAAACTCAAAAACAAGCAAAGGATGCAGGTGCAAATGTTCTTGTATCAGGTGATTATATTTTTAAAGCTCCTAATATTAATATTGCAGTAAATAATCTTTTATAATTTTTTTTACTTGAAGTATTTTTAAAAAGTTGTTATTATAATATAGATAATAAGTATTATAGAGGAAATATATAATATGAGCGGTGAAGGACATTTAACAGCAACATTAGGACAAATGACGGTAAATGTTGATACACTCGTTACAATGTATATAGCAATGGGTTTTTTACTTTTATTCGCATTTATAGCCAGTCGTAAGTTGACCATTATTCCAAGCAAACTTCAAATGGTTACAGAAGGCATACTAACCTTTTTTACGGGAATTACAGAGTCTATGATAGCCGGTAAAAATGAAAGCAAAAAACATGTTCCACTTCTTGCGACTTTGTTTCTGTTTATTGTAACAGCCAACTTGATGGGGCAACTTCCATGGCGGCTTGTACATTTAAAAACCGGTGAATTGGCTTCACCTACAAATGATATAAATTTAACTGCAGCCATGGCAATAATTGTTCTTATTTATTATTTATATTGCGGTATACGTAAAAAAGGTATAAGGTATTTTTTACATAGCTTTAATCCAATAGATATTGTAATAGCAATTGTTGAATTGCTTGAAATTGTAATAAGACCTTTTACATTGGCTCTTCGACTTTTTGCTAATATACTTGCTGGCGAGCTTTTAGTTGTTGCTTTTATTGGTATATTTGCCTATTTTTTACCTTTACCTATAATGTTCTTTGAGGTATTTGTAGGTTTTGTACAAGCATTAGTTTTTATGATGCTGTCAACGGCTTATGTTGCACTTGCTGTTGAGGATGGAAATCATTAATCTTGTGTTAAATGTAATAAAAATGTATTTGGCGGATAAAATTTAGTATTCATAAAATTATAGAAAAAATAGTTTAAAAAAAGAAAAAAGAAGGAGAAAAAAATGACAAGTGAAATGTTAAGTGATGTACAAGGATTAAGTAATTTAGGTGCCGGTATAGCTATAGGCTTTGGTGCAATTGGTGCCGGTGTTGGAATAGGTGTTGCAACAAAAGGATTACTTGAAGCAATAGCACGTCAGCCTGAAATAGCCGGTAAAGCAGTTGGGTTCTTTCTTTTAGGTGCTGCTTTATCTGAAGCTTGTGCTATATATGGTTTATTTATTGCAATGAAACTTTGCGGTATGATAGGTTAAAAATTATATGAAAGTTGTTATTATAACAACTTTCATACAATTTTCAAGTTTAAACCACATTGGTGGATATAAAAATTTTTATTTGAAAAGTAAAATAAAAATAAAAGACCGGGCTTTTTGAGAATGTTAACTAAAATTCGGGTAATTTTATAAGTTTAAAGGATTGGCTTAAATATTTAATATTTTTGTCATTAAAAAAACTTCTTGTTACATTAATTTTATATTTATTTAAGTAAACTAAAGGTAACAAAAAGTTAAAAAATAAAGTAAAAGCTAATAAAAAGTTATAAAAAAAGAATGATAAATCTTAAAGCCCATTGTTATATTAAAAGGAAAAATTTATGGAATTTAACGGTACATTTTTAATAGCAGCAATAAGTTTTATAATATTTACCCTTCTTATGAATAAAATATTATATAAACCTGTAAGTGAAATTATTGAAAAACGTAAATTATTTTTTGAAGAAAATAAAGCAGCACTTGCTTTACATAAAGAAAACGAAAATAAATGTATAATTGAACATGATAATAAAATAAAAAAAGCAAATCAAAATGCAAATGAAATTGTATTGGATGGAAAAGACAGGTTAAAATCAGAAAAAAATGAAGAAATAAAAAATAAAAAAAGTGAAACAATTGAAAAATTAACACAAACAAAAGTTGAACTTGAAAACGAAAAGAACGAAATATATAATAATTTTCGAGAAGATGTTAAATCGTTATCAAATTATATAGCAGCAAAAATACTTAAAGAAAATTTAGATAATATAACATATGATGAAAACAAAGTTGATGAGGTAATGAGAAATGTTTGATTTTTCATATGCAAATATATTACATTCAAATTTAATAAATTTTGTAATAATGATAGTTATAATTGCATTAATTTTAAGGAAAATTAATGTAAAAGATAACATTGACAATCAGCATAAAAAAATAAAAGACTCTATAAATAAATCTCAAGAAGAGGTTAAAAGTGCATTAAAAAACTATGAAAATGCAAAAGAGAAACTTGATAATGTGCATATAGAAACAGAAAAAATAGTTGAAAATGCTAAAAATGTTTTGGAAAATCTTGAACAAAAACATAAAAATGAACTTGAAGATATAAAAGCATATTTTGAAAAAAACTTAACAAAAGAAATAGAGCGAGAAAAACAAAATACTCTAAATGATATAACATTAAGTGTAGCAAAAGCATCAGCAGCTTTAAGTTATGATAATATAAAACAAACTTTAGAGCAAAATCCAAATTTACATCAAAAATATATTGATGAATGCATTAATAGTATAGATGGGTTAACGTTATGAAACAATTAAGTTATAAAAATGAACTTATAGCAAAGCGATATAGTCGTGCATTAATTGATAGTGCTATAAAAAATAATGAAGTTGATGTAATACGTGAAGATCTAAATTTGATTAATGAAACGATTAAAGCATCAAGTGATTTAAAGAATTTAATTTTAAATCCCACATTTAATGAAACAAAAGTTGAAGAAATAATAAGTGAAATATTTGGTATGAAAATATCAAATACCACACTAAATTTTATAAAAATGCTTTTAAAATCTCATAGAATGAATATCTTTGAAGATATTGCATATTGGTATTGCGAATTTGATGATAAACTTAAAAACAAAATAAAAATAAGCGTGACATCGGCCGTTGTTTTAAATGATGAAACTAAAGAAAGATTAAAACAAAAACTTGAAAATAAGTTTCATAAAACAATTTTGTTAAATTATTTAGTGGATGAATCAATAATTGGCGGGTTAATTATAAAAACTCAAGATAAAATAATAGATGGCAGTTTAAAGAACAAATATGAACGATTAAAAAACAGTCTTATATAAGAAAGTATAAAAAAAGATAAAAGAAAGGTTAGAAATAAAATGGTTACAATAAATCCAAGCGAAATAACAAATATAATACGTTCAAAAATTGAAAATTATGAAACACAAATTGAAGTAAACACACAAGGTCAAGTTCTTGAAGTAGGTGATGGGATTGCACGTATTTATGGATTAAAAGATGCTATGCAAAGTGAACTTGTGCAATTTGAAGACGAAAATAAAACACTTGGTCTTGTATTAAATTTAGAAGAGGACAATGTAGGTGTTGTAATACTTGGAGAATACAAGGATATAAAAGAAGGCACCAGGGTAAAAACTACAGGACGTATAGCATCAATAGCTGTAGGTGATGGGTTAATAGGAAGAATAATTGACCCAACAGGTGTTCCTCTTGATGGAAAAGGCAATGTTGAATATCAAAAGACACGTCCTATTGAACGTGTAGCACCTGGGATAGTTACAAGAAAATCAGTTCATGAACCTTTACAAACAGGAATAACAGCAATTGATGCATTAACACCAATAGGAAAAGGTCAACGGGAGTTGATTATAGGTGATAGACAAACCGGAAAAACAGCTATTGCTATTGATACTATAATCAACCAAAAAGGTCGTGATGTAATATGTATTTATGTAGCAATAGGACAAAAAAATTCAACCGTAGCTCAGCTTGCAAAAACATTAAATGAGCATGATGCAATGGATTATACTATAATTGTCAACGCATCAGCAAATTCACCTGCACCTATGCAATATATAGCACCATTTGCAGGTGTTGCTATTGGTGAGGAATTTATGGAACAAGGAAAATCCGTTTTAATAATATATGATGATTTAACAAAACACGCTCAAGCATACCGTGCAATGAGTTTGTTGCTAAAGCGTCCACCTGGTCGTGAAGCATATCCCGGGGATGTTTTTTATCTACATTCACGTTTGCTTGAGCGTGCTTGTAAGTTAAATGACGAACTTGGAGGTGGAAGTATTACTGCATTACCAATTATAGAAACACAAGCCGGTGATGTTTCAGCATATATTCCAACAAATGTTATATCAATAACTGATGGACAGATATTTTTAGAAAGTAACTTATTTAATTCAGGTGTTCGTCCTGCAATAAATGCCGGTATTTCAGTTTCACGTGTAGGCGGTGCAGCACAAACAAAAGGTATAAAACAGGTTGCAGGTCAGTTAAGGCTTGATTTGGCACAATACCATGAACTTGAAGCATTTGCACAGTTTGCAAGTGATTTGGATAAAGCAACAAGAGACCAGCTTCTTCGTGGTGAAAAATTAACTGAAGTTTTAAAACAACCTCAATATGCTCCACTTAGTGTCGCAAAACAAATATCTATTCTTTTTGCCGCTAATAACGGTTATTTAGATGATATTTCAAATAATAAAATACCTGAATTTAAAAAAAGCTGGTTTGATTATTTTGAATCCAATATGCCTCAATTAAATGAAAGATTAAATAATGGCGACAAATTAAATGATGAAGATATAGAATCATTAAAGAAAAATATCGAACAGTTTAAAAGCGGATTTTGTCTTGTAAAGGAGCAAAACTAGTTTATTATAAATTATAGGTAATAAAAATTATGTCAAATTTAAAGGATATAAAAGACAGAATAACAAGTATTCAAAATACACAAAAAATAACTAAAGCTATGAAAATGGTTGCAGCAGCAAAGGTTAAAAAAGCTGAAAATCGTGTAAAAGCTGCAAGACCTTTTGCAAAAGAAGTGGCACTTGTTTTTAGTCGTTTATTGCGTTCTGTAAATAAATATTCAATGAGCGGATTGAAGGTTAATCGAGCTTTGGATAATTATGCAGAATTATTAAAATCTAGGGAATTAAAAACAGCCGGGTTGCTTGTTGTTACTTCTTCAAAAGGACTTGCAGGTGCTTATAATGCTAATGTTATTCGTTATACATTAAAAAGGATAAATGAATATAACAAAAAAAATATAGCAGTAAAGTTATTTATTATAGGTCAAAAGGGTTATGTAGGGCTTCGTCGTAAATGTGAAAGTTTAAATTGCGAAATTGAAAAAAAATATATAAATATTCCTCAAAACCCGACGTCAGGTCAAGCTATTGTTATAGCTGAAGATATGGCAAGTTGTTTTGTTGGTAATAAAATAGATAATATTGAAATAGTAACAACAAGATTTCAAAATATGATGTCTTATAAGGTTGTTGATTGGAAAATATTACCCTTAAATGTTGAAGAAGTTAAAGAAAATATTGAAGTTGATGAAGATAAACCTAATAAAGCCTCACAAATTGATGCTTTAATGACATTTGAACCTAATAAACATGTTATTTTACAAAAAGTAGTTCCTATGTTTATAACAAATATGATATACCATGCTTTACTTGAAGCAACTGCTTCTGAATTAGCTTCGAGAATGACAGCTATGTCCTCTGCTTGCAAAAATGCTGAAGATATGATTTATAAATTAAGTGTTGATTATAATAAAGCACGTCAGGGAGCTATCACACAAGAAATAACTGAAGTTGTAAGTGGTGCAAATGCAATATAAATTATAAAGTCTTATTTTTATAATTTTTTATGATATAAGTATTATCAAGAAAAAATTCTTACCTTTTTATAAAAGGTGGATTTTTTTATCTTCTTTAATGTGATGGCTGGGTCCGATGGTGGCATCTCATGCTTCCTCTCCCTTCTAGCGTGAAGGCGGGGGTGAGGGTGACAAAATTGTTAAACTTCAACAAATTAAATATTTTAATGTCCTCCGGACGGGGCAACTTTGTTTCACGATTTTTTAAAAATACTAAACAGTCGTAGAATAAAGTCAGCAAATGTAACCCATACGCAGGCACGAACAATTATCACTCTCTTGAATTTCCTTCAAGCTCAAAGCACTTCGCCTATCGCACTTCGTGCTGCCGGCTTTGGCTTTTTTTTCCGCCTGAGGTATCCGCCCTCATTTCATTCGGGCGTCTTTCCTACGGCGGGAATTAGTATTTATGGGGGGGAGGCAAAGCCTCCCCCCATATCCCCCCACACACACACGAAAATTAATGTCCTCCGGACGGGGTTACTTTTGAAGCCAAAAGTAACCAAAACCTTTCAACCCACTTGGTTTTCGTATATTCACACGACTCAACTTGAGCCTCCTTAACTCGTGCACTTCATGCACTCAAACAGAAGGAGGCTTTGACAACGTTTCGTCTGTGACTATTACTCAAACCTGCGTATGGGTTGCCATTGTTGACCTTATTCTCCAACTTTTTTATTCTCCCCTTTCCCTTTTTAAGTGTGAGGGTTGGAGTGAGGGTGATAAAATTGTTAAGTTTAAAATTAATTTAATGTCTTCCAGACGGGGTTACTTTTGAAGCCAAAAGTAACCAAAACCTTTCAACCCACTTGG
>CALUPO010000027.1 GCA_944322675.1 Candidatus Gastranaerophilales bacterium | reverse complement strand
ATCCGGCACATGCTTTTTATTCAACTTTTGATAATAGTATACCACAAAATGATTATTAACATACGCATTTGCATATAACAAGAACTGGTAAACACATTTCTACACAAATAAAATAGGTATGATATGAAAAATGAAAACACAATCAAAAAACTAGGTCATAAAGTAAGAATTGTACGCACAGATCGCGGGCTTTCACAGGAAGCTTTAGCCGAAAAAGCTGACCTAAACCGTTCTTTTGTCGGGCTTTTGGAGAGAGGAAAAACTAATATTACGGTTAAAAACCTTGAACAAATCGCAAATGCACTTGATATTGATATAAAATATCTCTTTGATTTTATCCTGTAATTTCTCTTGTTATAGATTTTTCGGCTCTTTGGGCGTTAAATTTTGTGTCTTAAATTATAAAAAGCCGCTTGATGTGTGTCCGCTTTTGACACATTAATATATTAAACTTAAATTATAAGTATTAATACAGGAGCACACATTGGACAACACTAAAATTCTCAAATATGACAAATTGATTATGTCCGCATTTCCGGATTATGTAGCTGCGGTTTCTAATGGTAAAACAGGTCTGGTTTCATTAGACAATAAAATTTTGTGTGATTTTATATATGATGATTTGAGCGAATTTAAAACAGATCAGATTTTATATAATGATAATTACTGCATAATGAGATTAAACGGTAAATGGGGTATAATTGATATTCTTGGAAATACGATTATAGACTTTAAATTTGATGAACCAATCAGAGTAAAACAGCACAACAATCATAAAATCATTAAACTTAATAATTGTGGAATTGTAGATAATGATTGGCACATAGTCGTTGAGTGCAAATATGATAAAATAAGCTACTTTGATTTTAATTATATTTATGAAATCAAAAACAAAAAAGGCTTAATGGATTTGCAAGGAAGAACATTAACAGAGCCTGTATTTGATTCATTAATACAATATGACGGGATATCGGGTAAAAGGTTTTATATTGCAAGAACAGGAGACAGAACAGGCATAATTGATTCTTCAGGTAAAAAAATTATTGATTTTATATATAAAAAAATTAATATTTTTACCTCGGCAGATGAATATTTTGTAGTTCAAAAGGAGAACTGCAAAAAGTACGGTGTTATTAATGTAAAAAATGAAATTATAATGGAGTGTGAATATGATGAAATTGAAGTTCTTAAAGATTATCAAAGACAGGATATCTTTTTTCATTGCAAGAAGGCGGAGACTGAATTCCTATTCAGCAGAAAGGAATTTAAAATATCTTAATCCAAAGCTATATGAAATGTATCAAAACCCGAAATTCAGGGAATGGATTGAAAATCTGGAATTTGAATGTGAAGGCGGACTTATTGCCGGCGGCAAATTTGTACATAAAGATTTTAGACTGTAAGGATAACTATGGAAAACGAATTAAGATTTGAACGTATTTTGAATATAATCGACCTTATTATGACTATGCAATCCCGAACACGCGGGGTAAGCCTGAAAGAGATTGAAACGACTTACTCCGTATCAAGAAGAACCGCACAGCGAATGAAAGATATCGTTCTTTCTCTTTATCCGCAGGTAACGGAATTGCAAACAAACAGCAAAGTAAAACGCTGGGGTTTTAAAGGCAAACCCGTAAATCTTTCAAACTTTTCGGCAGATGATATAGCTGACTTAACAAGCATTAAAGAATTATGCAAAATTAATAATATGCAAGACAAACTGCCTGTGCTGGATAAAGTTATCAATACTATAAAAATGTGCAATAATCCGAACCTGCATTCCATAGAAACAGATACAGATGTTTTACTTGAATCAGAAGGTTTTGCTGTAAGACAGTGTGCCGGTTTTAATATTAACTCTAATCTGCTTTTAATTATCAGAACTGCAATAAAATCAATGAAAAAACTTGAATTTAGTTATCAGGCAAAGGATTATTATCCTCTGGAAGAAAAGAATCTCGCAGGATTCCGGATACAAAAAGGACTGAAACCAAAGAAAACCGTTGTTGTTGAACCTTATGGCATTCTGTATGGTGAAAGACACTATCTTATAGCAAAAGAGAACGGCAAAATCAAACAATATTTACTTCACAGAATTTTGGATATAAAAATTACAGAGGAATACTTTACTCCGGATACTTCATTTAACCTGAAAAAATGGTCTGAATCATCTTTTGAAATTTTTCATGATAATCCGGTGCAGGTCAAGTTAAAATTCAAAAAAGAAATCGCAGATGATGTAATGAAATACAATTTCCACCCGACCCAACAAATAAAACAGCAGAAAAACGGGGCAGTAATTGTAACATTCAAATCCTCCGGCACAAAATCAATCCTCTGGAACATCTTTAAATGGGGTACAAATGTAGAAATCATTGCCCCGAAAGAGTTGAGAGAAAAGTATATCAATATGTTAAATACAATCATACTGAACAGCAAATAGTATTACTCAATAATTTCATCTTGATTTATATCTTCGTAATCTAAATTTTCAGAATTTACAATAATTTCTTGGCTAACAGTTGGCAAGTACCAAATTTGACATGCCATTGAAGATAATTGTTCCGCTCGCTTTAAAATCTTTTGTTCGGTATATGAATCCCATTCAGCCAAAGATTTATTTAATTTTAACCTACTCTTCTTATAACCATTTTTCATATCTCGTTTTTTTATAAATCTATAATTTTGGTATTCTTGATTGTAGCCACTCAATGTTAGATTACCAATCGTATGCAAATATTTTTTATATATTTCTTTATAATTGTTACCTAAGTCTTCTTTCCAATCATCATTTAAACTTTGAGGCATTATATGTTCAATACTTAAATTAGTATCATCAACAATTTCTTTATTATCATAATTTTCGATTTTTAATAATAAATATTTAGTTTTTTCCACACTACTTGTGTATATTTCCTTAACTTTAAGTGCCTCACCGAACTCTGAATCTCTCGGAAAGCGTTTATAACTTGGCTTTGTAAGTAAAGTTACTCCAAGAGATTCTCTTATATTTTCTATATTTATTTCTTTATATAATGTCGCAAATGTTTTGTTTAATGAATTCGTTGGAATGCCACAAATTGAACGCCGAAATACATAATTTTCTATGAGTTCTAAAACATAAATAAAGTCTGCTTTAGATATTTTCCCATTAGTATAATCCATATAAATTGCAAGAATAAATGGATACGCAACACTAACTTTTAGTAAAGATATATTTTTTAGAATACTGCTAATGTTATAATCTGCATCTTTTTGATCAATTATCTTGATATAGTTTTGATAATAAGAAAACATATCTTTTAAGACATTACTTTTATCAAGACTTTTTGATGTCACATAATCTTTAAACTCCTCATATATTTTTCCAAAACTTGGAATTCTACCATCATTTTTTATTGTTAGGTATGTTCTTATGAAGAAATCAAATTGACCATCTTCTTTATAAGGTTTTTGAGAAAATTTTTTATCCATTTTTTCCCAGTAATCATCATATAAATTTTTTTGAACATCTGATGGTAAGTCCATTAATATATAGTTTCTAATAAGATCTGCCTGCGTAAGATCCATACCTGTTGAATTTAGACTTTCAAAAATTAATTGAGGATTGTCACACTCCGCCTCTAATGCAGTATCTACTATAATTAATTTGGAAATTCCCTTAAATATTTCTTCAAATGATAGTTGCGTATTTTGAATTTTCTTTTTAAAGAAATAATAATTTAATAGAATATTTGATTTTTCAGTTAATATGTCGTCGTTTATATCTCTTAATAAATTTGCAAAAACTTCCTGATCCCTTTTATTTAATACTAATTTAAAATAATTTTCATCTTTCTGATACCTATTGAAAATGTAAGAATTTTTAATTTGTTCAGAAAATTCAGACGGCATATTATTCTCATTTGCAACATCACATAAAGCTTTTAACAATATAATTACTGTCGTTAATCTTTGTTGTCCATCAATTAATAGTAATTTCTGTAAATCTGTTGCACTAAAAACTTTTTCTTGTATATAAACAATAGCTCCAATAAAATGAGTTATTTTATCTTTAGCTTTAGAAATATATTCTACATCCTTCCATAAGGTATTACATTCTTTTTCAGTCCAGTTATAATCTCTTTGATATATTGGAATTATAAATTGCTTTTCATTGCCCGATAATAGTTTAAACAAAAATTCAGCACGAGCTTGCATATATACATTCTCCTTTTTGCTTTTTTATATCACAAACAAATTTCTATGTATATGGCGGGTAATGAATTTACAAAAAGAGAATTTAATCAGATTCAATCTATATAATCAGCATAAAAAACAAGAGAGAAATTCTCTTATTAAACTAAATATTGTAAAAGCGTGTACAGTGCGGATTTAGACACTAAAAAAGAGGCTTGTTAAAAGCCTCTTGATTAAATGGTGGAGGATAGGAGATTCGAACTCCTGACCCCCTGCGTGCAAGGCAGGTGCTCTACCAGCTGAGCTAATCCCCCGTAGGAAACTTACATCTTAATTATAACATCACTAAAAAATTATGCAATATCTTTTTTTCTTTTTTTATATAAACCTAGCACAAGAAAAGCGAAGAAGTCCAATGGCTGACACTTCCTTGCTTTTTAACTTACATTAATTACACCTTTGCTTTTTCTTTTTTATATAAACCTAGCACAAAAAAAGCGAAGAAGTCCAATGGCTGACACTTCCTTGCTTTTTAACTTACATTAATTATACCTTTGCTTTTTCTTTTTTATACCTTAATTTTGTTGAAAGATTGGTTATTGCACACACAAAAAATCCCATTATACCAATACTAAAAATAAAGGGTATAAGTGTTATTAAAGATTTTTGTTTAATAAGTTTTTTATATTCAGTTTTTATATCTGTATTATTTTGTTTTGAAAGATCTTTAGCCAGCTTGTTAAGTTCATCAAATTTTATAACATCTAAATTGTCTTTTATAGTTTCTTTGCATTTACCGCTTTTTTTTAATATTCTTTTAAATCCAGTTTCAAAAAGTTCACTCCCTGAAATAACATATAATCCAACAATCGGATATCGAAAAAGTGTCTCCATAAAATTTTCTTTTCCACGGTCATAAGCAGCACCAAAATATCCTAATCCGCCTATTAATACACATGAAGTCAACTGACCTTTGCTTAAATTAAGTTTTCCTTTTTCGCTTGTATAATCTATACAAAAATATTTATTAATAAAATCCTTTATTTTTTTATTATTTTTTGAAATCTTGTCACCAGGTGAAAGTATAAATTCACATATATTCATTAGTTTTTTTGACTTATTACCTTTTTTAACAAGTAAAATCGCACTAATTATACTCAATAATGAAGCAATAAAAGCACGAGTCAAGTTTTTATATGCACTATTTTTTACTTTATTGATTTTATTTTTATCTTCCTCTTTTTTATCAAGTGATGCAATATTTACAAAATCACTTTGCTTAAAGGCTTTAATGGTAAGCAAATTCTTAAAATAATTTAAGGTAAAAACAAGAATGGGTATTATTAATGATGTAAGAGCTATTGCTGCCTTTACTGGTATAACTTGACTTTTGTTTGAATTATTTTTTACAATTTCATAACTTTTTCCAACAAGTGATTTTTGTTTTGAGTTTAATTTTCTTGAAAATAATTTACAAAATATTTTCTCTCCCAAAACCTGCGGCAAAAAATATACAATAGCACTTTCAGCTGTTTCTAAAAACGTATTTTCTAATAAATCGGCTTTACTTCGTGAAAACGTTGCCTTTGGAACAAGCTGTGTAGAAGTATCTTGTATAAATCGTGATGTTGATAAACCCGATGCACTTTCATTATGTGCTATAAATTTCCCCGCAAGTTTTAATGGTAATGGTAATGTATTTAATAAATTATTTGTCATATTTTTCCCTTTTTGCTAAAACTAAAAAACCTACATATAAAAGTGCAGGTTTTATTATTCTATAAATATAACAAATATATGTCTCTTTATTACCTGCACATTAAGTATGTGAGGCTACGCCAACTATTATTTATTAAGTACATTTCATTATTCATATTTTTATTATAATAGCAAATAAATATTATTCAATATCCATTTTTATATTTATTAAGTTTTATGAAAATATAATAAAAGTGAATTTAATATTGAATGGAATAAATAGGGTTTTGTTTTTTTTATTATAACCTTTTATATTAGAAGAGTTTATATTATGGACTATATACTTAAATTTTTGACTTTATATATAGTAACTTTTTTTATTCTCTCTCTTCCTTTTAAGCGTGAGGGCAGGGGTAAGAGTCTTTTCCTATCTCCCTCTCCCTTTAAGCGTGAGGGTTAAGGTTAGAGTGACATTTCATGCCCCCTCTCCCTAAAGGGAGAGGGCGGGGGTGAGGGTGGCAAAATTGTTAAGCTTCAATAAATTAAATATTTTAACGTACTCCGGACGGGGCAGCTTTGTTTTACAATTTTTAAAAAATACTAAATAGTCGTAGAATAAAGTTAATAAATGTAACCCATACGCAGACACGAACAATTATTTTTTTAAATTATTTAAAATTAATTTAATGTCTTCCAGACGGGGTTACTTTTGCAGTCAAAAGTAACCAAAACCTTTCAACCCACTTGGTTTTCGTATATTCACACGACTCAACTTAAGCCTCCTTAACTCGTGCACTTCGTGCACTCAAACAAAAGGAGGCTTTGACACTGTTTCGTCTGTGACTATTACTCAAACCTGCGTATGGGTTGCCATTGTTGATCTCATTCTCCGACTTTTTTATTTTCCCCTCCCTCTCTCTTTTTAGCGTGAGGGGTAGGATGAGGTGACATCTCATGCCCCCTCTCCATTTTAGCGTGAGGGCAGGGGTGAGGGTGGTTTTAATACAGCTTTGTTTTACAATTTTTTTAAGAATTATTTAAAAATATTTTAATGTCCTCCGGACGGGGCAACTTTGTGTGGACAAAGTTGCACAAAACCGCAACCCACTTGATTGTCACAGCTGTGCTAAATTCAATCCGAACAGCCTTAACTCGTGCTTCGCACTCAAACAGAAGGCTGCCTGTTGTTGTTTCGTTAAGCGAATTTTACCCTAAAGGGTACCCTCCCTTGTATGGCTCAACTTCGTTTCGCCTACAAGAGGAGCTGCCGGACGGGCGAAGTCCCGGGGAGCGAAAAAAGCGTAATTCATTGGTTGGACTTCAACGCAACAATCGGGGGAATGCGTGAAAAACGTAAGCTGTGCGGAGCTTTAGACGAGGAAGCGACCCAGCTTCCGAGTATAAAGCGAAGCAGTTAATGACCGCCGTAGGAAAGACGCCCGAATGAAATGAGGGCGGATACCACAGGCGGGAAAAAGCCGAAACCGACAGCACGAAGTGCACTCAAACAAAAGGAGGCTTTGACACTGTTTCGTCTGTGACTATTACTCAAACCTGCGTATGGGTTGCCATTGTTGATCTCATTCTCCGACTTTTTTATTTTCCCCTCCCTCTCTCTTTTTAGCGTGAAGGGTAGGATGAGGTGACATCTCATGCCCCCTCTCCCTTTAGGGAGAGGGCAGGGGTGAGGGTGGTTTTAATGCAACTTTGTTTTACAATTTTTTTAAGAATTATTTAAAAATATTTTAATGTCCTCCGGACGGGGCAGCTTTTACGCAAAAGCTGCACAAAACCCCAACCCACTTGGTTTTCGTATATTCACACGACTCAACTTAAGCCTCCTTAACTCGTGCACTTTGTGCACTCAAACAGAAGGAGGCTTTGACAACGTTTCGTCTGTGACTATTACTCAAACCTGCGTATGGGTTGCCATTGTTGACCTCATTCTCCAACTTTTTTATTTCCTCGTTTAATTTTAGTATGAGGATTGAGGGAGGGTGTTCTAATGCTGAAACTTAACAAATTAATTATTATTTTCTAATTCACTTAATTTTTTGTATAAATCTATTTCCTTCGCTGTTAAAGTTTTAGGAATATCAATTTGTATTTTTAAATTTAAATTGCCATAGCCTCCTGATTTTTGAGGTAAACCAAGTTCCTTTAATCTTAAAATTTTGCCGGAATTTGTCTTAGGTGGTATTTTTATTGCAACTTTTCCATGTAAAGTTTCAACATTAATATTTGCACCTAAAACAGCTTGACTTGGTGTGATATCAATAGTTTTTGTGACATCAGAACCTTGAATTTCATATTGAGGATCTTTAAATTTGACAATTAAAAAGAGATCTCCACGTTGGTTTGTGCTTTCGTCAAGCCGACCTTCGCCTTTGATTCTTATTTTTTGTCCTTCTTTTATACCTTGAGGGATTTTTACATTTAAATTGCGAGTATTTTTAACAATACCTGTTCCGCCGCAATTGTAACACATTGTTCCACCGCCATTACAGTGTGTGCATTTTTCAATTGTGGATACTTTAACTTTAACAGGTTTTGAACTAAATAAATCTTGAGCTGTCACATTTACAACTTCTTCTTGGTCAAGTTTTACTGCTTTTTGAGAAGAATTTGTTGTTTTTGTCTGACGTTTTGTTGTTTGTCTTGCAAAATCATTATAAAATCCTGAAGATGCAGAAGTTGCACCTGCATTTTGAAAAGCTAAATCTCCAAAAATTGTTTTGAAAAAGTCAGAAAAACCTCCAAATTGACCAAATGAACTAAAATCTCCCTGTGTATAGGTGTGTGTTCCTCCTTCACGTCCCATATTTTGATAAAACTGTTCCCAACCTTGGTTGGAAGCTTGTCCATATCCCATGTTTTGCCAGTTTGCACCTAAATTATCATAACGATCACGTTTTTCTTTGTCTGATAAAACTTCATAAGCCTCATTTATTTCTTTAAATTTGTCAGACGCCGCTTTTGTTTTATCAACATCAGGATGGTACTTTTTTGCAAGTTTTCTGTATGCTGATTTTATTTGTGCTTGTGTTGCTTTTTTATCTACCCCTAGTATTTTATAATAATCTTTATATTCCATAAAAATTTGTCCTTTTTCTTTAATAATAATACAAAAAATGATGTTTTATTAAAAAATTAATTCTTTCTTAATCTTTTTATAAAGGGGAGAATACTTGTAAAAAAATATAAACTTCGATATAATTATTAAAGAAAAGGGATATTGTCAAATATATGTATAGTAAAGCTGATATTATTAAAAAACTTTCAAATGAAGGGCAATTTATAGATAACTTTATTTTAGACGCATTTATAAAAAACTGGCATATTGACCCGATTTATGAAGATGAAAATGGTGTTGAATTCTTTGATGATGCCTCTTATGCAAATATAAAAAGTCTTATGACTCAAAGAAACAATCTCGATAAAAATAAGTTTAATAATACAAATAGTGAATCATTATCATCATTATCTTGTAGTAATGATAAAATGGAAAAAGAAAAAGAAAACAATAATAACGATAATAATGATATTATTTGTAATAATCATCAAAAGATTATTGAAAAAATTCCGGTTTCAAAAAATAAAACAAACTTAAATAACAAGGATAATGCATTAAAACTTAATAAATACGAAATTGAAATTAAAAGTATTGATGCTTTAACAAATAATATTGCCTGCAAAATAACAAAGGAATTTGAAAATTTTTTGAAAGAATCAAGTTTTATTAATGATTTGTTGCAATCATCAGAATGTAAAAATGACAATAAGTATCTTGCTTCAAAAATCCGTAAAATAGTTAAGGAAAATTTAGCACTAAAAGAGAAAATAAAAGAACTTAAAGCTGATAATCAAAAATATATAAAAGTTTTTGGAAATTTTTATATAAAACAAAAAATGTAAATTAAATTATAAGTTTAGAATTTTTTTTCGGTTTTTGCAAGTTTAATAAAATCTTTAGCAGTATTAACAGGTATTGCAAAACCGATACCTATGTTTGATTTATTATTATCAGGATTATAAATACTTTGTGAAATTCCAATAACTTCGCCATTAATATTAAGCAAAGGTCCTCCTGAGGAACCGGGGTTAATAGCGGCATCGGTTTGAATTTTATTTCTTTTATAATCTATACGTGAAATAATTCCGGTTGTTAAAGTTCCTGAAAAGCCAAATGGGTTACCAATTGCAAGAATCTGCTGCCCCACTTTGACTGTTGAAGAATCACCAAGTTTGACAGATGGTATATTCTTTTTGGGATTAATTTTAAGCAAAGCCAAGTCCTTTTCAAGACCTTTTGAAAAAAGTACCTCGGCTTTATATTCTTCACCATTTGAGGTTTCAACAATTATGTTTTTTGCCCCTTCAATGACATGAGAACTTGTTAAAATTACACCTGATTCATCAATAACACATCCTGTTCCTGAAGAAATACCATCCGGAACATCAGCATCAATATAAACTATTGAAGGATTTATTTTTTCATATACCCTCATATTAATATCTTGATAGTCGTTTAGCGGATTTTTTAACCCGTAAAAAGTCGCACTAAAGGAGCAATTGCCAGGGTTTGAAAATGCTAAAATTAAAATTAATAAACTTAAAACAAAATTTTTTTTAAACATAATAGACAATTATAACTTTCTTATTTTTAATACTTTTACATTTTTAAATTAACATGTATTAATGTTAAACTTCACAACATATTGAACAAAAATAAATGGTATTTAAATTTTTTTATAAATTTAATTTAAAATTTTAGAAATTAAAAAATATTGATTTTAATAAAATATTTGTGATAGAATTTAAATTAAAGAGGGTATATAAGTAATATGGCAAAACATGATAATAGCAGTATAAAGTGTTCATTTTGTGGCAAATACCAGGACCAGGTAAAAAAACTTATAGCAGGTCCTGACGTGTATATTTGTGATGAATGTGTTGACCTTTGTAATGAAATACTTGATGAAGAATTTTTTGAAGGAAAAGAAGCAACAAACGATAAAAAAGAACAGGATAAAGAAGAGTTTAAAATTCCAAAACCTCACGAAATAAAGGCATATTTAGATGCACATATTGTGGGTCAGGAGGATGCAAAAAAAGTTTTATCGGTTGCTGTTTACAATCATTATAAACGTGTTGAGCATAATAAACTTGCCGATTTAGAGGAAGAAGTTGAAATACAAAAAAGTAATATACTTTTAGTTGGTCCAACAGGTTCAGGTAAGACACTACTTGCACAAACACTTGCAAAGATGCTTGATGTGCCTTTTGCAGTCGCTGATGCTACAACATTGACTGAAGCAGGTTATGTAGGGGATGATGTTGAGAATATTCTTCTTCGCTTGTATCAAAGTGCTGATTATGATGTTGAAAGAACACAAAGAGGTATTATTTATATAGATGAAATAGATAAAATAGCAAGGAAGTCAGAGAATCCAAGCATAACACGTGATGTATCAGGTGAAGGGGTGCAGCAGGCACTTCTTAAAATGATAGAAGGTACAATGGCTAATGTTCCGCCACAGGGTGGTCGAAAACATCCACATCAGGATTTTATCCAGGTTGATACAAGTAATATTCTTTTTATAGTTGGCGGTGCGTTTGTGGGACTTGATAAAATAATAGAACGCCGTACAAGTGATGGCACATCAATAGGTTTTGGTGCATCAAAAGTTAAAACACAGGCTGAAAAGGAAATTGAATCTTCAAAAATGCTAAAAAAACTTCAACCTGAAGATTTGTTGAAATTTGGCTTGATACCTGAATTTATAGGTCGTATTCCTGTGTATGCAGTTCTTGATCCGCTTGAAGAAAAAACTTTAAAAATGATTTTAACCCAGCCTAAAAATGCAGTAATAAAACAATATCAATGTTTACTTAAAATGGATGGGGTGGATTTAAAGTTTGATAATGATGCAATTGATCTTATTGCTAAAGAAGCTATAAAACGAAAAACAGGTGCCAGAGCTTTAAAGTCTATTGTTGAAGAAATAATGCTTGATATTATGTATAATATTCCTATTCAAAGTGATGTAAAAGAATATGTAGTCACTTCTGATCTGGTTAAAACAAAAATATCAAAACTTGCACCGCTTGTTAAATTACATCCCAATAAAATCAATGAGGATATAGCTTAAAATATGAAAGATACAATTAAATTTACAAAAATGCACGGGCTTGGAAATGACTTTATTATTTTAGATGAATTAGAATATGATAAAGTTAAGGATGATATAGTAAATTTTGTAAAAAATATATGTAAACCACATTTTGGTGTGGGTGCTGATGGTGTAATTGCTATTAATACTTGTATTGACAAAAATAAAGCTGATATTGGATGGCATTTTTATAATAATGATGGCTCAATGGCACAAATGTGTGGCAATGGTATGCGATGTTTTGCAAAATATATTTATGATAATAATATTCTTGATAAAAAAACATCATTTAAGGTTTTAACTAAAGCTGGCATTATTATTCCAAAGATTTTAGAAGATGGAAAAGTTGAAGTTAATATGGGGAATCCTATACTTGAGCCTGTAAAAATTCCTTTTTTAGCTGATTCAAATTTAAATGTGGAAGTTGAAATTTGGTCTAAAAAATTTGTTCTTAATGCTGTTAGTATGGGTAATCCTCATTGTTTAATATTTTTGCCTCAAAATTCAAAAGAAGATCCTAAAATATTAGCTTGTGATTACGGTCCAGATATAGAGAAACATGAATTATTTCCTCAAAAAACAAATGTAGAATTTATTAAAATTATTTCACGAAATGAAATAGTTTTAAATGTTTGGGAGCGTGGTTGTGGGATTACTCTTGCTTGTGGTACCGGAGCTTGTGCAAGTGTGGTTGCCGGTATTTTACTTGGAAAGCTTGATAACAATGTAATTGTTCACCTGCCAGGAGGTGATTTGAATATAAAATGGGAGGGGACTCCAGATAATACTGAGGTTCCTGTCTTTATGACAGGTGATGCGTTATATTCTTTTCATGGTAAATATATTTTATAAAAAATATATTTAATTAATTTAATGTCCTCCGGACGGGGTTACTCTGTTTATTTTTTTTAAAATTTATTTAAAATATTTTAATGTCCTCCGGACGGGGTTACTTTTGCAGTCAAAAGTAACCAAAACCTTTCAACCCACTTGGTTTTCGTATATTCACACGACTCAACTTAAGCCTCCTTAACTCGTGCACTTTGTGCACTCAAACAAAAGGAGGCTTTGACAATGTTTCGTCTGTGACTATTACTCAAACCTGCGTATGGGTTGTATATTTTAATTATACTCAACAACATTTAGCTTATTTCAACACTTGTCTTTTTCAAGACTTTCTCCCTCTCCCTTTAAGCGTGAGGGTTAAGGTTAGAGTGACATTTCATGCCCCCTCTCCCTCAAGGGAGAGGGCGGGGGTGAGGGTGGCAAAATTGTTAAATCTCAACAAATTAAATATTTTAATGTCCTCCGGGCGGGGCAACTCTGTTTATTTTTTTTTTAAAGAATTAAACAATTGTAGAATAAAGTCAATAAATGTAGCCCATACGCAGGCACGAACAATTATCACTCTCTTGAATTTCCTTCAAGCTCAAAGCACTTCACCTATCGCACTTTGTGCTGTCGGCTTTGGCTTTTTTCCCACCTTCCGCCCTCATTTCATTCGGGCGTCTGTCCTATGGGCGGTCATTAACTGCTTCGCTTTATACTCGGAAGCTGGATCGCTTCCTCGTCTAAAGCTTCGCACGGCTTACGCTTTTCACGCATTCCCCCGATTGTTGCGTTGAAGTCCAACCAATGAATTACGCTTTTCACGCATTTCCCTGATTGTTGCATTGAAGTCCAACCAATGAATTACGCTTTTCACACATTTCCCTGATTGTTGCATTGAAGTCCAACCAATGAATTACGCTTTTCACGCATTTCCCTGATTGTTGCATTGAAGTCCAACCAATGAATTACGCTTTTCACGCATTTCCCCGATTGTTGCGTTGAAGTCCAACCAATGAATTACGCTTTTCACGCATTTCCCTGATTGTTGCATTGAAGTCCAACCAATGAATTACGCTTTTTTCGCTTCCCGGAACTTCGCCCGTCCGGCAGCTCCTCTTGTAGGCAAAACGAAGTTGAGCTATACAAGGGAGGGTACCCTTTATGGTATGGTTTTGTGCAGCTTTTACGCAAAAGCTGCACAAAAATATTGAAACTTGTATACAACTTTTCACAAAACTTAGTGAAAACTTATATATAAATCCTAAATAATTATTCTTAAGCTGTTATTATTCCTTTTTCAATAGCAAGGTTTTTCAACAAATTTTGCTTTTCCTTTACCGTCTGCGATTCAGACTGAGTATTTATTAATCTATCTATTAAAGTTCTTTCATCATTATTAAATATTTTCTTTTCTATTGCCATTTTTGCTAAATTACATAATATTTCCAATACATTATTTTCTTGATTTTTATTTAGATAACCCATCGTTAGAAAATTTAAATCATTTTCAAATAATTTATTTAAAATAGATTTATTATTTTCATTAAGTATTCCATCCCTTACTAATTTTATTGCTATGTCGTGTTTTGATAATAAAGCACAATAATTCTCAGTTTTATTTTCTAATAAATTTTTTAGCAAATCATAATCATCAACTTCTTTTAAAATACCTTCTGTCAAAGCAATAAATGCCAACAAATATTGTTGTCCATTGGCAAAATCGTCAAAAGAATATAATTTTTTTAATAAATTTACTATAATATCACTTTTCTGATTTTCATTTATCAATTCTTGTTGCTGGCTAATCCTATTAGGTATTTGACCACGTCTTAATGATATAATTTTATTAACAACATTAATTTTATTACCCGGAGTATTTGTTAATAGTAACTTATTTTGTATTGCATTTCTTACTAATTGACATTGGTACCCAATCAGAGATGGGTCTAATTCATCGACATTATAATTATTTAAAACTTTTCTAATTTCATTATTTTTTATTAAAAATTTCATTATAAAATCTTTACCTTCTTGATTTTGAATAAATATACCTTTATTAATTGCACATGATATTAAATAACATTTGTTGCCTAGTGCATATTGATAGTCATTGCTAATGTATTCTTCATTTACATCCTGATTAGATGGTTGGCAATGTAGTTCACTTGGATCATTTATGATTTGTAGATCAGTATCATTATTGTAATTTAGTTCATTTATAAAATCTTCTTTTATAAAATCTTTTATAAAAGATTCATCATCCTTAGTTAATATATTTTTGTTAATTGCATGTCCACATAAAGTATATTTTAGACTTAATATACTCTGATCCTGACTTGGAGTATTTAATAAGTTTATTATCAAATCTTTATCATCTCTATTTAATATATTTTTAAGGACTACATTGCTTGCTAGCGAAACTTGCTTTCTAAATATATCCTGATCTTGATTAGGGTTATTTAACAAGCTTGTTATCAAAGGTTTATCATTTTGATCTAATATATTTTTTTCAAGTAACTTTGATACTAATACATATTTATGTTTTAATACTTCTTGATGTTCAACTGGTCCTTTTAATATATTTATTGCCAAACCTTTGTCTTCATTTTTATTAAACATAAAATAATTAAATGTATAGAATAGTATTCCATATTGCTTTAATAATATATCTTGGGTTTGACTTGGGATACTTACAAATTGTTTTATCAAATCTTTATTAGAATAATCCAATATTTCTTTTCTAAGTAAATTATTAATTGCAAAACATTGCCAACGTAAGGTATCTTGATCTTGGCTTGGGGTACTTAATAAATTTATTGTCAAATCTTTATTTTCTTTTTTTAAAATATTTTTACGAAATGCCTTGACGATTAATCTACATTGCATTCCAAACGTATCTTGATTTTGACTTGGAGAACTTAATAAATTAATTATCAAATTTTTATCCTCTTGATTGTCCTCCTTTAATATTTGGTAATTAATTGCATTTATTGCTATGGAACATTGTGCATTTAGTATTTCTTGATTTTGATTTGGAGTCTTTAGAAATTTTATTACCAAGTCTTTGTCATGATAGCAATCTAATATTCCGCATCCAGTTGCATTAATTGCTAGAGAGTATTGTGCTTTAAACATATCTTGATTTTGGCTTGGAGTCTTTAATAAATTTATTATCAAATCTTTATTTTCTTGATTTTTCTCTAATATTTTTTGTAAAACTGCATTTGATACTAGGGCACATTGTGCTTCCAACGTCTTTTGATTTTGGCTTGGGGTCTTTAATAAATTTATTATCAAATCTTTATCTTCTTGATTTAATATATTTTGACGGGTTGCTTCATTTGCTAAGCAATGTTGAAAAAATATTGTTTCATTGGTTTGACCAGGATATCGTAGTGCTTTTTTTATTAAATCTTTATCATCTTTATTTAATATATTTTTACCGATTGCATGTGTTATTAAGAACATAGATTGCTCCAATACTCTATTTTGTTCCGGTGGATTTAACAAACCTTTATTTACTGCGTCGTATGCCAATCTTTTTATCAAATTTGTATGATTTTTATTTAATATGTTTTTATCAATTGCTTTACCTGCTACTTTACATTGTGTTGTCAGTATATCTTGATCTTGACTTGGATTGCTTAACAAATTTATAATTACATTCTTATCATTTTGATTTATTGTTTGAATATGCTCTATTATATTGAGGGCTACATTTAAATTTCTTGATATAATTTCAGGCGATACATTAACAGGCTGAGCAATACGTGGGCGTGCCATTTGATTTTGAGTATTAGCCCGTGAATTTAAATTGCCTTGACCAT
>CALUPO010000026.1 GCA_944322675.1 Candidatus Gastranaerophilales bacterium | reverse complement strand
TTATCCGGAAGTCATCAAAATATTGAAACTTGTATACAACTTTTCACAAAACTTAGTGTAAACTAATATATAAATCCTTTATATTTTTTATAAAAATATATCCGCTTTTTATAAATTTTATTATGATTTTTTAAAATAATGGTCTATTTATAAAAAATTGTTTATAATAAATTATATGATTAAAAAGTTTAAATATATTTTAATTATTATAATTTTATTATTTATTATTTTTGAATGTATATATTTATACCTTATACCGAATATAATAAATGCTAATATTAGTAAAATATTCAAAATAATTGAAAATGATATAAATATTAGTTTTAATTATAGTAAGTTTCGTTTTAAAACAAGACCTGATTTCTCTTGTGTTTTTGATATTAACAATTTAGATATTAAAACTAAAGAAAATAATAGTATTGTTAATTTGGAAGAAGCAAATGTTTCAATTTATCCTTTAGACCTTATTGTTAAGAAGTTAAATTTAAAATCGTTATATGTTAAGGATTTAAATTTAAATATTTCAAGGAATAAAAATGGAATATTTAATTTTGATAATATTAAAATAAATCCACCGGATTTTAAACTTGATTATGATAATATTTATATTAATCTCGTTAGATATAGTATAAATTTTAATGATGAATTTCTAAATAATAAAATTTATTTTAAAGGCAATAATTTTTTAATTGACAATAATAAATCCAAGAAAATTGCAGTTAAAATCAATGGTGATGCTCTTATAAATGAAGAACATACTGTTATCGATTTTGAATTTTCTTCAAAATTGCCGTTAAAAGAACATTTACAATTTCAGGATTTTGTTTTTGATGGATATATTAAAAATTTTTGTACAAATGATCTTGCTAAATATTTTCCTCAATACAATATATATTCAAGCGGCGATATTTTTGTTGAAACAATAAATGAAAATAAATTAAATAAGCTTAAAGTATATTTGTTGTTAAATGATTTTAAGATGGGGGATGTTGTATTAAATTCTAAAAAAACAAAAATCATTTCGGATATTTATTTTGATAAACATAATTTATTTATTGATAATTTAAGTTTTATTAATTGTTTTATTAATTCAAATGTTAAGGGCAAAATTAAAAATATATTTGATAATAAACCTGAAATTGATTTGGACTTAAAAATTAATGAGGTAAATATTTCTAAATTTATTGATATTTTACCCGGGGTATATAAGAATATAAAAATTGAAAATATTCTTAATTTAAAGAAATATAAAATATATGGCAATTTAAACGGACATCTTAAAGTCAAGGGAAAAATGGATAAACCAAAAATATATGGTGATATTTTAGCACGTGAGTGTTATGTTGTTAAGTGTTTTAAAGATATACCTAAGGCTAAAGTTGATGTTAAATTTAAGGGAGATATTTTTGACTTAAAGACTATAGTTTATACTGGAAAAAATGATTATGTTAAAATTGAAGGTTTTTCTAAATTATATGATGATCAAAGTGGTGATTATAAAATTGTATCAAATGGTGATATTGACTTAAATCGTGCAATGGTGTCATTAATACCTGTAAAAAAAATAATAGGTTTTAAACTTGGTCCTTTGCCTTATATGAAAATAAATGGTCTGGGTAATATAAATTTACATGCTTTAGGAACTTTGAAGGAAAGTTTATTATATGGTGAATTTAATTTTAAGAATACAAGTGTTGAATATAATACGATAAATGGTTCAATAAATAATGCTTCAGGAAAATTGGTGTTTAATGGTAAAGATATGCATTTTGAATCAAAACATGCATATTTAAATAATGATGAAATAAAAGTGAAGGGTGACTTTACTATTTATAGTGATGTAAATTTAAATATTATTTCGGATAATTTAGATTTAGAAACTGCAAAAAATATAATTGTTTCAAGTGAGGGATTAAAAAAATATAGTCATAATTTTGGTTTGATTTCTAAATTAACAAAAAAAGCCGGCATAAATTTGCTTCTTAATGGAAAAATTGATGAAAATAAGGGACAAAAATTAATAGATGATTTGAAATGTCAATGCGATATAAAACTAAAAGATAATGATTGCTTCTTAAATTTTATTAATAAACCTATAAAAAATCTAAATGGGGATATAAAATATAGAAATGGTGATATTGAGGAACTTATTTTAAATTTAAATGGTAGATATAATAAGGATAATCTAATAATTAAGACAGATGTTAATGAAAAGTCGAAACCAATTGTTATTGAATCTTCAAGTATTAATTTGAATGATTGTATAAATGGTTTTATTGATTCATATATTATAAAAGAATTTGGTTTAAATAATGCAATGCTAGAACTTTTAAGTCGAATTATGTCAAAGGCTAAAATAAAGTTAAAATACTATGGGGGAATAAATAACCTTGATTTAAGTAAATTATCTTGTGATTTAATATTTTTAAATATATTAAAGGAAAATAGTAATTACCCTATAAAAATAATAAGTGGAGTTTTGAAACTTAACAATAATAATTTGAATATTGATAATTTAAAAGTAGATGCCAATGGTTCTTCTATGTCAATTGATGGGGTTGTTAGTGATATTTTAAAGAAGCAAAATATAAATTTATTATTTGTTGCAAAGAACTTTGATTTAAATTTTTTAAATAGTTATAAAGATTTAAACTTAAAAATAAAAGAACTTGATAAAATATTTAAAGTTTATGAAAATTTCAAAGGAAACTTTGATTGCAATTTAAGAATAAAAGATAATAATATTGACGGTAAAATAAATTTAAATAATATACGCTTTAATCATAGTATATTAAAATTTCCAATTGTAGTGAATTCATCGAATGTTGATATTTCAAGAAATAAAGTAGAAATAAAATCATTAACAGGAGAAATTGATAAGACTCCTATATTTTTGAAATCAGAAATTTATAACTTTAATAATCCATATATTAAAGGTTATTTTACTTTTAAATTGACAGATAATTTGGTTACGAAGGCAATAAATTCTTTTATTGTTTATCCTATAAAAGTAAAAGGAGATATAAATGTTTTAACTGATTTTACTTATTATAAAAATAAAATAAAAATGCGTCCTGTTTTAAGATTAAATGAAGGTTCTGATATAACTTATATGGGTGCAAATATAGGAGATGATAATGCTTTACGCGAAGTTAAGGGATTGTTGTTTTTTGATAATGACAATATAAATATAGAAAGTATGGAATATATAAAATATGTAGAATCACAAAGCAGCAAGAAAAATCCTATAAAAATGCTGCATATAAGTGGAAATATTTTAAATTTTAAAAAACCGGAAAATATAATTTTGAACAATATTCAAATAAAAACAGAAAAACCTTTAAGTGCAAGAATATTAAATATTATTTTTAGAAAATCAATATTTAAAGAAGGTATATTTAATTGTGATTTGAAATTAAAAGGTACCTTTAATGAGCCATATATATTTGGATATTTTGATTTATTAAATGCAAATATGCCTTTGTATAATACCATTATAAAAACGTTAAATATGAATTTTAAACCTCAAAATATAATAAATATAAATTCAACAGGTTCAACGTTAAATACGGATTATGAATTTAATGCACAAATTAGAAATAATTTGAATAAAGCATTAAAAGTTACCACATTAAATTTTCATTTGACTAATTTAAATTTAAGTGAAGCAATAAATTTTATATCAAGGACTGCAAATGCACAGAAAAAAGCCACAACCACAGTGCTTGTTTCGAATAATAACCCAAATAACATAAATTTTAAGGCAAATTTTGATGATTTAATAATTGAAAATGCTAATTTAAATATAGATAATGTTTTAATAAGTGAACAGACGGGTAAAAATTTTTATGCAAAAGTAAAAATGAATAATGATGGAATTTTAAGAATTGAAAAATTAAAAATAGATGGTTTAGGTGGAAATTTATCGGGTAAAGTAGATTATGATTTAAAAACAAACAAAATAAATACAAGTTTATCATTAAATGAACTTGATTCTAATTTAAGTGCAAAGTTTTTACTTGAAGTTGAAGATCAAATACAGGGCAAGTTAAATGGTAATGTCAATTTAATAACTTTTGGGGAAACTGAAGAAGAACGTATAAAAAATTTAGATGGAGATATAAATTTTGAAATTAATGATGGTCGCCTTCCTAAACTTGGTTCGTTGGAATATTTACTTCGAGCAGGCAATATTATAAAACGTGGACCTTTGGGTTTAACTATAAATAATATTATAGATCTTGTAGTGCCCATTAAAACAGGATATTTTTCCCGCATAAAAGGAGATCTTATAATAAAAGATTCTCAAGTAAAGAATATAAATATTTATTCACAGGGTGAAAATATGAGTGTATATGTGAATGGAAGTTATAATTATATCAATATGGATGCAAAAATGAATGTATATGGAAAACTTTCACCAAGTGCTATATCATTATTGGGCCCTATTGGTAATGCCTCAATAAGTTCATTATTTTCAACAATTGGTAAAGAATCAGGTTATAATAATAGCAATTTAATGAAAATACCAACACTTGTTAAAAATGATAAAATGGAAGCCTGTCGCTATTTTGAAGCCATTGTTGAGGGAAACATAAATGCTGAAAATTATGTTAAGTCATTTAAATGGCTTGAAAATTAGTAAAAAATCATTATACTTAAATTATGAGAAATTTATTTTTAGTTTTAATATTAATAATATCTAATATATTTGCAAGTGCCTGTGCAACAGATTATTTAAAGCTATATGAAAAAACGACAAAAGTTGATTTTTCATTTTATAACAATATAGATCCTTATCAAGATGAGGACAATTTTAGATATGCATATTCACCATATCCATTATTTAGAACATCAACTGACTTATATTTTAAAGATATAATGGTGCCTCATGGATATTATATTTTAACCCCTCGTACGTATAAAAATAGAGATATTGTTTTATTTAAAGTTGCAGGTAAAGTAAGTTATATAATTCCTGTAATAACAAAAGAACAGGTTCCATTAGGATTTTATGATAAGAATATTCCAAAAGTAAAAAAAACAAAATGGCAAAAATTTCATGATGGATTTTTTGAAAAAATGAATAATATATTTAAAAGTTCACGTAAAGTGACTCCTCCAAATGCATTTATTACTGCCGAACGTTATGAACATAAATATCTTTTAGTCAAGTTATATTATGCTGATGATATTTATGTTATGCTATTTAATTTATATGCAAATTAGTTTTAATTTTAAGTATAAGTGTGTATTTTATTTACAATTCTTAATATTTGCTTGAATAAGTTTTACTTATATAATAATATTATATTTGTAAAAAACAAAGGAGATTAAAAATGTTTTTAGGATTTACTAATTACTCGAATGTAAATTGGCCAGTCCGAGTTATGGATGGTTTAAGAAGTCAAAGTGAAAGAGCAAAACTTGCTGCGACTATGCTTCACGACAATATGGATGCAATAAGAAATGAAGTAAGAAATGAGGTTGCAAATCGAGAACAAGGTTTAGGCAGAGATGATATAGTTTATCTTCGTGCTAATCAAGAAAATAATAGAGATAGCTTTGCTCAAAGTGATATAACCTTAAGTTTGTTTTTAGGAAATACTCGCAGAAAATTTAATTATAGCAGTGGTGATAATTTTACTCAAGACTTATATAGCGGACGATATGGAGATTACAATTATAACCGATTGTCTTCTAATCGGGGATTGCATCAGGTATTAGAACAAGAATCTAAAAATGATTATAAATCATTAACTCAAATTATTCCTGATTATGATAAGATAAGACAAGATATTCCATATCCTGCACTATTAAATAATAATGGTAATGTGAAAACAATTTATAAATATGATAATCCTTTAAGAAATCTTGAAGAACGAGAATTACATGATGGGGTAATAGGGCAAAATGTTAATCCATCAGATATATCAGATCAGCTAATGGCAGATTTTGTTGAAAGCATAGATGAAAATTCGTCTCTAAAACAACAGGAATTTAAAACCCAATATAATAAGATTAAATACTTTGAGAAGCATAAAAATGAAGTATTTGATAATCCTGTTTCACTTGCAACACAAGCTTATTTAGAATTAAAAGAAGATACTTTAGAAGGACAACGTAGAATTATTGATATAAGTGATTCAGGTGAAAGAATAGAAGTCCAAAAACAAGGTGATGTATTCAATATAGATTTTTATAATGAAGATAATAAATTATCAATGCAGGGCGAATTTACAATTTTGAAAGATGCACAAGGTGCTCCATTAAAAGAAGATGAAGAAGGTAAAATATTATACAAAAATGATGCAAATTATAATAATCTTCAAAACAAGTTATGTTTTGATATGCAGCTTACAACATATCATCAAGATACAGGAACAAGATCATGTGATTTTGAACGTACTATAAATTTAAATGATAGAAAACATAGACACAATATGTCACTTTCTAGTTATGATAGAAATGGAGAAATGGTAAGAAATGAAGAAATATCAAGTCTATATTATTTAAAAACAAGGTTTCCAAAGGTATTTTATAATACTTATAAAAGTGATTTAAAAGTTTTAAACGAAGAATTAACAAGTAAAAGATTACATCCGGATGATATCCAATTTAATTTAGAATAAATTAAAATATCAATTAAGTGATATTTATTTTTAAACTTTAAGTTTAAAATATTTAACTATAACTAATTTGGGCGTTGTTTTTTTATTTAAAAGACCGCCCATTTTTATTTTTAAATAAATGGTATTTTATTAAATGATTAATAAATGATGATTGACAATAATGTATAAGCACAGTACCATTCCTTATGGTAGATTAGAAGAGGTAAGAGTTATGACTTTAAACACACTAAATAATACAATAATGCCCGGTATAGTTAAAGCCGGTTCTAAGTTGTCTTCAAAGGGACCGGATAATGCTAAGAAACTTGGTGTATTTATATGCAAATTAGTTTTATTTTAAGTATAAGTGTGTATTTTATTTACAATTCGTAATATTTGCTTGAATAAATTCTATCTATGTAGTAATATTGTATTTATAGAAAATAAAGGAGATTAAAAATGTTTTTAGGAGCTACTAATTATTTGAATGTAAAATGGCCAGCCCGTGTTATGGATGGTTTAAAAAGTCAAGATAAAAAAGCAAAACTTGCTGCGACTATGCTTCAAAATAATATAGATACAATAAGAAATGAAGTAAGAAAAACTGCAGAGCAAGAACAAGGTTATGACAAATATGGTATGGTTTATCTTTGTGCTAAAAAAGCAGATAATAAAGCCGGAAAGTTTGTTCAAAACTGTATAACCTTAAGGTTGCATTTAGCAAATCCTCGCAAATTTAATTATTCTAGCAATGATAATTTTTCTCAAGACTCATATGGAGGAAAATATGGAGATTACAATTATAACAAATTGTCTTCTAATGATAAGTTGCATCAGGTATTAGAACAAGAATCTAAAAATGATTATAAATCATTAACTCAAATTATTCCTGATCACAATAATATAAGACAAGACATTCCATATCCTGCACTATTTAATAATAATGGTAATGTGAAAACAATTTATAAATACAATGATAATGTTCCTTTAATTCGTAAAGAAGAACAAGAATTACATGACGAGATAGCAGGGCAAAATGTTAATCCATCAGATATATCAGATCAGCTAATGGCAGATTTTGTTGAACAAATAGATGAAAATTCTCCTCTAAAACAACGAGATTTTAAAGAACAATATAATTATATTAAATACTTTGAGAAGCATAAAAATGAAGTATTTGATAATCCTGTTTCACTTGCAACAAAAGCTTATTCAGAATTACAAGAAGATACTTTAGAAGGACAAAGTATAATTATTGATAGTGATTCAGGTGAAAGAATGGAAGTTCAGAAACAAGGTGATGTCTTCAATATAGATTTCTATAATGAAGATAATAAATTATCAATGCAGGGCGAATTTACAATTTTAAAAGATGCACAAGGTGTTCCGTTAAAAGAAGACGAAGATGGTAAAATATTGGATCAAAATGATGCAAATTATGATACTCAAAACAATTTATGCTTTAATATGAAACTTACAACATATCATCAAGATACAGGAAAAAGATCATGTGATTTTGAACGTACTGTAGATTTAGATGATAGAAAACATAGACAAAATATGTCACTTTCTAATTATGATAGAAATGAAGAAATGGTAAGAAATGAAGAAATATCAATGCCATATTATTCTTCAAATAAGCTAAAAGCAAGGTTTCCAAAGGTATTTTATAATACTTATAAAAGTGATTTAAAAGTTTTAAACGAAGAATTAACAAGCAAAAGATTACATCCGGATGATATCCAATTTAATTTAGAATAAATTAAAATATCAATTAATTGATATTTATTTTCGAACTTTAAGTTTAAAATATTTAACTATAACTAATTTGGGCGTTGTTTTTTTATTTAAAAAACCGCCCATTTTTATTTTTAAATAAATGGTATTTTATTAAATGATTAATAAATGATGATTGACAATAATGTATAAGCACAGTACCATTCCTTATGGTAGATTAGAAGAGGTAAGAGTTATGACTTTAAACACACTAAATAATACAATAATGCCCGGTATAGTTAAAGCCGGTTCTAAGTTGTCTTCAAAGGGACCGGATAATGCTAAGAAACTTGGCGTTCTTTCAAAACCTTCATCAAAAAAAAGTGAAACATCAAAGGAAACAAAACGTAATGAAGATATTAATAAAATATCAAAAAGCTTTATATCACAAGTAACGTATAACTTGGATAAAAATTTAGATGATGGTTTGGTTGTTCCTATGAAAGAGAAAGAAGTTCCACCTGTTTTATCTAAAGAAATTGAAAGTTCTGATGATGAAGGTTTGGTTATTCCTGTTCTTAAGTTTGAAGATATAAAGAAAGAAAAGACAAAAGGATTATTTAATACAACAGTTAAGTATAGTCGTGATAATTATCCAAAAGTTGCAAATTATGATAAAAATATACAAAAACATGTTGATACCATAATTGAAGCTGCCAAACAAGGTATTCATTATGCTACATTTGACATTAATGACTCAAATGATCGACTTTCTTATGGGAAAGATTCAAAAGAAACAAATACTTATAATATAGAGTATAGAAAAATGAATCAAAATGGTGAATCTCAAAATCTAAATTTAGGTACATTTCAAATAAGAGAAGTGATTGGATAAAATTAAAAGTGAATAAATAATTATACACTTAAGTTTTATATTTTTAATACTTACAAAAGGGATATTATAATAATTATAATATCTCTTTTTGTTTATATTTTTTTATTTAATTAATCTTTAGCTTTTTCAATGTCAAGAATTTTGGCTAAGGTTTTTGTGTCGCCTTTAAGTTTAAAATATTCACTAAATTTAGGTGTTGTTTTTAAGTTAAAAGACCGCCCGTTTTTATCTTTTGTTTTTGTTATTAACCCTTTTTCAACAAGTTCATTAACATGGTTGTAACTATCAGCACCACGAAGTTCTTTTAAGTATGTTAAACGAATGGGTTCTTTTAATGCAATAACACTCAATGTTTTTAAAACAGCATTTGTAAGTTCAACCGGACATAATTTTTCAACAATATCTAAATGTTCTTTTTTTACTTGCAGAATATAACCGTTTTCATCATCAATTTCCAAAGCTCCATCGGAACTTTGATAGTCAAACATTAAATTAAGAAGTGCTTCTTCAATATCAACTTCTTCCTGGTTTAAAACTTGAGCTATTTCTTTAATACTCATTGGATTTGCTGCTACAAATAAAACTGCTTCTATTCTTGATTTTAAGGTTGATGGCATTTTTTATATTACCTCTTGAGTTAAGTTATCTTTACGTTTGACTACATATAAATCAGAATAAAATTCATCTTGCACAAGATCATAATTTTCATTGACACTTAAAAACAATAAAGCGATATAAGCACTTATTTTATCCATTCCAAGAAGTGTAAGTGTGTTTAGTTCCACTTTTTCCTCTGTTTCAAATATCTTAAGCAAATTTTCATGCAACACTTCTACACTTTTTTCAATGTATTCATCATGTGCAATATTAATAATGTCATCAGCTGTAAAGTTTGCATAGGATCTTACACGTCTTTTGGCATGTCTTTCAAGAGTGTTTTTTAATGTTCTTTTTTTATCAAGTTCTTCATAAAACTTTAATTGACGTATTAAGTCTTTTAAAGTTACAACACGATTTCGATTAAGACGTATTGATGTTCTTCTTTCCAAAACCTCATCAATTGATATTACATTATTTCGAGGTAGTTCTTCTTCATAATTATGATTATCTTCATCATAAAAATCATCATATTCTTCATCACAAATTGCATCAACAGGATTTTCTTCAAACTGATTAATGCTAATTCCTTCTAAAATATTGGATTTAAGCTTAAGTAAAATAGCTGCAAATAACAAAGTCCTGCCGGTTAGACGAAGATTATTAGCTTTAATTTTAAATATTTGTGAAAGATATTTATCAGTAACATCAACAATATCAATATTCCAGGGGTCAACTTTTCCTGTTTTTGCCATTTCAACAAGAATTGAAATACCGTCAATTTCATTTGTTTGACCTTGAATGAGTAAATCATTTTCTATATCAATTTGATTATTTAAGTTAATTGCATTTGTTCCATTAATCATAATATATTAGTCTCTTAATTTAACCCCTGTAACTTTAGTTATTCCCTTATCTTTTTGAGTGACACCAATTGTCCTATTAGCTGATTCTATCATAGGTTTACGTAAACTAACTACTATAAATTGTGTATCTTTGGATTGAAGTTGTATCATTTCAGACAATTTTTCAACATTTATACCGTCAAGGTGCATATCAACCTCATCAAAGGCATAAAAAGGTGATGGCATATAACGTTGTATCGCAAAAACAAAAGCAAGTGCGGTAAGTGACTTTTCACCACCTGACATAAGTTCCAAACGTTGTTTTTTCTTGTCTCTTGGCTGTGCTTCAATAGTTAAGCCGCCTGCAAATGGGTTTTCATGGTTTTCAAGTATCAAAGTGCCTTCACCATCTGATAGTTTATTAAAGACATCTTTAAAGTTTTCATTTATCTTGTTGTATGTTTGCAAGAAAGTGTCTTTTTTTAACTTTTCATAACTTGACATTCGCTCTAAAATTTCTTTACGTTCTGATGATAATGTATCAATACGCACTTGAAGTTCTTCTTTTCGACTTGAAACTTCATCATATGAGGTAATGGATAACATATTTATAGGTTCCATTGATTCCATTTGACGAGAAAGTTTATTTATTTTGCTATTTATTTCTTCAATTGAATACTGTGGCGGTTCAATTTTGGTTACATCAATATTTGCTTCTTTTAATTTAGTTCGTAATTCAACTTCAACTGGCTCAAGCTCTCTTCTTCTTGATTTAAAGGATTCAATCTGTTCTTTTACTCGTTCTATTGAGTTTTCAAGATTATCTTTATTTTTTGTCAACTCACGAATTACAAGTTCTTTTTCATCACGTTTTTGCTGATATTCGTTTAAATCCTTAGCAAGTTCATCAATTTTTTTGTTCAATTCTTCAATTTGTTGTTTTATTTCAACTATTTCTTTTTCATACTTAATTTTATCTTCTTTTAAAATTTCATTATCTTTATATAATTTTTCAATTTGTATTTCTTTTGTTTTTATTACTTCAACATTAAAATTTATATCACGATTAAAATCATTAATATCATTTTGAGATTTTAAAACATTATTTTCAAGTGTCTTGATTTCATTTTCAACATTTTGTGTTTTTGATTTTAATTCACCCAATTGTGATTCTGTCATATTTGTTTCTATAACTTCAATTTCTTCATTAAGTTTTAGTATTTTTTCATTTAAATCAAACTCTTGTTCTTCAAGTTTATCAAGTTTTTTTTCTAAAATTGGTATTTGTGGTTCAAGTTCACTTAGAATTTTTTTATTTTCATCAATTTGTCTTAAATTTAATTCACTATTTTGAATGATACTTTGATATTCAATTTTAGCTTTTGATAATTCAGTTGTGATACTTGAATATTCACTTCTAACTTTGTCTAATTTTTCTTCAAGTGAAAGTTTTTTAATTTCAGCATTTTTATACTTTTGTTCAATTTGTTTTAAACGATTTTTATATTCTTCAAGTTCTTCATTTTCTGTTTGACTAAATTTTAAACCGCTTTTATTATTTGTTGACCCGCCTGTAATAGCACCTGATTTATCAAAAACTTCACCATTTAGAGTCACCATTTTATATTTGCCTATAAGCTTTTGAGCACATTGATAATCTTCAACAATTAATGTTTCGCCAAGTGCAAGATAAAAAGCATCCAAATATTCATCATCAAAGTCAATCAAATTTATTGCAAAATCAATCACTCCATTATCTTTTGGTAATTTTAAGGAATTTGGAGCAGGTCGAAGTTTATTTAATGGAAGAAAAGTTACACGACCGGAGTTTGTTGATTTTAAAATTTCAATAGCGTTTTTAGCAACATAATCATCATCAACTACAATATTTCTCATTCTATTGCCCATAGCAACCTCTAAAGCAAGTGAATATTCTTTATCAACTTGAGCAAGTTTAGCTAAAGGAGCATGGACACCTTTTATATTTGAGTTCATTATAACATCAATAGCACCACCAAAATTTGCAGCTTCATAAGCTTGTTTTGCTCCTTCCATTTGAGCCACCTTTGATGTTGCAATGCGAATGTTATATGCAAGATCATTCATTTCATTTTTTGTTTTATCCAAATCGTTTAAAGTATTTTGTTGTGCTATTTTATAATCACCAAGTTCTTTTTCAAGCTCATCAATTTGAACTTTTAACCTATCTTTATTACTTTCTATATCAATTTGAGAAAGTTTTTCTAAAATTTCTTTTGATTGTTGAATTTTGGTTTTTATATTGCTTAAATCATTTTCCAAAGGTAATTTTTCTTTTTGTAAATTAAGCTCTTTGTCCTTTAATCCTTCCAATTCTTTTCTTAAGGCAACTCGTTTTTGTATGTGCTCATCAGCACTATCATTTAGGCCTGTCAATTCCTCTAAAATTTTATTTAACTCAACTTTTTTTGCTTCAATATTTTCTTTAATTTTTTCAATTTGAGAAAGTTTTTCGTTTATTTTATTTTTTGTATCATTAATTTTGTTATTTAATACTACAATACCATTTTTAGCGTTTTCAACAGTTTTTAAGTTGTCTTGAATATTTTTGTCGATAAATATAATTGCTGAATTTTTACGATCAAGAACACCTTTTAATTCTTCAACTTGTTTTTTTACTTCTAACTGTTCAAATTCACCTTTTTCTTTAACTAATTTTGAAATTTCTTCAAATTCTTTTTGTTTTTCTTCAAGTTCTTTTAGAAGATTGGACAATTTTTTAGTTTCGTCAGCTTTTTTCTTCTCAAACTCTAAAATATTTTCATGTACCATATTTAATGATTTTTTAACATCAAAATATTTAACGGTGTCAATTTGACTTTCAAGTTTGTTTTTTTCATCTTTTAATTCTTTATATTTTAGTGCTTGTTCTCGTTCAACTTTCAATTCTTCCAATCGAACATTAACTTCATTTAAAATAAGAATAGACTTTTCAACACGTTGTTCAACAGTTTCAAGTTCATTTTGAGCTTGCTCAATACGTCTATCAAAATCAGCAACACCGGCTATTTCATCAATAATTTTACGTCTATCTGATGAAGAGCAAGCAGTAATACTTGTTACATCTCCTTGCATCATTACATTATAACTATTTGGTGTAATATTATACTGTTCAAGTTTTGTATGTACTTGAGTTAATGTGCATACTTTATCGTTTAAATAATAAATGCTGTTAAAACCGGAAGGAGTTTTTTTAATGCGTCTTGCAATTGTAAGGTCAGGTTCTTTTTCATCTTCCAAGTCAAAGGTGACTTTAACGTATGCTTCATTTCTTTTGGTATGGGTTGAAATTAGGTGAAATAATTTCTCAGCACGCAAAGCACGGGATGATGACAACCCCAATGCAAACAATATGGAGTCTATAATATTACTTTTGCCGGAACCGTTTGGACCGGATATGGTAGTAAATCCCTTTAAAAAAGGAATGCTTACCTCATTTGCAAAAGATTTAAAATTATCAACTTCTAGTTGTTTTATATACATGCCAAAATTTTATAATTCCCCACATTTAAACTATATATCTCTATTTGACTATAAGCATAGCGGTATGTCAAAAAATTTACGTTTTTTTTACAAAAAATGTGTAAGTTACACTATAAACAAAACTAAAACAAATTATTTAAGTCTTGTTTTTGATAATTTAAAAATGTTATTAAAAAACGCATAATTTGAAATTGATAAATAGAAAAATCTAATTTCTTAAATTTATTTTTCATTTTTCTTCCTATGCAAAAGATTTGGTATATTAAAGAAGTATTTTTTTGATTTTTGATTATTATTGTCAAAACCTAGAATTAAAAATAAATCTGTTCTTAAATTTGCAATATCATCATATTTTTTTAATAATCCATCCATAGCAATTGAAATGTCACCTGTTTCTTCAGAAACAACCAAACAAGCAGCATCTGATATTTCAGATAATCCAATTGCAGCACGATGGCGTGTTCCATATTTCCAACTTAATTTTGGATCATCTGTTAATGGTAGTAAAGCACCGGCAGCAAGTATTTTATCCTTACATATAATACAAGCACCATCATGAAGTGGTGTGTTTGGGTGAAATATTGTAAGTAATAACTCAGGGCTTAATTTGGCATTTATTTCAACTCCAACTTCTGTATATGTTTTATAATCTGTTTCTTTTTGTATAACAATCAATGCACCGGTTTTATTCTTACTTAAATACTTAGTTGTATCTATTAATTTTTGAACAATTATATTTGTATCAACAAGATCATCACTTAAACCCGATTGATTATCATTAAAGAAATTATGAACAAAATTTGTTTGTCCTAAATAACCCAAAAAACGACGTAATTCCGGTTGAAAAATTACAATAAGCGAAAATGCAATAATGCTTAATAAACCTTTTAAAAATACCCCCCATATTTGGAGATTTATTTTTATTAAAACTTCTGATATAACATATAGTAAAATTAGAACAAAAATACCCCTGACAAGTTGTTCCGCTTTTGTTCCTTTTATTGTTTTTTGATATATTAAATATAATGCTATAACAATTGTGACAATTTGAAATAACATAATTGCCAAATCTGTGTTATCAGAGTATTTTATAAAATTGTATATTTTAAAATATAAACTGGTAAAATAATTTATTGCTTCTTGCATTTTTTATATCATTCTATTTTTAACTATTAAAATCTTTTATAAAAGCATATCATTTTCAACAAGTTGATTATATGTTTGACGTTTTACAATTTCCTTAGCTGAACCGTTATTTAGTAAAACAACTGCAGGTTTTAAAGTACGATTATAATTACTGCTCATTGAATATCCATAAGCACCTGTGTCATAAATACATAATAAATCGTTAGAGTTTAATTCAGGTAGTTCAACATCATTAATTAAAATATCACCTGATTCACAATATCTACCAGCAATTGTAATTTTTTCTTTTTTGTTTTTATCTCTTTTATTAACGACTTCTGCTTCATAAACAGCCTGATATAAAGAAGGTCGTGGATTATCCGCCATACCGCCATCAACTGCAACATATTTTTTGTTACTTATTGGAATTGTTTTTGAAGTTCCAACTTTATATAATGTGACACCTGCTGTCCCAACGATACTTCGTCCTGGTTCAATACAGATTGTTGGTTTTTCTAAATTGTATTCTTCTGTATATTTATCAATTGAATCAATAATTTGTTTTGCTATTTCATAAACTGATGGAGCTCTATCATTTATTGTATAATTTATGCCAAGTCCGCCGCCTAAATTCATTTCTGTGAGTTTTATTCCAAATTTATCATATATGCGTTTAAATTCACCTAACATTATTTTTACTTCATCATAATATACTTTTGTTTCAAATATTTGAGAGCCTATATGTGCATGAAGACCTTTTAAATTAAGATTTTTATAATCTTCAACTATAGATTCAATAGCCTCATCAAGCTGCGTTAAATCGAAACCAAATTTTGAATCTAAATGACCTGTTTGAATATATTTATGTGTATGACATTCAATACCCGGTGTAATTCTAAGTAATATGTCAACTGTTTTATTTTTTGATTTAGCAATTCTATTAAGCATTGCCAGTTCTAAAAAATTATCAACGGAAATAAGACGAATATTATTGTCAATTGCCATATTTAATTCTTCTTCACTTTTGTTATTTCCATTTAGCAAACAAGTTTTTAAATCACCCAAAACACTTTTAACAGTGTACATTTCACCACCTGATACAGTATCAAAACCAAAACCTTCGCAAGATAAAATCTGCACAATGGCTTTTGTCATAAACGCTTTTGAAGCAAACATAAAATGAGTTTTTTTATAACTTGAAAAGGCGTCTTTATATGCTTTTGCCATTTCTCTTATTGTTTTTTCACAATATATATATAAAGGTGTTCCATGTTTTTTAGCAACATCAACAAGGTCACACCCGCCAATTTCTATGTTTCCTTTTTCATTTATTTTAGTTGTTACCGGTTTTATATTTTGGTTTGGTGTCTCCATTTTAATTTATACCCTCTATTTACTTTTTTCTATCTTCTATTAAAACATATTTTTTATATATTTAAAAGTATTTTTTTTTAATTTTTTATAAATAAATATTTATTCAAAACTTTATAGTGAAACAATAACAAGAATAAAATTTTATTTATTATTTATCTTGTTAAAAACGCCAAAAAAGCTTGTATGACATGGGCTTGATGGTATAATTAGTTCAACCATGCCTTTTAATAATTTTGAAAGAAGGTTAAAAATGATAGTTAAACATTATAAACACCACTTAGCAGTTAATAGACACTTTGTAACAGAAAAATATGCAAAAAAAAAACACATAATAAACTCAAAAGAACTATCAAGCCTAAAAAAGGTAAATAACAATTAAAGGATAGATTAAGAAATCTATCCTTTTTTTATTAAATACTATTATAATGTTTTTACCAACATATTTTAGTTTCTTTTATAAAATTACAAACTACCAACCTTGCACATCTACAACAGCCCAGCGATATTGCCCGCTTGTTATAACTGGTGCTTTAAATTTCCACTTTGAACCGGCAGCTAAATTATTGACATTATCTATTGTAGAACCTATTTGATTATCATTCATATCATATAGATTAATTTCAACTTGTACATAGCTCATAGTTTTATTTGTATTATTTACTACTATCCCACAAGCTGCATTCCCTCCATATTCACTTAATTGACAATTATATGTCTTTAATACTTCTAATCTAGGTTTAGATTTTGTTTCTGTTTTGGATGTATTTGTTTTAGTATCTTGAGGTGTTTCGCTTGCATTACTTCCTATTGCGATTAACATTGCTAATATAGCAATAGGTGCTATAAAAGCAATAAGACATCCTGTAATTATTTTATTTGTTTTTTTATTGGTTTTAAAATTAGTCCCGCAATTAGGGCATATTATAGCTTTATCATCAAGTTCTTGTCCGCATTTATCACAAAACATAATTACCTCACTAATTCTTGACCATCAGCAGTCTTAAATCCACCACCTATAATAATAAAAAAGTCAATCCAAACCCAAGGAAGTGATATAAAAATACCAAAAACAGTGAATGTTAATAACATTTGAACTACTGCACTTCCAGTGTGCCCGGTGTAAAATCTATGTACACCAAATCCACCAAAGAAAAGGCATAGCAAAAGAGTTGTTATCCAAGATTTTCCCTCTGATTGTGAATTTTTAATATTCACTCCACAATGTACACAAATAGCAGCTTTGTCATCAATTTCTTTTCCGCAATTTTTACAAAACATTATTAAACCTCCAATTAAACTACTCTATTAATATAACACAAAATTAAATCTTGTAAACACATGTATATATTGAATTATAGCCTTATTTTGTAATATTAATCTTACTGTAATATTCATATTACATGCAACCATGTTTTATATGGGCATACGAAAACTACGAAATAGTATAGGCAGAAAAGTTAAATCTCTAAGAGTAGAAAGAGGTTTATCACAGGAAAAACTTGCTGAATATGTTAATATGTCAAGAGAACATATATCTTGTATTGAAAGAGGTAAAAACCTGGCAAGTACTGAAACATTATATTATTTAGCTAAGTTTTTCAATATTAATATTAAGGATTTTTTTGATTAACTATAATTAAGAATTTTTGGGACTTATATACAACTTTACACAAAGCGGATTTGTATACTGACGCAGTGAAACGAGTCCACATAGCGAACAGACCGAGCCAACTTGAGCGAAGCTCAAAAGGCAAGACTCTGTGAGCGTGGAGCAAACCCAAGACAGCTGTTTCATCTGGAGGAAATTAAATTAATTTTAAACTTAACAATTTTATCACCCTCACTCCAATCCTCACGCTAAAAAGAGAAAGTGGAAAATAA
>CALUPO010000025.1 GCA_944322675.1 Candidatus Gastranaerophilales bacterium | reverse complement strand
TTGCGGTTAACATAGTTAGACGCAAGGTTGATGCTGACATACCCATTTTTCGTTCCCCTTTTTTACTTTCCTAACCTGTTTTTATTTTATTTATATTTATTTTTATACTATTAATATTCATTGTCGATTTTTTTGGGAGGAGGAAGTAACATACTGCTTATCGCCTTTAATAACTTTGATTTAAGAATTTTTTTTGTTAATTTTAAATTACACATTCCCTTTATTCCTTATATTTTATATCCTTGGTTTTATTATCGGCACACTTTTACTATTACTTTAATAATAAGTTTAATAAAATTTATATAAATTTTAAGTAACAGTATTTACAAGAGTTTTCAGGTTAATATTTCTTAATATTTTATTAAGTTATTATTATAATTCACAATCCTCACCCCGCCCTCATGCTTAAAAAGGAAAGAAAGAATAAAAAAGTTTGAGAATAAGGTCAACAATGGCAACCCATACGCAGGTTTGAGTAATAGTTTTTAAATAATAATAAAAATATAAAGCCTTTCAGGCGGAGGCACTACCCCACCCGAAGGACGTTAACTTTCGTGTGGGGGATATGGGGGGAGCCCCCCCATAAATTACTAATTCCCGCCGTAGGAAAGACGCCCGATTGAAATGAGGGCGGATACCTCAGGCGGAAAAAAGCCAAAGCTGACAACACGAAGTGCGATAGGCGAAGTGCTTTGAGCTTGAAGGAAATTCAAGAGAGTGATAATTGTTCGTGCCTGCGTATGGGTTACATTTGTTGACTTTTTCCTACAATTGTTTAATTCTTTAAAAAAAAATAAACAAAATAACCCCGTCCGGAGGACATTAAATTAATTAATTTTTGAAGTTTAACAATTTTGACACCCTCACCCCAACCCTCTCCCTTTAGGGAGAGGGAGATAGGAAAAGATCTTTCCCCCCCTAAAAAAAGAAAGCGGAAAATAAAAAAGTTGTAGAATGATGTCAACAATGGCACCCCATACGCAGGTTTGAGTAATAGTCACAGACGAAACGTTGTCAAAGCCTCCTTTTGTTTGAGTGCACATAGTGCACGAGTTAAGGAGGCTTAAGTTGAGTCGTGTGAATATACGAAAACCAAGTGGGTTGAAAGGTTTTGGTTACTTTTGGCTTCAAAAGTAACCCCGTCTGGAAGACATTAAATTAATTTTAAATAATTTTAAAAAAATAATTATTCGTGCCTGCGTATGGGTTACATTTGTTGACTTTATTCTACGACTGTTTAATTCTTTAAAAAAATAAATACAGTAACCCGGTCCGGAGGACGTTAAAATAATTTTAAACTTAATAATTTTGCCACCCTCACCCCAACCCTCTCCCTAAAGGAATTGTTAACATTTCATTGCCATATTAGGCAAAATAATGTATAATATTCTTAAAAGAAGGAGGTTTTTAATGTCAATATGTCCCCATTGCCAAAGCAATAAAGTAAGAAAAAACGGAAAAAATAGAGGAACCCAACGTATGCTTTGTACAAATTGTGGCAAAACATTCCCACAAAAGCCTAAACGTTACACAAAAGAAGATAAATATAAAGCTTTAATGATGTATTTAAATAACGTAGGTATACGGAAAATAGCACTATTTTTTGGAGTAAGTGCTACTGCGGTATTAAAATGGATAAAAAATGCTCATGTATTATTACAAGAGTTATTGGCTAACTTTAATCCTTTGGTTTCAGAGAAAGCTCATATTATAGAATTGGATGAAATATATACCTATGTAAAAAAAAGAAAAATAGAGCAGTCGTATGGACTGCTTATTCTAGACGACAAATGCGTGTTATTGCATTTACCATCGGAGAAGGACTGAAACCTCACGTTATAACAAAAAGTGAAACTCATTTAATAGAAAGTTCCAATAGTTCAATAAGGGATAATCTTGCTAGGTTTAACAGAAAAACCAAGAGGTATTCAAAGACCGAAGAAATGTTAAGAATTTCTTTAGACTTATTCTTCCACAAAGACCTGATCCTTAACACAATGAAAAGTTAATAATCTCAAATACGGTAGGGACAAGACTTGCGGAAAAAAATGTACCAATTCCTGTAATAAAAAATATATTAGCTCATTCTTCTATTGAAACGACAATGCGATATATTCATAACAATTCTAAAGATTTAAAATCAGCAATGGAAATTCTTAATTCATATAATTAAGATTTAATTCAAAACTAAAAATGGACACACAACGGACATTATAAAATACTTAATAAGCTCAAAATCAATAATATCAAGCGAAACAATATCGGAACGACAGGATTTGAACCTGCGACCCCTACCACCCCAAGGTAGTACGCTACCAAGCTGCGCCACGTCCCGACAGGCTTTATTTTAACAAAAAAGAAAAAAAATGTAAATTATTGATTTATATATTGTGATAAAATTATATATATATAATGATTTAAGGGTATGAAATTGGTTGAAGATATAAATCAGGCTAAAATTTTAATAGTGGAAGATGAACGCCATATAAATAGACTAATAGAACTTATTCTAATACAGGCCGGATTTCATAATATAAAAAAAGCTTATGATGGATTTGAAGCACTTAATGTTATAAAAAATGACAAACCAGATCTTGTTTTATTAGATGTCATGCTTCCAAATATTGATGGCTTTAGCATTTGTAAGCAAATAAAAAATAATCCTGCATTAAATTCAATTCAAGTTATAATGCTTACTGCACGTAAAATGGAAGAAGATATTTTGCAAGGATTTGAAAATGGTGCTATTGACTATATATCAAAACCTTTTAGTAATAAAATTTTACTTGCTCGAATTAATGCTCATTTAAAAAATTCCAGCAGGAATTATAATAAAAAAATATATCAAGAAATAATTCTTGATAGTCAAAAAAATATAGTTGAAATTGAGGGATTAAAAATCGATTTAACAAATTTTGAGTTTAAAATTCTTGAAATTTTTATCTCAAATGCCGGAATAGTATTTTCAAGAGCCCAATTATTATCTTATTTAAGAGGAGATAGTGGTTTTGATGTTTCTGAACGAGCTATTGATGTTCAAATTCTTAACTTAAGACGCAAACTCGGTAAGTTTGGTGAAAATATTGAAACAGTTAGAGGTGTAGGTTATAAATTAAAAGAGTAAATATATGAAAAAACGCGATAAATACTGGTTATATAGAATGTTGGTTTTTTTAGCTATCATTTTGTTTTTCGTCGGAATATCATTATACAATATTGTACAATTTAATCATTCATATATTGAAGAAGAAAAAGATGAAATAGAAATTTTTGCTAAACAAATTGAATGGGCAATTAGACCCCATTTAGAAAACAATGATATAAATGCTATAAAAAAATACTGTTTAGATTTTCAAAATGATGATCTTGCTTTTCGTATTTTTGATGATAAAAAACATTTAATTGCAGGATCAAAAGTTTATGATAATCCTCAAATGTTAAGCGGTGATTCAAGAATTTTACATAAAAAATATGGTAAATGGAAATTATACAGATATTCAATAAAAGATAAGATGCTTGAAAGTATCAAAGAAATTAAAATTGGAAACTCAAGATATTATATTGAATTAACTATATCTGAAGAAAATGTTATAAAATCAATTTTAACAGCACAAAAAAATATCCTTATTTTTTGTTTTGTTGGTATTGCAATTCTTATTTTATGTTTATTTCATGTTTTCTATACACTTAGAAATTGTTTTAATAATCTTGAAGATAGTGTCATTGAAATTGCAAATGGAAACCTTGATTATCCTATTTCTGTTTCAAAAAATGAATTATTGAAGGAATTAACTATATCAATAAAAATTCTTACAAGAAGATTAAAAACTCAAATAGCAAGGCTTACACAACTTGAACAGTATAAATCTGAATTTTTACAAAATATTACTCATGAAATTAAGACTCCAATAACTGCTATCAATTCAGCTATAGAATTATTAAAAAATAATAATTCTATTACAAAAAATGATAAAGAATGCTTTGATATAATACAATTTCAAGTTAAGTCGATTAACAAGCTTGTAAATGACATTTTATGTTTATCTGAAATTGAAAGTGAAAAAACAAATGAAAGAAAGGTTTTTAAAAAATTTAATATTAATACTTTAATTGAAGAAACTATAAATTTTCTTGGATATTCAAATATTAATTTTAAAGCTTCTTCAATATTTGAAATAGAAGGAAATAGGGAGCTTTTATCAACAGCCATTTCAAATTTATTAATTAATGCAATAAAATATTCTCATTCTGATAAAATTGACGTTATTTTAACACAAAAAGATAACAAAATAATCTTAAAAGTTAAAGATTATGGTATTGGAATTGCACATCAACATTTAAATAACATTTTTAAACGTTTTTATAGAGTAGATAAAGCAAGAAGTCGTGAAACAGGTGGAACAGGACTTGGATTATCAATAGTTAAAAATATCATAGAATTACACAATGGAATAATTTATGTTGAAAGTGAAGTTAATGTTGGTACAACTTTTACAATTGAACTAACAAAATATTAACATTATTATTATATCCTTAAATTATATAGTTTAAGGATAATTATATGATAAAAAAAGAAAATATTTCTCTATTTTTAATTTTAGTTTTATTATGTTTTTTAAGTTTCTTTACTTTCTTAGGTTCATATCCCTTACTTGATGTTGACGAAACAAGATATGTAACAATGGCAAGGGATATGTTTAATAATAAAGATTTTATGACTTTATACTTAAATGGTGAATATTTTTTTGAAAAACCTCCTTTTTATTTTTGGCTTGAGTGTTTATCATTTGAATTTTTTGGCACTATTAACGAACTTACTTCAAGACTTCCTATTGTTATTTTATCGTTTTTACCGCTTGGATTATTGTTTTTATTATGTAAAAAAGTTAAAAATATAAAATTTGCATTTATTGTCTGTTCTATTTTAGTAACAAGCCTTGAATATAACATAATAACAAAAATTGCAATTTTGGATAGTGTTTTAACAAGTTTTATTGCATCTTCTATTTTATGTTATTTTTATACATTTTTTGTAAAGGAAAAAAATAAAAAGTATTTTTGGTTTTTAACATATATATTTTCAGCATTAGCAGTTATGACAAAAGGTATTCCCGGATTTATAGTACCATTTGGGATAATACTTATCTCAACTATTGTTTTTAAAAAATATAAAGAACTTTTTATGTTTTTGTTTCCAGGATTATTTTTATTTTTAATAATAACATTACCGTGGCATTTAATAATGTTGAAAACGTATCCAGGTGTGTTTTTTCATGAATATATTTACAAACATCATTTTTTAAGATTTTTAGGCTCTGATGTTATTCATCGAAATCAGCCTTGGTATTTCTACTTTTTAACTATTTTATGGGGAGCATTTCCTCATATTTTCATAGTATCTGTTAAATGGTTACAATCTTCTTTAAAAAATATTAGAAATTGCTTAAATAAAAAGAATATTAGTATTAATACTATTGATAATTATAATAAATTAAAAATTTTAAATATCATATCAGTAATGGTTATACTATTATTTTTTAGTTCATCAAAAACAAAACTTATAACTTATATATTGCCTATTTATCCTTTCCTGGCTTTTGTTATTGCCAATATTTGGGAAAAATTTATTCTATATAATGATAAATTGATAAAAAAGACATTGATATTACTAAATATTATTTTTCTTTTTGCTATTTTTATTTTATTTTTTATAGGAAAAGTTTTACCTTCTGAAATTTATATTAATTTTATTCCGATTCAAATAATATCAATAACTTTAACAATAATTTTTGTAATATATTGCTCATGGACCTTAATTAAAAATAAAACATTTCAAACGTTCTTATCTATTGTACTTTATATAAGTTGTCTTTCCGCTTTTTTGACTCCTTGGATTTATTATTTTGATTATTCATTCGGACAAAATGATTTAATAAAGTATGCAAAATTAGCAAAAGATAATAATTTTTCAATTTCAACATATAAAACAGGTAAAAGATATAGTCTTTTATATTATTCAGAACTTCCATTTATTAATTTTCAAATTAAGGATAATCTAATATGGTTAAATAAAGAACTTGATAAAAAAAATAATTTGTTAATCGTTCGTAACAAAGACATAAATAATATAAACAATAATTTACCTTTAAAAATAAAATATAAAGGAGTCAAATTTTCGGTTGTTGAAAGAAAATAATAAATGATGCTTATATTTTTTAAATTTTATTAAAATTTGTTAGCTTAAATCCAAGTTTATTGATTTGCTCTTTTAAATTTATGTCTTGAGTTATTTTAAATTCTTGTGTGTGTGAATTATAAATGTCACCCTCATAAAGGCAAGGATGAATAATACCCTCAATTATACAATTTTTATCTTTTACTTTCATTAAAGCATATTTTATAGCATCACTATTCATATTTCCTGTATATCTTATTCCTATAAAAAAATCATTTGTTTTTAAACCAAATTTTTTTATTGTCTCTTTATTTTTTGTCGTAAAATATCTTAATAAATTTAATTTTATAAGGTTTAAAGGATAAAAAATGTTTATATGTTTTTTTATGTCTGGTATTAAATAATTTTTTTCGAATTGTGTTCTTATAAATTTTATTTTATATTCATTTGCAAGTTCACAACATATTTCAAAAATTTGAGGTATTGCATGGGTATGTACATGAGAATCTAAATGAGTAATATTTGTATAATGTAAAACTCTTTCAATTTGAGCTTTGAACTCAGATTGTATTTGTTTTTTCAAAGCTTTGTTATTTTGATTTAGGATAAGATAAAGATAATTATTTTTAAAAAAATTGTTTTTATTTGTTAATAATGGACAATTAGTTAAAGATATACCCTCCATAATATTTAAATGAACTGCTATACTTAAGTTATTACATTTTGGAATAATATTATTAACAGCATCATAAAAGGCTTCTCCATTTGCACAAAGGCTTGCACTTGTAAGATAACCGTTAATATAACCTTCAAAAACAGCTTTGTTATGATATTCACTTAAACCAAAATCATCGGCGTTTAATATAAATAATCTTTTATTCATTTAATTTACTTAATTTAAAAATTTATCATACTATCAATTTGGTATAAAGGTCTATCCTTCACTTCAATTAAAACTTTGCTTAAATACTCACCTATAATACCAAGTGACATAATGATAATACTGCTAAAAAATACTATTGTCATAATTATTGAAGTCCACCCTGGAACAGCATAATGTTTAATATAACTAATTATTCCATATATAATGATAAAAAAACTTATTATGCCGCTTAATAAACCAATGCTTGTAATTAATCTTAAAGGCATAATAGAAAAACTTGTTATAGCTGTCCAAGCCAATCCAAATAATGTAAAAACTGAATATTTTGTTTTACCCGCAAGTCGTTCAAGTCCATCATAATAGACATCGCATGATTTTAAGCCAAGACTTTGTATAATACCTCTTAAAAATATTGTTTTTTCTTTAAATTCTTTTAATTTTTCAATTGCACGACAGCTTAAGAGTCTAAATTCCGAATGATTTTTTCTTATTTGAATACCTAGCAGATTCATTAATTTGTAAAATAATATAGCACTTCCTGTTTTCAAAAAGGATGAAGGTTCTCGTTTCTGCCGCACTCCATAAACAATATCATAACCTTCATAATATTTTTTTACCATATCAATCATAACAGTATGATCATCTTGAAGATCTGCATCAATTGTTATTACCATATCAGAATCAATAATATTTAATCCGGCAAGGATGGCATTTTGTTGACCGAAATTATTAGTCAAATTAATAACCATAATCTTTTTATTAATTTTGCAATGTTTTTCTAAAATATTAGATGTGTTATCTGTGCTTCCATCATTTATAAAACATATTTTACTGTTTGTTGATATAAGATTATTATTTATCATAATATCAAGAAGCATTGTTAATTGTAATATTGAATATTCTAAAATTTCTTCTTCGTTATAACAAGGCACTATAATTACTAATTTACTATTTTTCATTTTCATAATTCCTGATTTTATAATTCTGCTTTATTATATTATTTATTAAATCATTCAAATGTTAGTTTAATGTTAGTAATTATGATATTTTTTATACTTTTTTATTTAATGTATAGAAAACCCGCCATCTACTGAAATTGACGCACCGTCTACGAAAGTAGAATAAGGTGAGCAAAGCCACATAACAGCATTTGCAACTTCATATGGTTGTCCAAGTCTTTTTGCAGGAATATCTTTTAAAAGTTCTTCTTCTATTTTCGGATTTCTTTTTATTAAATCTTGAGCCATTGGTGTTAGGATTACACCTGGAAGAACAGCATTAATTCTTATTCCTTTTGCAGCATAATCAAGACTTGCAGTTCTAGTTAAGCCAATTATAGCATGTTTACAAGCAATATAAGCAGCCTGTCCGGGAAATCCCGTAATTCCGCCTTGTGATGAAGTATTAACTATTGCACCTTTTGTTTCTTGTTTGAGCATTTGTTGAATTTCATACTTCATACAGTTCCACACACCTTTTAAATCAACATCAATAGTTTTGTTAAGTTCCTCATAAGTAATTTCAGCCATTGGTTTTTGCGGAGTTTGAATACCTGCATTGTTAAATGCACAATCCAATTTTCCATAAGTAGATACAATATCTTCAATCATTTTTTGAACTTGTTTTTCAGAACTTACATCACATATATATGATGCAGCATTATATCCATTATCTTTAAGTTCTTTAACTTGTTGTTTTGTATCAATAATATCAGATAAAATAACAATAGCACCTGCTTTTGCAAATTCATTTACAGTTGCAAAACCTATACCTTGTGCTGCTCCTGTTATAAGAACAACTTTATCTTTAAAGCACTCTTTCATAATTTCTCCTTTTTACTTATTGTATTTTTATTAAGCATATTCTTTTTCTTCTTTATTAGCTCTTAAAATAACATTCCCAACACATTTCATAATTGCATCTTCATTTATTATTTCACCAAATGAATCAGCAATTATTGTTCCTGATTTTGGATTCTTAACTGAAACTATATGTCCCTTTATATCCGCTTCAACATCTGAATATTCAAATGATAAATCTGTATCTTCCATTGTGCAATTAATAAGTTTTAAGTTTTTACAATAACACAATGGTTGTGTTCCTATAATTTTGCAATTTACAAATGTTAAGTTCTGTGAAAACCAGCCTAAATATTCACCTTTTACCAAGGAGTTTTCAACAAGAATATTTTTACTGTGCCAGAATGCATCTTTAGTATCAAGAGTTGAATTTGTAATATGAATGTTATTCATATATTGAAAAGAATATTTTCCTTTCATATTTAAATTATTAATTTCAACATTTTTTGACTCAAATAAAAAATACATAGAGTCAATATTTGAATTTGTTATATTTAAATTTTTACATCTCCAGCCAAATTCAGGTGAGTTTATATTTGATTCAGTTATAACGATATTTTTACACTCTCTTAAACATTTAATACCATTAACTTCACAATTATCAATGATTCCATCATTTGAATACCATAATGGTGCTCTTGTTAGTTCATCCATTTTTGAATTTTTAAGCTTAAACTTTTTAGCATGCCATAAGGGATATCTTAAAGAAAATGAACAATTAACAACATTGATATCTCTACATTCTTTTAAAACGGATTCACCATCTTCTGGACCTTCAAATTTACAATTAATGACCTCTTTGTTAATAAGATTATATAAAGAACGTTCTTTATCAAATGTTTGATTTAATATTTTATCCTTCATTTTTTATCTCCTTTATTTTTTTATTTGAAATTTGCGAAATAACTATTGCAAAAAGCATAGTCAAGCATCCTGCAGTTTCTTTTAAAGTTAGTGTTTCACCAAGTAAAAGCATTCCGCCAAGAACTGCGAAAATAGCTTCACTACTTAAAATTAGTGTTGCAATAACAGGTTTTGTTGCTTTATGTCCAAAAATTTGTAATGTATAAGCTACACCTGTTACGATAATACCTATAAACAAAATTGGTTTCCAGCCATATAAAATTAACTTTAATGTCGGTTTTTCACAAATTAACATTAATGGCAATGATAAAAATCCAGCTGTTAAAAACTGTATTGCACTAAGTTTTATGGCATCTGATTTTTTTGAATAATGACTAACTACAATAATATGTAAAGCAAAGAAAAATGCACTTACCAGAAGAAAAATATCCCATAATTCAAATTGCATGTTTTCTTTTGCACATAGTAAATATATCCCTACCAGAGCTATTACGATACTTATCTGTACATTAAATGCAAGTTTATGTTTTAAAAATATAGCAATAACAGGCACAAAAAGAATATACAAAGATGTAATAAATCCTGCTTTTCCGGCATCAGTATATATCATACAATATTGATTTATTGAAAATGCAATAAATAAAACAATCCCTGCAACAATTCCTCCTTTTATGGAACATTTTTGTTTTGATAATAAAAATATTAAAGGTAATATAGATAAACATCCTATAAAACATCTCAAAGTGTTAAATGTAAAAGGACCAACATAATTCATGCCAAGTTTCTGAGCGACAAAAGATAAGCCTGATATAAATGCTGCCATCAATAGTGAGATGTTACAATATATATATAATTTTTTATATTTTTTTTTATTCATAAATACTTACTTCCAAGAATAATTATCTTTAATATTAAAATAAAATTTTTCATTTTAGTTAAATAAAAAATTATTATTAAGATTATTTATGATAAATACTATTATTTATATTATTCACGATATTTGAATTAATATCAAATACTTATATTGCATTGCCTGTTATACTTGACGGGCATATTGATGTTATGTAAGATTATTATATGGAGATACGTGTATTAAGATACTTTTTAACAGTTGCTACAGAAGGTTCAATAACAGCTGCAGCAAAATATCTTCATCTTACTCAACCAACTTTATCAAGACAATTGCAAGATTTGGAAAGAGAACTTGGACAAAAACTTCTAATACGCACAAATCATAATGTTTCTCTAACATTAGAGGGTATGATTTTAAAAAAAAGAGCTGAAGAAATACTTGATTTAATTGAAAAAACAGAAAAAGAATTAGGCCCCATAAAAAATAACATTGCAGGCGAAGTTCGTATTGGATGTGGTGAAACAGAAATTATAAAATATATAGCCCAGGTTATAAATGAAATTCGTAATGAATATCCGGATATAATTTTTCGTATACAAAGCGGTATCCATGAAGATATAGTGGAAAAACTTGATAAAGGTTTAATTGATTTTGGCGTGGTTATGCAGCCAAGTGATATATCAAAATATAATAAAATATCTTTACCTGAAAATGATATTTGGGGAATTGTTATGACAAAGGATAGTGCTCTTGCTGGTAAAGAATATATAGATTTAAAAGATCTGGAACACTTGCCTTTAATTTTATCAAGAAAAGCTTTTAGAAATCCTTCGTCAGATAATGAATTTACAAGATGGTTTAATAAAAAAAAGAACAAATTAAATATTGCAGCAACTTATGATCTTTTTTTTAATGCAGCCATTCTTGCTCAAAAAAAAATTGGATATGTGTTTGCATTAAACAATCTTATTAATACATCCAAAACAAGTTCATTATGTTTTCGACCTTTAAAGCCAATAATAGAAGCAAAATGGGATATTGTATGGAAAAAATATCAAGTATTTTCACCAGCTTCAAGGCTTTTTCTTGCAAAACTTCAAGATAAATTTAAGAATTAAATAAAAAATTTATAAAAAATAAACTTACCTATAAAAAAACAAAAAAGTAAGCATATGCTTACTTATGTATTTAATTATCTTATGAACAATTACTTTGTTAATTATGGAGCGGAAGACGAGGCTCGAACTCGCGACCCCCTCCTTGGCAAGGAGATGTTCTACCACTGAACTACTTCCGCAAGTTATTTATTTTATATTATGTATAATACAATATAAAAAAAAATAATCAAGTATTTTTTATAAAAAATATAATGTAAAGATTTGTATATAAAGGTACTATTTTTTGTAAATTTTTTGTGATAAAATATTTTAGTATTTATAAAAAATAATAATTTGAAAGGAGCACATGAGAAATTGGAAAATATACAACACTTTGGTAATGAAAATGCCGGATACTTAGGTCGTCACATATTAGCTGAGTTTTTTGAGTGTGACCCGAACATTTTAAACAATGTAAAAATGATTGAAGAACAAATGACAAATGCTGCTATCGAGTGTGGTGCTACTGTTATTCAGAAGTGCTTTCACATGTTTAGTCCGATTGGCGTAAGCGGAGTCGTGATAATTGCAGAATCTCATCTGGCAATTCATACTTGGCCTGAGCTTGGTTATGCTGCTGTTGATTTATTTACCTGTGGTGAAAGTTGTGATCCAAAGGTTGCTCATGATTACTTAAAAAAAGCTTTTGGATGTAAAAATAGTTCATATACACAGTTAAAACGCGGCATGCTTACTAAAAATAATGTAGTTGAGCCAATTCCTTTTAAAGTTGAAGCTCAGGTATAATAAATAAGTTTTTTATTATAATAGCGAAAATGTACTTTATAAAAAAGTATCATTTATTTTGTGGTACTTATAATTATGTATAGTAGTGTGAGGTTAATATGGATTTAAAATACACAGAATTTAATGATGATGGCTACGGGTTAACTGTCAAAGTCAAAGAAACTTTAGTGCATGAAAATACACCATTTCAAACCGTCGATATTATTGAAACTGAAGGTTTAGGAAAAATGATGTTAATGGATGGACTTGTTATGACAAGTGAAAAAGATGAGTACTTTTATCATGAAATGATTACACATATCCCTATGATATCTCATAAAAATCCGGCAAATATATTGGTTATAGGAGGTGGTGATGGCGGTACAGTTCGTGAAGTTGTTAAACATGATTGTGTTGAAAAAGTAACTATGTGCGAAATTGATGGTTTGGCTGTTGATATTTGCAAAAAATATTTGCCTACAATTGCGTGTGAACTTGATAATCCTAAAGTTAATGTTGTTATTGGTGATGGGGTTGAATTTATTAAAGATAAAAAAAATATGTATGATATAATTTTAATTGATTCTACAGACCCGCTTGGTCCCGGGGTTGGACTATTTACAGAAGAATTTTACACTGATGTAAAAAATGCTTTAAAACCAAATGGAATAATGGTTGCACAATCTGAATCTCCTATTGCTGATAAAAAAGAAATGAAAGCTATGTATAAACTTTTAAATAAAGTGTTTCCTGTTGTTAAACCATACTTAGGTCCTATTCCTACATATCCAGGTGGATTTTGGAGTTGGGCTTTTTGTTCAAATGACGTAAAACCACTTGATTATATTGATGAAAAACGTGCTTCTTCTATTTCAAATACTGCTAAAATTTATAATATAGATGTTCATAAAGCTTGTTTTGCATTGCCAAACTATGTTAAAGAACTTATTTCGGATTAATTGTTATGTTGAATAAAGATTATTTCTTATCAAAAAATTGGATGTGTTCAAAAGAAACATACGAAGCAGCCAAATGGATAATGATTGGTATGCCGTTTGATTCAACTTGTTCCAATCGTCCCGGAACAAGGTTTGCTTCAAATGAAATTAGATATGCCTCTTATGGGCTTGAAGAGTATTCACCTATATTAAAAAAAGAATTGTCTCAATCATCTTTTTATGATGCAGGTGATCTGGATTTGCCTTTTGGAAATCCAGAAAATGCTTTGACTATAATAAAAAATTGTGCAAATGATATAATTAATGACGATAAATTCGTTTTTGGAATTGGAGGAGAACATCTTGTGTCTCTTCCTTTAATCCAGGCAGCCCATAAAAAATATCCCGATATGCTTCTTGTACATTTTGATGCTCATGCTGATTTAAGACAGGAATATTTAGGTCAAAAATATTCACACGCAAGTGTTATAAAAAGGGCACTTGATGATATTTCAACAAGTAAGCTTATGCAAATTGGCATTCGCTCCGGTGAAAAAGATGAATTTTTGTTTATGCTTGAAAATAATACTTTATGCCAAACTAATGATGAAATTATTAAAAAGCTAAATGAATACGATACAAATATACCGGTATATTTAACGATTGACTTAGATATTATGGATCCTTCTATTTTTCCAGGAACAGGAACACCAGAACCAGGAGGAATTTCATTTAATGAACTTATTAACAAGTTATTGTTATTTAAAAATAAGAATGTTATTGGGATTGATGTTGTTGAATTGTCACCACATTATGATATGTCAGGTGTTTCAACAGCTACAGCGGCAAAAGTTATTCGTGAATTATTAATTGAATTTACATAAAAAAAAGGATGATTTCATAAGAATCATCCGTTTTTAGTTTTCCCATTCCACTTTCCTAATTTTTATTAATCCAATAATGCTTCTAATATAGATGCATTTTTAACAGCTTGTTTATTAAATGAGGCATTTGCTTTATTCATATACACCCGAAGTGCTTCTCGAATTAACTCAGAACGAGATCTATTTTCAATTTCAGCTACTTTATCTATTTGTCCTAAAAAACCTTCAGGCATTGAAATTAAAACTCTTGCCATTTTTTTAACTCCTTTATTTTGTTTTACCTTTCGTACTTATATAAACACAAATTATATAAAAAAATTGCCTTTTTTATATAATTTTAGCAAACATTTTGTAATATTTCTTAATAATTTACTTGAAAAACTAAGTTAAATAAGGCTTTTTAATTTGCTTTTAATATAGAATTACTATCATTAAGTTCAACCTTTAAGATTGGAAAATCATCTAATTTATAATTTTTTATAAAGTCAAATGCATCATTTTTAGCATTTTCAAGTATTTTTATGTCTTTTATTATATCTGCAATTTTAAAATTTTGGATTCCGCTTTGTTTAGTTCCTATATATTCCCCGGGGCCTCGAAGCTCTAAGTCTTTTTGAGCAACAATAAAGCCATCATTTGTTTGAGTTAAAATATTTAGTCTTCCAATTGTTTCTTCATTATTGGAATTAGAAATTAAAATACAATATGATTGTTTATCATTTCTACCAACCCTGCCTCTAAGTTGGTGAAGTTGTGCAAGTCCAAAACGTTCAGCATTTTCAATGACCATAACTGTAGCATTTTCAATATCTACACCTACTTCGACAACAGTTGTTGAAACTAAAATATCATATAATCCATCTTTAAAGTCTTTCATTACTTTTTCTTTTTCATCATTATTTAATTTCCCGTGCAACAAACCAACTTTGTAGTCTTTAAATTCACCTTCCTGAAGTTCAATGGCTGCAGTTTGTGCTGCTTGAGCAGAAATTGTTTCAGATTCATCAATTAATGGATAAACAATATATGCTTGATGTTTTTTCTTTATTTCATCCTTTATTAATTTGTATGCTTTTTTTCTCCTATCTTGATTTAATAAACTTGTAATAATAGGTTTGCGGCCTTTTGGTAATTCATCAAGAATTGTAACATCGAGATCTCCATTTAAAGTTAATGCAAGACTTCTTGGGATTGGTGTTGCTGTCATACTCAATAAATGTGAAATTTGACCTTTATTTGAAAGTTTACTTCTTTGATTCACTCCAAATCTGTGTTGTTCATCAATAACACAAGCTTTAAGATTACAAAATTCAACATCATTTTGTATTAAAGCGTGAGTTCCTATTGCAACTTGAATTTGTCCATTAGCAAGACCTTGTTTTATTTCTTTTTTCATTTTCTGGCTTGTTGAGCCTAAAAGTAAACTTACATTTATACCCATTGGCAAAAGCCATTTTATAAAATTATTATAATGTTGTCTTGCAAGAATTTCAGTTGGAGCCATTATAGCTGTTTGATAGCCGTTTTCAATTACTGCAAGAAGCATTATGCAAGCAACAATTGTTTTACCGGAACCAACGTCACCTTCAAGCAGCCTTCTCATTGGTTTTTGTATTTCCAAATCATCTAAAATTTCATTTATTGCTTTTTTTTGTGCATTTGTTAAGTCAAATGGAAGATTATTTATAAATTTATTTACTAAATTATTTTTTTCAGTGTTAAATTTTATAATTGTATCATTTTGAATATTTTTACGATATTGTGCTATTTTGAGTTCAAATAAAAATAATTCTTCATAAACAAGTGTTTTTCGTGCAATTTCAAGTGTATAAACATTTGTCGGATTATGAATTTCTTTTATGGCTTCATATCTTGATAAAAAATTATATTTGTTTATTAAAAAATCAGGAATTATATTTTGAATTTGATTTTGGTATGTGTCAAGTGCATTTTTAATACCTTTCTTTAATGTTGTTTCATTAAAGTTCTCACATAATGGATAAACAGGTGAAATTTTTCCTTTTGTTTCATTCTCATAACTTATAATATAAGGCTCTGTTTTTGGATTTTCAAATGTGAATTTACCTGTATATTTATCAAATTTGACTTTTCCACTTATTATAAATGATGTTCCTTTTTGAAAATCTTCTCTATATTTATTTGATAAATATTTATTATTTTTTTTAAAAAAGTAATTAAGTACAATTGTACCTGTTGCATCTTTTAAACTAACTTTAATAATTGTAAGATTATTTTTTGAAGTAAACATTGAAAAAGATGTAACAATTGCTTTTATCGTACAATATTCACCTTCAGCAAGCTCTGAAATAGTTTTAAATAGAGTATAGTCAATGTATTTTTTAGGATAATAAGTAATTAGATCATTTATTGTATTTATTTCTAATTTATAGTAATAATAAGCAATTTTAGGACCAACACCTTTTAAATATTGAATATCTGTATATTTTATATTTTTGAAATTATTTTTTTCATTTGTATTTTTATCCTCCTGAAATTCTTTTAAATATTTAATAAAATTTTTAATAGTTTTGCGTCTATCATTTAATGAAGCCTGAGGATAGTATTCAAAAGCCTCAATTTGAATTTTTGTTTTAGGATCATTATTTTTTCTATAAAATTTATTTAATTCAATTAAAATAAAACTGGAAAAACATGTTTTTTTTCCTCTAATATCAATATATGAATGCTCTATTTCAACATCAAGTGCTTTTTTTATTGTTTCTAGTTCCCACATATATAAAATAAAAATAATAATACAAATTAATATCTTATATAACTATACAACAATATTAAAATATGGTAAAATAATTTATAATATTTGTGTTTTAAGTTTCATAGGAGGCATTAAAATGGAAGAGAAAAAAGTTTGGCTTTTTAAAGAAGGTAATGCAAAAATGCGTAAGGAATTAGGAGGTAAGGGAGCAAATCTTGCAGAAATGACAAATATAGGATTACCTGTACCACCAGGACTTACTATAACAACAAGCACATGTATGGAATATATTGATAATGGTAATAAAATGCCGCTTGGTTTAATGGACGAAGTTAAAAATGCTTTAAGGAATGTTGAAGAACAATCAAATAAAAAGTTTGGTGATAAAAATAATCCTTTATTATTATCTGTTCGTTCTGGTGCTCAAATATCAATGCCTGGTATGATGGAAACTATTCTTAACTTAGGATTAAATGATGAAACATTATTGGGATTAATAAACTTAACAAAAAATGAAAGATTTGCATATGATAGTTATCGAAGATTTTTAACGATGTTTGGGTCTGTAGTTTTAGAAATTGATAGACAAAAATTTGAAGATGCTCTAACAAAAGTTAAAGAAGAAGAAAATGTTTGTCTTGATTCTGAGGTTAGTGCAGAGGGGTTAAAAAAATTAATTCCTATTTATAAAGATTTAATAAAAAATGAAACAGGTCTTGAGTTTCCACAAGATCCATATAAACAGCTTGAGATGGCTATTGAAGCGGTGTTTAAATCCTGGAATATACCAAGAGCTATTGCATATCGAACTCATTATCACATTGATCATCGTCTTGGAACAGGTGTAAATGTTCAAACTATGGTATTTGGAAATATGGGAGATGATAGTGCTACAGGTGTTTCATTTACTCGTAACCCTTCAAATGGTGAAAATGAGTTTTATGGCGAATATTTAACAAATGCACAAGGTGAAGACGTAGTTGCAGGTATAAGAACGCCAAAACCTATTTCTGAATTAAAAAATGAAATGCCTAAAATTTATGAACAATATGTTGAAATTGCTAAAAAACTTGAAAGTTATTATAAAGATGTTCAGGATATGGAGTTTACAATAGAAAAGGGTAAATTATATATTTTACAAACCAGAAACGGTAAAAGAACAGCAAAAGCTGCAGTTAAAATAGCTTGTGATATGGTGAAAGAAGGATTAATTAACAAAGAAAAAGCTATTACTCTGGTTGATGCTAATCAATTGTATCAGTTATTATTACCGGCATTTGATGAAAAAGCTAAAAAAGAAGCAAAAATTATTGCAAAAGGCTTGGCTGCTTCACCTGGTGCTGCAACGGGAAAAATAGTTTTTGATACTGAAGAAGCGGCAAAACGTGGTGAAAATGGTGAAAAGGTAATACTTGTTCGTGTTGAAACTTGTCCTGATGATATTCACGGTATGATTTGTTCACAGGGTGTTTTAACTTTAAGAGGAGGCATGACATCTCACGCCGCAGTCGTTGCAAAAGGAATGGGAAAACCTTGTGTTGCTGGTTGTGAAGATTTATGCATTGATTTAAAAAATGAAACTTTAACAACAAAAGATGGAAAAATTTATAAGAAAAATGACATCATTTCAATGGATGGTTCAACAGGTGAAATTATGGAAGGTGACGTTAAAATGGTTGAGCCCAAAATGGATGATGATTTTAATACATTCTTTTCATGGGTTGATGAAATACGTGAAATGGAAGTTAGAGCAAATGCTGACACTCCAAAAGATGTTGAAAATGCTTTAAAATATGGTGCTAAAGGTGTCGGATTATGTAGAACAGAACATATGTTTATGGATCCAAATAGACTTCCATGGGTACAAAAAATGATTATTGCAAAAAATAAAGAAGAAAGAGAAGAAGCATTAAATCATTTGCTGCCTATGCAACAGGATGATTTTTATAATATGTTTAAAGCATTAGGTGAGTATCCTATGACAATTAGACTTTTAGACCCGCCATTGCATGAGTTTTTACCTTCAAAAGATGAATTAATTGAAAAAGTAGCAACCAAAAAAGCTAAAAATGAAGATTATAAAGAAGATGAAAAAATGTTAAATCTTGTTGAAAACTTATCAGAATCAAATCCTATGATGGGGCTTCGTGGTTGTCGTCTTGGACTTTTGTATCCAGAAATTAACGAAATGCAAGTAAAAGCCATCATTCAAGCAGCTATTGATGCTAAAAAAGATGGTGTTAATGTTAAACCGGAAATAATGGTTCCTCTGGTTGGAACTGTTAATGAGTTAAAAGAAGCCAGAAAAATTATTGAACAAACTGCAAATAATGTTATGGAAAAAAATGGAGTTCAAATTGAATATAAAATAGGAACAATGATTGAAATTCCAAGAGCTGCTTTAACAGCCAATGAAATAGCACAAGAAGCTCAGTTCTTTTCTTTTGGAACAAATGACTTAACTCAAATGACATATGGTTTTTCTCGAGATGATGCTGAGGGTAAGTTTATGAGTGCATATTTATCAAAAGGAATTTTGCTTAATAATCCTTTTGAAAGACTAGATCAATTAGGTGTTGGCTGTTTAATGGAAATAGCACTTGACAAAGCTTTAAAAGTCAGACCGGATTTAAAACGGGGTATTTGTGGAGAACATGGTGGAGACCCATCAAGCGTTAAGTTTTGTTATAAGCTTGGCTTAAACTATGTATCTTGTTCTCCGTTTAGACTCCCTCAAGCAAGACTTGCAGCTGCTCAAGCAGTTATTGAAGCCAAAAAAGACCCTTTATAAAGGGTCTTTTTAATTTTTACAAAAATATTGTTAATTTATTGGTTTCATTCCTGGAAATTTAGGAAGTTCAATGTCATTTAGATTTGGAATATCATTTTTAAGTTCTGGAAAATTATCAAATTTGTCTTCTTCTTTATCACATATTGGATTCATTCCTGGAATTTGAGGAAGTTCAATGCCATTTAGATTCGGAATATCATTTTTAAGGTCTGGAAAATTATCAAAATTAATATTAAAATGGTCTTCTTCTTTATCACATATTGGGTTCATTCCTGGAATTTGAGGAAGTTCAATGCCATTTAGATTCGGAATATCATTTTTAAGGTCTGGAAAATTATTAAA
>CALUPO010000024.1 GCA_944322675.1 Candidatus Gastranaerophilales bacterium | reverse complement strand
ATTAAATTAATTTTAAACTTAACAATTTTATCACCCTCACTCCAATCCTCACGCTAAAAAGAGAAAGTGGAAAATAAAAAAGTTGGAGAATGAAAACAACAATTGCAACCCATACGCAGGTTTGAGTTATAGTCACAGACGAAACATTGTCAAAGCCTCCTTTTGTTTGAGTGCACAAAGTGCACGAGTTAAGGAGGCTTAAGTTGAGTCGTGTGAATATACGAAAACCAAGTCGGGTTGAAAGGTTTTGGTTACTTTTGACTGCAAGCGGATTTTACCCTAAAGGGTACCCTCCCTTGTATGGCTCAACTTCGTTTCGCCTACAAGAGGAGCTGACAGTTGGCTTTGCCTGATTGTGAGGAACTGAACGGAGTGTAGCAATTTGTTAAAATTGTGAAACGGAGTTGCATAGTTCCGAACGCTGCATAATCCAAGACAGTAACCCCGTCTGGAAGACATTAATATATTTTTAAGTAATTTTTTGAAAAAAATTTTAAATAATTAAAGAAAATTAAAGCCTTTCAGGTGGAGGCACTTTGTCCATATAAAGTTGCCCTATCCGGAGGATATTAAGTTAATTTTAAACTTAACAATTTTGACACCCTCACCCCAGCCCTCTCCCTTTAGGGAGAGGGAGATAGGAAAAGATCTTTACCCCCCTAAAAAAAGAAAGCGGAAAATAAAAAAGTTGGAGAATGAGGGCAACAATAGCAACCCATACGCAGGTTTGAGTAATAGTCACAGACGAAACATTGTCAAAGCCTCCTTCTGTTTGAGTGCACATAGTGCACGAGTTAAGGAGGCTCAAGTTGAGTCGTGTGAATATACGAAAACCAAGTCGGGTTGAAAGGTTTTGGTTACTTTTGGCTTCAAGCGGATTTTACCCTAAAGGGTACCCTCCCTTGTATGGCTCAACTTCGTTTCGCCTACAAGAGGAGCTGACAGTTGGCTTTGCCTGATTGTGAGGAACTAAACGGAGTTAAACAATTTTAAAAAAATTGTGAAACGGAGTTGCATAGTTCCGAACGCTGCATAATCCAAGATAGTAACCCCGTCCGGAGGACATTAATATATTTTTAAATAATTTAAAAAAAAATCGTAAAACACAGTTTCCCCGCCTGGAGAACGCTAAAATGTTGAAACTTGTATACAACTTTTCACAAAACTTAGTGTAAACTTATATATAAATTTATTATATACATTAAGAAGTGATTTAATTTTTTTTTGACTTGATGTAAAATGAAAGAATGAAAAAAGTCCTGAAAATAATATTTAATATACTTATTTTTATATTTATTATAAATTTAATAATAAATAAATCACAGGCGAATGAACTAAATGAACAGGTTGCAAGATTTTATGAGATACATCCTTTGATTTATAAAGAATCCATGACAAAAATTAGTCTCATTGATCCTAAACCTAATGTAATAAATAGCTTTCTTCCCGGGCAAAGAGGGGCTAATCAGTTAATTGTATATACACCAAATTATATATTCAAAACAACAGGCACAAACGAATTTGGAACAGAAGCCATTGTAATTGATGGAATTGTCACCCAGCTAAATGGAGCTGATTCATTTATTCCACCTAATGGTTATGTATTAAGCGGGCATGGTCGGGCTAAAAAGTGGATAAATGAAAATATAACGGTAGGTTCGTATGTTATAATTGATGAGCAAAAGAATATGTTGTACACATTTATAACACCTGATAGCTTTATATTTAATGCAAGAGAAAAATTATATGAAACACAATCTATAATAAATTATTATTTAAAAAATGAAAACGGATATAACTATTCCACTTCAAGAAGTTATATGAACAAAGCATATAATAATCTTGAGAAGGCAAAAAAAAGACCCGATGATGTTCAAAAAATAGCAAAAGAAGCAATGGACAATGCAAGTAAGGCACTTGAGAATGCTTTGCCCTATCGTAATAATGAATTAAAAGGTGTGTGGATAAGACCGACTGAAACGAATAATGATGAGGTGATTAAAACTTTAGACAGAATAAAAGAATCCGGTATTGATAATGTATTTTTGGAGACATATCTTCATGGAAAAACAATATACAAAAGTGATGTACTTCAAAAATATGGCTTTATTCCTCAATATGAAGAATTTACAGGTTTTGATCCTTTAAAAGCGTTTATTGATGAAGCACATAAACGTAATATGAAAATACATATATGGTTTGAAAGTTTTTATGTGGGTAATAAAAATCCTAAAACAAGTCCTTGCCATATATTAAGAGTTAAGCCTGGATGGGCTAATACAACAAAAGCTTTATATACCTCAGATGAACCTGTATATTCCATTTCGGAACATAACGGATATTTTTTGGATCCCTCTCATCCTGATGTTCAAATGTTTTTACTTGAAATAATAAATGAAATAATTACAAAATATAAACCGGATGGAATAAATCTTGATTATATAAGATATCCGCAAAGTGCAAATACAAATATGTCAAATTATGAGCGTTCAAATTGGGGATATACGCCTTATGCAAGGTATGAGTTTAAGAAGTTGTATAATATTGATCCTGTTGATATAAAATATAAAGATGAAAATTGGAATATATGGGCGGCATATCGTCAGAATAAAATAACGGAATTTGTAGAAAGTGTGTCTAAAATTTGCAGGAAAAAAAATATATTGTTAACGGCAGTTATATTTCCCGATAGGCAAAAGAGTCTTGATGTTAAGATGCAAGATTGGAGAACATGGTCGCTAAAAGGATATGTTGACGGATTTACCCCTTTAATATTGACATGCGATAAGCTTGTTGCTCAAAATCAAATACAGGATATTAAAATTAATATATCTCCGGGCACGAAGGTGTATTCAGGTTTATTTGTTCCTTTTATGGATGGAAGTTGTGATGACATGCTTCGATTAATTCATGAAACACGAAAATTAAACTCAAATGGTGTTGTTTTATTCGATTATGCACATTTTAAAGATAGATATAAAACCACATTACAAGAACGTGTATTCAATCCCGGAGATTTGAAGACATCTATATCTGGAAAGGATAAAGATAAAGAAATAAAAAAGGATACTAAAGTTAAAAAACGTAAATTTTTCCAAAAAAGGAAGAAAGAAAAAATAAATAAATAAAAATAATAAAAAAAGGTATTGAAAAAGAATAATGTTTATCGTAGCATAAAAACAGCTAGTTATACATGGTCTAAAATGGATACAATTCAAGTGACAAAAAAAAGAAAGTTTAATATAAAAGACTACATGGGTATTATAGAGACAATATCAAAAGTAGAATATAAGGGTATTGCATCAAATTATTTAATAGAGTATAATGAACTTGTAAATTTAGGTATACAAGTAGTCCATCATTTAAATAAAATTAACGATATTGAAAAGCTTAATAACTCATATATAACAACAGCAATAAAATGGGCTATTCGCAATGAAGTTAGAAGAAGATGGCGTTGGTATACATCTAAATGTCCAAAAAAAGAACGTACTATATTGTTTAATAGGGAGGATGAAGACACAAGTGAACTTGTATTACGTGAAGCCATATATAGAACAATTTTATCAATTGATGAAACACAGGAAGGCGAGAATCCTGCAACATTAAAGGATCAGCATCGCAACCCTGAAGAGTCGGTTGTGTTTCATGAAATGGCAAATGCGATAAGAGAATCTTTAAATGTGCTTACACAACGTGAAAGAGAACTCATTGAAAATAGGTTTTTTAATGAAAAAAAACTTAAGGATTTAAGTCATGAATTTAAGATATCACCCTCTCGGATTTCAAGGATCATTCAAACGGGGTTAAATAAAATGAAGGAGGAACTTATAAATAAGAAAATATTGTAAATTTTTGTAAATTTTTTTAAAAAAAAATGCAAAAAATAGCAAATTTAATTTTTAGCGTTTTTAATATATTAGATAATAGCATCAAAGATGGGAGAATACTATGAAAGTAAAAAGTGTTAATTTGGCAGTTACAAGTAAAAACAGGAATCAAGTGAATAAGAATAAAAGTTTTGGTTCCGGTCAAAGTGTGAATGTTGATAATTCAAAGAATTATTCAGAAACAAGCGGAAGCATGGGTAAAGTTGAAAAAAATTCTTCAACGCCATTGCGGGGTGCGTATTATGTTAACAACTTGCATAATGTCAAAAAAACTAAAATGCCGCATGCCATAATATCTTTTGGAGGTAAAAATAAGAATCAATTTATCGTTGTAACAGCGGAAATGAAACCATACGCGAATGTAGGAGGTGTTTCTACCGTTATTGACGACTATAAGCAGATGTTAGAAAAAGAAGGCAAGCAAAGAATAATGGTTATGCCATATTATAACGGACGCAGGATTGCTGAAAGCAAACGTGATAAAAAAGGTAATGGTGAAGCAAGTGCAGAATGGTCAGGTGAGACAGCTGTTTGTCAGTTCCCTCAGGGTAAAAAGAGTAAAGATGGCAAGGATCTTAGCGGTAAATACTTTTTTACAAATGTAAAACTCGAAGATACATCACTTGATGATATTATTAATCGGGGTCAATATCATATTTTAGAAAAAGTTGATACAAAAGTAAAAGAATTAGAAATGGGAGATAAAAAATACGATATTGGTTTATATCGTGTTGAAGGCACAAACCATTATATGGTTTATTCTATGGCCACTGCAAGAATGAGAAAGGCATACGAAGATGATATTGGTGCTTATTCTTCTTCGCCTGATAGAAAGATTCCAGATGTTTTTGAAGCGGATAGTTATGCTGTATTTGCAAGGGCTACATCTTTGTTGTTGCCTGATATAAAAGAAGTTTATGAATTTGACGACAAGAAGAATATAATAGATAGAAAACAATTTGACCCGGGATGTATTATATGTAATGATGCTCAAACTGCTTATCTGGCACATTATGTTGCACAGGAACATGAAGCAAAGAATCCTTACTATGAACAAATGAATATGAATTATGTTGTTCACAATGCCGGTACAGGTTATATAAACCGTACAAGTTTCAAGAAAATGGCAGTGAATCTTGGTAATATAAAAAATCATGCTGATGTAGAGGAAATAAAAAAGAGTCCTGAATACCAGGCAGCACGTAAAAAAGATAAAGATGCCGGTAATGAAGAGGAGGAAAATAAGTTTTGGATTAAAAATATTTTTGGGGAAGATGCCGCTAAATCAGTATGTGATGGAGATGGAATACCTAATGCATTAAGTATTGCATTACAATATACTAAAAGTGGGTTAATATCAAGAGCCAATACTGTTTCTGAAGCTTATGCTCATAGTTTCCAAAAAGAAGACAATGCTTTGCCTCACTTTAAGCAAGCTTTTGAAGAACTTGGTGAACACTTTATTGGAGTATTAAACGGTTTGGATAGTGCAGGTAAGCTTAACCCTACAAAACGTGTTGACCAGATTGGATATGCTTGTAATGTGTATGAAAAAGAAGAAACAACAAAAGAAGGTGACAAAGAAGTTAAAGTTAAAAAATACTACACATCAAAAGAAGTGGCTAAAAGTTTAGAAAAAGATGACTCAATGGCAAGTATTGATAAAGTTGAAAGTGACGCTTACAAAGACACACTTGACAAGAATGGTTATAAGCTTGTAGCCAATAAGTTTAGAGTTGTTCAAAATGAATTTGATGGCGATAATGGTAAAAAAATAAAATTCAAATTTGATGTAGATGATAAAACATTATATCCTGACCAGGTTAAAGATTATACCGATAACGATTGGAAAATATTAGAAGAACAATTAAAAGATGTTCGGGCTGAGAACAGGTTAAACCTATTTAAACGATTTATTGATTTTGGTGATCCTGAAAAATATGATGATAGTGCTCGTGATAGATTGGTTACCGGTATTGTTAATAGACCTTCAAAAATGATAGGTAAATTTGACCTTGCAAAAATGACAGGCTTAAGTGAAGATAAATTCAAAAAAGATGCTTTAGATGAAAAGGGTGACATCAAAAAAGATGAAGAAGGTAATGTAGTTAAAATAGATAAAACCTTTGAAGAATTAAAGAATGATCCCGAGGTTCTAAAAGCAATGAAAAATCTTCATGTTACGGTTTCATGGGGTCGTGGTGATTTGCAAAAAGGTATAGATGATGCCATTGAGGCATGGATGCAAGTAGCACAACGCGATGATAAAGCTGTTTTACTTGTTGGTGCTGAATTTGTAAATGATAAAAACGAAACAGCACGTGTACAAGAAAAGATTAAAGAAGCACAGAAAAAATTTGCCGGACGGTTTGTATATTTAAATTCATTTGCACCTGCAAATGCTGTTTCACTTATTGCTGATAATGCATTATTCCCTTCACGATTTGCACCTTGTGAATTAACAGATTTAGAAGCAATGAAATATGGTGCCGTGCCAATTGTTACAAATATTCAAGGTTTAAAACAAAAGAATTTTGACCCTGAACTTGATAGAACGTTATTTGATGATAAAGTCAATTTCGCAGATGGCGAATTACAACAAACATCATATAGAACTTACCACAATTTTAATATGATGACTCCTAAAGTTCTTCAAGAATATGATAAGAATGCTAAAAAAGCTATTGAATTCCTTGACAAATATTGTAAAGACTTTAAAGTAACGATAAAAACAAAAGATGATAAAGGAATCGAAAAAGATGAAGAAGTAAATTATATTGTTAAGGATGAACAAACAGGCGGATATAAATATAATCCTTTATTCAAAAATGAAAACTTAAAATATATTATTGAAGGTAGGGATGAGATCTTAAAGACATTTGAAGCACACGAAAAAGAATTTGTTTCTATTGCATCCAATGCAAGCAAAGAAAATAAAGAAACACTTGAAAAACAACGTGAGGAAATTAAACAAATCCTTCGATCTTCTATGGAATTTGTTGATTCAGGTTATACAAAAGCAAGAGCAAAATTATTTGCAGAAAAAGAAGTAGAATTGAAAAATACATTCTGGCAAGATAAGTTAACTTCAGTGCAAAAAAGAGAAATCAATGAAGGAATTGATAGCAGTGAGGAAGGTAATAATAAATTGCGTGAGGCTATGACCAAAATCACAGCAAATGAATTAGCACTTGCTCAAGTACGTCAATTATGCAGCGATGTGGGTGAGGGAAATAAATACAATAAGATTAAAATGTCTCATTATAATATGAATATTAAAACAGACATGGATCACAATGAATTCTTGCGTAGGGCTTATGTGGTATCATCAAATCCTGGAATTAAACTTAGCGAACCTGTTAATACCACGGCACAAGAATACAAAGCTGGCATAGAATCAGGTAATAAATTTGGTGTGTTATTTACTAAAGATTTAAATGCAAACTTTGAAAAGCTAAAAGAAGCCAATAGAGAAGCTTCTGGTGGAGATACACCAAAGAATATTCTTGGAAAAATTAAAGAAAAATGGAATAGCCTTAGCAAAGGTGCTAAATGGGGCATTGGCGTTGGTGCTGGAACTATTGCTGCCGCTTCTATTGCAGGGGGAATTTATGCAGGTGTTAAGGCACATCAAAAGAAACAGGAGGCTTTATTAAATCAGCAACAACTTGAAAATCAAGAAATTGAGAATGTTGATGTTGATGAAGAATATGTTGAAGAATAATCAATAATATTTCAAATTAACTCTTAACTCTCTTCTTTAATTATATGCTACTCAAACAATATAAAGTATATGAGAAATATAAATAAGTTTCTCATATACTTTTTTATATATTTAATAAAACAAAAAAAATTTAGGGATTTATATATTAGTTTGCACTACGTTTTGTGAAAAGTTGTATATAAGTCTCAATATTTTGATGTCTTCTGGACGGGGTTACTCTATTTTTTTTAAGAATTATTTAAAATATTTTAATGTCCTCCGGACGGGGCAGCTTTTACGCAAAAGCTGCACAAAACCCCAACCCACTTGGTTTTCGTATATTCACACGACTCAACTTGAGCCTCCTTAACTCGTGCACTTCGTGCACTCAAACAAAAGGAGGCTTTGACAATGTTTCGTCTGTGACTATTACTCAAACCTGCGTATGGGTTGCCATTGTTGACCTTATTCTCCAACTTTTTTATTCTCACTGAGTAATGTATGCTTATATTTTCCTTGTCATCCTGAAAAAACTAAAAATCAAGCCGTGAAAGCGGCGTAGATTTTGTTTTATTCAGGATCTTATAAATGTGTAATGTATTCTTATAATGAAAAAAATTATTTAAAATTAATTTAACGTCCTTCGGACGGAGAAACTTTGTGTAAAGTCGTATATAAGTCCCAAAATTTAATATCCTATAACAAATTTGTTGTTATCTTTTGATTTGCTTAATTTAAATGATGGATTAAATGCTTTTTTCTGTTTTTTTACTTTTATTTTTTTTATGCGGCTAATATTTTCTTCATCATTATTATTTGTTGCATCAACTTCCATAACCCGTTTTGCAGTTTGAAGTAGATTTGCATTTTTTATTGTTCTATCCACATTATAAAAAGAGCTTAGATAGTCAAGTTTATTTTGTAGTTCAATATTGTCATCATTAATGGCTATCACTTCTTTTCTAAGTTCATTTAGTCTCACTTCGGAAAGTGAGGTAAAATAATAACTTCCCACAGTTATTAATACTAATAAAAATAAAATAAAAGATAAAGTTGAATTCACTTTTGCAATAACCGTTTCCTTATATATAACGTACTTATTAAAATATCCGCTAATAATTTTGCTATCACAAGCCGGTCTATAGTTACGTTTTATATTTTCAGTTTGTCGAATAGCAACCACTATCTTTATACTCCAAACAAATAATTATTTACCCATCTATTTATATGATTTTTTATTTAATGGGATATCCCTTTCACTTATCATATCTTGCCCATCCGGGTGAATGGCGGTTGTGTGTTATTTATATTCTAACTGCTGTTCGCATTTTGACACTGCGTGATGGTGGATTTATTGCTATTTCATTATCATCCGGCAATTGCGGCTTTTTTGTAATTAATTTTAACAAAGGTCCCCCACAAATACATACAGGTTCATTTATGCTGCAACGACATTGTTTTGACATTTCTTTAAAAGCAGTTTTTACAATTTTGTCTTCTAAAGAATGAAAACTTAATACACTAATTATACCACCTACCTTTAAAAATGGCACTATTTTATATAGAATTTTCTTTATATTTTTTAACTCATTATTTACTTCAATTCGTAATGCCTGAAAAACCCTTGTGGCATAATGTATTCGGCTGTTTGTTGAAGGTATCGCTTTTTTTATTACTTCGCATAGCATAAATGTTGTTTCAATTTTTTTATTTTTTCTTGTTTCGGCTATTGCCCTTGCAATCCTTTTAGAATAACGTTCTTCGCCATAATTTGAAAAAATGTAAACAAGTTCATCTTCTTTATATTTGTTTACAATTTCATACGCAGTTAGATCACTTTTTTGGTCAAATCGCATATCAAGTTTTGAATCAAACTTAAAACTAAAACCCCTTGATTCACTTGTCAGTTGATGATATGATGCACCAAAGTCAAAAATTACGCCGCCATCTATTTCTTTTATTCCAAATTTCTCTAAATTTTCAATTATATTTATATAGTTATCATTTATTATTGTCAAATTTTTATAACCTTCAAGAAGTTTTTTTGAATAATTTATAGCATCAATATCAATATCAAATGAAAATAAATGTCCTGCTCCATTCAATCGTTTTAATATTTCTTCGCTGTGCCCTCCTCCGCCTAAGGTGCCATCAACATATATTTTATTTTGATTGTCACATTTTATACTATTAATTAGTTCATTTTTCATTACTGTAAAATGTTTGTATGAAAAGCTATCATTATTCATTTGAATATTGTCATCACTTTTAAATGTGTTATTTTTGTTGTTTGTTTTTATATTTTTATGCATTTTTATTTTATCTTTATTATTTTCTTTATTTATTAAATCATAGAAATAAATTTTATTCATTTTTATAAAGTTCGTAGTATTTTAAAAAGTATTTATTTGCAGCTTTTGAATCATCTCGATAAAATCTTAAAACAATTGGTACTCCTTTTTTTATTTCAAGTTTTTCACCTTCTTTAATGTATGATAATATTGAAGCATCATAAGCACTTTTGACACCTGAAACAAGACGGGAATCATCTTCTAGTGGTTTTATAACTCCTTTTATAAAACCTACGGTTTCGCTTATATATGGAAGTTTAAAGCCGGCTAATGTTAAACTTACATCGCTTATAACTTCGTATTTATTTAAATCTCCTTTATATTCTTCACTTTTTGCAAAAATTTTTGTTCCAACAAGGCTTTCATATTTGTTCTCACTTGGTATTGTGTAATATTCAGGTTTATATACAATATAAGCATCACGCTTTCCACGCTTTTGTTTTTTTATATCCATTATTATGCCGCGAATCATTGCACCTTTTTCAACAAATATCCCTGAATCAAACAAATATTCATTTGCAACAAAAACATCAAGTTGTTTATATAAATCATTATTTGATATATCATGTGATGGAATAACAATTATTTTTTCTTCCATAAAGGCATAACTTATATTTATACTTAAAACAACATAACTTAAAAATAATATTAAATACTTTTTCATAAAACTTACACCTTGAATATTATGCTTTTGAATTATATCATGTTTTTTTTGCTTATGTTAATATCTTTATGTTGCATAGTTATGTGTTTATATTTTTATTTATGAGGCAAAAATTAAATGGCAAATTTTGTTATTGTTATTGATAAAATAGAGTTAAAGTACTTTGAATTTAATGATCTTGTAACTAATTTCTGGATAATCTATGAACTTTTAAAACGTGATCATACTGTCTATATAACAACAATCGATAAACTTATGGTAAAAAATAACACACCCTATGCACTTTGTTATAAAACAAGAATTGAAAATACACAAAAACGTAAAAATGATATCACTTACCAAAATAATCTTCTTAATATAAATTTAAATGAAAATATTCAATGTGTTTTTTATCGTCCCGACCCGCCTTTTGATGTAAATTATTTACTTGGCACTTATGTTTTTGATTTTGTGGATAAAAATAATGTTAAAATTATTAATGATACAAAAGCAATACGTGATTTTAACGAAAAACTTCATATTAATTATTTCCCTGATTATATACCATATAATATTGTGACAGCTTCAAAAAATGAAATAATTAATTTCCTAAAAAAATATAAAAAATGTATAATTAAACCTTTGAATAATTGTTTTGGTCAAGGGGTTTATTATTTATCTCAAGATGATGTTAATATTAATACTATAATAAATAATGTAACTAATAACGAAACAACTTTATCAATGGTGCAGCAATATGTTGAAAGTTCAATATCAGGTGATAAACGTGTGTTAACACTTGGAAGTCAAGTTTTAAAGTATGCAGTAAATAAAGTTCCAAATAATAATGATTTTAAATTTTCAACACACAACGATTCTCACATAAAGCCTGTTGAGCTTTCAAATGATGAATATGAACTTGCAACAAATGTTGCTAAAAAACTTAATGAAATGGGCATTGTTATGGCAGGGCTTGATATTATAAATAATAAAATTATTGAAATTAATGTAACAAGCCCTTGTTATTTTATACGTGAAATAAATAATATTTATAATATAGAACTTAATAAAATTATGGGTGATTATTTTGAAAGTATAATAAGTTCTAAATTATACGTCACTAATTAACAAGAATAATATAATATTTTAAGTTAATTCTTGCAACTTGCTATAATTTGACATGCCATATCATCAAGCTTTTTATAATCAGCATTCTGCGGCAAGCCTTTAACAATAACTTCACCGAGTTTATCCGGCTTTATTGTTGTAATAAGTTTATCATAAGTGCCTGCCAAAACACCTCCCCAGCCATATGAACCTATAACACCATAGGATTTTATTTTGGGTCTTAAAGTATTTACAAGAACAGCCCCAATCAATGCAAAAGGATGCGGTGCTGCAAGCACCATGGGGGATGCAAAAATACAAGAACAAGCATCAACAAGATCACAAGCAAACTGGCATGTGTCAACGTTAACCATATCATATTCTTTAACTTCAAAACCCTCTTTTTCTACTTTTCCTTTTAAATAATCCACCATTATCTTAGTGCTTCCATACATTGAAACATAAGGAACAACAACAAGTTTTTTTGTTTCATCATCTGTCCATTCTTTATATAAGTCTAAGATAAATTTAGGATTATCATAAATTGGCCCATGGCTTGGAAGTACCATTTTAGGATTTAATTCATAAACGTAATTTGTATACTGTGATGCAAATTTACGAAATGGCATCATTATTTCAGCATAATATTTTTTAGCACAATTTATTAAATTTTGAGAATAATCTGCAAATATATTTTCCGTTGTAGTATTATGTGCACCTAAAAAATCACATGTAAAAAGTATATTATCTTCCACAAGATATGTAAACATTGTGTCAGGCCAATGTACAAAAGGTGCAAATTTAAATCTTAAAGTTTTTCCACCAAGTGGTAAATCTTCACCATCTTCAATAATTTTTATTTTTTCACCCGGAATATTTAACATAGATTCTATATTTGATGCAACTTTTTTATTTGTTACGACACAAGCATCCGGAAATTTATCCAACACAACACCTATTGCACCTGTATGATCTTGCTCTCCATGGTTTGCAATTATATAATCAACTTTTATATTATTGTCAATAAGTCTTTTTAAATATTCTTGAGCTTTTTTAAAATATACAGTTTCGATGATTGCCGTTTTATCACTTCCTTTAACAACATAACTATTATAAGTTGTCCCTTCGGATAAAGGCATAAGTTCGTCAAATATTTTGCGTTCTTTATCATAAGAACCTACATAATATACATTATCTATAATTTTTTGCATAATTCCCTAATCTCACTTTAAAATAATAAACATAAAAAATTATTCATTTACAACTTCAAAATGTTCTTTACCCACTCCGCAAACAGGACAAACATAATCTTCCGGTAATTCATCAAATTTCATACCTTCGGCTTCTTCATCATAAATATATAAACATACATCACATTGATATTTCATATTTTTTGTCTCCTTTTTATAAATCTTTACAATTATTGCAAATACCTTTTAATAGAAGGTCAAAGCTTTTTACATTATAATTACTTACATTATCATTAATATAACTTAAAAGTTCTAAATCAACATCATACACCCGGTGGCATTTTTCGCATATAAAATGATAATGTTCATGTGTATTATGATCAAATCTATCACTTGCATCAAGTCCTTGAATTTTTTTTATTGTGTTATTTTGAGCAAGTTTATTTAAATTACGATAAACCGTTGCAAGTGAAATAGCAGGATATTCAGGTTTTAATTGTAAATAAACCTCTTCTGCGGTCGGGTGTATAGGATTTGCCTTTAGTTTTTTATAAATAAGTTCTCGTTGTTTTGAATATTTCATTTTTATACCAAACTAATAACAATTATCATTATTATACAATCTAAAGATAATGTCAAGTTTAAATATTAAATAGCTATACCCTATCTTTTATTTCTTTTTTAATGCTGTTAATAAATTCATCGACTTCAAAGGTACCAATATCACCTAACTTACGTTTACGTATGGAAATTTTGTTTGTTTCAACCTCATTATCTCCAATAACAATAACATAAGGCGTTTTCTTATCTTGAAGGGCTTCACGAATTTTATAACTCATGGATTCACTTCTATCGTCCATATATGAGCGTATTCCTTCATTTTTAAGTTTCATAAGTATTTTTTGGCCGTATTCTTGATGCCTAGTGGCTATTGGAACAATAACAATTTGAGTTGGAGCAAGCCATAATGGAAATGCACCTTCATAATGTTCAATTAATATTCCCATAAATCTTTCCATAGAACCGAAGATTACCCGATGGAGCATAACCGGTGTTTTCATTTGGCCATCTTTATCTACATATTTTAAATTAAATCGTTCAGGTAAATTGAAATCCAGTTGGATTGTTGCCCCTTGCCATGTTCTTCCTATTGCATCTTTGAGTTTAAAATCTATTTTAGGACCATAGAAAGCTCCATCTCCTTCATTTATTTCGTATTTTAAACCTCTTTTATCCAAAGCTTCTTTCAATCCGGCTTCTGCTTTGTGCCAATTTTCAAGAATACCTGTATAATTATCGGGTCTTGTTGATAACTCCACTTCATAGGTCATATTAAATAGTTTTAAAGTATAATCAACAAAATCAATAATTTCATTTATTTCATCTACAAGTTGTTCTAAAGTACAAAAAATATGAGCATCATCTTGAGTGAAACCTCGAACACGTGTCAAACCGGACAATGCACCTGAACGTTCTTTGCGATATACTGTTCCTAATTCTGCCATTCTAAGAGGTAAATTACGATAACTGTATCGATTAGCCTCATATATCATAATATGAAAAGGACAATTCATCGGTTTTAAAACAAATTCATTATCTTCATCATCGTGTATAAAGTACATATTTTCACGGTAGTGGTCGCTGTGACCTGAAATATCCCAAAGTTTAGACTTTGCAATATGTGGTGTGTTAACTATAACATATCCTCTTTTATGATGTTCATTTCTCCAATAATTTTCAATTTCTTCACGGACGCAAGCAAGATTGGGATGCCACAATATTAATCCGCCGCCTATTTCATCACGTATAGAAAATAAATCAAGTTTTGTTCCAAGTTTACGGTGATCACGTTTTTTTGCTTCTTCCAAAAATTCAATATATTTATTCAAATCTTCTTTATTCCAAAAACATGTGCCATAAATACGTTGAAGCATTTTATTTTTTTCACTTCCTCTCCAGTATGCTCCTGCGGTATTTAGCAATTTAAATGCTTTTATATAGCTTGTATTTGGAACATGCGGTCCTGAACATAAATCGTCAAATAAAACATTTCCGTCTTTATCTTTTGTTAAATATAAAGTAGGATTATCATTTTTGTGTTCTTCAAGTAATTCGGCTTTGTATATTTCTCCTTCGTCTTTAAATTTTTGTATTTGTTTTTCTACATTTTCTATTTCGTATTTTTCGAAATATAAATTTTGTTTAACAATCTTTTTCATTTCGTCTTCAATTTTTTGGAGGTCTTCATCAACAAATGTGTGACCTTCAAGGTCAAAATCGTAGTAGAATCCATTTTCAATTGAAGGACCTATTGCAAGTTTAGCTTCAGGAAACAGATTTTTGACCGCCTGTGCCATAATATGTGAAGTTGAATGTCTTAATATACTTAAATTTTCATTATTTTTTTCCATAAAATTTTCTCTCACTTGCTTAAAATATTTTATTCTAACTAAATTATAACATTAAAAAAAACATTATTAAACTTTTTTTATTTTTTAACACTTGTTTAAAATTATTTATTTAAGAATATGTTTGGATATTTTGTCATAATATCCTTTTTTGTGTGAGAGTTGGGTTAATAAAAATAGTTGGAGAATAAGGCTAACAAGTGCAAATCATACTCAGGTTTGAGCAATAGGTTACATTTATTGAATTTATTCTACAATTGTTTAACTTTTTGAAAAAAATGTGAAACGAAGCTACATTAGAACCACCCTCACCCCTGCCCTCACGCTAAAATGGAGAGGGGGCATGAGATGTCACCTCATCCTACCCCTCACGCTAAAAAGAGAGAGGGAGGGGAAAATAAAAAAGTCGGAGAATGAGATCAACAATGGCAACCCATACGCAGGTTTGAGTAATAGTCACAGACGAAACGTTGTCAAAGCCTCCTTTTGTTTGAGTGCACGAAGTGCACGAGTTAAGGAGGCTCAAGTTGAGTCGTGTGAATATACGAAAACCAAGTGGGTTGAAAGGTTTTGGTTACTTTTGACTACAAGTGGATTTCACTCTACCGAGTACCCTCCCTTGTACGGCTCAGCCTTTAGGCTTCGCCTACAAGAGGAGCTGACAGTTGGTCGTCTTGGATTTCCTTCAAGCTCAAAGCACTTCGTCTGTCGCACTTCGTGCTGTCGGCTCCGGCTTTTTTCCCGCCTGTGGTATCCGCCCTCATTTCATTCGGGCGTCTTTCCTACGGCGGTCATTAACTGCTTCGCTTTATACTCGGAAGCTGGGTCGCTTCCTCGTCTAAAGCTCCGCACAGCTTACGTTTTTCACGCATTCCCCCGATTGTTGCGTTGAAGTCCAACCAATGAATTACGCTTTTTTCGCTCCCCGGGACTTCGCCAGTCCGGAAATCCGCTTACCTGATTGTGAGAAAAGGCGTAAGCCGTGCGTAAAACAAAGCCAAAACGGCTCAGTTTTGGATTTGTTTGCAGCAGTTAATAAGCGACGTAGGAGTTTTCTTCGAAAACTCCACAGGAGCGAAAAACTGAACGGAGTGAAACAATTTTGAAAAAATTGTGAAACGGAGCCAAATTTTACCCTAAAGGGTACCCTCCCTTGTACGGCTCAACTTCGTTTCACCTACAAGAGGAGCTGTTGGTAGGGCACCGTGGTACGAAGTACCCCAAGCTCGTAACTTGGAACAATCCGCTGGAGTGAAAGGCGAAGCCTGTAACGGAATGTAAGGATTGTGACAAGCCAAATAATTTGGAACCAGCGAACTTTAATAATCAATAAAAACGCTGCATAATCCAAGACAGTAACCCTGTTCGGTGGACATCAAAATATTGAGACTTGTATACATCTTTACACAAAATTTTGTGTAAACTTATATATAAATCTTTTAATTTATTATATTATTTATTATATTTATTAATTTTTGTTGAAAAAAATTAATAAAGTTATATAGTTAATATTATAAGTTATTTGATTTAATATTTACATTTAAAAAAGAGGATAAGTTATGAAAGTTAAAATTAAGAATGATGTTAATAATTTTCAAATTATAAAAAATAAACAAAAAAAAATAATGGAACATTATCCTAAATTTGGACTAAAATTAAATTTGCCTTTAGAAAAAGATGAAGTATCCTTAAAAGCTAATAATCGTAACTTATCTTTTGCATCTAATGATAAAATTTTTTCAAATACAGAAAAATTTACCGTAAGTAATATAAAAATAAATCAAAATGTAAAATTTGCAGGAAGAGAAGAAGCCAAAAATATGATAAAACAGCATATTGCAAGTTTAAGTTATAAAAAAAGAAATGTTAATGATATAATTACTAATAATGCAAGCATGGCAGTTAGAATTGGAAGAACATATGGATTTACAAATATATCCGGAAGTTCTCTTGTTGTAAATACATTGTTGTTTAATAACAAAAAAAATGATGAAACACAAAAAGAAATACCTAAAAATAAAATGGTTACACAAACATTAACAAATTTGATGAAAAAAAATGTATTTGATGCTTTTAATATAAGTTCCATAAAGGATTCTCTTAAGGAAAATAAAACAATCAGTATGAAAGAAGCCTTTGAATCAACATCAAAATTTGGTGAATCTTGTTTGGATTTATTTGATAAATGGACATCTAAAAATAGTTTAGAATATATTGAACCTAAATTTCGGGTAAAAGATAGTGAATATATTGATAATCGTAAGTTTGAAATAAGCAGGAAAGAAGCAATAGAACTTGAACAACAATATGATAAACTTTTTAATTAAGTAGTTTTTATGATAAAATTTCCTTATGAAAAACTTTATTACAAAAATGACTCAATCTGAACTTGAAGATTTTTGTTTATCAATAGGAGAATCTAAGTATAGAGCAAATCAAATAAAAAACTGGATTTATTTTAAAAATGCAGCTAGTTTTGATGAAATGACTGATTTATCAAAAAAATTTCGTGAAAAAGTATGTGACTTTCTTGAAATTTCTTCTTATAAAATAAAACAAAAACAAATAAGTATGGATGGAACAATAAAATATTTACTTGAATTTCAAGATGGTAGTCTTGTTGAAACTGTTTTGATGAGGTTTGATAATAGAGAAAATTTAACCGCGTGTGTAAGTTCTCAAGTTGGTTGTCAGATGGGATGCAAGTTTTGTGCAACCGCAAAACGAGGTTTTATTCGTAATTTAGAATCATATGAAATAATAGAACAGGTGCTTGCCATTCAGCAAGATTTACATTTGAAAGTGACAAATATTGTTTTTATGGGGCAAGGTGAACCATTACAAAATCTTGATAATGTTTTAAAATCTATTGAAATATTTAATAACGAGTTTCAAATTGGTAAAAGAAGAATAACCGTTTCAACATGCGGCATTGTTGATGGGATAAATAAACTTGCAGATTTAAACTTTCAGCCAACTGTTGCTATTTCATTGCATGCCGCTTGTGATCAAAAACGTTCTTCTATAATGCCTGTAAATAAAAAATATCCTTTAAATGTTTTATTTGAATCTTTAAAGAATTTTATAAATAAAACAAAAAATAGAATTACAATTGAATATACATTAATAGGTGGTTTTAATGTCAGCTTAAATGATGCTAAGGATTTAGCTTTATTACTTGATGGTTTAAAATGTAATGTAAATTTAATTATTTATAATCCTATATCTGAAGATAAATACAAAAAACCTTCAAAAATTGATGTTCAAAAATTTAAATATATTTTGGAACAATCAGGCAAAAAAGTTACAATAAGACTTGAACGAGGTGGGGATATAGATGCTGCTTGCGGTCAATTAAGCGGCAAGTATTATAACAAAAATTAAGTATTTATTTTTTTTATTATTTTATCGATTTGTTCTTGAAGACTATATTTGTCGGAATTATTTTCAACAATAAAATTAGACAATGGTATTTTTATATTTTCATTAATTTGTGTATCCATAATTTTACGTGCAAAGCTTTCACTATAATTATTTCTCATCATAAGACGTTTCAATCGAATATTTTCATTTGCCTGTATAAAAATTATTATGTCAAACATTTTTTGTAAATTTGCTTCAAATAAAAGTGGAATAGATGCAATAGCCATTTTTTCGTTTTCATTTTCTTCAAAAAAAATATTTATCTTTTCAATAACTTGAGGATGTAGTATTTGTTCAAGTTTTTCACGCAGGAGTTTGTTATTAAAAACAATTTTGGCTATTTTCTTTCTTGAAATTATATCAATGTTATTGTTTTCAAAAATATCATATTGTGAAAAAAGATTTATGATATTTTTAATAGTCTTCTTGTCATTTCGAATTAAATCATGTACTATATCATCAGCTGAAATAACTTTAATTCCATAACTTTTAAAAATATTTTCGGATAATGTTTTTCCGGATGCTATATTTCCTGTTAAACCAATCTTTATCATAATAAAAATGTCTCCTATTAATTATTACATATTATATTATTTTAATTTATGTAAATAAAAATGTAAAATTTCTTTAAATTAAAAATTTTTTAATTTAGAATGTATATTATAAAATATAAAAAAGGGGTAGTTTTTAGGAAAAATTTTATTGGGTGGATAAAAATTATGAATAATAAAATATTTAATGCAGAGGGTCTTAATGTTATAAGTAGTGCAAATAAAAATTTATATTCAACAGACATAATAAAAAAAACAACAAAATTTAGTAATGAACAAATAGTGGACTTATGTAAAAATGGTATTGTGCAGCCCAAAAAAACAGTTGATGGTAAAATATACTTTACAAAAGACGATTTTTCATTAATGCAAAAGTTGTCAAAGGCTCATGAAGAATTAGGTTTATTTGAAAAAGAAAAAGAAAAAAATACCAAAATAGAAAATATTAATAAAAATATAAAAAATCCTCAATTTGATTTTAATCAAAAAATAAAACTACCTAAGTTGCCTACAAATGAAGAAAGTAAAAAAATTGAAACTATTAAAGATGATGATAAAGGGTATAATATAAAACAATTTGAAGAAACAATTATAAGTAAAATGGAAAATCTTTTATCCAAAAAGCTTGATGGTTTGGATGAGGTTGTAGTAGAGTTAATACGTACCAAAACGGAAATAAACATGCTACGTTCAAAATTAGATGAATTGGAAGCTAAAAATTATAATCTTTTAAACGAATTAAGTTCTTACAAAAGTATTGGATTTGGACTGTATATAAAAACAAAAGAAGATATTAAAAATTAAGAGAGATTTAGTTATGCTAAAAAATATAATAAAAGATGAAGTCGAAAAAGGAATTAATAGTGCCTTAAAAAAAAACGAGTTGAGTTTTGATGGGCAATGTGACATAGATTTGGCAGTTGAAATACCCAAAAAGTTAGAATTTGGAGACTTTGCGGTTAATATTTCTAAGCTTGCAAAGTATGTCAAAAAATCACCTTTTGATATTGCAAATATTATAAAAAATAATATAAGTTTAAATGATTGCGAAGTTAATATTGTTGGTGGGTTTATTAATTTTAAACTGGGGACTACCTATTTAAAAAATATAATATCTGAAATTTATGAAAAAAAAGATGGATATGTAAACAATAATCAAGGATGTGGTAAAAAAGTAATACTTGAATATGTTTCTGCAAATCCAACAGGTCCTTTTCATATAGGTCATGGTCGGTGGGCTGCTTTTGGAAGTGCATTGGCTAATATTCTTAAAGTTTCAGGTTATAATGTATATCAGGAATTTTATATAAATGATGCAGGTAATCAAATTAATAATCTTGGTAAGTCTTTATTTATAAGGCTTATGCAGGTTTTGGGTGAAAGCTGTGATTTTCCATATAATGATGAAAATGAGATAAAAAGTTATTATACCGGTGAATATTTAGTTGATGTTGCACAAAATTTTATAAACGAAAAATCGTCTTTAGCCTATCAAATTAAAAATGAAGGTTTAACTCAGAAAAATCTAAGTATATTATCAAATTATGCAAAAGAAGCAATGTTTAATATACAGAATAATACTTTAGAAATTTTTAGGACACATTTTGACGAATTTTTTTATGAGACATCATTATATAAATCAAATGAAGTTGAAAATTGTATTAAATATTTAAAAGATAATAGTTTAATATATGAAAATGAAGGTGCACTCTGGTTTAAGTCTACAAAATTTGGCGATGAACAGGATAGGGTAATAAAAAAACAAGATGGTTCAAATACATATTTAACATCTGATATAGCATATCATATAAATAAACTTAAGCGAGGGTATGACATATTAATAAATGTATGGGGAGCGGATCATCATGGATATATACCAAGGGTAAAAGCAGCTATTGAAGCTTTTGGGTATTCACCAAACTCACTTGAAGTTATACTTGGGCAGCTTGTCAATTTAATTATTGACGGAGAACAGGCTCGTATGGGTAAACGTTCTAAAATGATCACTTTATCTGATTTAATAGATGAAGTCGGTGTTGATGCTACAAGATTTTGGATGTTAATGAGAAGTTGTGATACAACATTGGATTTTGATGTCAATCTTGCAAAAAGTGCAAATGATGATAATCCTGTTTTTTATGTTCAATATGCACATGCAAGAGCTTGCTCGATATTAAGATATGCATTAGATATTGATGAAGTATCAAATAAAATTCAAATATTTTCAAAAGATGAACTTTGTAATATTTTTGATAACCTAAATAATTGTAATTTGGATATATTATTTGAAGATAATTTGGGATATGAATCAATAAAAAAACTTATTTTGAAATTAGAAGAAATAAAAAGTGTAATATATAATAGTGCAAAAAATAGAAGTGTTTATTTGTTGTGTAAATATTTGCTTGAATTAAGCCAAATATTTCACCAGTTCTATAATACAAATCGTGTAATAAGTGATAATCGTGAATTGACAATAGCAAGGCTTGTTGTTGTGAATGCATTTATTACTGTTATGAAACTCGGGCTTAAACTTATTGGAGTTGATGCACCTGAAAAAATGTAGAAAAATAAATAGAAAAAAAATAAAGGTTTGTTATGGATTTAAATATTGGTGTTGATATTGGCGGTACAAAAATATTATGCGGTTTGATTGATCATAAAAATGGTTGTGTGGTTAATACAGTTAAAAAGAAAACAAATATTTCAAATGATATTTGCCAGACAACAGCCAAGTTAATAGATGAGCTTATCGAATCTTCAAATGTAACTTTATCTCAAATAGGCAAAATAGGTGTCGGTGCAGCAGGTCAAATTGATAGAACAAATGGTGTTATACTTTCCTCACCTAATTTGAGGAATTGTCAAAATTTAAATATAAAAAAATATTTTGAAAACAAATATAAAATTCCGGTATCAGTTGGAAATGACGTTGAAACAGCAACATTGGGCGAAATGACATATGGTGCAGGTAAAGAATACAGAGATTTTATGTGTATCTTCGTCGGTACTGGTATTGGTGGAGGTCTTGTTATTGATCGTAAAATTATTAAAGGAGCATCCGGCACAGCAGGTGAAATAGGACATATCAAAATTAATTTAAACGGTAAAAAATGCGGTTGCGGAAAAAACGGTTGTTTGGAAGCTTATGCATCAAGAAGTGCTATTGAAAATAATATACTTAATGCTATAAAAAATGGTGAAAATTCTTATATTTTAAGTTTAATAGAAGGTGGCAATAAAAAAATTACATCAAATATTATAAAAAAATGTGTAGAAAAAAATGATAAAGTTGTTTTAAATGCTTTATCTGAAGCTTCTGATTATTTAAGTTTTGGACTTGCCAGTATAATTAATCTTATTAATCCACAATGTATTATTTTAGGGGGCGGATTGATTAATGCTGTTGATAAATTTTATAATATGACTATTGAGAAAACAAAATGTGAAGCTTTAAATATTGCAATAGAAAAAACATTTTTTGCAAAATCTCTGCTTGGTGATAATGCAGGTATAATAGGTGCTTCCCTGTTATAGTTTTTGTAACAAAAGTTAATATTTAAGCTTGAAATAAGGCAATATTTTTTCCTTTTATGTTTTTATTTATATGTAGGAAGAAATAAATAAAGAAATAAAAAAAAGGAACATAATATGTTCCAAGTATAAAGTGTGAATTAAGTATAAGTATAAAGTGTGAATAAGTATAAAATATGAACAAAATATTATATCCGTAATATCTTATGTATATATAAAGTATATTACGGATATAATATTTCACTTTTTATAAATTTTGTTACAAAAATTAACAAAAAATGGTATAATTCTTTTAATTATACCATATAAAAAACACTTATAGACAAATATTTACACTAAGCTTCAATAAAAATTCTTTTTCCAACAATATTTGGTTTTCCATTATAATAACCGGCAAAATAACCGCTTTTTGATGGTGCATTTTTACCATAGTTTTCATTTACTGAACTTTGAATAAATGGATTTTTATTGTGTTCACCAAATGATACTTGATTTTGCTTCTGAACAGAAGCAGCTTGATTAACCTGAGCCACCTGATTTGAAGGTGTAAATGCTTTTGATAAGATACTTGCAATATTGTTCAACATTAAAATCAAAACCTCATTTTTATTATAATTAAATTATAATGTTTTATTTTATATTGTCTACATTATATATTACAACAAAATAAATTATTTGTAAATAACAAAAATTCGGGATTTATATATAAGTTTACACAAAGTTTTGTGTAAAGTTGTTTAGAGGTTTCAATATTTTAACGTCTTTCGGACGGGGCAACTGTCTTGGATTTGCTCCAAGCTCACAAAGTCTCACCTTTTGAGCTTCGCTCAAGTCGGTTCGGTTTGTTCGTTATTCGAATTCGCTTCACTTCATCCGTCCGCAAATCCGCTTTATGTGGACAAAGTGCCTCCGCCTGAAAGACTTTATATTATTATTATTATTATTATTATTATTATTATTATTATTATTATTATTATTATTATTATTATTATTATTATTATTATTA
>CALUPO010000023.1 GCA_944322675.1 Candidatus Gastranaerophilales bacterium | reverse complement strand
CCAGCTCCAGCACCAGCTCCAGCACCAGCTCCAGCACCAGCTCCAGCACCAGCTCCAGCACCAGCTCCAGCACCAGCTCCAGCACCAGCACCAGCACCAGCTCCAGCACCAGCTCCAGCTTCAGCTCCAACAGCAAATGAAGATTTTGTTGAAGAAGATTTTCTAGGGCTTGGAGCACCAGCACTAGCTCCAGCAGTAGAAGGTAGCTTTTCAGATGAAGAATTGACAAAACTTTTTAGTTAATCATTAATATTTTAATATTAATTAAATAAATCCTTGACATAATAAAAAATTTGATTTATCATTTAATTATAATAAGAAATGTGTCTGGATTTTGCCCCGGTTCATAAAATCGGGGCTTTTATTTTACAATAAAAATAAAGGGCTTATATACAACTTTACACAAAGCTTAATAAAAACTAATATATGAATCCTAAAATATTTTTTAAATAATTTTTTAAAAAAAATTTTAAATAATAATAAAAATATAAAGCCTTTCAGGCAGAGGCACTTTGTGTGGAAAAAGCGGATTTCCGTACGGGCGAAGCCCCGGGGAGCGAAAAGCCGAAGCCGGCAGCACGAAGTGCGACAGGCGAAGTGCTTTGAGCTTGAAGGAAATTCAAGAGGGTGATAATTGTTCGTGCCTGCGTATGGGTTACATTTATTGACTTTATTCTGCAATTGTTTAATTCTTTTAAAAAAATAAACAAAGCTGCCCCGTCCAGAGGACATTAACTTTCATGTTGGGGGATATGGGGGAGGCTTTGCCTCCCCCATATATTACTAATTCCCGCCGTAGGAAAGACGCCCGAATGAAATGAGGGCTGATACCTCAGGCGGAAAAAAGCCGAAGCCGGCAGCACGAAGTGAGATAGGCGAAGTTAAACAGAGTTGCCCCGTCCGGAAGACATTAAAATATTTAATTTGTTGAGATTTAACAATTTTGACACCCTCACCCCAAACTTTACGCTTAAAATGGAAAGAGGAAATAAAAAAGTCAGAGAATGAGGTCAACAATGCCAACCCATACGCAGGTTTGAGTAATAGTCACAGACGAAACATTGTCAAAGCCTCCTTTTGTTTGAGTGCACGAAGTGCACGAGTTAAGGAGGCTCAAGTTGAGTCGTGTGAATATACGAAAACCAAGTGGGTTGGGGTTTTGTGCAGCTTTTGCGTAAAAGCTGCCCCGTCCGGAGGACATTAAATTAGTTTTAAATAATTTTTTGAAAAAAATTTTAAATATTTCGTGTGGGGGGATATGGGGGGAGGCTTTGCCTCCCCCCATAAATACTAATTCCCGCCGTAGGAAAGACGCCCGAATGAAATGAGGGCGGATACCTCAGGCGGGAAAAAAGCCAAAGCCGGCAGCACGAAGTGAGATAGGCGAAGTTAAACAGAGTTGCCCCGTCCGGAAGACATTAAAATATTTAATTTGTTGAGATTTAACAATTTTGACACCCTCACCCCAAACTTTACGCTTAAAATGGAAAGAGGAAATAAAAAAGTCAGAGAATGAGGTCAACAATGCCAACCCATACGCAGGTTTGAGTAATAGTCACAGACGAAACATTGTCAAAGCCTCCTTTTGTTTGAGTGCACGAAGTGCACGAGTTAAGGAGGCTCAAGTTGAGTCGTGTGAATATACGAAAACCAAGTGGGTTGGGGTTTTGTGCAGCTTTTGCGTAAAAGCTGCCCCGTCCGGAGGACATTAAATTAGTTTTTAAATAATTTTTTGAGAAAAATTTTAAATATTTAAATAAAATTAAAGCCTTTCAGGCGGAGGTACTTTGTGTGGACAAAGTGCCCAAAACCGTAACCCGACTTGTCACTCACATTCTCACTAAACTCAACCCAAGCAGCCTTAACTCGTGCTTCGCACTCAAACAGAAGGCTGCCTGTTGTTATTTCGTAAAGCGAATTTCCGGACGGGCGAAGTCCCGGGGAGCGAAAAGCCGGAGCCGACAGCACGAAGTGCGACAGGCGAAGTGCTTTGAGCTTGAAGGAAATTCAAGAGGGTGATAATTGTTCGTGCCTGCGTATGGGTTACATTTGCTGACTTTATTCTAAAACTGTTTAATTCTTAAAAAAAATAAACAAAGTTGCCCCATCCAGAGGACATTAAAATATTGGAACTTATATACAACTTTTCACAAAACTTAGTGTAAACTTATATATAAATCCTAAAAAATAAAATAAGCAGGATAAATATATCCTGCTTATTTTTATTATTGTTCTAAAATTATTTTTGTGCTCCATTTGTCTTATTTTGCGTTGGTTCTTTTGGATCCCAAAGTGCATACATCATTATAGCCCAATATGTGAACATCGAAATTAATATTATTGCTAAACTTATATTTTCATTCACCATAATCAATCCTTTCGCATTTTTTCTGTATAAAATCTTATTTTTATTACACTTGCCAAAATAAAACTAAAAATAAAAAACATCCCAAAAATAGAAATTATTGCCTAATTTAAAAAAATAGTTTTATAATTCACAAAATACCAACCGATTACACCATAAAAAGCTGTTGACAAAAGTGTCAAAAGCAATTTATAAAATCCTATCTTTTCTTTATAATATTCATTCATAATAAATATTATACCATAAATTTGTTGGTTGTATAATATTTATATGAGTAAATCACAATACCAATGGACAATATTCTCAATAATTGCAACTGGCAGTTTTTTAGGCATGCTTGATTCTTCAACTGTCAATGTAGCTTTATATAAAATCTCCCAAAATTTAAATGCTAAACTTGAAGATGTTCAATGGGTAATAACAGCATATATGCTCATACTTACGATTTTTTTACCCCTATTTGGAAGACTTTGCGATACTTTCTCTAAAAAAAAGCTCTATACTTTAGGTTTCATTTTGTTTGCCTTTGGTTCATTTTTAAATACAACAGCAACAAATCTTCCAATTTTAATTTTATACCGATGTGTTGAAGCTATAGGAGCTTCCATCTTACTTTCAAATTCAACAGCCATTGTTGCATCAATATTCAAAAATCAAAACCGCGGGAAAGCTCTTGGTATTTTAGGCGGCATTATAGCACTTGGCGGCATGACAGGTCCTGCAGTTGGAGGTATATTAATAAACTTCTTTTCATGGCAAGCTGTTTTTATCCCTGCTATTCCAATTGCTCTTGTTGGTGCTTATTTTTCCTATAAATTAATTCCGGATAATTCATTAAAAACTATCTACAAATTTGACACCCCGGGGTTTATATCTTTTGCCATCTTTATGACTTCATTACTCTTGTTAACAACAAAAGCACGTTTGTGGGGGTTTTATTCTCTAAAATCAGTCATAACATTTGTTGTTTTTTTATTATTTGCCATTTTATTCTTTGTAATTGAAAAAAATACAAAATGTCCTCTTGTAAAATTTGAACTATTTCAAAATAAGTCTTTCACACTTGGAAATATAGCTTTATCTTTATCATATATGGGTTTATTTGCAAATGGTGTTTTATTTCCACTTTATTTTCAAGAAATTCTAAGATTTTCACCTATGGAAGTGGGTCTTCTTGTTTTACCTTTTTCAATTGCTCTTATTTCAACAGCCCCTATAGCAGGCAATCTTGCAGGTAGATATGGAAGCCGGATTCTTACAACACTTGGTCCAATATGTGTTTCTCTTGGACTTATTATTTTTACTACCTTTAATCTCCATGCAAACATATTACTTATAGTAATAGCTCAATTTCTTCTCGGTATGGGAAATGGATTATTCCAATCCCCAACAAATACAGCCATTATGAATACTGCAACAAAAGAAAATAGAGGTTCCGCAAGCGGTATACTTGCTTTATTTAGAAATGCAGGTATGATTATTGCTGTCAGCATGGCTATAAGTATATTTGATACTTTACTAAAAATATTTACTTCACATAATATAAACTATCAAACATCATATATAAATGCCTATCATATAACTTTATATATAGGTATTTTCTTCTCACTTGTATGTTCAATTATTTCAAATATCGCTTATCGTAAAAAATTAAGTTAATTTTGAATAAAAAGATATAATTTATGATATAATTAAAATAAAAATTAATATAAAGGGTAAGGAATATGATAACAATAAAAGATGTTGAACATGTTGCAAAGTTAGCAAGACTTGAATTAACAGATGAAGAAAAACAAAAATATACAAAACAACTAAGCGACATATTGAAGTATGCAAATGAATTAAACGAAGTTGACACAGAAGGTGTTGAACCAATGAGTCATGCTCTTCCCTTTTATAACGTAACTCGTTGTGACGATGTTGTGTGTGAAATATCAAAAGATGAATTAATGAAAAATGGTCCTGATGTTGAAGATGGATTTTTCAAAGTTCCCAAAATAAATTAAATGGAGATAAAATAAAGTGACAAAATTTATTTTTATAACAGGTGGTGTTGTATCGTCATTAGGAAAGGGAATTGTGGCTGCTTCTCTTGGAAAGTTATTAACATCACGTGGGTTTAGTGTTATTATTCAAAAATTTGACCCTTATATTAATGTTGACCCTGGTACTATGAGTCCTTTTCAACATGGTGAAGTTTTTGTAACTGACGATGGAGCCGAAACTGACCTTGATTTAGGACATTATGAACGATTTACAAATGCAAATTTAGGAAAAATTAATAATGTAACCTCAGGCAGCATCTATAAAGAAGTTATCGAAAAAGAAAGACGTGGTGATTATCTTGGTGCAACAGTTCAAACAATTCCACATATTACAAATGAAATTAAAGCACGTATAAAAAAAGCAAAAACTCAATTTCAAAGCGACTTTATTATTGTTGAAGTTGGCGGTACAATTGGTGATATAGAATCATTACCTTTTATTGAAGCAATTCGTCAATTCCGTCAAGATGTTGGTATTGGTAATTCTATTTCAATACATGTAACTTTAATTCCATATTTAGGAACTTCAAACGAAATGAAAACAAAACCATCACAACATAGTGTAACAATGCTTAGAAGTTATGGAATACAACCTGAATTTCTTGTTTGCAGAACTTCAAAACCAATATCTTCAAAGGAAAAAGAAAAATTAGCACTTTTTTGTTCAGTGGCAAAAGAAGCTGTTATTGAATGCCGTGATATGAAAAGCATATATGAGGTTCCTCTTGCTTTAGAAGAACAAAATTTTGCTTCTACAGTATTAAAATATTTAAATATTGAGGACAAAAAACCTGATTTAACTAAATGGGAAAAATTAGTTGATAAAATTAAAAATCCAAAACAAACGGTAAAAATAGCGATTGCAGGAAAATATACAAAACTTTCTGATGCTTATATTTCAGTTGTTGAATCACTAAAACATGCAGGATATAAGTATGACACAAATATTGATATAAAATGGATAGCTTCTGAGGAATGTATTGATTTTAATAAAGCAAAAGATGTAATGAAAGATTGTCATGGACTTGTTGTTCCTGGTGGTTTTGGTGTTCGAGGAATCGAAGGAAAGTTAAATGTAATACGATATGCAAGAGAAAATAATATTCCTTTTCTTGGGTTATGTCTTGGCATGCAATGTGCAGTTATTGAATATGCACGTAATGTTTGCGGTTTAAAAAATGCTAATTCAACTGAATTTGATGAAGGTACAAATTATCCTGTTATAGATTTAATGACTGAACAAAAAAATGTTGAAGGATATGGCGGAACTATGCGTCTGGGTGCTTATGAATGCCGTTTAAAGGAAGGTTCAAAAGCTAAAAAAGCTTATAGTAATGCTTCTATAATTTATGAACGTCATCGTCATAGATATGAAATGAATAATGATTATAGAAAAATAGTCGAAGACGCTGGACTTGTTATTTCTGGAGTTTCTCCAGATAATATGCTTTGTGAAATTGTTGAATATCCAAAAAATGACTGGTTTGTGGCCTGTCAATTCCATCCAGAGTTTAAATCCCGTCCAATACACCCTCATCCGTTGTTTGATGGATTATTAAATGCTATTGTCAAAAATATGAATACATGCCAAAAAGAAGAAGCTAAAGCTGCAGTATAAATATTAAAAAAAATAATATAAATTGGGCGGTTAAGTTTTTTAACTTAGCCGCCTGTTTTAATTAATACATAGTTAGTAAATCAAATCATAAAAGCTTTTGTTATACTAGTGTGTTTATGCAAAAAAGAATTATTTATATTCCCATATTTTTTACAATTTCGTTTATATCACATTTAGTTTTATGAACTTGAGAAACACCATATTTTATAGCATTATCAGGATCTTTTAATCCATTTCCGGTCAACGTGCAAGTTATAATAGTATTTTCTTGGACAAGTCCCATATTATTAGCTTTTATAAGTCCTGCTACTGAAGCTGCAGAGGAAGGTTCACAAAATATACCTTCATTTTGAGCTATCATTTTATAAGCATTAATAATTTCATCATCAGTCACACAATCAATAGTGCCATTTGACTTATCACGAGCATTTTCAGCTTTTTCCCAACTTGCAGGATTTCCAATACGAATGGCCGTTGCGATTGTTTCAGGTTTTAAAATACGCTCACCTTTGACTATTGCCGCAGCACCAAGTGCTTCATATCCCATCATTTTTGGAATTTTAGTTGATTTTTTTAATTCATACCATTCACTAAATCCTTTAAAGTAAGCTGTAATGTTTCCTGCATTACCAACAGGAATAAAATGATAATCAGGTGCATCGCCTAAATCTTCAATTATTTCAAAAGAGGCTGTTTTTTGTCCTTCTATACGATATGGATTTAACGAATTTACAAGCTTAATAGGATAATTTTTAGATATATCAAGCACCATTTCCAAAGCTTCATCAAAATTACCATCAATAGCAATTATACAAGCACCATACATCATAGCTTGAGAAAGTTTTCCCATTGCAATATATCCATCAGGAATCAAAACATAACATTTTAAACCTGACTTAGCTGCATAAGCAGCAGCAGATGCACTTGTATTACCTGTTGATGCACATATTATAGCTTTTGCTCCATCTTCAACTGCCTTTGAAACAGCCATTGTCATTCCACGATCTTTAAAACTTCCTGTCGGATTTAAACCATCATATTTTAAATATAATTTACAATTTTTTAGCCCTATTTTAGAAGCTAAATTTTTTGCTTCAATTAATGGTGTTTTTCCCTCAAGCAAGCTTACAACAGGAGTTTTCTCAGAAACAGGTAAATAGGATTTATATTCTTCAATTAGTCCTTTATATTTATAACTCATTTTATTTTAATATCTCCCCTTTAATTTAATACACGAATCAAACTTTTTATTTCACAAATTGATTCATTATTTTTTAAATCACATATAGCATTTTTAACATCAAGTTCTTGTGATTTTGAAGTAATAACAACAATCTTAGCCATATTGTCATTTTCAATACCACGCTGCATAACAGTTTGAATACTTATATTGTTATCACCACATATTTTGCCAATTGTTCCAATAACACCTTTATTATTTTTTGCAAAAATTAGTATATAATACTCATTTATAGTGTTGGATATATCAACTTGAGTTACATTTTTATTACCTGTTTTCATCATTAAACTTAATGACTTACTATTATTTGCATTTTTTATCTCACTTGCAAGTATTAAAATATCTCCAACAACCGAACTTGCAGTTGGCATTTCACCAGCACCAGGACCAATAAAGCACACCTCTCCAACAGGTGTTCCACACAATTTTACGGCATTTGTTGCATTACTTATTTTTGCTAATACATTATCATTTGAAACAAGAACAGGATGCACACGTATATCAGCTTCACTTTTTTCATTCACACTAGCTTGTGCAACAAGCTTTATTGTATACCCAAGCTCATTTGCAAATGAAATATCTTCATCTGTAATTTTGGTTATCCCTTCGGTATAAATTTTATTAATATCAATTTGACTATTAAACGCAATTTTGGCTAACGTACAAATTTTATAAGCAGCATCATATCCCATAACATCATTTGTTGGGTCAGTTTCAGCGTATCCCAACTCCTGAGCTTCTTTTAGAACATCATCATATGATTCATTATTTTCTTTCATTTTTGTAAGAATATAATTAGTTGTACCATTTAAAATGCCTTCTATTCTTGATATCTTATTAGCACATAATGTCATTTTTAAAGGCATAATGATTGGTATACCACCAGCTATTGCAGCTTCATAGAGGATTATTAAATTTCTATCATTAGCAAGTTGAAATAACTCATCACCATGTTTTGCAAGTAATTCTTTATTTGCAGTTACAATATGTTTATCACTTTTTAAAGCAGTCTTAAGCAAATCAAAAGTAGGTTCAACACCACCTGCAACTTCAACAATTATGTCTATTTCTGGATTATTTACAACATCATAAGCATTATCAGTAATTATACTTTCATCTAAACTATCAAGATTACGTTTTTTATTTTTATTTCGAACAGCTATTTGAACAATATTTATCTCCGGAAAAGCTTTCAATGTCTTAACAACTCCACATCCAACAGTTCCAAGCCCAATTATTCCTATATTTACTCTTTTCACTTAATTACTTCTCCAAATATTTATACATTTTTTATTAAACCACAAAAAAAATATATTTTACATAACATTTATATTAAAATATACCGTTTCCTCTTAATAATATTTTTCATTTTTGCTTTAATATTTTGTTGCCTAAAATCTTTTATTAAAGGTTTAAAATTGTATAAAGTAAATAAAATTACATCAGGATTTAAATTCTTAATTTCATCAGGATTAACTGCAGGATAACCTTTATATGTTGAGCGTGATGTATATTTTTTATCCGATACTGCAATTATATTCAATTTTGACAAATCATAATCATCAAAAATATACTCTGCTATTGTTCCTGCTCCATATATTAAAATTTTCTTATTTTTATACTTTTTGGCAAGTTTATCTATATATTTTTGTTCATCAACAAAAGTCAAATATTCTTTCCATTTTTTATCATTTTGCATATATAAAAATTTTTTATTGCAAAATTTATAATAAAAAATAATATTAAATAAAAATAAAATAAAGACCTTAATAAAAAATATTTTTTGAACAAAACTTAACGGATTAAATAAACAAAACATATTATATAAAGAATTATTATAAAATAAATAATTTAATTTTAAGTCATTTTTTATAGACTGACTTAAATTTTTACAATATCCCATTTTGACATTATTTAAAATATCTTTCCGCACTTTTCTATCTCTTATTAAAGCACAAGAATTAAAATACCCTACACCCCAAAACATATTTTTTCGCCATTGTGGTATTTCTTCTTTATCTTTATAACCACGTATATAACAATCATAACTACTATTGCCCAAATAGGTGCAAATAAAATCCTTATTTGGAATATATATTTTATTTTTGTCATTTATATTTTTTGCCATTAACGCAAGATGGGGAAACATATTTGAGATGTTATCATACATATTGCAAATGACTGTGTCTGTAAAATTTGAAACTTTATATATACAACCTGGTACAAACGATGCTTTTGTATATATTGAAGGAAAATCTTTTTCTATTTTTTGAACAAATATTACATCATAATCTTCTTCAATTGCTTTTTCTATTTGTTCAAATCCTTCAAAATCATAAGTATCGTCATCACACAATACCCAAATATATTTCTTTGTCGCCATTGTATAAGCTTTTGCAATATTTGCATTACCTCCTATATTCCGACAATTTTTTTCATGTTTTATATTTGGATATTTTACTTGATATTTTCTTATTAGTTCATATGTTCCATCATCTGAATTATTATCTAAAATTGTTATATCTAAATTTCTTATTGGTGAAAATTCATTATCAAAAATTTCCTCAAATGTCCTTTTTAAAAATTTCTCTCGATTGTATGTTATAAGTATTATTTGTAATTCATCAGTTAAACTCATACCCTAATAAATTCCTCACATTTTATTTTTATATTATTTATTTTAAACTCTTTTTTTACTTCTTTAGTTTTTAAAATAAATAAAAAGCAAATTTTAGCATCAATTTCATCCAAAGACTTATTTGAATATGTGTTATAACAAAAAAACTTTTTATTTTCCTCTTCTTTAAAGATTCTATCACAAACTCCCATTATATTTAAGCCGGATAAATCAAAATTTTCGATTATACATTTTGAAATAATCCCTGCACCATAAATAATTATTGGTTTATTCTTATATTTTTGTGTCAATTTGTTAATTTTACTTTGCAAATCAACTGCATAAAAATAATTTAAATAATCTTCATACTTAATAGGAGTTTGGGTTGTCATTTTTATTTTAAGATTTTTTTCAATTTGTTTTCTATATAAAGGCATTACATCTTTGATTGAACGTTTTTGTCCAATATAATGTTCATTTTCATTACATAAAACAATGTTGTGTTTCAAAACTCTATTTTTAAATACCGGTATATAAAATTCTCTTTTTTTTACCTTATTTTTTTGAGAACAATATAAAACATTATATTTATTAATTATATTTTCAAAAATTTCATCTTTGGACAATTGATTTAATTCCGGCATTTGAGCATATTTAGATTCAAAATCTTGAGTTTTATCAAGCGGGATACCATTTTTTCGTAAGAAATTCATAAAATTATTATAATTATTTTTGAAACTTTTGTTATAATTATTAAAATTTGCTAATTCATATAATTCTTCTACTGTTTTTTTATCTATATTATGATTTAAAAAATCACAATATGGAACATTTAGTAATTTGGTCATTTCATAAGCTCTAATATCCCCCTGAGAAACAAATACAGGTATCCCTTCATTTTTGGAATTTAAAGCTAATACAGCACCATGAACTCGGGAACTAACCAAAAAATCAAATTTGGAAACATATTTTTTCCACCGATCAATTGATGTAAAAGTCAAAATATTATTATTAAAGAAAAAATTTTTAATTAAAAATCTTTCAGCTTCTTTAAAACAGTTTTCTCTAATTACATTATTAAAATACAAACTATCAATTACATTTTTTTCATCTTGTAAAATAATAGGCTCATTACCACTAGGCTTAAATATTGTTGTAATATTTCTTAAAATTTTAAAATCCTTATTAAAAGGTTTCTTAATAATTTGTTTATTTGGATTCAATTCTTCATAAAAAGTTGGACAACCAACAGGAAGAGCGTTTTTAATCCCTAATCTATTGAGCACATCAAGTGTCATTTCTCCTCGCACACCCATTAATTCAGATTTTGAAGCAAGTGTTTTAATAAATCTAATCAAATCTTTATTTAATGTCTTATGCAAATCACAAAATTTATTATCATTATAAGCACAATTTGCTCCAATACTTACAGGAATAAAAGGTATATTTATTTTTTCTATAAATTTTGTCATTTTATTCCAAGGCAAATTTCTAAATACTTTATTTGTATTTAACTGATCCTGCATACAAAAAATAACATGGGTATAGTTTTCATTAATAAATTTTGTATCCTCATTTGTTTTTGAAAAATCATAATTCCATATACTTTGAATTTGGTCAACTTTTTTATAATGTCCATAAATAATTTTAATAATAGAATATCCAATATAAGAATTACCCGTATTTCCAGCAATTGTTGACCAAAGGTTATCAAATGTTTGTATATCTTCATTTTCTAAAACCAAATTAGTATTTATAAAAAATGGCCTAAATTGAACTTCCAAAAACTTTCCCCTAAAATATAAAATATTTATTTTTATATTAACATAATAAATATATTAATGTAAAATTATATTTCTTTGTTATAATAAAAAAATGAAAAAAGTTTTTATTGAAACATTAGGTTGCCAAATGAACAAATCCGATAGCGAAAGAATATTGGGTATGTTGTCACATTTTGATTACCAGCAAACGGAAAATCCTCAAGAAGCTAATTTACTTTTAATAAACACATGCTCAATACGACAACTAAGTGCAGATAAAGCTTTTAGTACACTGGGACGCTGGGGAAAATATAAAAAACTAAACCCTGAAATAAAAATTGGAATATGCGGTTGTGTGGCACAAATAGAAAAAGAAAATATTTTCAAACGCAATAAAAATGTTGACCTTGTTTTTGGCACACGTAATATATATGAACTTCCTGATTTAATAAAAAAAATTGAATCCGGTGAAAAAATTTGTGCAATTAAAGATAACGCTATAAAAGAAAATACTGATTTTTGTATTATACGAGATAAAAGTTTTAATGCCTGGGTGCCAATTATTGAAGGATGCAACAATTTTTGCACTTATTGTATTGTTCCATACACAAGAGGTCGTGAAAGAAGTCGAGATTTTAATAATATTATTAACGAAGTTAAAACATGTGTTAATCAAGGATTTAAAGAAATTACTCTTCTTGGACAAAACGTAGATAGTTACGGCAAAGACTTAAATGACAAAAATATAACTTTAGCAAATCTTTTACGTGAAATAGCAAAAATTGAAGGTGATTTTAGAGTTCGATTTGTGACATCATATCCAACTGATATCACAGACGATTTAATTAAAGCAGTTGGAGAATCTGATAAAATATGCAAATATTTTCATATCCCGATGCAATCAGGCAATGATGAAATATTAAAAGCCATGAATAGACGTTACAATCGGCGTCAGTATGGAGAAATTGTCAAAAAAATACGGGAAACATTTAAAGACAATTGTGTCACAATAACTTCTGACTTCATTGCAGGTTTTCCAGGCGAAACAAATGAACAATTTTATGATACTTTAAGTGCAATTGAAGAATTTAAACTTGATTATTCAAACACAGCAGCATATTCGCCTCGAGAAAATACAATAGCTGGAAAATGGATAGATAAATTTATTGATGAAAAAATTAAAAAAGAAAGACTTAAAATTCTAAATGATAAAAATAAAGAAGCTGTTATAAACTCAAATAAAAAATGTCTTGGCAAAATCCTAAAAGTTTTAGTTGAGGGATTTAAACAAAATGAAGAAAATGGAAAAATTATTTTAAATTCACGTGCTGAAAATAACAAAATAGTTCATTTTGAGGGAGATAAAAATCTAGTTGGCAGCTTTGTAGATGTTAAAATTAATAGCTATTCAACATGGTGTTTGTTTGGAGAATTAATGAACTAAAACTAAAACCAATTGATATATTATCTTGTTTTAAGATTATATTCATTTTTATTTTTAGTAAATCATACTTGTTCGCATAAATAAAAAGTAAGGATTAAAAATTTAATGAAAAAAAATATTCTATTTCATTTTGAAGCTGTTTTATTTTATTTTCACATTGTTATATACATTTCTTTGAGATTTTACAAAAATAACATTTACAATTTTTCACATTATTCATTTAAATCATCTATATAAATGATTTAAATATTATGGATTAAAATTAAACTTTTTATAGTAACAAAAATAAATTGGGCGTATTATTTTTGGAGTTTAAATGCCAGAAACAAATATTGAAAACAATCCCTATAACAATATTGAACGTTTATCAGATGAAAAATTAAACGAACTTTGGAATGTTTATTTAAAAGATAAAACCAAAAAAAATCTTCGTGATATTTTAATTGTTCAATATATATATTTAACAAGATATGTTGTTGGAAGAATAAAAATGAACTTGCCGCCTAATTTTGCTATTGAAGATATTGCAAGTTATGGAGTTGAGGGATTGATTGATGCTGTTGAAAAATATTCGCCTGACAAAGGTGCACGGTTTGAAACATATGCAATAATGAGAATTCGTGGAAATATTATTGATAAAATTAGAGCTGAAGATTGGATCCCACGCCAAATGAGACGTAAAATGAAAGAAGTCAATAAAACTGTTGAGTTATTACGTCAAAAATATGGTCGTATGCCAACCATTGATGAGTTAGCAAATGAACTTAATATGGATAGAGATAAAATAGAAGCTATATTATCAGAAAATCAAACGGTAGGCTCAATATATGATAAAAAAGGAACATCCGAAGAAAGTTTAAGCGTTATTGACACAATTGAAGATTCAAAATATATTGACCCACTAAAAAATTTAGAAGATAAAGACACAAAAAAAGATTTACAAATGGCCTTAAGACGACTTCCCGAAAGAGAACGTTTAATTATGGTTTTATATTATCATGAAAATTTAACACTAAAAGAAATAGGCGAAACACTTGAACTTTCGGAATCTCGTGTATGCCAGCTTCATTCACAGGCTATTATGAAATTAAGAAATATACTTACATCTTCAAAATCAAACAGACTAAAAAAAAGCATTATTTAATTAATAAAATAATAAAACATTATAATTAAGTATTTTATCTTTTTTTTTTACTTACTTATTCTTGCGTAATACGAATACACTCATCTTTATCGTATTCATAAGTACAATTTCGACCGTTATTTTTAGATTTATACATAGCAATATCAGCACAATTAATTAATTCTTTAATATTTTGAGCGTGGACAAAAAATTCAGAAATGCCGACACTAATGGTAACTTTCAAAAGAGTTCCATCTTCAAGGACAATATCTAATTCTTGTATTTTTTTTCGTAAACGCTCAGCAATAACTCTTGCTGCACTGCAAGTAGTTTCAGGCAGAATTATAGCAAACTCTTCTCCACCATAACGAGCAGGTATATCAATTTGTCTTATAGTTTGTTCAATGTTTGAAGCAATTTCTTGAAGTATTCTATCACCAACAAGATGTCCATACCTATCATTAATATTTTTAAAATTATCAATATCTATCATTAATAAAGAAAGTTTGTGATTATAACGTCTTGCGCGATTAATTTCATTTTCAAGCAAGTTATAAAAATGCCGGTAAATATACAACTTAGTCAAACCATCTTTTGTGGCAAGTTCATATAATTTAGCATTATCAATAGCAATAGCAGCCTGATTTGACAAAGCTTCCATAAATTCTAAGTCAATTTTTGTAAATACTTTATTATCACGTTTATTTGAAATGTTAATAACACCAATGGCTTCGCCTTTAACTACCAAAGGAACGCACAGCAATGATGAAAGCTTATATGTTCCTTCGTTAACTTTAAATCTTGGATCATTTTCGCCCAAATTAGAAATTATAGGAGTTTTTGTAGCAAAAACTTTTCCGGCTATACCTTCATTTGGTTTAAATTTTGAACATTCTATTAACCCGTTATTTATATTATTTTCAATTTCTTTATTTTCAAGTCCATAAACAACTTTCACCTGAAGTGTATTATCCTGAAAATCATAAAGCATCAAAGAGCCTTTTTCTGCATCTATTGTTTCAATAGCTTTATCCAAAATTACATTTAAAAGCCGCTTTAAATCGTCAATAAAATTGACAGCTTGCGAAATATTATACAAAATTGACATATTATGCAAAGCTTTATTTAAATTTTGAATTTGTTCATTTTGAGTTTTAGTTTTATTTAATTTTAAAAATGCAGGTTGTATATATGAAAAGATTCGTTTTAAAAATTTTATATCTTTTGTATCAAGATAGGTTCCATCTTCTTTCTTACTAAACATAACAAGATAGCTTGAATCTTTTGACATACTTATTGCATAAGCATAATCACAATTTAGCTCTGCTAAGCCATATTTTTCCCATAAAGACTTATAAATAGGCTGAGAATTTTCATTTGTGACTTTTACAATATTATTTAACGGCAATATTGAGCGTAATTCCTGATTACTGGCTTCAAGCTCAATTGTGTGTATTTTGTCATCATAAATACGTGGTGGAAGATGAAAATAACCGTTACTATTTACAAAGAAATATATATGTTTTATATTTATATATTTTTTTATAAAATCTGACACATTTAGAAACAAATCTATAATAGTGTAAGATTGATTTGTTATAACGCTTAATTCAAAGAGACTATCTAATTCTAAAAAATTTCTTTGTAAGTTATTTATTTTTGATTCAATTTCAGACTTCATCATTACCATATTTATTATATTACAATTTTATAAAATCATTATAATACAATAAATTAATTTTGACAAATAAGTTTACGCATTAAATGTTCCAAAACTTGATTTAATATTTGAATCTAAAACTTTTTTGACTGCTTCAAGTTCGGTTTGAATGGCAGTGTGTTCTGTGTCGATAGATTTAAGTTGTAGTTCAAGTTTTTTATCCTGTTCCTGTATGATTTGAGTTTTTGTGTTGCAATCGGATAAAGCTTTTTCATATTTTGCTCTTTCGTAATCATACTTAACCATGGCTGCTTCATAAGCTTCATCATCTTGTTCTACTGTTATTTCGGGCATAACAACAGTGCCGTCATCAAAACATATTTTAGCGATACGTCCGTTTTCATCGTAAATAATATTTGCTTTTTGGCTTATAGTTTCGGTTTGACCTTCAATATATGAAGTTTCAAGCATATAAGCATAAGTTGAGTCGATTTGTCCGTTTGTATTCACACAACTTAGCGGCACATATAAATATGCTTCGTTGCCATTTTGGTCAATAAAATTATAAATAACTTCGTTTTCACCCGGAGTTTCAACACCTTTTGCGTCAATTGTGCTTATATAATTTTCTCTTGCGGTGTCAAGTTTTGTTTTATAAGCTGTTGATGTGCCAAAAAAGTCAAATTCTGCCAAAATTGCTTCATAAAAAGCAAGCATTTCATTAACAGTTATATTTTTATCATTTTCCTTCCGTTCATTATTTTGGTTGCGAAGAAGCATTTGTGCGGTAACACCAACTGGCGTTGTCAAGGAAACTGTGTGATTTTTCGTATCATAACTATATCCGTCTTGTTTATCATCATTATTAGCCGCAACACCTTTTTTCACCCAAGCTTTAAATGTTGCAGTTATACTATATTGATTATTCCCTTCATCATCACCATAGTCAATAACCTTAAAATTTACCCCATTTAGTTCATCTTCGTATGTAAAGTCATCATTTTCTAAATCTACTTCTGCAAGCCCAATATCTACCAAATCGGTTCCACTAAGTGTATAGGTTGTTTGTCCATTATTATTATGTTCTTCAAGTGTATATTGATCTTTATCTCCAAAGGTAACCTTACCATCTTCAAAATTCAATTTTATTCCTTCTTCTTCAAATTTTTTATCTTCATAATAAACAAATTTATACTTTCCATTTGGTTCTTCAGCTTGTTTTTGTACTATATCTAGACCTGTTTGATTTTCAAATTCTGCAATGCTACCGCTCTTACTTATTGTCACCTGATAACCAGATTCTGTTTTGGTTATATCAACCAGTCCTTCTTTTTGACATAATGCATCTTCATCATATCGTAATGCATATTTACCATCACTATATTCTACAAGCATTTCAGTATATGTAGAACCATCTTTTTCTACAGTTCTTGTATATATTCTTTCATCGTTTATAGTTTTAATATGGTTATAGTTATTACCATTATATATTTTCGAAGGAGTCTCACTTATTTGAGCCTCTCCACTAATATTATCTTGGGTAAGTTGTAGCGAAAAAATATACATTCCATCCTCTTGTTTGTCTACATAGCCCCAACCACACTTGCTCTCATATTTTAGGCTATTGGGATCTCTATCTCTTGACATCACGTCTTTCAAGCCTATCTCACAGGTGAGAAAATTATACCAGTACCCATTGGATAAATCAGCTTCTGTATATTCGGTAGTCTGAGCTGTAGACCAGTGTTTATAATAACCCAAATCTTGGTAAAATCCTATCGGTTTCTTACTGTTAATAGTTAATAATCCAGCAGAATTTATAAAATAATCACACGTTCCGAACTCAGTCTTAAATTTACAAGAGTATCCTTCTCCATATTCTGATTCAACAACCGTTGAAGTTATTTCCGTAGCACCATTAGAATCATAAAATATTATCGATGAACCTGCTTTTAATCCATGTAAAGCATCTGTCACGGCAGAACTAAGCTCCATACTAAAACAATTTCCATCCAGCGTTGGAGTGTATATGTTACCATTAATTTCAATACTATCTCCCTCATTATATGTCGTAGTTTCATGCCATGTAACATTATCTCCATTAATTTCTACATTGTTTATGGTTTCGTTTGTAAATTCTGAAGCTACTAGGTCGTCTATTATATAAATATCATCATATTGTGCCTCTTCTTTTATACCATAATAGCTTAACTGGCTTCCTGTGGGTTCTTGAAGTGACCATACCCAATTACCATCTACACGCGAAATTGTATATTTTCCAAAAGGACACTTATCATTACCCATAGAATCAAATGTATAATGTTCGTTATCTTCACCTTGTGTTAAAGTGCCACTTGCTCCATCTAATTTTAATAAATTTCTCTTCGATTCATCTCGTGCAATTTGAGGTGGTGTTGAAGCAGGATAAGTTAATATAACATCTTTATATTCATAAGCATTACCTTCATTATATACATTTTGAAAAGCATCGTCCATTGTTTCCACATCTAGCACCTGTGTGCTTGCGGGTGTTTTATATGTTGACAAGCCAAGTGTTTCAAAATATTGTTTCATTTGTGATGCACTAAGTTCTTTATCCGGTGACAAACTCCACAAAGATTGCATCTGGCTTTCTACATTCTTTATATTTTCATATGTTTTTTGTGTTTTTATATAGTCATTTAATTTATCTTCATTTCCATTCAATGTTAATGCATAATCCACACCATCAATATTTGCAGTCATTTGATCGTTATTATATTTAATACCTACATTATTTAATTGCTTTTTCATCAAAACATCTTCGGTTTTTGGTGTTTTATATAAAACATCATAATCATAAGGACCGGATGAGTTTCTTGTTGTGCTTAAAAGTTGTGAAACACCATTACCTTTATTAAATGTGTATACTTCCTTTGTAAATTCATTTGCATTTGGCGGAGTGGGAACTGACATGCTAAGCATATCATTATAAATGGCAGCACTTTGATTTGACAAATTCATGCGCTGTTGATTAATCTGCTGCGCCTCAAACTCTAAATTTGATTTGCGGGCAGTTAACATAGCCAATCTTAAACTACTTGCTGATAATCCCATTTCTTCTACTTTTTCCCAATTTCGTTTAATTAATGTTATTTCTTAAATTAATCAAACATAACGATACTTTCAATGTTATTTATCGGCTAAAAAAAAACAAAACTTTACCTCAAAAACACAAAAATCAACACTTTTTATACATTTAGCCCCCCCCCCCCGCATATTTAAAGGGTTTTCAAGGTTTGTAAATTTTTGTAAAAATTTATTGAAAAAATTTACAAAATTTAATATTATTTCCTTATGAAAGGTATCTACCCAAACGAATATCTAAAAAATCCAAATATTAACAAACCTATTGAAAATATTTGGGATGATATTGATGCTTATACGGGTGAGTTTTTTGAGGATGAATCTCAATATCACTGGACTATTGATTTTATAATACCGATCCCTCCATTATTTTATGAAGGAAAGTTTACAAAAGGTGTCATCTTCACTCAAGCTGCTTCTTATATTTTAAAACTTTTTCCGGCTCTAAAAAAACTATTCTTCGTTGGAGCCTACACAATGTGGTCAAATTATTCCTGGTGTGATAATGCAGATTTCTATTTAACCTGTTACGAAAATAAAAAACGTGAAGAATATTATAAAAACAAATATCCAAACAAAAAAGACATCATTTTTATTCCTCTTCAAGATGCAGATTTTACAAATGAATATATTATTGCTCCAACCTGGAACACTCCAAAATTTTTTGATGTTTTATGCGTTTCATCTCCAAATCCATTTAAAAATCTCCCAACTTTAGGGCAAGCTTTAAAAGTGTATAATAATATCTATGGAAAAAATCTAAAAACCGCTTTAATTTTAGGACAAAAGAATATAAAACGCAATAAAGATGGAACAATTGATTATTCAATCCTTCATGCCGAACAAAGAAAAGAACTTGACAAGTTTTTTAATCATATTTCATCATTTCGACAATCTGTTGAAATTGTTCCTTTTGTAAATCATTATAAAGAACTCCCTAAATTTTATACAGCTTCAAAATGTTGCGTATTGACATCTTTAATCGAAGGTAAAAATCGTTCAATAAACGAATCTCAAAGCTGCAATACTCCTATTATTGCATTTAAAGACCACAACAAATGGGCAAGAGGAGAACATCCTATATTTTTTGGTAATAGCGGTGAACTTGTTGAAACATTTGATCCTGAAGCTCTTGCCCATACAATACATAAAGTAATAAATAATCCGCAAAACTATAAACCTCGCAAAAATTATCTTAAATACAATGGTCGAAAAAATTTTATAAATACTTTAATTAATAACATTCCATACTTTAAAGAAAATATACCTCAATATGAGGAAGGAAAGATACATGAAAATATTTGGGTTGATTTAGCCATGCAATATAATTACCAGTTGAGTTTTTATGATTTTTTATATGGCAAAAATCCTCTTATTCAGCATGTTAAAGGAGTTAAAGATATAACAAAACTTGTTGATTTTTTCTATAAGAGATTTAATTTGGTACATTAACAATCCAAGTGCGAGGTTAATTAATTTACAAACTTCGCTTTGGCTTACGCCTTTTTTCCCGCCTGTGGCATCCGACCTCATTGCTTTCGGTCGTCTTTCCTACGGCGGCTTTTAACTACTTCGCTTTATACTCGGAAGCTGAGTCGCTTCCTCCTCTAAAGCTTCGTACGGCTTACGCCTTTTTTCCCGCCTGTGGCATCCGACCTCATTGCTTTCGGTCGTCTTTCCTACGGCGGCTTTTAACTACTTCGCTTTATACTCGGAAGCTGGGTCGCTTCCTCGTCTAAAGCTTCGCACGGCTTACGCCTTTTTTTAAATTTTTGTAAAAAAAAACTTGTAATTATTTTATGATTATGGTTATATAAAGTAGTATAAAGCAAAATTACCAAATCCTCTAAAAAGTGTAAGAATAAAAAAAGGAGTATTTAAAAGTCAATGGTAAAACTTAGATTAAAACGATTAGGTGCAAAGAAAAATCCAGTTTATCGTATAATAGTTATTAATTCAACAACTAAAAGAAGTGGTGCCCCAATTGAAGAATTAGGATTTTATAATCCAAAAACAAAAGAAATGAAGTTAAACAAAGAAGGTGCTCTTGCATGGATTAAAAAAGGTGCACAACCTACACCAACTGTTAGTTATTTAATTAATAATGCTGATGATGAAGGTAAACTTATTTATAATAAAAAAGAAGAAGTAAAACTTTCTAAAAAAGCTCAAGCTAAATTAGAAGAAGAAAAAAAAGCTCAAGCTGAAGCCGCCGCCTCAAATAATGAGAGTGCGGAAAGCTAAGCTTGCAAAAATTAAGTCTTATCAATCCCGCTTTTTAAAAATAAAAGCGGGATTTTTTATTAATTAGAAAAAAAATAACTATTAGGAATAATTTTCATAATGATAAAAACTATTTTAATAATATTACCCAAAAGTATTGCTGGAACCCTTATTCTAAAGGGACTCAGTCTGGCTTTAAATGAAATAGGTTATAAGATTATTATTGCCGATATTAAAAATATAAATGATGAAATTATTAAAAATTATAATGTTCAAATTATACTTGGATATGATTATTCGTATCTTATGGATAATGAACTTAATAACTTATTATCAAAATATCAAAATATTATATTCATTCACTATTTCGCAGACATACCTACAACACCTTTATCCTGGGGTGATAAAAATATAGAACTTTATAACATTTTGAAAAATAAAAGTAAAGAAAAAAATACTATAATATACATCTGGGATAGTAACTATTTAAATTGTTTTAAAAATGCACAATTTCTTCCACTTGGAATTCACTATAAATTATATGAAAGAGAATTTGAAAAATATAAATATCCAATATCATTTGTCGGACGCCCGCTTGGCATAAAAAGAATTGAACTTATTTGCCAAATAATAAAGAAATTTAAAAGCAATTTTAATTTGTTTTGTTATAAACCACATTTTGAAAAAAGCCTTGATTATATTATGCAGAATAATCTTCTTGATGACATTAATATGGATATTTATAGAAATTGTTACCGTGGATTTTTAAGAGATGAAAGTGAATTATCCTTTGTTTATAAATCAAGTAAAATTAATTTGAATATTACAATACAAGGTATAAATAATATCAATTATCGTGTATATGAAGTCCTAGCTTCGGGTGGATTTTTATTAACTGATAATATGGAGGATATATTTAAAAATTTTGAAGTCGGCAAGGAACTGGAAGTTTATTATAATAATTATGATTTATTTGATAAAATAAGTTTTTACTTAAAAAATGATTATATAAGAGAAAAAATAGCAATAAAGGGATATCAAAAAATTAAATCTAATCATTCCTTTAATAACATAGCTTTAAAGATACATGAAGATATATTAAAATTAGGAGAAATAAAAAATGATAAGTGAAAAAAATAGAATTAACATTAAAGCAGCTGACAAGATATTAAAATTACCAAAATATATTTTTGCCCAACTTGATGATTGGAAAGAAGAAGCACGTGAAAAAGGTATAGATTTAATTGATTTAGGAATTGGAAATCCGGATGGTGCAACTCCATTACCCATTGTTGAAGCGGCAATAAAATCAATTCAGGATCCCAAAAGCCATGGATATCCAAGTTTTCGTGGAAAGTTAGAATTTCGCGAAAGTATAGCAAAATGGATGAAAAAAAGATATAATATTGATGTTGATCCTAAAACCCAAATACAAACATTGATTGGTGCAAAAGAAGGATTAGCAAATGTTGCACTTGCATTTACAAACCCTGGCGATATAAATATAGTACCTGATCCTTATTATCCTGTATTATCACGTGGAACACTTATTGCAAGCGGTGAAGTTTATCATGTTCCATTACTTGACGAAAATGATTACTTGCCGGATTTAGACTCAATACCTGAGGATGTTGCAAAACGTGCAAAGTTATTTTTCATAAACTACCCAAACAACCCAACAGCTGCAATAGCTCCTATTGAATTTTTGGAAAAAATAGTAGACTATTGTAGAAAATATAGCATTCTTCTTGTTTCCGATTTAGCATATGGGGAAACTGTATATGATGGGTACCGTCCATATAGTATTTTTGAAGTTGATGGTGCATGGGATATTGCAGTCGAGTTTCATTCATTTTCAAAAACTTTTAATATGGCAGGCTGGAGAGTTGGATTTGTTGTGGGTAAAAAAGAATTTATAGATATTATTTATGCTATGAAATCAAATTTAGACTACGGAACATCCACCATTGTACAAGATGCTGCTATTAAAGCTTTAAATATGGATTTTTATTATGTTGAAAAAATAATGCAAAAATATGATTCTCGCCGTGAAATTATAGCAAAAGGAATGAATAAACTTGGATGGAAAATGAAACGAACACCGGCTACAATGTATTTCTGGTTAAAAGTACCAAAAGGTTATACATCTATGGAATTTTGTAAAATGGTTCTTGACAAAACAGGTGTTGTTTTGACCCCGGGTGTTGCTTTTGGTGATATGAGCGATGATCACTTTAGATTATCAATTGTTCAACCAAAAGAAAGACTTGAAGAAGCATTAAAACGTCTTGAAAGTGCAGGTATAAGATATGAATAAAAGGATAAGAATTAATTCTATTTTTTTATTGACTTTAATGTTCTTCAATAACACAACTAATATACAAATACCTCCTTTTTTATAATCCATTTATATCTTCATAATAATCGGGATGATAAACATAAGTAAAGAATAAACAAGGGAATTTATATATCAGTTTACACTAAGCTTTGTGTAAAGTTGTATATAAATTCCAATATTTTAACGTCCTCCGGACCGGGTTACTGTATTTATTTTTTTAAAGAATTAAACAGCTGTAGAATAAAGTTAATAAATGTAACCCATACGCAGGCACAAATAATTATTTTTTTAAAATTATTTAAAATTAATTTAATGTCCTCCGGACGGGGAAACTATGTTTTACGATTTTTTTAAGAATTATTTAAAATTATTTTAATGTCCTCCGGACGGGGCAACTTTGTGTGGACAAAGTTGCACAAAACCACAACCCACTTGATTGTCACAGCTGTGCTAAATTCAACCCGAACAGCCTTAACTCGTGCTTCGCACTCAAACAAAAGGCTGTCTGACAATGTTTCATTAAGCACTGCTTGTTCCAATCTGCGTATGGGTTGCCTTTGTTGACCTCATTCTCCAACTTTTTATTCTCACTTTCCTTTTTAGCTTGATGGCGGGGGTGAGAGTCTTTTCCTTTCCCCCTCTCCCTTTAGGGAGAGGGTTGGGGTGAGGGTGGCAAAATTGTTAAATTTCAACAAATTAAATATTTTAATGTCTTCCGGACGGGGTTACTCTGTTTAACTTCGCCTGTCGACTTCGTGTTGTCGGTTTTGGCTTTTTTTCCGCCTGAGGTATCCGCCCTCATTTCATTCGGGCGTCTTTCCTACGGCGGGAATTAGTATTTATGGGGGGAGGCAAAGCCTCCCCCCATATCCCCCCACACGAAAGTTAATGTCCTCCGGACGGGGTTACTTTATTTATTTTTTTTAAAGAATTAAACAATTGTAGAATAAAGTTAATAAATGTAATCCATACGCAGGCACGAACAATTATCACTTAACGAAACAACAACAGGCAACCTTTTGTTTGAGTGCGAAGCACGAGTTAAGGCTGCTTGGGTTGAGTTTAGTGAGAATGTGAGTGACAAGTCGGGTTACGGTTTTGGGCACCCTCTTGAATTTCCTTCAAGCTCAAAGCACTTCGCCTGTCGCACTTCGTGCTGCCGGCTTCGGCTTTTCGCTCCCCGGGGCTTCGCCCGTACGGAAATCCGCTTTTTCCACACAAAGTGCCTCTGCCTGAAAGGCTTTATATTTTTATTATTATTTAAAAACTATTACTCAAACCTGCGTATGGGTTGCCATTGTTGCTCTCATTCTACAACTTTTTTATTTCCTCTTTCCATTTTAAGCGTAAAGTTTGGGGTGAGGGTGACATCTCATGCCCCCTCTCCCTAAAGGGAGAGGGAGATAGGAAAAGACTCTCACCCCAGCCCTCACACTAAAGAGATGGTTACCACCTTTGTTGTTTCTTTTTCTTGTTGTTTTACCGCTGGAGCAATCAACAGGAGC
>CALUPO010000022.1 GCA_944322675.1 Candidatus Gastranaerophilales bacterium | reverse complement strand
GTCGCACTTCGTGCTGTCGGCTCCGGCTTTTCGCTCCCCGGGACTTCGCCCGTCCGGAAATTCGCTTAACGAAACAACAACAGGCAGCCGTCTGTTTGAGTGCGAAGCACGAGTTAAGGCTGCTTGGGTTGAGTTTAGTGAGAATGTGAGTGACAAGTCGGGTTACGGTTTTGGGCACCCTCTTGAATTTCCTTCAAGCTCAAAGCACTTCGCCTGTCGCACTTCGTGCTGCCGGCTTTGGCTTTTCGCTCCCCGGGGCTTCGCCCGTACGGAAATCCGCTTTGTCCACACAAAGTGCCTCCGCCTGAAAGGCTTTAATTTTCTCTAATTATTGAAAATTTTTTTCAAAAAATTATTTAAAATTAATTTAATGTCCTCCAGACGGGGTTACTCTGTTTAACTTCGTCTATCGCACTTCGTGCTGTCGGCTTTAGCTTTTTTCCCGCCTGAGGTATCCGCCCTCATTTCAATCGGGCGTCTTTCCTACGGCGGGAATTAGTAATATATGGGTGGGGGAGGCTTTGCCTCCCCCCATATCCCCCCACACGAAAGTTAATGTCCTCCGGACGGGGCAGCTTTGTGTAAACTTGTATATAAGTCCCATAATTAATTATAATTATATTAAATTAAACAAAAAACAGTATTGTGTTATTTATAATACTGTTTTTTTACCAAATTTTATTTATTTTATTCAGAAAGAGTTTTAAACTCACCTAAAATAGAAGCATTAATTTCAATTTGAGCAATATTTTCAGCCATAAGTGTCAAATTATAAGCTTCTTTTAAATTTTTAGCCCCCAATACAAAACCGTGATTTGATAAAAAACAAGCATTAACACTTTTATTCTCAAAACACAAAGCAGTTTCATAAGCAAGTTCTTTTGAACCAGGCTTACCAAAAGGCACAAATGGAATATTTTTAAAATAATAAATACTTTCAGCCAAAATAGGACTTAATGGTCTGTTTATAACAGCAAAAGCACTTAATGCACTTGAATGTGAATGTAATATAGCATTTATATCAGGTCTTTTCTTATAAATAGAAGTATGAATACCTATCTCAGATGTTGGCATCTTATTCGACTTTTCACATATATTTCCTTCCAAATCCGTCAAAATTAAGTCATCATAAGTTATAAAAGCACTTGAACTTCCGGATGCAGTAAGAATAATATAAGTATCATTATATCTAACAGATAAATTACCGCTTGTCCCCGGTAACAACCTATTTTTACCAGCTTTTTTTACTATTTTTATTATTTCTTTTTTTACTTCTTGTAAATCCATAAGAACCACTTAAAAATAATTATATCATAAATTTATCATAAAACTAATTAATAAATTTTTGTTACATATTATTGAATTATAGTTTTCTATCTGATATTATTTAAATTAATAAAATTATACAAACACACTTCGAACATTTGAATTTTTACAAAATAAACTTCCGGAGAATTAAGTAATAATGAATATAAATACTTTAAAAAAGGACATTTTAGCATCCATAATTGTATTTTTAGTAGCATTGCCGCTTGCAATAGGTCTTTCATTAGCCTGTGGATTGCCGATTTATTGCGGTTTAATTTCAGGCATAATAGGCGGGATAGTTGTAGGGGCACTATCCGGTAACTCTTTACAGGTTTCTGGACCTGCTGCTGGTTTAATTTTAATAGTTACTGATATTCTTACTAATATGGGAATTCAACATTTATTCCTTACAATTTTTATAGCAGGTATTATCCAGATAGTTTTTGGATTTTTACAATTAGGTAATTATTTCCGGGCTATTTCACCTGCAATTATTCAAGGTATGTTATCAGGTATTGGTATTACAATATTTTTATCACAATTTCATATAATGCTTGATTCAACCCCATTAAATCATTTTTGGGATAACTTAAAAACATTATGGAATGTAATTTGGCACTCGGTTGTTCCTTTTGACTGGTCTATACATCATCAAGCTTGTCTTATTGGAATATGGACGATTAGTTGTATTATTTTATGGAAATCCTTAAGAACACCAAAATTAAAAGTTATTCCATCAGCTCTGGTTGCTGTTTTATCAGCTTCATTAATAGCTAATATTTTTCATCTTGATATAAATTACATTGAAATGGATAGTAATTTTTTCCAAAATGTAACATTTTTAAATTTTAGCCAAATACCTCAATTATTTAATTTAAAAATTCTTATAATGGCATTTATAATAACATTTATAGCAAGTGCTGAAACACTTTTAACATCAACTGCTATTGACAAAATGGAACCTCGTTCAAAAACTGACTATAATAAAGAAATAATAGCCCAGGGTGTTGGAAATTCACTTGTGGGAATACTTGGTGGTTTACCAATAACAGGTGTTATTGTAAGATCTGTTGCAAATATTAATGCAAATGCACAAACACGATTATCGCCTGTACTTCATGGTTTTTGGATTTTACTTTTTGTAGTTTGCTTCCCTCAAATTTTGAATTATATCCCAACAGCTTCATTAGCAGCTATTTTGGTTTATACAGGTTTTACTTTAATTAATGTAAAAGCTGCAAAATATTTATTTACCTTAAGTAAAGGTGAATTTCTTATTTATATAATTACCTTAACAGCTATTTTATTTACAAATCTTTTTGAAGGTATAATTGTTGGTTTTGTTTGTGCATTTTTAAAGAATGCCTATAAAGTCTTGAAAACAAATATTCATAAACACTACTTAGAAGCACAAAATAAGATGGTTGTATGTCTTAAAGGAAATATTACGTTTTTACAATTGCCAAGTTTAATAAATATTTTAGAAAGTATTCCTAATGATACAAATGTTGATATATGTGTAGATAAATTGTATTTTATTGATCACGCCTGTGCGGATTATTTAAAAGATTGGGAACAAAAACATAAAACCCAAAATAATGGTAATAATATTATTAATATTGACTGGAATGAAATTAAACACACTTATCCAAAGTTTAAGTGGAAACATTTTCATAATAATAGCGGTTTAAATCATTAAGAAGGCAGGTTTAATCCAACTGTTAATATTGATATAATTATTGAACCTAAAAGTGCACTTAAAAATCCATCAATATGAAACCCGGGAACAATATGAGATGCAAATATTAATAAGACTGCGTTAATTATTAAAGTAAATAAGCCTAAAGTAAGGATATTTATAGGTAATGTTATAAATAAAAGAACAGGTTTTATAAACAAATTAATTAATGATATAACTATTGCAAGAAAAAAAGCATATTTAAAATTTTCAACAGAAATACCAGGCACAATCCACGCTGTAAACATTATTATTAAAGCAAAACCAACAAAACGCAAAAGCAACATTAACATAAGAATATCTCCAAATTATATTTTTATTATTGACTAATAATATAAAAAAAACATTATAAGAAAGTCTAATTTATTTTTCTAAAATTTCCATATATTTCTTAGCAAAATTTTCACAAGTAAATCCAACAACGGAATTATATGCATTTTTGCACATATTAATATATTCTTCATTAGTCATATCAAGCACTTGCTGCATTTTTTCATCTAAATTTTTATTGTTGGTAATAAAGCCATTAACTCCATCATTAATAATATAAGAAGCACCCGAAATTTTAGAAACGATAGCAGGTTTTGAATTCATCATAGCTTCAGTTGCAACCATACCAAAAGGTTCAAGAATCGAAGGCATAAGAAGACAATCTATTGAATCATAAAAATCACTCATATCTTTTTGTATTGGCACAAAATCAACATAGCGATTAATTCCATAATACAAAATTAAAAATTTTAAAAACAAATTTTGTTTTTTACATATAATTTTAACCTTAAAATTTAAATATTTTTTCTTCAACTTGGCAACTGATTTTAAAACATAATATCCTCCTTTACGCTCAAAACCTGTGGCACTAAGTCCAAATGTAAATATTTTTTGATTTTTTATTGAAGTTTTATATTCCTTATATTCAACAGGAGGAGGTAATATATAAATTTTTGACGGTTCTATATTATAATTTCTAACATAATCCTCTTTCAAAACTTTTGAAGAAACAATAATTTTTTTTGTATATTTTAAATGATTTTGAATTTTACCATCTATCATTTTTCTATTTAAATATTGTTTTCTTGAAATTATTTTATAAATAAAATAAAACCATTTTTTGTACATAAATTTATGTCTAAATTTATTTGTATGATCGTGTAAGTATGTTACATCTGAATTAAATATACCCTTTTCAGATAAAATATACTGGTAATTCTTTACAACATTATCATTAAAATCATTATAGTTATATATATTATGAGGTATTTTTACATTTTCATTATATTTTTCAGCATAAACATCAATAATAAAATTACCTGTTTCATTAAAAAACTTAAGCAAAATATAATTCAATTTGACACCACCAGATGTAAAACAATCCTCCTGATAAACGGACGTTATAAATGCAATTTTAATTTTAGAACAATCTTCGGACATAACTTAATAATATACCAAATAAATAAAAAAATATATATATTAAATTATTTTTTGCAATCAATTTTTAGGTTATGTGATTAATATAAAGTTTATTTTTCTAAAAATTCCTGATTTTTTTCTTTTTTATAATTTTTAAAGATATTAATAGCTGAAATTAAAGATAATGTTCCCCACAAAGCCATAGTTATACCTGTTGCAGCCAAAGTTTTATCCATAGCTTTTTCACGATTTTTCATATTTTTTAAAGTATAGTCAGAAACCGCTGCAACAATAGATGAAACCATTATTGTTTCAAAAATACCTTTTTTTAAAAGCCCTTGCTTTAATGTTGTTTCATCATTTACATTATTTTTCTTTTTTACTTTTAATTGTTTTTTAAAACCCCAATATTCGCAAGCCAATGCCAATCCTACTGCTCCTAAAGCTGGTATAAAGATTGATTTACATTTTTTTGCAAAAGTTTTGCTTTTAAAATCGACAAGTTTTTGTTTAAAAATATCCTTAACTTCTTTATCCGGTCGATTAAATTCAAACTGAGAATAAATAAGCCCCATACCAAGCGGCAATTTATAATTGTCAACTGATGATTGATCAACATATATATATTCTTGTTTATTGTTTTTATTTTGTTTAAAGCCGACTTTATTAGAATTATTACTTAAACTTATTTTATTTATATACATTATTTACTTCCTTTTCACAATTTTCAATATTTTTATTTTTTAGGAAATTAAAGGCAAAACTTGTTAAAACTGATAATCCAATTCCCAAAAATCCCCTCATTTTAGCTTCTTTTGTTTTAAGATTACCTTTAAATGCATTAATAACTAAAAGAACACCCGGCAATAAGCCTAACATTAAAGCTTCTGATTTTTTTTCTTTTTTAAGTTTATGTTGAACTAAATTGTTTTTATAATTTTCATTAGAACTTTTAGATTTCATAATTAGATTTGCAAGACCTAAAAATAATAATACTGGATAAGTTACATTCAATTTTAAATTTTTATAATTATTTCCCATACAAAGATTTGTATAAATCAACTCACTTGCCAAAAATAATGTATGATAATCTTCATTTTTTTGTATTGTTTTCTCTCGTATATTAAAAATTTTGTCATTTAAGATTTCTTGTCTTAATATATCATATTGACATTTATTATCTGCTCCAAAAGTTCTTTTAACATTAAGGTTATCTAACATTAATCCTTTTAATTGCATAACATATTTCCTCTACTTGAATTACATAAGCAACTTTGAATATTATATATAGAAATTTCAGCCCAAGAATGCTCGCCAAAATCTTTTTTATATTTTTTATGTAGAATAACTTTATCATTCACTCTATCATATACTTTAATAACTATTCTTTTGTCAAAAAAACCAGATTTATCATCAGTTAGTTGATAAGTATCGTCTATATCTAGATGTCGAGGTATATAAAATTTATTCATTGCATTATGTAGTTCAAGAAATTTATTAAAAGTATTTTCATCTAAGTCTCTAAAATAATTTAAAACATCATCTGGAGAATTTAATCTTTTAACTTCAGGCAATTTCATTAAATCACCTGACCCTGAACCACCACTAAAACCATTTCTTTTTCTATGTTCTAAATATGTAATTACACCTGCACCATAACCTTCAACAATACCAACATTTGTAGCAATTCTATTTTTTTCTTCTGTAGAAAGTTTTGAAACTAACCCAGCAATACCGCCAAGTATAAAATTGCCTCCTGTTGCAGTTGTAACTGTAGCTGTTGTTACGATAGCCTGAGTATTTGAAGTACTTAATTTTTGACATAAATTATCAATTGAACTAACTAATACTGTCGAAACATATGAAACTCTATTTAAAATTGTTTTTGCATATTCATCATTATAATTATCACAAAATATTTCATTTATTGCAGATAAAAGCCCGCTTGTAAACATACTACAAGTATGTCGGCTTGGAACCAATCCTGCAAATGCTCCAGAAGCTACAGCAAAACCTTGTAATTGTGCTAAAGACTTAATTATTGGATTTTTATTTGCTAATTTTTTCCATTCATCAAGTCCACCAAAGCTTATTAAATTTGCTTTGCTTTTATTTAAATTAACCACATCCTCTTGTAAATTATATTTGTTACTTGTATTTTTTAAAGAAACAAAATTTTGAATTTGCGTTAATTTCTTATTATGCAAAGAATATTTTTCCCCCCCCCAATTTTTATTGGCATACCTTGATTTAACATACCAAAACTGCTCTCAATTTTCATATTTTTTCTCCTTCCTATTAAATTAAAACATGACCATTCTTACTTATATAAAAACCATAAAAAAATAATTTGCTAGTTAAAACAAAATTTTTACAAAAATTCACAAAACTATAAAAATAGAATTAAATATCTACATTCTTCATCATATCAATTAAAGTATTAATGGTTGTTTCCATTGTAACGGAATCGGTAGTTCTTTGTTGCAGAAATGCGTTTACTTTAGGAATCATTTCAATAGCGGTATCAAGTTTTGGATTAGAGCCTGGAGTATACATACCTACATCAATTAAATCCTTGTTTTCACGATACATAGCAAGAATTTTTCTTAACTTATATGCTGCTTCTTTTTGTTCATTTGAAACAATGGCCGTAAATAAACGAGAAATACTTCCTAAAATATCAATAGCAGGGTAATGGTTCATCTCAGCGACTTTACGTGATAAAAATACGTGTCCATCAACAATCCCGCGGACGGTATCAACAACAGGATCATTAATATCATCACCTTCCATAAGAACTGTATAAAAAGCTGTTATTGACCCTTTTTCACTATTGCCTGTTCTTTCTAGAACTTTTTGCAACCAAGAAAATATTGAAGGAGGATACCCTTTCATAGTTGGGGGTTCACCAATAGAAAGTCCAACTTCTCTTCCTGCCATAGCACAACGTGTGACTGTGTCTGTCATTAAAAATACTTTTTTACCCTGATCACGAAAATGTTCACAAACAGCAGTGGCTGTAAGAAGACATTTCATACGAATCAATGGTGGTTGATCACCTGTTGAGCAAACAAGCACTGATTTTTTCATACCCTCAGGCCCTAAAGCATCCTCAACAAATTCCTTAACTTCACGTCCACGTTCTCCAATTAATGCAATAACATTTATATCAGCATCAGAATTTCTTGCTATCATACCAAGAAGTGTACTTTTTCCGACACCTGAACCGGCAAACAATCCCATACGTTGACCGCAGCCAAATGTTAATGTTGAATCAATAGCACGAACACCTGTAGAAAACATATCTTTTATAATAGGTCGTTCAAAAGCTCCGGGAGGATCGTTGTCAACTTTTATCCATTTTGCATTTGTCGTATCAAGCGGCATATTGTCAATAGGTTCCCCAAGCGGGTTTATGAGTCTTCCAAGTAAAAAGTCACCAACCGGTATCATAATAGGTCGTCCTGTTGATGTTACAAGACTTCCTTGTCCTATTCCGGCTCCATCATATAAAAGCATAAGCTGAGCAGCATCACCTTTAAATGCAACAACTTCGGCTGCTTTTTTTTGTCCTTCATCTGTTTCTATATAACATAAATCACCGATTTTTAACCCTGGTAATTTTACATCAACTGTTAAACCTAAAAGTTTGGCAACTGTTCCTTTGAAATTATAAAGCTTTGTATTATCTAATGTATTTTTAACGTTGTTTTTTAAATTTTCAACTTCATTTCTATTCATTTATATGTTAAACCCGACCATATATATCAGATAACCGTACTATATCATTTTCGTCTAAAATATCGCCTTTTTGTACTTCAAGTATTTTTAAAGGTTTATCTGTTTGGTTTTGAAGCGAATGTGTTTCTTTTATTTTTATATCAATACTTTCACCCGGCGTTAAGTTATATTCAATATCATCCTTAACAACAAGTGCATTTCCTTCCAAGATAACCCAATGTTCACTTCTATGATGATGATATTGCAAACTTAATTTTGCTTTTGGATTAACACATATGCATTTTGTTAAAAAACCATCACCTTCTTGAAGTACAGAATAATAACCCCACGGACGATAAACAGTTTTATGGATTTTATGTGTTTCATCATTTATATCTTTTAATTTTTCATATATTTTTTTTACTTCATTTGATTTTGATTTATCACAAACAAGAAGAGCATCCTCCGTTTCAACAATACAAGTGTTATTTAAACCAATTGTTGTTACAAGTTTTGAAGTGGCATAAACAAATGAATCTTTTGAATTTATATCAATAACATTGCCTAAAAAACAGTTATTGTTTTCATCTTTTTTAGAATTTTCATAGATTGCTTCCCATGAACCTAAATCCATCCAATCACATTTCAATTCAAGCATAGTTGTTTTTTTAGATTTTTCAATTAATGCATAGTCAATTGAAATATTTGGTAATTTTTCATAAACATTATATTCTATATTTGGTGAATTATTTTCGTTTATAGTTGCATTTTTAATAGCCTCAAAAATATCATTTGAATATTTTTTCATTTCATCTTCAAAAGTTGATGCTTTAAACATATACATTCCACTATTTACAAAACAGGTTTTTGACTTAATTAAATCCTCACATAAATCAATATTTGGTTTTTCAATAAATTCAACAACCTTTTTTGCTCCTTCAACAATTTGTGAAAGTTGTTTATTATTTTTGGCTTTTATATAACCCACCCCTTCATCAGGTTTTTTAGGTTTTGTTCCAAACATTACAATATAGCCGCTTTCAACAAGTTCTAAAGCTTTATTAAAAGTTGTTGCAAAACTTTTTATATTTTTTATTGAAGTATCCGATGCTGTTACAAAAATTACTGGGTCCTGGTTTTTGAGGCTTAAAAATTTACATATATATTTTACCCCAAGTGTACAAGAACAGGCTGTATTCTTTGATATAGGTTCTGTAATGATTTTATAATCATTCTCCCGGCAATATTTTTGTTTAAAAGGTTCCAGCTGGGATTTTATACCGTTTTGATGTTTTATGTTTGTAATTGTAAGTATATTTTTATCATTAACATTTAATGTAAGTCTTTTAAACGTATTTTGAAATAAAGTTTCATTTTCATCTTGATTAAAATTTTGAAGTTGTTTTGGATACATCTCACGACTTAAAGGCCATAAGCGAGAACCGCTTCCACCTGCTAATATTAAGGCAAATATATTATTATTTTTTTCTTTTTTTTCATTTATCATAAATTTTAACACCTGAAAATGATACTAATCCCACAATTTAATTATATATGAATCAATATGTTATTGTCAAAAATATCCCGGGGTAATGTATTTTAATTATAAAAAATGTATTAACTTTTGTAAACATTTTATATTCAACTAGCAAATTATTTTTTTACGTTTTTTATATAATTAAAAATTAAACTAAAGATTATTTAAAAAAAAGAGAGGATAAATAAAATCAAAAGTAAACAATTTAAGTTATGGGGTACAAATGAGACATCAGGCTAATTTGAATAGAAAGAAAAGTCCAAAAACTCAAAGTTTTTCATCAAGGTCCCAAAGTTTTGGCATGAAGATGAATAAACAACATAGTGTTCAAAAGGATAAAATTTCGTTTGGTGCACCTAAATGGTGGGAAAAGATTGATAGTGGAGTTAGAAAAGCCACAGCTTTAGTTTTGATGCCTCAAGTTTTTTTAGGTGTGGGATTTGTTGAAGTAGCAATTGATAGTGTTGCTAATGCGGATAAATATGAAAATTTAAGTGAGAAAGAAAAATTTTTAAGACAAACAAGCAAATTAATGGGCGGTTTTGCCATGCTTAATGAAGATTTGGATGATGATTTATCACCACGTGAAGAAAAGGCTATGCATGTTGTGAATGAATATAAATTAGCATCCGGAGCAAGTGGTATGATGTCTGCTTCAATACCAATTATAGGTCCTGTTGCTGAAAGTTTGACAATAGGTGCTAAACAAAGATTTCTAATGGTAGAAGAAATTGCAGATATTTATGAAATTAAAGATAAAGAAAGAAATAATTATTAAAAAATGTCAGCAGATTAGCAGAAGTTATTATAAATAAGGTGAATTATGCTGCCAATAAATAATGAAACTAATAATAGATATAGTTTTAATGGTCATAAAATTTGTACATTAAAGCAAAGAAATGAAAAATTAAGTAAAACAATTCTTTTGTCTTCAGTTGTAGCATCAAGCTATTTAAAACAATATGGGACAAAGTATTTAAAAGAAGTTAGTATAAAGCAAAAAATATTGGCAGCACTTTGCCCTATTATGCTTGGGATAACATTCCCAAATAATATTAATCTTGATGAATCTCAGATAACATATGGAAAAGCAAAAGATAAAAAAGTAAAAAATTATTTATTTTTAAAACAGATAGCTGAAACATCATTTATTGCGTTAATATATTTATGTTCTACTCCTCATAAATATCTAAAAGATAAAAATGATAAAAAAAGTAACATAATAGCCGCTTGCCTCTCAGGCATTGCACTTGCTGCTACGACAATCTCAAATATTGCTACCTGGAAAAGTTATAAAAAAGAAAACACAAAAGCTTAAAAAATTCTTATATACTCTTTTTTTATTTCATTTTGAAAAGAATTTGGCAATCTATCAAAATCCTGTATTTCAACTATAAAAGGAATATTGCTGTTGTTTATTAATTCTTTTAACTCATAAATATATTTATTCTTTTGATTAAAACTTCTTACAACTAGATTTAAATCACTCCCTGAATGTGAATCATTTTTTATCCGACTGCCATAAGCCCAAATTTCTGCTTTTGGACAATACATATTAAATATTTTTTTTAATTCTTCTAAATATTCTTCTTTCAAATTAATCATTGTTAATAACTTTCATTAAATTTTTTGTATCAACTAAAAAATCTTCTATTAGAGTTAAAGTTTCCTTTGCAAATGCAAGACCATAATTGTGAGTTGTACTATTTCTATTATCTATATATCTCATCCATCTTATAGTTTCTTCTTCTGTGATTAAAGAATGTTTATGTGCATATCTAAAAATATCCTTAAATGATAACATATCAACAGCTTTTTTAGATGCAAAATATGGAGTAATCTTTTTTTTTAACAATTTTCCACTTTGCTCTAAAGTCATTTCAAAACTTTTAACCAATGAATTCCGGTATAGTTCATAATCAATTGTATCTTCAGGTGTTTGTCGCAACATATAATAGGATTTTTCAAGTGTAGCTATGCATTTTTGCAGATATTCAGTATTAATTTCCAACATATTATAAATCTCCCTTAATTACTTTATCATAAATATCTATTCATGTTTATTTAAGTTTAATTAATAAATTTGTATATTAAAATTTTGTTATATAAAAACAAAAAAGACTCAATAAGTATATTGAGTCTTTTTAAATGGTGCCCTTGACCAGACTTGAACTGGTACGAGGTAATTAGCCCCATTGGATTTTAAGTCCAACGCGTCTACCGATTCCGCCACAAGGGCAAATTATATTATATTTCTATAAAACTTAATATAATATAAAAATAAATTTTTGACAAGTTTTTTATCAAAAAAATTATATCAAAAATATTAAAGTAAAAGTTTAAATATAATACACAACAATAAAATTCATATGTTATAATTGTTTATGTTCATTATTTCGGGTAGTATTTTAAATGAGAAAAAAAAGTAAAAAATCAACACGTAAAGTAAAAAATGAAATAATTGATAAAACTCAAAGTAACATAGGGCTTGTTTTTACAGTTATTAGTGAAAGTTTGAAGTTGTATTTTCTAAATTTGGATAAATTCCTAAAATATATGACTTTTCCGATTTTTGGTCAAATTATAGGCATTATTTTAATTTTTATTTGTTCTTATTTTTTTTCAACAAATTTTGAGGTTATTAAGTTTAGATATCCCGTATTTCAAAATGTTCATTTTGCTTTTTTAATTTTAATATTAATAACAATACCTGGATTTCTTATCTTCACTAAAGCATTCTATGATTATTTAATAGCAATTGGAGCTATTTGTCATGCAAGCTTACACTTAAAAGATAATAAAATAGAAGATATTAAGTTTTATAACGAAAATATAACTGCACATATTACTTCATATTTGCTCTTAATTCTAATAACATCCATAATTATCTTTGCATCTTCTGCACTTTTTATAGTTGGAGCTTTTATTGTTTTTATATATTTATCGTTTGTAATACAAAGTTTTGCTTTAAATGAGGATTCAAATATTTTAGAACATATTGCAAAAAGTATTAACACTGTTAAAGGAAGATTTTTTATAACTTTTTTGCTTTTATTTTTTATGTTTGTAATTTGCTACTTACTTTTGCCTGATATGATTCACTGGGGATTTATATGGTTAAATTGGGATAATATATTTGTCAATTTTATTGAAATATATATAATCAAATTGCCTCTTGTACAAATAAATGATTTATTAAATTCACTTAATAGTATAAATATCCATATTGATTCACTTATGTTATCAAAATATATATTTAAAGCATTTGTCACATTTATTGTTACAGGTTACACCCTTCCTATTAGAGATATTGCAATGACTTTATTTTTTAGGAGGTTTACAAAATAGTGTTCATTTGTAAAAACTGTAAGTCTATTGATAAATTTGAATTAATGTTTGATGAAAATTATAATGGAAATAAAGAGTATAATTATTTTTATGATAAAGATAATAACCTAATAATTAATGTTAACAGTTATACCTTCAAACCAGATCTGTTATTTATGAATAATCATGCTGTTTGCAAGTTTTGTGGTCAAATATATATTTGGGATTATAAATTATGAAAAATACAACTCAAAACAAAAAAATAGTATCTTTACAAAATTACATGTTAAATCATCCTTTTGTACTTGATTCAGGTGAAATTCTTGAAAATGTAAATATAGCTTATGAAACATACGGCACTTTAAATAAATCAAAGGATAATGTTATTTTAATATTTCATGCTCTAACCGGTGATGCACATGCTGCTTTTTATAACAATGAAAATGATAGAAAGCCCGGTTGGTGGGATGATATGATAGGAAGTGGCAAAGCATTTGACACTGATAAATACTTTATAGTATGTTCAAATATACTTGGAGGTTGTAAAGGTACAACAGGTCCTTCATCAATAAATCCTAAAACAAATAGACCTTATGGATTGAATTTTCCTATTTTTACTATAGAAGATGCTGTTAGACTTCAAAAAGAATTAATTGATTATTTAGGTATAAAAAAATTAATAGCAGCTGGTGGTTCGATGGGTGGAATGATGGCACAAAGCTGGGCAATTATGTATCCTCAATATGTAAAAGGATGTATTGTTATAGCATCAACTTCAAGACTTAGCCCTCAAGCTATTGCCTTTAATGCTGTTAGTCGAAATGCAATTTTGAGTGATGAAAATTTTAATAATGGTGATTATTACAATCAAAAATTTCCAGAAAAAGGACTTTCTATTGCAAGAATGGTAGGACATATTACTTATCTTTGCGAAGAAGCTATGAAAAATAAGTTTGGTCGTCAGTTTTTAAGTGAAAGTAGTGCCAATAAAAACTATGGCTTTAATGGTAATTTCGATTTTCAAGCAGATTTTGAAGTCGAAAGTTATCTTCATTATCAAGGGCAAAGTTTTGTAAATAGGTTTGATGCTAATTCTTATTTGTATATAACAAAAGCTGTTGATTATTTTGATTTAACACACAAATACGGGTCTTTATACGAGGCATTTAAAAACTGTAAAGCTAAATTTTTAATAATTTCATTTTCAAGTGACTGGCTATTTACAACAAGTCAAGCTAAAGAAATTGTAGATGCACTTGTAAAAACAAATAAAAATGTATCTTTTTGTGAAATACAATCTCCTTGCGGGCATGATGCTTTCTTACTTGAATTTGAAACACAAACTAAAATTATTAAAGGATTTTTATCTGATTTGGAAAGTATTTAAAAATTTATTATATATTTTTTGCTATTGACATAATATTTTAACTTTGTTACTATTTTTAATTATAATATCAAAATACTATTAAATGCCGAACAAAACAATTTAATTATATTGTCTAAAAGTTGTTTATTGTAAAAACGTAATAAAGAAAAAGGGATTATAAGTATGAAAATTAATAATACTATGATAAAAGACAATAAAAATTTAACTTTTGGAGTAAGAAAAACAGATACAATTGATAGTTTTGTTAGCGAAATAAAAAATGATAATCCTAAAATCAGTAAGTTTATAGAACAGCTTCCAATAATTAAAAAAATTCAGGAATGTGACACTTTTGAAACTTTAACTAATAAGTTAAATCAGGATAGAAGTATTTTGGAAAATAAACAAAGAGTTGGTTTAGGTACATATAGAACTTTTAAATCATTTATAAATTCTATCGGTGTCAAAATTTTAAAAAATTTAAATGAATTAAATATATTTCCTGATAGTTTTAACATAAAAACAGAAGATCAAACTCAGAATAAAAATGAAATAAATAATATAATAAAAGTACTAAAAGTTAGAATTAGAAAGAATAATTATTTTAAAAATAATAAAGAAAAAATAAAGGAACAGCAAAAAGAATATAAAAAAGTTAATAAGGATATAATTAGTGAACGTAACAAAGTATATTATGAAACTAATAAGAATAAAATAAAAGAACACCATAAAGCATATCGTATAGCTAATAAAGATAAAATTAATGAATATCAAAAAAAATATTATACAGCCAATAAAGATAAAGTTAATGAACATCAAAAAGAATATTATAAAGCCAATAAAGATAAAGTTAGAGAATCACAGAAAAAATATCGTGAAGCTAACAAAGATAAAATTAATGAATATCGTATAGCTAATAAAGATAAAATTAATGAATATCAAAAGGAATATCAAAAAGCCAATAAAGATAAAATTAGAGAATGGCAGAAAAAATATCGTGAAGCTAACAAAGATAAAATTAATGAATATCGTATAGCTAATAAAGATAAACTTAGAGAATGGCAAAGAAAATATCGTGAAGCTAAAAAATTAAAGAACAGCAAAAAAATATCATAAACAGTATTATGATAATCAAGCAAGCAAAGAATATAGTATAATAACGATAAGTAAATAACATAGAATAACTTAAAACTATTTTATAGAAAATATTATTGTTTAAGCCATTATGATGTATTATAATTTAATTATGCTTGGTAAAAAGAATAAATTAAATTATAAAAAAATTATTGATATTGTTGAAACACAAAGCAGCATACTCGATTTAGGAACAGGTGAGGGTACTTTGCTTAAGCTGTTAATCAATGAAAAAAATTGTAGTGGTTTAGGTGTTGAAATAAATCAAAATGCTGTAATAAAAAGTTTAGAAAAAGGTTTGTCTGTTATTCAAGGTAACTTAGACGAAGGATTGCATATGTTTTCGGATAAACAATTTGATTATGCAATATTAAACCAGACTTTACAAAGTGTACAAAAACCTGACTTTGTAATTGAAGAAATGCTAAGAGTTGCTAAAAAATGTATAATTAGCTTTCCTAACTTTGCATATTATAAGGTACGTTTTTATCTTTTTTTTAAAGGAAAAATGCCAAAATCCAAAATGCTTCCTTATGAATGGTATAACACTCCAAATATACATTTATTAACTGTTAAAGATTTTTTTGAATTCTCTAAAATGCGTAAGATAAAAATACTTAATTCCATATACATGCAAAATGGGAATACTTGTAATTATATAAATAAAAATCTTGCTAATATTCTAAGTGAGGAAGTAATTTTTATTTGCAGTCGTTAATAATATAATAAAAGGTGCTTATATACAACTTTACACAAAACTTAGTATAAACTGATATATAAATTCCTTAATTTTATATATTTTAATAGCTTAATTTGTTATAATATAACTATTATAAATGGATTATTTTTAATAGGAAAAAATAAAAAATGACATGCACTAATATTGATAACAGGATTAAAATAATTGTTGAAACTTTAAAAAATAATCCTTTAAAAAGAAGTGAATTTGTAGAATTTATGGAGAATATAAAGGATCCTTTCATCGTTTTAATTGCTTGTATTTTAAGTTTAAGGACAAATGATAAAACGACCATTGGTGCAACTAAGCGTATGTTGGAACTTGGAAGAACGCCAAATGACTTTGCCAAAATTGATATTGACACTTTAAGTCATGCTATTTATCCTGTTGGTTTTTATAGAAATAAAGCTAATCAAATTATTAATATATCAAAAGAACTTATTGAAAAATATAATTCAATTGTTCCTAATACAATTGAAGAATTAGTCAAATTTAAAGGTGTAGGAAGAAAAACTGCAAATTTAACTCTTGCAAAGGGCTATAATATTCCTGCTATTTGCGTAGATGTTCATGTTCATAGAATTTCTAATAGATTAGGCATTTTAAAATCTAAAACACCTGATGAAACTGAAATGATTTTACGTAAAATTCTTCTTAAAAAATACTGGCTTGATATTAATACAATTTTAGTTACCCATGGACAAAATATATGTAAACCACAAAAACCAAATTGTCAAATTTGTCCTTTAAATCATTTGTGTAATAAAATACTTTAACGATATTGACTTTATTATATCATTTTATTACACTCTAAATAGTAATAAAAAATAGAAAGAATAAAAAATGAAAATACTAGGAAACATTAACAACAAAGGATATTTTTCTTTTGGGGTAAAAAAATCAGACTCTATTGCCAGTTTTATAAATGAAATAAAAGTTACAAATTCCAATTTAGAAAAATATATTGACTCATTAGATATTATTCAAAAAATAAAAAATGTTGATACTTTTGATAATCTGGCGAAAAAAATAAACGACGACAGAAGTATTATTAATAATATAAGAAAAGTAACTCTTAACAATTATAATAAATTTAAACTATTTATAAATGCAATAGGAGTAAAAATTTTAGAAGAACTAAAAGATAAAAAATACAAAATTAATAAATTTCAAATAAATACACAGGATACTGAAAATAATATAGATGAAAAAAATAATATAATAGAAATATATATCCAAAAAAGAAAAAAACAAATTTATCGTAACAAAAATAAAAAACATATAAAAGAATATCAAAAAAAATATTATCAAAAAAATAAAGATATCATTTCTATAAAAAGACAACAATATAATGAAAAATTGAAAGAAATGAGAATTGAATATTATAAAAATATAAAATATGTAGAAGTATAATTCAAATACAAAACAAATTTAAAATAAAATATAAATAAACTTAGTAATTACATTTAATTATTTTATATAGTTGTTAAATATAAAAAATAAGTTATAATATAAAATAAATGGATGGAATTTCAAGATACAGTTTAAATATAACAAATGATAAATCATCAAGTGAATTAACTGATGCTGCAAAGCTTGTTGCATTAAAAGAAGATGCTCAAATAATTAAAAATATTGACCAAAGTCAGAAAAAAAAACACGTTAAACGAAAAACATTTGAAGAAAATGAAAATGAAGAAAAACTTATTATTTCGTATGAATATGTTGATGAAAATGATAAAAATAATGATTTAAATGGTCAAAATAGTGAGTTTTATAACACCGAAATTGAAAAAATATACGGCGAATATGATAAAGATGATTTAAAATTGAACTTAAATAAAGATGGTCAAACTGTTGAAATTATCGATATTGTAAATAATAAAGTTGTTGCAACTATAGATATTGAGCGTTTAAGTGATATAATGAAACATCTAAAAATACCCAAAAGTATGTTAATAAATAGGAAAGTATAATATGAATCCATACTTAAAGAATCAAATTGAAACATCATCACCTGAACAAATTCTTGTATTATTGTATGATGGTGCAATAAAATTTCTTAATCAGGCAAAAATAGGCATTGAAAATAAAGATATAGAAATGACACATAATAATTTAATGAAAGCACAAAATATAATATCTGAACTTAGAAATACACTCGATATGGATATTGGCGGAGAATTAGCCAGCAATTTGTATGCTTTATATAATTATTTTAATCGTCGTTTAGTTCAGGCAAATATAAAAAAAGAAACAGACCCAATTGATGAAGTTTTGGAACATTTAAGAGGATTACGTGACACTTGGAAACAAGCTATTATCAATAAACGGGAAGAAGAAAATAAATCATTACAAAATAATGAAAATAGTTATTATGAAGTGTAATCACATATTTAAACAATAAATTAGAAGGAGTTGACATCTTATTATGGAAAATCAAAACTATCAAAAATTAAAAGAGCTTTATTCAAATTTATATAAATTATCACAAAAAATTGAAGAATTTATTCAAAAAGAAGACTTAAATGAAATAATGTCGGTTTTAAAAGTTAAGGATAACTTAATTGCAAAAATTAATGAACTTGTAAAAAAAGTTCCCAAAGAACTCTTTGAAAGTGAGGAAATGGTTCAATTAACACTTCCAATAAGAAAGCTTGAATTAGAAAATATTAAAAGAATAGAAGAACTAAAAGATAAAGTCCAAAGTGAATTATCCCAATTAAAAAACAAAGCCAGGCTTCTAAATGCTTATTCAAATGATGATGAAAATAAAGGTAGTATTTTAGATTATAAAGACGAATAAAATAAGAAAATTAGTAATCTAAATTTGAATACAGGTGACATCTTACAATATGGTTATCAACTTTTTTTAAATTAGGATTGATAGTTTTGCAAGGAGCAAACATATATTTACACCTTAAGTGAAAAGGACAGCCATTTATTTCATCATAAATTGATGGTACATTACCATAAATAGGCTCAATTTTTCTATTGTTAGTATAAGATGGAACTGATTCAATCAAAGCTTTTGTATAAGGATGTTTAGGTGAATAAAAAATTTCACCGGTATTTGCATGTTCTACAATTTGACCATTATACATAACTGAAATTTCATCACTATATTGTGATACAAGGGCCAAGTCGTGTGTAATTAAAATTATTGATACATTATTTTCATTTTTTAATTTTAACAAAAGATGCATTATTTGTGCCTGTATTGTAACGTCTAAAGCTGTTGTAGGCTCATCAGCAATTATTATTTTAGCCTTACCAAGAAGTGCACAGGCAATGATTATCCTTTGTTTCATCCCTCCTGAAAGCTGGTGAGGATAATTGTTAAGACGTTGTTCAGGATTTGAAATATTAACTTTTTTTAAAGTACTAACTATAAGTTCTTTTGCTTCTTTTTTACTTATTTTATAGTGTAATAAAACTACTTCATAAAGCTGGTCAAATATTGTATATAAAGGATTTAATGAAGTCATGGGATCTTGTGGAATAAGTGCAATTTCTCGTCCACGAAAGTTACGAATTGCTTTTTCGTTTAATTCGAGTAAATTTACATTTTTATATAAAATTTGACCGCTTGTAATTTTAGTATTATCCGGCAAAAGTTTTAATATTGACATACAGCTTATAGTTTTGCCGCTTCCTGATTCTCCTACAATGGCATGAATTTTCCCGCATTTTAAATTAAAATTAATATTCTTTAAAACCGGATAAAACTTTTCATCAATATTAAATCCTAAATTTAAATTTTTTATCTCAAGTATTGACATATAATTATTATACTTTAATTTTTATAAAATTTAATGGTCATTGTGATGTAAAAAAAGAGTATTTATATATTTAACTTTTTTTTATTTTATTATATTATAAGTTAGTAAATAGTTAAAAGGAGAACATATATGAACATCAATCCTACAAAATCAAGCTATAATCAAATTTTTAAAAAGCTAAATCCTGTCTATGAACATCGTGAAAAAGGGCTTATAAAGCCACAGGTTAAAAAATATACAAAATCTGATTACAAAAAAAATGAAGTTGCATTATATGAATATCCTTCTAAAAATATGGTTTCTCCAAATAGTGTCATTTCTTCAAATGAAAAATATTTAGGTTACACATATCCGCCTGTGGGTCTTGTGGCTCCAGATAAAAATAAAGTTGGTTTTTATGAATACCCAAAAGCAGGATTAATGTAATTTATAATTCATTAACAAATGGTTCAATTGCACGATTCAATATATTTAAACATTTTGCAATAACAAGACCATAGTTTGTAATTGGAATATTAAGCTCGTTTGCTTTATAAATACGGCTTAATATTTCTTTTTTATTTGTCATACAACCGCCACATTGGATAATAAGTGAATATTTTTCTAAATTATCTTCAAAGCCTTTAGCTACATGGTAATCAAAATTTAATTTTTTATTTGTGTAATTTGAAAGCCATTTTGGTATTTTTTCTCGAGCAATATCATCTTTTATAGGATGATGTGTGCAACTTTCATAAATTAATATATTATCATTATCTTTTAAATTATCAATTGCATTTGCACCTTGATAGAATGCTTTTAAATCGCCTTTATTACGTGCAAATATAATAGAAAAAGATGTAAGCAAAATATTACATGGTACAATTTTTGAAACTTCATTAAAAGCCTGACTATCTGTTATAACAATTCTTGGATTTTCTTTTAAATTGTCTAAAGCGTCTTTTAGCTGTGTTTCTTTGACAACATAGGCTTTTGCATTCATATCAAGAATACTTCTAATTGTCTGTACCTGAGGTAAAATAATCCTACCTTTAGGTGCTTCCTTATCAATCGGAACAACCAGAAGGACATTATCATTTTCTTTTATTATTCCCTCCATAACATTTGTATTGGCTATTATTTCATCAGGTACGTTTTCAATAATTTTTGATTTTAATATTGAAGTGATATTTGTATCTTTTTCACAACTTATGATTAATGGATTTTTGGAATATTTTTCAATTTCATTTATAACTTCCAAAGAAGGTTTTTGAATATCGGATTTATTAATAACAGTAACAAAAGGTATTTGTCGTTTTTCAAACATTTTACACAAATCTATTTCAAAATCGCTAAATCCATTATAATCGCATAAAAGAATTGCAAAATCAGTTCGTTCAAGCACAGACAAGGTTTTTTTGACTCTCATTTCACCTAAACTTCCGGAATCATCAATACCTGCAGTATCAATAAATAAACAAGGTCCCAATGGCAAAAGTTCCATTGATTTTTCAATAGGATCTGTTGTTGTTCCTAATGTTTGAGATACAATTGACATTTGCTGACCTGTAAGTTTATTTAATAAACTAGATTTTCCCGCATTTCGTCTTCCAAAAACCCCTATATGTAGTCTATTCCCTCTTGTTGTTCCATTTTGCATTTTTTATTCCTTTATTTGTTAAATATAATTTTTGAAATTAGTTTAAAAATTGATTTATTCCATTTGTAACAAAATTTTTATTGTATCTTTTTCTTTATTTTTTTCAAATCCTAAAATAGCATCATCAAAACTTAATCTTGCAGAAATAAGCTTCGTAAAATCAATTATATTTTTTTCCATTAATCTAAGAGCAGGAGCAAATTGTCCGCATCTTGAACCTAAAATTGTTATTTCATCAATAACTATAGGTGCAAGATTTAATTCTTTACCTGTTGCTATTGTGCTTTTTAAAACAAGAACACCACGTGGTTTTACAAGATTTACCGATGTTTCAAAACCGCTTATCCGACCTGTGGCTTCAATAACAATATCATAAGATTTGCTATCTTTTTGATTTAATTCATCTAAAAGTTTTGTTTTTACACCTTGATTTTTGGCTATATTAAGTTTATTCTGATGTTTGCCAACTAACATTACATCTAAAGAAAGTGCATTTAAAGCAAGTGCGGTTATTAAACCCAATTTACCATCACCCAGCACACAAATTTTATCAAAAGGTTTTATATGCAATTGTTCAACTATTTCCAATGCTGCAGCTAAAGGTTCCACAAAAACAGCTGTTTCATCACTTATACAAGATGGAACTTCAAGTAAATTTGATAAAGGTAATGTGACATAATCTGCAAAACAGCCATCTTTATTAAAAATTCCAAAAGTTTGACGATTAGGACAATGCCGTTGAAGACCTTTTGCACAATATTCACAATTGTTACAACCTAAATTTATCTCTCCAACTACACGTTTATTAAGTAAACTTTTATCCTCACCATTTATTTGCTCAACAACACCAACAAATTCATGACCTAATATGCCATTAAATCCCATATAACCCTTTGTTATTTCATAATCAGTATTACAAATACCTGCAATTTTAACTTTTATTAAAGCTTCATTATCTTTTGGAAATGGTTTTATATAATTTTTTTTTAATTCTAACTTGTTATCATTATATACCAGTGCTCTCATTTTTAACTCCTTTTTATATTTATATTACAAGTTATAACACACCTTTTGTTGAAGGAATTTTATCTATATTTTTTTCATCAATTTTAATTGCAATTTTTAAAGCTTCCCCAAATGCTTTAAACACGCTTTCAATAATATGATGAGGATCACTTCCTTCAAGCATTTTTATATGTATTGTGGATAAACTTGACATAGAAAAACTTTGAAAAAAATGACCCAACAATATCGTTTCAAAATCGTGAGTTTTTTCTTGATTTATAGATACATTTATTTTAGAATATGCACGTCCTGAAAAATCGAGTGCTACAAGTGTTAATGCTTCATCCATAGGTAATATAACACTTGCATATCTATTTATTCCTCGTTTTTCCTGCAATGCTTCCAAAATGCAACTTCCAAAAGTTATCCCGACATCCTCAACAAGATGGTGTTGATTACCATCAAGTGATTGAGCATCAAGTTCTATATATATTCCGCTTCTTAAAACTATCTGTTCCATCATATGATTAAAAAACTTAAAAGGAGTTTTTATACTGGAAACACCTTCTTTATTATCAAGGTCAAGTTTTATTGTAACTTCCGTTTCTTTTGTATTACGTGTTTTCTGTGATATTCTTTGCATAATTTTAAAACCTGCTTTCAATTACATCATTTAAACACTCAATTATTTCATTTGTGTTTTTTATTATAATATCTGCTCCATAGCTATTTAATACATCTTCATTATTATAAGTATTGACCCCAATTGATGTAAGAATATAATTATATTTCTGATTAAATTTCTTAGCACATATTATATCAGCTACACTATCACCTATATAATATAATTTATCTTTAAACATTACACTATTATATATTTTAGTTAACCCTAAAATATCAGGCTTTTGCTTATCAGGCGGTAAATCATCCATTGTTATTTTATAATCAAAATACTTCTCTATTTTAAAATGAGAAAGAGAATGATAAGCTTCCACTTTAGGACGACCTGTAAATAATGCAATATGATATTTTTTTGATAATTCCTCCAAAATGACAGGATCAATTATTAAAGTTTCATTGTTTATTACTCCATTTCCTTTATCCCAGTATATTTGTTGAAATTTTTCAATTATTTTTGCTTTTTCTATATTAATTCCTGCTTTAAGTATTAAATATTCACTTAAATCCCAATCATTATTTAACTTGCCTGTATTTTTTGCCAGTATTATTTCTTCATCACTAAGTTCTAATTTAGTAAAATATTTATATGTTTGTTTTATGGCTGTTTTATATGAATTTGATACATCAATTAAGACTCCATCCATATCAAAAACAATAACCGGTTTTGGTTTTATTTGTTCTTTTATTATATTATTTCCCAAATTATTTGGTATGGTTATACGAAGGTGATTTTTTAATGGACTATTTTCAAACTTTTTAACAAGAATTTTGCTATTTTTTAATTTTTGATAAACAAAATCAGCTTTACTTCCAAAATCACACAAAATAAAATTTGCATAACTTTTGTAAGGTTTAAAGCCTTGATTTTTTAGATAGTTATATAAATCATTTTTTGCTGAATCAATATTATTTCTAACTTCTTTAAAATATTCAACATCACTTAAAGCACAACTTGCAGCCTTTGCCGCCAGCATATTAACTGAATATGGACTTATAACTTTTTTTAAATTTATAATATTTTCTTTACATGTAAAAATAACCCCCAAACGCAAACCGGCAAGTGCAAAATCTTTTGACATTGATTTTATTATAACAACATTTTTATAATCATTGATTAATTCAATATAACTTGTGTTACAATAATTTGCATAAGTTTCATCAATAACAACAAGTTTATCCGACGAATTATTTAATATTGTATTCATTATCTCTTTACTTATAATATCCCCGGTCGGGTTATTTGGTGTTGTTAAATGAACAATTTTAATATGTTCATTTGTTTTTAATTCATCCAAAAAATCATCAAGCGGAAAATTCCATTTTTCTTTATAAGGTATTTGAATAAAATTAGCACCTATAATTTGTGAATATATTCGGGGCATGGAAAATGTGGGTGAAACTGTCAAAACAGCATCTTTTGAGGTTAAATATGTATTAAATACAACTGAAATTGCCTCATCTGCTCCATTTGTAAGTAAAATTTCATTATTATTTACATTATAAAATTTTGCAAAGGAATTAACTGTTTCCCCATAAAACGGATAATGACATATATCTTTTATATTAAGATTTTTCAAATATTCAATTACCTTTTGTGAAGGACCATAAATATTTTCATTTGAATCAAGTTTATATTCACAATCCAAAGGTTCAAATAATGGCACATTATAGCTTTCTATTTTTTCAACTGTTTCTTTTGGTTTTATATAAAGGATTTTATCCTCCATTTATTTGACTCCTTCAAACAAATATATAAGTGCTTATTGATTTTTTTAAACTACTTAATTTTATAATCTACATTAACATTTGCTCTAACTTTAATAGCTTTAGGTTCTATAGGAGTTGTAGACGTACTTTCAAAGTTGCTTCCAGATGCCATATCCATCGATGCAGCTTTTCTTGCATTTGCGTAAGTTATAATATTTGAAGAATTTTGAACATAACAGCTAGAGCTAACCTTACTTACTCCACTTATTTGAACATTCAAACCCTTGGCTATAAT
>CALUPO010000021.1 GCA_944322675.1 Candidatus Gastranaerophilales bacterium | reverse complement strand
AAAAAACAAATACAGATGATAAGCTTCAAGCTCAACAAAATACAAATGCTGATAAAACAAAGAATGCTCAAAAAACACATACAGATAAGAGACTTCAAACTCAACAAAATACAAATGCTGATAAAACAAAGAATGCTCAAAAAACACGTACAATTAGCAAACCTGTAAATATGTTGAGCCTTCAAAAAGAATTTGATTCAACAGCTAGAGCAATGAAGAGTGACATAAAACTTGAAGAAAGAAAAGAATTATTTAAAGAGGCAGCACGTACTTTAAATAAAATTATAAAAGATTCTTCTCAAAAAATTAGCCCTGTTTCTTTACTGTATTTCTTTAGCTCAATGGCTATTCTAAAGAAAAATGGAAGCACGGTAGATACATTATATGCACAGTTCAAACATTTAACACCAAAACATTTTTATCTTCATACCAAACAACAAAAAGATCTACTTAGAAAAGCTATAAGTATTTTAGAATCAAATTCCGGAAGTTCTAAAGAAATACAAAATTTATTGGATAGACTTAATAATTTATAATCTAATAAAATAAAATTAACCTCTTGCATAAAAATAACACTTAAAGTTAAAAACTTTAGGTGTTATTTTTTTAATTTTAGTTATAAAATATTTACAATTTATCGAAAAATTAAAATAATGTAATTAACTATAATTAAATTTGTTAAATTAAATTTAATTTAATATTAAGAAAACCTTAAGCTTGTTTATTAAATTAAGCTTAAGGTTTTTTTATTTTATTATTTATTATATTGTATGATATTATAAATTTACTTATAAAATTATTTTTTGTAAAGTTTTGCAAATTACTATGACAAAAATAGCAATATTTTTTAACTTAAATACTTTATGTATTATATAAGTAGTAAGTCAGAAATTAAAAAAGGAAGGAAAAAAAAATGATTAGTAATTTAGGTAGAACAGCAAATGAAGCTTATGTAAAAGGAGCAACATCATTAGCAAAAGGTCACGCATCAAAAACAATTGAAAAACAAGCACATATATCATCTTCATCAGATTCTTTATCTTTATCTTCAAAAGGGAAAACAAGTTTGTGGAAGCATAAAACTATAAAACGTAATACCCCACAACCAATTCAACAAGAAGTTAAAAAACTTCTTAAAAACGATATTGATAAAAAACACGATTATAAAAGTCCGGGTGAAATTGCTAAGGTAGTTGTTGATCCTCAAAATAAAGAAACTGTAAACACAGGTTATTTTCAATCAAAACTTAACATGATAAAAAATAGTTGGAATGTTAACAAACAACAAGATTATAAGCTTGCACTTTCAGCTGAAAAATTAGCTAGTAAAAGTAAAGCCCATGATATTAAAGTAAGCACTCCTGTAAATACAAATAGTTCTAATGTAAAAGATGATACTAAGTTAGTGGATACTTCGAAAAAATCTGAAACTAAGCCGGATGCTAAAGAAATACAAAAGAATATGGATAAGGCAACAGAACTATATAATGGCAATGTACATCATAAAGCTAAACAAGATTTTGCCAAATATTATTCTACAGCTAAAGATAATACTTTAAGCCCAAAAAATAGACTTTCAAACTTTATGGCAGCAACAGGTGAATTAAGCAAATTAGAACCTAAATATACTATGTATTGTATAGAAAATCTTTCCGATATGATTAAAATTTTAGATAATACAAGTCCTTCACATAAAAGCTCCTATAAAGAATATTTAGAAACATCCTTCAAGAATATTTTTAATTATATAGCTAAATTTAAACCAAAATCTTCATTAGAAAAATATATTTTAACGAACATGAATAAACAGATACAAAGCAGTTATCAATCTTTCAAAATCAGCACAGGTAAGGATGATGGAATATATATTGCTCAAGTAAGACCTAAAGGAGTTCAACAAATTGAAAGAAATTATTTCTCAAGCCAAAGTTTAGGGCTGCCAACTATATTGGAAGAATAAGAAAAAATAAAATTGTTAACAATATTTTAAAAAGTTAAATAAAAAAATAATGATAAATTATTAAAAATTTGGCATATTAGAAATAAAAAATCTATTATGCCATTTTTTTATTTTTAATTTTGGTTACAAATTATTAACAATTTGTCGAAAAACAAAATATAGACTAAACTAAAAGTATGGGTATTATAAAATTCGGTCAAAATATTAATAATAGAAGTAACATTGAAATTATTGTTGTGGATGATGACAATATTGTTCTTGATTCATTAAAAACACTTTTTGAAATTGAAAATATAAAAAATGTAAGGTTTTTTAATTCTCCAATTGATGCTTTTAAATTCTTAAAAGATAAAAATAATAAACCCAAAGTTGTAATATCCGATTTTTTAATGCCTCATATCAATGGTATTGAGTTTTTGGCAAAAGTGAAAACTTTATATGATGATGTAAGTTTGATTCTTTTGACAGGTTATGCTGATAAAGAAAACGCAATAAAAGCTATCAATGAAATAGGAATTTATAAATATATTGAAAAACCCTGGGATAATGATAGATTAATTTTGAATATTAAAAATGCAATTGAAAGAAATGAACTTATTTTAAGTCTTAAGGATAAAATTAGTAAACTTGATAAAGCCAATAAAGAACTTGAAAAATATAGTTTTAATTTAGAAAATATAATTGAAGAAAAAACAAAAGTTTTAAATGATACAAATTTAAAATTGAATGCAATATTTGAAAATTGTGCTGATTCAATTGTATTAATTAATAAATCAGGTAAAATTCACCGCATAAATCAAGAATTTGAAGCGTTAACCGGACTGTGTAAAGATATAATTTTAAAAAAAAATATAAATGATTTAATTTGTGCAACAAAACTTAGTTTAAAGAAAAAAATTACTTCCTGTATTGACAATGAAAAAAATGTCATTGTTCGTGATTACGAAACAAAAAATAAAATAAACGAGCATATTATTCCGCTTGAAATAAGCATAGCACCGGCAATTATTGACGATAATCCCGAGTATATTCTTGTAATTCGAAATATAACAATACAAAAACAAATGGAAAAATTACGTGATGATTTTATAGCGACATTAACCCACGATTTGAGAACACCTTTACTTGCCTCAATTCAAACGTTGACATATTTAATAGATGGAACACTTGGTGAAATAAATGAAAAACAAATGAAATTTTTAAAGGCAATGAAAGCAACAAATTGTGATATGTTGGGTCTTGTAAATGCTCTTCTTGAAGTGTATCGTTATGAAGAAGGAAAACTCAATTTATATAAAGAAAATTTTTATATTAATGAGTTTATTGAAAAAATAAACGAACAACTTGAATCTTTGTATATTACAAAAAATATAAAAGTAAAATTGTGTTTAAATCAAACAAGAAATAAACAAGTTTTTGCTGATAAAAATGAACTTAGGCGGGTTATTGTAAATTTGTGCGGCAATGCTGTTAAGTTTTCTAAGGAAGATGGTGAAATTAGTATTAAAACCAGTATCTTAAACGAAAATGATTTAAAATTAACAGTTGAAGATAAAGGGGAAGGTATCAATAAAAATGAACTTCCAAAAATATTTAATCGTTTTCAATCATTTGAAGTTAAAAGAGATGAAAATTTAAAAATTTCAAATTCAACAGGACTGGGATTGTATTTATCCAAAAAAATTATTGAAGCTCATAATGGAAAAATATGGGTTGAAAGCAGAAAGGGTTTTGGAAGTAAGTTTACTATTTTACTTTTAAATAGTGTAAATGTTAAAAATAACAATGATAATATATTGGAAGAGCGAAAAAGTGAGATATTAAAAGTATGATAAAAGTTCTATTGGTTGAAGATCACCAGATGGTGAGGATGGGATTGGCATTGATACTTGAAAAAGCAGAAAATATAAAGCTTATAGATGAAGCTGATAATGGAGTTGATGGTGTAAAATCAGCATTAAAAAACACACCTGATGTCATTTTAATGGATATAGGCTTGCCCCAAATGGATGGTATTGAAGCAACACGAAAAATAAAGAGAAGTAATATTCAATCTAAAATACTTATATTTACCTCACGTGATAGTGAAGATGATGTATTTATGGCACTTCAAGCCGGAGCAGACGGCTATATTATGAAAGGTGCAAATCAAGATATGATAATTCAAGCTATAAAAACTGTAAATGAAGGTGCAGCCTGGCTTGACCCTGGTATTGCAAGACTTGTTTTGTCCAATGTCCAAAAACAACAACAAAATGATGAATTTGATAAATTAGAAGAAGACTATAAAGTGACAGATATAAGCAGCGGTATAACAAAAACAAATGCTTTTGGATTAACGGAAAGAGAGCTTGAAGTCCTTTCTTTAATTGTTGATGGATTAAACAATATGGAAATAGCCAAAAAATTGTTTATATCAAAAGCAACTGCAAAGGCACATGTGCATAGTATTTTACAAAAATTATATGTTAAAGATAGAACTAAAGCTGCTGTTTGTGCTATGAAAGAAGGTTTGGTGTAACATTTTGTTTAAGAAAAAAATTATCTTTATAATAACTCTTTTTTTTATATTGCAATTGAATGTTCAAGCAATAACCGTAAATACAAATAAGCTTTTTATTGAAAAAATAAATGAATTAAAAGATATTTCAAAAGAACAAAATATAAATCAAAACGAAAACGAAAATGAAATAAAAAATGATAAAACTAGCATAAAAAAAGAAAAAAAGAAATATAAAAGGTGTATTCCTTTTTTTTGGAAAAAAAGAGAATTGACTGAAAGAGATAATTTTAGAGCAAGAAGCCGGGAAATACGAAAAGAATATAAAGAAAAAGGAAAAATTATAACCCGAAGTGAAGCTTTTAAGCTTGCCCAGTTAGAAAATAAACAACCCATAACAACCGAAGATTATCTTGTTTTGTCAAAGGATATACCTTCAAGTGAAAAACAGATTATATCCAAAGAAAATAGAGAAAAAACAAAAATTGAAGAAAAAATCATAAACTTACCTGAGCCACGTTATGAATTTGAAAAATATAATGAAGCTTTTGGTAAAGTTGAAGTGGATTTAGTTCAACTGAAAATAAATAAACAAGTACGTTCAAAACCGCTTATTTCAAGTGATTATACCCGTCTTATTTATTCAAAAGTTTATTATTATGACACACTTGACCAGAGTGCTTCTGAAATATTTTATGTTGATCTTGATACAAGCCTTCCGGCAAAAGAAAGAATATTAAAAACTATTGAACCAAATGAGGTAAGCATTTATAAAAGTAATATGCAAAATGCAATAACTCAACTTTTATTCACCTTAACTCCAATTGATTTTAATTATGACAATTCAAAACTCTTATTTAAAGAAAAAATTGCTCATGAAAAAGAGGGTTTATGGCAAACTAATTTATTTGTTTACGATTTTAATAAAAATAAAGTAACGAAATTGACTGCATGTCGTGAAGCCATAAAATATTTTTGGCTTAAATATAAAAATTTGGAACTTGATAATTATAGATATGATATTTATCCTATAGGTTGGGATGGAAATGATGATAGTCGTATTATAGTTTTTGCATATTTATATTCACGTGATAAAACTGCTCCTTTCTTTCTTGGCATCTGGAGTGTGGATTGTGAAAATAAATTAACAAGGCTTGTTTCTTTAAATCCTGTTGAACAAAATATTAAATTAAATGGCTTTACTTTAAAAAAAATGTATTATTATTAGATAAAAAAAATAATTATTTAGCTTATAATAAAATTATGGATATAAAAATAAAGAATGAAATATATCAAAATTTAATAAAAATATTTACAAAAAATAATGTTCTTATAAATGAGCATGAATTGTTTGTATATTCACATGACTGTTCGAATATAAAAAGCGAGAATATAAAACAACCTTTGGCTGTTGTTTTTCCAAAAAGTACAAAAGAAGTTCAAGAACTTGTAAGGCTTGCAAATAAATATAATTTTTCACTTGTATCCCGTTCAGCCGGCACAAATCATGTTGGTTCCTGTGTTTGTCTAAATGACAATTCAGTTATTGTCAGTTTTATAAAAATGGATAAAATTCTAAATATAAATCCTGTTAATTTGACCGTTGAAGTTGAAAGTGGTGTTGTTGTTGAAAGGTTGCAAGAAAAACTAAAAAAATATGATTTATTTTTTCCTCCTGACCCTTCAAATATGAAAGTTTCGTTAATTGGAGGAGCAATTTCTCAAAGTGCCGGCGGTCCCAGAGGGTTTAAGTATGGAACTGTCAAGGATTATGTTTTAAATCTTGAAGTAGTTTTGCCTGATGGCGAAATTATTGAAACCGGCAAAAATTGTCATAAAAATGTTGAAGGTTATAACCTTACACAACTTTTTACAGGTAGTGAAGGAACACTGGGCATTATTACAAAAGCAACTTTAAGACTTATTCCTCAAGTTGAGGCAAAAAATGTTATTCTTGTTTATTTTGAAACAATTGAAGAAGCTGCAAATGTTGTTTGTGAAATAATTTCTCATCATATTGTGCCTTCTGTTCTTGAATTAATGGATAAAAATACAATAAAAACTATTGAAAAATTTAAACCTTCAGGTTTAAACACTTCTTATGAGGCATGTCTTTTGATTGAAGTTGACGGATTTGCTTCAACTATTGATAAACAATGTGAAATAGTAAAAGAATTATGTATAAATAACAATGCAAAAGATGTTATTATTTCAGCAAATGCTTCACAAAAAGAAAAAATATGGCTTGCCAGAAGAAGTTCTTTTGCTTGTTGCACAAAACTTGCACCTAATGTTATTGCTGATGATTTTGTTGTGCCTAGAGAATTTATACCTGTTGCTATTAAAATAATACAAAATATATGTAAAAAACATAATATTATTGTTTGTATAATGGGACATATAGGTGATGGTAATATTCATCCTAATTATGCACTTGACCTTAATAATGAAGATGAAACCAAAAGATTTAACGAATGTAGAAATGAAATAATTAATGAAATTATAAATTTAAAAGGTGCAATAACAGGTGAACACGGAATTGGTATTGAAAAATCCGGATATCTTTTAAAATCTATAGGTTATAATAATTTAAAGTTGATGAAATCAATAAAAAATCTTATTGACCCTAATAATATTATGAATCCGGGTAAAATTTTTTAGTAAATATTCAAATTATAAACAAGATATATCAACTTAATATGTTATCTTTTAAAGTATAAAAATTATTTAGCCGATAAATTTAATAATAAGGATATTTAGGAGATAACATAAAATGGCAAGGATTATTGAAAATATAGAAAATCAAAGCAATAAAAGACGCATAATTGAAATGTCTGCGGCTGATGTTATTAGTATTGTTCAAGAATATCAAAATTTAAAATTGCATAATAAAAGTTATGATGAAATAAAAAAAATATTAAATAAAGTAAATCTATTTATAGTAGAAGATATATAAATTTTAGTAATTAACTATATAAAAAAGAGAGTGCGAAATAACATATGGTTTAATTTTTTTTTTGCAATGTGAAATTTAAATTTTATTGTCTAAGTACGCTCAAAACTTTTAAACTATTTTTAATTTTTCAAATTGAGTCAGAACATATTCGGCAATTTCACAATCCTGTTGTTCTGTTCCACCGCCTACGCCGATTCCGCCGGCTATTTTACCATTTATAAACAAAGGATAACCACCTGCAACAAGTGTTATTTTTGTGTCGTTTGATTGAATAGCCATCAAAGAATTTCCTTCTTTTGCAAATTGGGCTACATCTTTTGTTTTGTTTTGAGTGATTGCTGAAGTATAAGCTTTTCCAGGAACAAGTGTGATACTTAAAATAAGTGCTTCTCCAAATCTTCTAAAAAGTTTTAAAAGTCCGTTCTCGTCACAAATTGCAAAACTTATATCAATTCCTAATTCTTGACTTTTTTCTCTTGCTGCAAACGCCAACTTTTCGCATAATTCATCTGTTAAAACCATTTTTTTCTCCTTTTTTTTATTATTTTAAAAGAACTGGTTTAGATAAGCTTGCTTAATTCTATAAATTTCTTGCACGATTCTTTATTTTTAAAATATCTTCCTTAGGTGCAAGTCCAAATATTTTTTTGTAATCTCTAACAAATTGAGAGATACTTTCATAACCAACACATATTGCAGCATCGGTTACGTTTTTATCATCATTAAGCAGTAATTTACGTGCTTCAAGAAGTCTTAATTTCTTCTGACATTGAATAGGGTCCATTCCTATTGCGTTTTTAAATTTTTGATGAAATCCGAATACACTCATATTGGATTTTTTAGCCAAATCTTCCACAGAGAAATTAGTTTTAAAATTTTCTTTAATCCAGGAATTAATTTTGTATATTTCATTAGAATTCTGGAACTTAACTGTTTTTTCAATGAATTCTTTGCCGTTTTTTCCTGTTATAAGACAAAATATTATTTCACGTTTAAGATGATTAATTAGAAATTTATCTGTATTCTTTTCCGGTTTGAGAAGCTTTAATATACAATTTAAAATTTTCTCATCATTATTTTTTGGCGTAAATTTACTATCAATTTCAAGCATTACATTTATTATTTCATTGTTTGTAAATTCAACTGATAATGCACAAAACGGTTTTTCAAGTATTTTTACAGTTTTGGGGCTGTCCATAGTTGATATAAAATATTCTGCCGGCTTAAATTCTTTTAAATCAGGCAGTTGTATTGAACCTTGTAGCCTCAAATACAAGTATAAACCTTGAATATCGGGTAAATAATATATTCAGCCTTTGAGTTATATACTTTGAGAAAATCAATATTGTTATTTTCAAAATTTTGAATATTTTGAATGATATTGTCTAAATCCTTTTTCATAAAAGAATTATAACACATCTAAGACAGACTGTAGATTGTGCTTTTATAAAAACAAGGATTAACAGGACATTAATTAAATTCAGAATTTCTTTTATTTTAAAAGTTTTTAGCCTAATTTAAAAATATTCTTTGTTATTTTATATTTTAATAAAGTCCAATTCCTACCAGTTTAAAAGCACAACATAACACAACTTCCTGCAATTATAATTAAGAGTTGTTAAGCAAATATGCAAAATAGACTTTTTATTGTAATAATAACAAACCGAACATTAAAATATAAAAAGAGAGTTATTAAATTATATACTTCAGAACTTATGTATGGATGGATGGTATAAAAGAACACAAGGTTTGATTATTTGTCCCACATAGTTTGATTTTTTCGGCTAGATATTATTATGTAATGAAAAAATAATATAATATTTGAAAGTAAAATTTTTAAAATGGAATTTCTGTTTCATCAATTAATGGAGTATTTTGAGAACAAATATTGGCATAGACATCTTTAGTCATAGAAGATTCTTTGATAATAGCTACAATTTCTTTTGCTAATGCATTTCTATCTTTTTTTCGCCTTGGTAGACCTTGTATTTTCGAAATAAAACCACAAGGATCTTCCTTGCCATCAAATTTAATAGGTATAATTTTTATATTTTTAGCATAAGCTATCCCTATCTCTTGTTGACACCAGATACTATTTTTAAAATTTTCACAATGCAATGAAATAAAAACATCCATGGTATTTAGAGCTTTTATAATTTCAACTTGCCATTCTAAAGTGGGCATAATATCTTCATGAGCAACAAAACAATCAATATAATATGGCTTAAGCACTTCTTTTAATGCCTGTGCTACTTCTTTACTTGAAGATAGATGACTAATAAAAACTTTTAAACTTTTCTTAGAATTTTTCCAAACTTGGGGATATTCTTTAACAATATATTCACTACCTGTTTCAAGTTCAGACGAAATGCTTATTACATTTCATTAGAAGCTTTTGCAAGTGTTTGTTTAATATCTACATCATAATCTTCTTTATTATTACCCCAACCATACCATACAATATCTAGTTTGTAATGACCGAAAAATATTTCTAAATCTTGATTATCATATTTTTCTCTCATTACATCAGCTAATTTATTAATCAATTTAATTTTTTCTGTTATTCTCATTTTAATTTTCTAAATATTTACTAGCAACCTGTATTCATTTTTTTGATTTGATATGATTATTACTATATCTTGCATAATCTTACTTGCAAGGGCATAAGCCATATTTACCGGTACAGCATTACCTACCATCTTATAGCCATCAGCAAGACTCGAATATTTAAAAATAAAATCATCAGGAAATGTTTGAATCCTTGCACATTCTCTTATAGAAAGCCTTCTATATAAATGTTCTTTTCCCTTTACAAATTCTCGTTTATTTTGTTCCACAAATGTCATTTTAGGGGCTTGTGGGTGAATAGGTGCATGACGCCCACCGGCTTGAATTGTAAATGAAGGCTCATCCCAAGCTCGAACTCTATTTCGTGACATATATATCGTTGAAAAGCCCCCTGTCATATATTCATGGTTTGGCACAATACACTTGCTACCATTTGAATAATTTTTCTCTTTTGCAGGAATTGCAGAGTCTTTCAAATCCCATATAGCCTCTTTTAATACGGGCTTATAATTTGAAATTTCAGGAAATTCAAAAGTCGTTTTTAAATCTCTTCTATAGCCGACAAAAATAACCCTTTTCCGATCTTGTGGTACATTATAGCTGTTTGCGTTAATAAGTTTAAAACTTAAATTGTAACCAGATTCCTCGAACATTTTTTTTATATTAATTAAAGCCTCTGAATGTCTTTGAGCAAGCATACCTTCTACATTCTCAGCTAAAAAGAATAAGGGTTTTTTTGCTCTTAAGATTCTGATAAATTCGTAAAATAGTTTACCTCTTGCATCATCAATTCCGCGTAAAGAACCCGCTTCTGACCAACTTTGACAAGGCGGTCCACCAATAATACCAATACAATCTGGGACATTGACAGAAGAGACATCTCTAATACTTCTTTTTTCTAAATATGTATTAGGAAAATTATATTGAAAAGTTTCCCAAATTGTTGAATCATATTCATTCGCCCATATAATATCAAATCCGGCTAATTCAAAGCCTTTATCAAGACCGCCAGCCCCAGAAAATAAACTTACAACTTGTTTATCCATAATAATACTCCATAAATTTAACAGGTATAAGTTGTGCCGGATTATTAGGAGTTCTTATCTGTATATCGTGTATAAAAAAATTATTATTGTCGATTAGGGCAAGCAGGTTATTTTTATCTTCTAAAGAAAATTTTTCAAATTTTTCAGTTCTCATTATACAATAAAATTTGAAGTTGGTGTTCTTAGATTGCTTAGGTATATAATCAAAAACTTTTTTAGGGTGAAATATAGACCACATGCCTCTAATGCGTAAATCGGTTATACCCAATGGGTCTACTTTTTTGATTTTCCCAAGTTCATTCGTTACAGAAAATTCTATATCGGGGATTGAATGTAATCCTTTTATTATGGTGTTCTTTATTCGTTCATATATCTCTTTATCAGCAGCATAACAATCACCATATACAAACCAAAGTTCTTTTAGGTGTGTATCCATTGTATTTCCTACTATATAAATAATATCTTTTACATCCCATTTTTCACAATTTCTACAATTACTTGTAATCATTGTGCTATTTGAATATAATTTATCTTTTGGATAAGAACTATTTAATGCTAAAGCATTTGCATTTCCCTGAACTTTTTTTACCTCAATAGCATCCCCATTTTTAAGTATGATATCAGGAGGATTATTTTGATTTCCTGTATCTGAAAAAACTTCATTATATACATTCAGTCTAGAATACTCATCTATGAATAAAAGTGTGTTGGCAAATAAATCTTTGATATAAACTTCCAATGCATTACCAATACCATTAACTCGATTTCTCCCGGAATAATGTGCGGTTAATGCTGTAATAGGATTTTCTATTAAATTTTTAATAGCAATTAATATATTTGAAGTCATATAACCACCTTTAATTATTATACACAAAAAATTATATTTATTAATTTTATTAAGTTATATTTATAAGAACGTCAATGGAATATTTCCGACCTTGTTTTAAATTCTCAAACCTTATGATATTTTTGTAAAATTTTGCGGAACTGGACTTTTCCGAAATAATCAAATTATCCGTACAGTCTAGAAAAAGTCCGGTTTTCAAGTTTAATTTTTTGGGAACACTTAAATTTTCCGACTAGAAAACGTATACACAAAGCTAACTTTATCAAAATAATCTATCTAACCATACGATTAATCTGGACAAAAAACTACATTTATATTTATAAAAAAACTCCTTTAAATTTTTACATATTTAAAGGAGAAAAATATATACAAAAAAAAGATAACTTACTAGCAAGGGAGAGATTCGAACTCTCGACCTTACGGGTATGAGCCGTACGCTCTCACCAACTGAGCTACCTTGCCATTTGTTATTATTATCTATTAAAACAACAAAAATATCAAGTACTTTTTTAGGGATTTATATATCAATTTACACTAACTCCGGACGAGGTTACTGTCTTGGATTTGTTCTAAAGTCACAGAACCTTGCCTTTTGAGCTTCGTTTAAGTCGACTCGGTCTGTTCGCTATCTGGACTCGTTTTACTCCGTCCGTATCAAATCCGCTTTATTTCACATTTTTTTCAAAAAATTATTTAAAATTAATTTAACGTCCTCCGAACGGGGTTACTGTGTTTATTTTTTTTAAAGAATTAAACAATTGTAGAATAAAGTCAATAAATGTAACCAATACGCCAAAAAGGGAAAAAAGGGAAGAAAAAGCTTATAAGTTTTAACAATAAAAAAACAAGGAAGGATTGATAATCTAAATTATTATTATTATTATTATTTGTAAAAAAATGTAAAGAATATTAAACAATTTTGTAAATTTTTTACAAATGTAATTTTTTTTAAATATATATTATTTTAAGGAAGGAACTTTATGGTAATACACTCAAACGAAATTAAATCACGCATTAAAATATTAAGAAATGCAAGTTTAGGCAAAAAAATAAGTAGAAAAATGTCTCATATATTTAGCCTGTCAAAACAAAAAACGTCTAATGAAATAAAACAGCACACTAATCCGGCTTTTTTTAAACAGCTTGCTATTCAACCCTTAAGCCAACCTTCAAAACTTATGACTCATCAAGAATTAATAGAATGTCAGGCTTTAAAACATTTGTTTACTTTAAAAGATGATAATGGCGATTACCTTACAATACCAATTGAACTTACCCTGGAAACACAAGATGAAATAGAAAATTCTTATAAAAAACAAGTAAAAGATAAAACCTTGCCGGATATTGAAAAAGTTTATGAAAATTCGTTTGGAGACTTAGCTTATAATCAGCTGGGATGTAGAATAACTTACAAAGAACTTCCTCAAAAACAAACTACAGCAAGTATTAAAATGTTATTATTATGTTTAAAAGACAAAAAATTAAAAAAAGAAATTGAAAAAATTATAAATTCTTCTAATGAAGAAGATAAAGTCTTATTTACTAATTGTTTTACTTATTTTGTACTTGCACATGAATATAAACACTTTGACCAGTTTTCTTTAATTGCAAAAGTTTTCGATCCTCAAACAATGATTGCTATTTCACGATTGACTGCTTACAAGGGTAATAGAAAAAAATTTGCTGAGACATTCTTTTTAAAACATAAAAATGAAATTGAAAAACAATTTAATGATTTTTACCCTCAAGATTCTAAACTTTCAGTTGAAGAAAAAATGCAAAAATTAATAAATAAAGAAAAAGAACTTGATGAAAAATTTAAACCTTTATTAACAATAGATAACCCTGAAAATAAAGAAAATGACTCCACTTTTGATGAATTTGAAAATAAAAATACACAAAATCTTGATGAATATGAAAAAATTATTTTTTATATAACTTTATCAAAAGATGGATTTAGTCAAGATGATATTTTAAAGCTGCAAAATGATAAAGAATTTATTGCTGAGCACAAATCAATATATGATAACTCTATAAAAAATATGCTCAATTCCAACTTAACAAATGCTCAAATTAAACAAATAATAAAAAATAGTGGTGAAAATGAAGAAGAATTTAAAAAGTATCTAGCTTTAAAAACTATACTAAAAATTTATAATAACACTTTATTACAAGATGAAAGTTTAAAAGATTCTAAAAAAATAACAAATGAAAAAAAAGAACAATTAAATAAAAAACTTGATAACGCAAAAGATGACAATGAAAGATTAAAAATTATAAAAGACGACATAAATAATAAAATAATAAGCTTAAGCGAGCAAGAAAATAAAGCATTTGAATTTTACACAAAAATTCATAATGAATGTGAAGGTAAAGAAATAAGCGATGAAGAAAGAGAAAGAGCAAATGAATATCTTAACTCAGCAATAAATTATCGACAAGATATTATTACTGAATATTATAAAAATCCTTTAGAACAAGAAGCTTATAGTTATCAGTTTCACAAAACATTGGAATTATATAATAAGATAAAAAAAAGTGATGATTGTTTAACATCATCAAAATTACTTGAACATGCTATTGATGAGCGAATTAAAGAAAAAAAACAAAAAATTGATGAAAAAAAAGCAATAGATGAAGAAAAGAAAAAACTAATTGAAGAAAAAATGAATGCTATTAAAGAACTTAAAGAAAAAATGAATTTTAAAGATTTAGATAAAAAGATAGATTTTAGCCAAGTTAAAGAAAAAATGAATTTTAAAGATTTAGATAAAAAGATAGATTTTAGCCAAGTTAAAGAAAAAATAAATTTTAAAGATTTAGATAAAAAGATAGATTTTAGCCAAATTAAAATAAAAAATGAATTTTAAAGATTTAGATAAAAAAATAAATTTTTTGAGTTTATATATTCAACAAAAATGTAAATTTAAATTACAAAACAATTTACAATTTTATAATATTGTGGTAAAATATAAAAAATAAATGTTTCTCTGTATAAGTATAATTGTATGAAAATAAAATATTTATGGGTATCGAGTCTTCAAATAAAACGTCTTTTTGTGGAGCATCTTCTCAGGTTAATAATATTGAGATAATTGCTAAAAAATACATAACACAAGGGAATGAATGTTTAAAACGAAATGATTTTGATAGTGCCATAATTAAGTTTAATATAGCAAAAAAACATGCTCAAAATCCGCCTGAGGCATTTTTAGGATTAGGTCGGGCGTATAAGTATAAGAAGGATCTTGATAATGCAGAAACAAACTTTAAAATTTATCTCGAAAAACAACCAGATGATGTCGAAATCATTGTTCAACTTGGTGAAATCCTTAAAGAAAAAGGTCAATATTACGAAGCATGTAACCAATTTGAAAAAGCTCTTAAAATAAATCCAAATAATGATTATGCAAGACGTCAATTGTTATCTACTTCAAATGATATTTTATTTATTTACTCACCACAAAGTGGTCTTTATGAAAATAGACGGTATTCACGTGAAAATATGCAACAGGCACTGGAACTTGCCGTTAAAGCTCTTCCTAAAAATTATACAAATGATATGCAAGATGTTAAGGTTGGATTTGACTATACAAGTGAGCTTGGTGGAAGAAGCAATATAGCACAATATGAACATAAAAAAAGAAAAATAACTGTAACATCTGATTATATTTATGCATCTGCAAATCTTGTTGCTTCATATTTAATCCACGAATTTGTCCATGCAAAAGACAATGACCCTTATACATCAATATGTGAAGAACAAGATGCTTATCGGGCTCAAGCCGAATTTTGGGTTTATAACTCTAATAATATTGAAGATCCTGAAATGGATTATGTCGTTTCTTTATATAAACAATCTGCCAAAACACTTAATGATAGGGTTAAAGAAATATACACTCTTAGAGATCCTTCAATAAATAAAACTTCACCAAATCATCCTAAAAATAGAAAAACACTAAATGCAAATTCTTTAACAAGTAGTCAAAATTTAAAATATTCATCAATAATAGCTTGATAAAAAAAAATATTCATAGTATATTTATTTTATAAATTTTATGGCGGGTGTCGCCAAGTGGTTAAGGCCTCGGATTGTGGTTCCGATATTCGTGGGTTCGAACCCCATCATCCGCCCCATTTACAGAAATTGCACCTTCAGGGTGCTCTTTTTATTAGATCTAATAAGGATTTGAAGAGTTTTAGTATTTAAATCTCGTTTATACTGTTAGCTACTTTTAAAATCCTTATTGTTTCAGAGATTAGATTATAATTATATATCAGTATATAGTATCCTTAAATAAGTATTCTCACAATAGTTTTTATCCTCAATAGATATATTTATATAAATTAAGTGTTTGTTTTGTTATAAAATCATATATTAAATTTAAGGATTTATATATAAGTTTAGACCAAGTTTTGTATAAAGTTTTGTATAAAGTTATATATAAGTTTCAATATTTTAACGTCCTCCGAGCTGTGCTAACCGTATTGGATTATTTTCCCCCCTTTCCCTTTTTTAGCTTTAGGATTGGGGTGAGGGTGGATTTAATAGTTTAACTTCAATAAATTAATTAATTTAATGTCCTTCGGACGGGGCAACTTTGTTTATTTTCTTAAAGAATTAAACAGTTTTAGAATAAAGACAATAAATTTAACCCATACGCAGGCACGAACAATTATCACTCTCTTGAATTTCCTTCAAGCTCAAAGCACTTTGCCTGTCGCACTTCGTGCTGTCGGCTTCGGCTTTTTTCCCGCCTGTGGTATCTGCCCTCATTTCATTCGGGCGTCTTTCCTACGGCGGGAATTAGTAATATATGGGGGAAGGCAAAGCCTCCCCCCATATCCCACCACACGAAAGTTAATGTCCTCCGGATGAGGTTACTTTGTTTATTTTTTTTAAAATTTATTTAAAATTAATTTAATGTCTTCCGGACGGGGTTACTCTATTTTTTTTAAGAATTATTTAAAATATTTTAATGTCCTCCGGACGGGGCAGCTTTTACGCAAAAGCTGCACAAAACCTCAACCCACTTGGTTTTCGTATATTCACACGACTCAACTTAAGCCTCCTTAACTCGTGCACTATGTGCACTCAAACAGAAGGAGGCTTTGACAATGTTTCGTCTGTGACTATTACTCAAACCTGCGTATGGGTTGTATATTTTAATTATACTCAACAAAATTTGACTTATTTCAACACTTGTCTTTTTCAAGACTTTTTTCTTCCTCTCCTTTTAAGCGTGAGGGTTGGGGTGAGGGTGTCAAAATCGTTAAATTTAATGTCCTCCAGACGGAGTCACTCTGTTTAACTTCTCCTGTCGCACTTCGTGCTGTCGGCTTTGGCTTTTTTTCCGCCTGTGGTATCCGCCCTCATTTCATTCGGGCGTCTTTCCTACGGCGGGAATTAACTGCTTCGCTTTATACTCGGAAGCTGGGTCGATTCCTCGTCTAAAGCTCCGCACGGCTTACGCCTTTTCTCACAATCAGGCAAAGCCAACTGTCAGCTCCTCTTGTAGGCGAAACGAAGTTGAGCCGTACAAGGGAGGGTACCCTTTAGGGTAAAATCCGCTTTTTCCACAAAAGCGGATTTGCGTACGGATGGAGCAAAGCGAATCCACATAGCGAACAGAACGAGCCGACTTGAACGAAGCTCAAAAGGTTAGACTCTGTGAGCATGGAGCAAATCCAAGAAAAGTGCCTCCGCCTGAAAGGCTTTATATTATTATTATTTAAAAACTATTACTCAAACCTGCGTATGGGTTGCCATTGTTGCTCTCATTCTCCAACTTTTTTATTTTCCGCTTTCTCTCTTTTAGTGTGAAGGTTGGGATGAGGGTGGATTTAATAGTTTAACTTCAATAAATTAATAGCTTTTTAAAATCCAATCTCAAGTGAATTTCAAACATTCGTTTTTTTAATTATTTGAAATATATTTTGGAAATTTATATAGCAGTTTATACTAAGCTTTATGTAAAGTTATATATAACTCCCTTAATTTATAGCAATAAAACTAATACCCTAATCCGGAATTAAAATAACAGGAATATCATATTTTTTTGCAAAGTTAAATAAAGGATTTAAAAATTTATCTTCTTGCACTTTATCCTTATTATAACTTGATTTTTTTACAAATACAGCACTTACACTTATATCTGACGTTAATATTTCTGAATGTTTTTTATTTTGTTTTATTAAATCAAATTCATTTTTTATATCTTCATCGCTTAAAGACAGAGATTGTTCTATAAAACTTTCTATTTGAGAACGTGTTTTATTCCGTCCTGAATTTGAATTTTCATGAGAAACTTTAATTATATTTGTATTTTCACTATCAAAAACAAAACCGCAATTAAGATTATTAAATATTTTAGGGTTTTTCATTTTAATACTTGAAGCACTAAGAATAGCATCAGATTTATAAGTGGAGTTTATATATTCAATACCCTCAACATGGGAAGGACTTGATATAGCATGGATGAGAAGGTTTAAATTGTCAAAAGTTGTATTTTCTCCAAAACCTAACGTTTTTAGATATTTTTTTTGTTTTTGTATTTCTTCTACATTTTTTATCTCTGTTAAGTCAATAACAGACACGGCTTTACTGTCATAAGGGGTTTTATAATAACTTAATATTTTAAGTTCTTCTAATTCTTTTATTGTTTTGGGATCATTTTTTAAAGTTTTTGAATAAGTTTGTTTTGGGAAAGGTGTCAATTCAAGACCTTTTTTTAGTTTTGCCAATACTGTTTTTACTTTTTCTACCTTTTTATTTAATAAATCAATATTGCCTTCAACTGTATGTAGATATTTGTCTGTTATTAAAGGATTACCTTTTAAATCGGCTTTGCCAAGTAATTTTAACATGTTTACAAATTTTTCATTTTTATCAGATGAACACTCATAAGCTAAAATAGTGGGAACGTTATTATTTTTAATACAGGCATTAAAATGATGATTATATATTAAATTAGAAATAGTTAAACATTCATCTTGAGGTAAAATATCTTTAAGCATAAAAAAACTAAATTCTGCACTTTCTTGAGGATGAAGAGGATCTTGTCCGCCTTCTTTTTTAGTAATGTCATGCATTAAAGCAGCTATTAATAATATTTTACGATCATTACTATTTAAAGCTTGATATTCTTTATCCCTAACAAGATTTGATGCTGTTGAAATTATGTGTTTTTCAAGTGTATATGTATGTCCGAGTTGTGTTTTGCCTATTGTATCATATAAAGGTGGAATTGCTTTAAAGATGTGTTTTAATGTTTCATTTTCGTTTATTGTTTTAATATCAATTGCATCCACATCTATTTCTTTTAACCTGTCTTCAATTGTTAAAATATTTGTTAGAGCATCTTTTTGTTCTTGTGAAAAGCTGGATTTATATATTTGTCCAATTCTTATTCTTATTTTATCAAGTTTTTCTTGAATTTCTTTTTGCTGTTCTTCTTCATTCTCTGATTTTATAGCAAAATTGGGTCTTAGTTCTTTTAGTGTATTGTTTATTTTTAATGCAAGTTCAAAATCATTTGATTTTAAATTTAAAGTTGTATATAAATTTTGAAAAAATGATAATTCTTTTTTTGATAAGTTATCGTAATTACAATCTTTATTTGTATTTTTTAATAATGATATAAATTCGTAACATAATTTTCCATTTATATTTTCAATATTTTGAAATTTATATAGTATTTTTTTTAATTCTTCATTTTCATTTAGTGTTATATTAAAATTTTCAAGTTCTTTAGATGGTTCTATAAGATTTCCTATATCATTTATAATTCCTTTTGGAATTGAGTCATATTGATTTTCATAAATAATTTTATTTAGAGTTTTAGAATCATAATTACCAATTTGAATTGTTGATAATTTTTCAAGTATAATAGGATTGCTTTCAAAATCTGTTTTTTTCAGCTTATCTAAACTTGAGTCAAAGAATGAATATAATTTATAAGTTTGTGGAGGTTTATTTATAGAAGTTGCAATAAAGTTATCTTGTAAAAGAGTATATATTAAACATAGTTTTTTATTATCATTAATATCAAAATTATTTATTTTTTTTATGTAGTTATCTAAATTTTTATCATATAAAGATTCAATAATTTCTTTTGGAATGGGTAAATCATCACTTACCTTTAAATTATTTATTATATCAATGCCTGAAATATTGTCTTTTTTATAAGATTGTTCTTTTGTTGTTGAGTTTATAAAAGGAACATGTCCTTTAGGGTATAAAAGATTTTTATGATTTTTAATTGTATTTAAAATAACATTTGTTGTGACAGGCAAATGATATTTGCTTGTAAGTATTTGATTTGCTTTTTTAGGTGTTAATTTATGAGGATTAATAAGCATAATTGATATTTTCCTTTATAAACTTTCTACATATTAAAAACAAAATAGATATAAAAATTACTTATAACATTTATTTATCTTTTTTTAAGTGATAAATTTTTAATAAAGTCAAATAAATATATGATAATATAAAAAAAACAAGAATATATAAGCTAAAAATTTTTAGAGGTAAAATAAGAAATTCACTTAATAGAACAAATAAAATAACCCATACGGTTTTAGCAGCACTTCTATATATTTTGGTATTTTTATCGTAATTTTTATTAGGATTAAAAAGATTGCTTATTGAATTAAAAGCATTTGCTGCAAGTAAGGCTAAAATGAAAGAAAAAATAGTAGTTTCAAATTTGATTTGTGGAAGTTCCACATCTGATAAAATAAAAAATGGTAAAATTATACAAAAAATAATTATTGAAAATATTATATTAAAATATAAAGTAAATTTATTAACATTATTCATTATTATTTTTTTAAATAATTATCTTTATACTCCATTTGCATTATATCATAAATTTATTGTGTGATAAAGAGGAAGAATAAATAAAAACTTTGTATTTAAATAAAAAAACTTTGATTTTAAATCTATTGTAAAAGTGTTTTTACTTAATTATTAAGGAATTTGATTATAGTTAAAAACACATAGCCTTAATGTATATTTCAAGTTTTCTTCAGGTAAATTGAGCTTATTATTTTTATTCAGGCACTTCTTTAGCAGGTTAAAATCTAACTGAGTACTAATTAAATACAAAGACATTATAAAGCAAACAATCATTTTAACCATACACAATTAAAATGGTTACTTAAAAACACTAAAAATTAATATTAAATAATAAGAAATATGTCTGGATTGTTATTTATATAATTAAAATTATTTTACCTATAAGGTACTAGGCGAGGAGAGACTCGAACTCTCACACCAAAGGCGCTAGATCCTAAGTCTAGTGCGTCTACCAATTTCGCCACTCGCCCGTGACTTTTTGACTATCTAAATATTATAATACTTATATACAATTGTCAATATTTAATATAGTTTATATTATGCTTATATTAAATTTATATTTTTAAATTGTTAATATGTGTTTTAATAGATTCCCAGCATCTATTTCCAGCCTTTTTTATGGCGTTAAAACATTTAGTCATGCCTTCTTTAAATTCATCCCAGTCGGATTTCTCTTTTTCTTCGGTTTCTTTTTTGGGTTTTTCAATTTCTTTTTCTTCTTCAATTTCTTTATCTTTAATTGTAGTTTCGTGTACTTCTTTAGTTAGGGTGTTTTCTTTTTCTGGTTTTATTTTTTCTTCCTTGTCTTGTTTTGAAGAATCTAAAGGTTTATATTCCAGTCCAAACCCTTCACACCAGCCTTTCCATATTGCATCATCAAGTTTTCCTGAAGTGAGTCCATCTTTACCCCAAAAATAATATGAAGGTATACCGCCTTCAACAAAATCATTTGTTGATGCTTGTTTATCTTCGCTATGGGCTTTTAATACCGCATTTATCATATTGGCACAACGGCTTTCCTTACTTGCAAGGGTAATATTTTCAAAATTATTTTTATTTTTAATTTTTGTTGCTATATTTTTTACATATTTTTGAAGATTGGCAAGGTTTTTAATTTGCTTAAGTTCAAGTTCTCCACCATAGATTATATTATCCTTAAATTTACTTTTTGTTAATGTCTCAATGCCTTTTGCTTCTTTTTTATCAAGACACACAACAAGTTTTTGATGATTATCGGGTATAAGTTTTAAACTTTTTTCATTACAATGGGAATTTAAAGTCATGAGCCCTTTTATTCCACCAATTTTATCCTTACATTTATCTTCTATTTCTGTTGTTCTGCTGTTATAGAGTCCTTTAGTGTTGCTTATTAATGGTGTAATTCCAAGTTTTGTTGTTGTATATCCAACACCCAAAATTATTCCAGCTGTTAAAAGTGCTGAGCCGAGTGCTCTTAACCACAATGGAGTTTTTTTATTACTTGATTTAGGAACTTGATTTGTTATATATGTATCAGTTTGAGGTGGATTGGTACTTTGTATTTCCAAAAAGTTACCGCTTGGCACAGGAATCATTGTGTCATTTTGAGTCGGAACAAATGTTGTATTATTATTGTTATTATTTGGATTAAAATTCAAATTGTTTAACATATTCACTCATCAAATTAAAATACTTATATATATATTAAATATAAATTATGAAAAAAATTGATAAAAATTAAAATAATATTAATAAAAATTTACAAAACTAAATTCCACATGAAAAACCGGCACATAAATTTATACTTTGACCTGTTATGCCTTTTGCATCATCTGAAATTAAAAAAGTTATCAATTTTGCCACTTCATAAGCTTCAATAAAACGTTTTTGAGGGATTATATCAATAGGAAAGTCACTTTTATCAATTGAATTAACCCCCATATTAGTTTCAACCCAACCAGGATTTATTACATTTATTGTTATATTATAACTGGCACACTCAAGAGCCACAGCTTTGGTGAAGCCTATAAGTGCACTTTTTGTGCCTGAGTATACACTTGCAAATGCCTCGCCCATAACACCTGATATTGAACCTATGTTTATTATTCTGCCCCATTTTTGCTTTTTCATAAAGGGAATAAAATATTTTGTCAGTTCAAAAGGAGCTTTAACATTAACATTTAACATATTTTCAATATTTGAAGCATTTTCAATATTTTGATATTCATATAATCCTGCATTATTTATAAGAATATCAATTGTTTTATATGTTTCAAAATAACTTTCAAAAAGTTTCTTTGTTCCATCTAAGGAGGATAAATCACATGCAAAATAAGGACTTTTTAGTTTTTTTGATTCAACTTCAAGTTTTTTAATATCTCGTCCTGTTAAGAAAATATTATATCCATTTTCTTTTAAAATTTGTGCTGTTTTTAAACCAATGCCACGGGATGAGCCTGTTATTAGTGCATTTTTAGCTTTTTTGTTAACCATAATGAAAACATCCTTTTTTAATTTATAAGGAACAAATGTAATTTTTTGTTATCTTGCTTCGTTTTAATTATATATAAGAAAGAAAAATAATAATGAAAAAAATTTTTTCTATATTTAAATTATATATTAAAATTTTGGTTTTCTCCCACAGCTTTTATGTTCATCACAAAAACCAAAGCGTTCACATTTTGGTACAAGATATGGTTTCAACCAGGGTTCACTATCTATCAAACATTTTGCCATAAGTCCAACAGTTTGTCTTATTTCATCCTGTGCACGGGAACATAATCTTAAATTGCACAAATGAATAAGCTCTCGTAAATTTAAACTTGCCACCATTGATGTGCTTGCTGCATTTGGTAATATTGAACGTGCGTCTTCAGGTTTAATTCCTGAATTTATCATTTTTGTATAAAATTGTGAAGTTGTATTCATAAATTTTATAAATTCTTCGTATAGTTCTTTATTATTAACTATAGTTTTAGGAACTATGTATTTAAATTGTCCTTTTTCTTCCACGTAACGTTGAGATTTTTGTGAAAAAGACATGTGTCTATGCCTTACAAGCTGATGCGAACAGGCTCGTGAAATACCTGAAATCGCATACGAAACTTGAATATGTTCAATTGTTGAATAATGACCTGACGATATGACTTTTGTTATTAAATTTAACATTTTTTCTTTGTCATTATTTGTTTCTTCATATATTTCAACGGGAGACTTGCTGCTATAGCATGTTCTGCATGCCAGATAAATAGTTTTTAGCATGTCTTGAGGTTTTGATATTAACTTTACTTCAATCATATCTATATATTCATTATTCATATTTTGACTTTCAAATTTATTTATATAAAATTATAATAACAAAAAAATATAACGTTACAAAGTTTTAAGTTTAAATATTATATTTTTTAATATAATATTTAAAATGTTAAAGATAAAAATTATATGGCAAATAAATATGAAAAAAAGTAAAAAGCGGGAAATAATAAGTTTTGTTGTACCCACAGGTATCGGGGCAAAAATAGGAGGTTTTGCAGGGGATGCATCTGCTTATGCAAGAAAATTTGCTCAATATTTTGATGTTATAGTAAATCCAAATGTGGTTAATGCTGCTTTATTTTCAGGAATTACACAGGGAATGATTTATTGTGAGGGATTTTTTCTTGATAAATTTTTTGAAAATAAAATAAAATTAAAAAAAAGACAAAACTCTCATAAAATTGGTGTTATTTTTGATAAAGCCATAAAAAAGGATGTATTAAATGTGCATATAAATACAATTAATGCAATAAAGACCGTTTATGATTATGATATTCTTCCTTATATAATTACAAAAGAAAATGTTGGGGTAAGATTTTACAAGGAGGAAAATGGCGGTTCATTTGGTGATGTTTTAAATCCACAAACTTTGATTGATGCAGGATTAAAACTTAAAAAAATGAATGCAACGGAATTGTGTGTTGTTTGCAATTTTGATGATTCTAATATTGTTGATAATGATAGTGAAAATTATATAATGGGCGAAGGTGTTGATATTGTTGGCGGTGTTGAAGCAATAATTTCGCATTATATGTCCTCAAAACTTGAATTAATGACATTTCATGCACCTGCTTTTAATGATTTTGAAATCGAAAAAAGACTAGTAAGTCCAAAAGCCGCTTCAGAATTTGTTACGTTAACTTACTTACCTTGTCTTTTTTTTGGTCTTCAATATGCTCCTATAATTGCTGAAAAAAATGCAAAAGATGCCATTGGTGTTAAAGATCTAAAGGCTTTAATTCTTCCTTACAACTCCTTAGGTTCCGGTTTGGTTTTAAATGCACTTGAAAATAATGTAAAGGTTATTGCCATAAAGGAAAATATAACCGTTATTAATGCATCTGCAAAAGCTTTAGGTTTGGATGATGAAATTATTGAACTTGAAACTTATGATGAATGTCTTTGTTATTTAAAAAAGCAATTTTAAACTAATGTTCAATAATTGTTCCTGAAACTTCTTTTTTTACGTTAAAGGATTTTTCAAGACTATTTAAAAGTTCAGCATGGGTATTTGCTTTATAAAATTTTCCTTTAGTTACCAGGGCTGTACAACGTAATTCATCATTTGCTTTTTTATCATTTAAGTCAAATGCAATTACATCAATAAAAATATCATTATGTGTTTTAATAAGATTCATAGCATATTCACAAGGATTTTCATCACAATTTTCCCCGCCATCCGTTAAAAGTATTATTCTTTTTTTATAATTTGGAAAACTTATAAAATCACTATTCACAGCTTGTTTTAATGAATATGTAATAGGTGTCCATCCTGTAGCACGACTTGAGTATAAACTTGAAATAATTGCCTTTTTGCTGTTTTGACGCGGCGATACCATCAAATCTGAAGCCGTGCAGCTTGTTATAGGATTAAAACTATTTTTGTGACCGTATATTCTAAGACCCATGTATAAATCATCCGGTAATTTTGATAAAATATTTGATATGCTTTTCAATGCAAGTTCTATTTTTGTTGTACCGGAAATAGTTTCGTTCATACTATTTGAAAAATCCACAATGAATAATATAAGCTCTTTTGCATTATTTATGTTTTTGCTTTTTGTATTATAATCTTGAGGTTCAAAAACTCTATATGATTGTGCATAACAAATTGATGTTATGAATAATATTATAATTGTTAATACATATGCTTTTATCTTCATATATCAAAATATTACATGTAAAATGATTTTTTATATTCGCCACTTGAATATTAAACTTATAAATAATAACTTTAGGATAAATTTTTTTTAAATAATTTTTTTCATTATAAGCATACATTACTCAGGGAAAATAAAAAAGTTGGAGAATGAGGTCAACAATGGCAACCCATACGCAGGTTTGAGTAATAGTCACAGACGAAATGTTGTCAAAGCCTCCTTTTGTTTGAGTGCACAAAGTGCACGAGTTAAGGAGACTCAAGTTGAGTCGTGTGAATATACGAAAACCAAGTGGGTTGGGGTTTTGTGCAACTTTTGCGTAAAAGCTGCCCCGTCCGGAGGACATTAAATTTTAAATAATTTTTTGAAAAAAATTTTAAATATTTAAATAAAATTAAAGCCTTTCAGGCGGAGGCACTTTGTGTGGACAAAGTGCCCAAAACCGTAACCCGACTTGGCACTCACATTCTCACTAAACTCAACTAAAGCAGCCTAAACTCGTGCTTCGCACTCAAACAAACGGCTGCCTGTTTTTGTTTCGTTAAGCGAATTTCCGGACGGGCGAAGTCCCGGGGAGCGAAAAGCCGGAGCCGACAGCACGAAGTGCGACAGGCGAAGTG
>CALUPO010000020.1 GCA_944322675.1 Candidatus Gastranaerophilales bacterium | reverse complement strand
AGTGAAACTCATTTAATAGAAAGTTCCAATAGTTCAATAAGGGATAATCTTGCTAGGTTTAATAGAAAAACCAAGAGATATTCAAAGACCGAAGAAATGTTAAGAATATCTTTAGACTTGTTCTTCCACAAAGACCTGATCCTTAACGCAATGAAAAGTTAACAGTCTCCGCCCTTTAGGGAGAGGGAGATAGGAAAAGACCCTCACCCTAACCCTCACGCTTAAAAGGGAGAGAGGGGGAATAAAAAAGTTGGTGAATGAGGTCAGCAATGGCAACCCATACGCAGGTTTGAGTAATAGTCACAGACGAAACATTGTCAAAGCCTCCTTTTGTTTGAGTGCGAAGCACGAGTTAAGGCTGTTCGGGTTGAATTTAGCACAGCTGTGACAATCAAGTGGGTTGCGGTTTTGTGCAGCTTTTGCGTAAAAGCTGCCCCGTCCGGAGGACATTAAATTTCGCGTGGGGGGATATGGGGGAGGCTTTGCCTCCCCCATAAATTACTAATTCCCGCCGTAGGAAAGACGCCCGAATGGAATGAGGGCGGATACCTCAGGCGGAAAAAAAGCCGAAGCCGACAGCACGAAGTGCGACAGGAGAAGTGAAACAAAGCTACTCCGTCCGGAGGACATTAAAATATTTAATTTGTTGAAGTTTAACAATTTTGCCACCCTCACCCCCGCCCTCTCCCTCAAGGGAGAGGAGGAACTACGTCCGGAGGACATTAACTTTCGTGTGGGGGGATATGGGGGGAGGCTTTGCCTCCTCCCCCATATATTACTAATTTCCGCAGTAGGAAAGACGCCCGAATGAAATGAGGGCGGATACCTCAGGCGGGAAAAAAGCCAAAGCCGACAGCACGAAGTCGATAGGCGAAGTGCTTTGAGTTTGAAGGAAATTCAAGAGGGTGATAATTGTTCGTACCTGTATATGGGTTACATTTATTGACTTTATTCTACGACTGTTTAGTATTTTTTAAAAAATCGTGAAACAAAGCTGCCCCGTCCGGAGGACGTTAAAATATTGAAACTTGTATACAACTTTTCACAAAACTTAGTGAAAACTAATATATAAATCCCTTATTTTTTATATTTTTATTTTTAATCAATACTTGACACAAAGTAATTTTTATTATATTAATAAATAGGAAAATATATACAAAAAAGCGAGTGGAAAGTATGGTAAAAAGATATATAGTTATTATTAATTTAAACAGATAAAATAATCAATTAGACACTTAGCTAATTGTAAAATTTATTAAGTTTTATTTTAATAATATTAAATCTTTTTCATACTTCCAACTATTCTTAATTCCAGACACAAGAGGCTTATCGCATTTATGGGCCTCATTTTTTTATCAAAAAATTCAAATAGTATTTTATTTTTTTATTTTAAGTTAAAATAATTTTAGGTTTGTATATATTTTTTAAGTTATGGAATTGTTAATAATGTCAAGAATTAATAAGTTATCAAAAGATTTGATAAATAAAATAGCTGCAGGTGAAGTAATAGAACGCCCATCGTCAGTCGTTAAGGAATTACTTGAAAATTCAATTGATGCAAATGCAACGAAAGTAGAGATAAGAATATCAAATGATTGTCGAAATATACGCATAGCTGATGATGGTGATGGAATACATCCTGATGATATTGATATAGCATTTCTTAAACATACAACAAGCAAAATAAACAGCTATAATGATTTGTGGGAGATATCATCATTTGGTTTTCGCGGTGAAGCTTTATCAAGTATTATGTCTATTTCAAAGTTAAAGTGTATAACTAAAATAGAAAAATGTGATTATGCTTTAAAGGTTTTTATTGATGAATATGGAAAGCTTATAAAGTCAAAAACTGTTTCCAATAAGGGTACAATTTTTGAAATCGAGGATTTATTTTATAATGTTCCTGCAAGGCTAAAGTTTTTAAAAAATCCTAAAACAGAATTTTCGTATATTCAGGAAATTGTCTTGCAAATTTCACTTGCCAATCCTAATGTTTCAATAAACTTAACAAATGATAAAAAATGTGTTTTAAAAACTTTAGGAACGGGTGACTTGCTATCAACTATTTCTGAACTTTATTCTCATGATATATCAGATAATTTAATTGAGGTAAAAAATAAAGATATTTTTACTAAAATGGAACTCGATGGCTTTATTTCAAAACCAACATTTGAACGTTCAAGTAAAAAATCAATAAATGTATATGTAAATAAACGTCCCATAAAATGTCAGGTATTTTCAAAAGCTTTGGATTTGGTTTATAAAAATAGACTCCCTAAGGGTAAGTATCCTTTTGTTGTTTTAAATTTAACAATACCTCCAAATGATATTGATGTAAATGTGCATCCTGCTAAAAGAGAAATTAGATATAGTGATCCAAATAAAGTATTTAGTTTTATATTTCAAACTTTAAATCGTGTTTTAGAAAATGCTAATTTTAAAGAGCAAGATAATATTGTATTAAATATTAATGCAAAATATAAGCAAAATATGGATGAAGATGATGTAATAGTAACTCAAAAACAAATTGAAGAAAATTCACAAATTACTTTTTATAGTCTTTTAAAAGATAATAATGATGATAGACACGATAATAATTTGGCTGATAAATCTAAAGGATATTATAAAACATCTAAACAAAAATCCGAAAAACAAGGTGAAGAAGAAGTTTTGGATGAGGAAAATAATACATCTTTTATAGGTAATGAAGATTTTAAAATTATAGGTCAGTTTTTAAATACTTATATTATTTTTGAAGAAAAAGAGAATTTATATATAATAGATCAACATATAGCCGATGAAAGGTATATTTATAATACTTTAACAAATTCAAAAAATATTTCATCTCAAATTATTTTAATTTCGGATATTTTTGAACTAGAACCTCTAGATTCATCTTTTTTGCGTGATAATCAGATACATTTTGCTAAGTATGGTTATGAATATATATTTAAAAATGATAAGAAAATAATTTTTAGAAAAATTCCAACAATTATCTCACATATCAAATTAAAAGATATATTATCACAATTACTCGAATTAAAAAATGAACAAAGTGTTGATCTGGATGAAAGGATACTTATTAATACATCATGCAAGGCTGCAATAAAAGCAGGTGATTCCCTTATGACATGGCAGATGTACAATATTGTAAAAAATTGGAAAAATACACCTGACAACTTAACTTGTCCTCATGGAAGACCTATTGTCAAAGAATTTAAGAAAAAAGATATAAATGCTTTTTTTAAACGTTCTAATTTGTAAATTTAAGGATAATATTAATAATGAATGAAGAATGTGGTGTTTTTGCAGGTATTCTATTTGACAAAAATAAAAATATCATAGATAAAACTATTAAATCTTTATCAAACATTCAACATCGTGGAATACAAAGTTGTGGTGTTTGTGTTTCTTGTGGTGATAAGGAAATGTTATTTAAAGATAAAGGGCTTGTTTGTGATGTTTTTAACCCTAATAATATAAAAAATTTTATTGGCAATATGGCAATAGGCCATGTTAGATACTCTACAATAAATGGTGATTTAAAAAAAAGTGCACAACCATTATGTGCTAAATTTAAAAATGATTATATTTATCTTTGCCATAATGGACATATTGCTGATATACAGTTGATAAAAAATGAATTAACATTGAAATCTAAAATTAAATTTCAAACACAAACTGATAGTGAAGTTGTTTTAAGAAAAATTATATTTGAGCTAGAAAAAAACAATATTGATGCCAATTTTGAAAATATAGGTAAAATTTTATCTAAGTTTTTTGATAAAGGTGCTTATTGTTTGTGTTTTTTATATAAGGACAAAATTTTTGCATATCGAGATAAATATGGGTTTAGACCGTTATGGTTTTGTGAAACAGATGATGGTTTTTTTATAGCATCCGAGGATATTGCTTTTAAAGATTTTAAGATTAATAAAAAAGTTGAAATAATGCCGGGGTTTGGAGTTGAGTTTTTTTTAAATAATTTCAAAATAAAAAAGTTTGATTATTCTAATAAAAAAAAGATGTGTGTTTTTGAACATATTTATTTTGCACATATAAATTCAACAATATTCAATAAGAAAGTTTTTAAAATAAGAAAAAAAATTGGTGAAATAGCTGCCAAAAAATATATTCATTTAAAAGATAAGTGTGATATAGTTGTACCCGTTGTAAACTCAGGTATTTGTGCCGCAATTGGTGTTTCAAAGGTTTATAACTTGCCTTTAATTTTTGCTGTCTTAAAAAATAAAAATCAATATAGAACGTTTATTGAAATGGTTAATTTTAGAGAAGAAAAAATATTTCAAAAATTTAAAATCAGAAAAGAATTGATAAAAGACAAAAGAATATTGCTTGTTGATGATTCGCTTGTGCGTGGAAATACTGCAAAATATTTGGTAAGAGAGTTATTAAAAGCTCAAGCTAAAGAGGTTCATATGCTTATAGCCTCTCCAATGTTAAAAAATACTTGTTCTTTTGGTGTTGATATTCGTAATAAAAAAGAATTAATAGCCAATAAATTTAATAATTTATCTGAGTTTTCAAAATATTTGAATTTAAATAGTCTTAATTTTATGTATTTAGATGACTTAAAAAAAATTTATGAAAAAAATGATTATTGCTTTGATTGTTTTTATTAAAAACTTTATTTAAGTTTAATTAATGTAAAGAAAATTAGTATAAATTGTAAATTTTTGTAACAAAATCAATAAAAACTAGCAATTTTATTTATGTTTGTTTTTTTTATATATGTATAAACTATCACAAGGAGGAATATCGTGGGTTTAAATATAAATCCTTTTCAACCGAACTTATTTATGCAACAACAAGCTGTTCAAAGTGTTCAGCCTCAAATTCAAGGACAAAATCCTCAAGTTTCTGCTGCAAAATCTTATGGAACAGCAGGATTTGAAGGTGCAACCAAAGCAAGTCCGATGTTAAGTCAACAAACTTCCGGTTTATCATTTGCAGGTGCTAATGGTGTTGAAGGCGGCGTAACTGTTACCGGGCAAGCTGGAAGAGAAACAGGTGTTGCCGGTAAAAAACTTAACTTGATTGCATAAAATAAGATTATGCTAAATATTTATTAAAAATTCACTAAACTTAATTGTTTTTTGAGTTGATGCTTTTAAATCTTTAATACTTATTGTATTATTTTTTATCTCATCTTCTCCTAAAATCAATGCAAAGTTAGCTAGTTTTGCAGCTTTTTCAAATTGTTTAGTGAATTTTTTGTTGCTATAATCAAAATCCGCAGATTTATTATGTCTACGTATTATATTAACAAGTTTTAAAGCTTCAATTGTATTGGTTGAAACGATAAAGTAATCAAGTTTGGGCTGTTCTTTTTGATTAATTAATAAATTTAATCTTTCAAGCCCCATAGCGAACCCAACAGCAGGTGTTTTTGGGCCACCAAGAATTTCAACAAGATTATCATAACGCCCGCCTCCGCAAACAGCATTTTGCGAGCCAAGGTTGTTTGATTTTATTTCAAAAACTGTGCGGTTATAATAATCAAGACCTCGAACAAGTTTTTTATTTTCAATATATTTAATGTTAAGTTCGTTTAAATATTTTTTTAATGTTGTATAATGCTCATTGCATTCCTCACATATAAAATCACTTTGGATAAATTCCTCAATATCATTTGAAGCAAGTTCTTTTAGGCAATCTTCATTTTTACAATCAAGTACGCGAAGCGGATTTTTTTCATATCGCATTTTGCAATCGTCACACAAATTTTCAAGTTTAGGTAAAAGAATTTTTTTTAAATTTTTTCTAAAATCACTACGGCACTTATCACAGCCTAATGAATTTATTTCAACAGTTAAATCATTAAGCCCTAAATTATTAAGAAAATTACAAGCACTCAATATAACTTCAGCGTCAGCTTGTGGATTAACTTCGCCAAAAAACTCGACACCAACTTGATGAAACTGTCTTTGTCTGCCTGCTTGTGGTCTTTCATAGCGAAACATTGGACCTTTATACCAGAATTTTTGCGGGCTTGGCATACGGAAAAAACCATGTTCTATATATGCTCTAACTACTGATGCTGTACCTTCAGGGCGAAGTGTCAAGCTTCTATCGCTTTTTTCAAAAGTATACATTTCTTTATTTACAATATCTGTTGAATCGCCTACACCTCTTGAAAAAAGCTCAGTTGCTTCAAATATGGGGGTTCTTATTTCTTGATAGTTTGCATTATTAAATGTATTTATAGCGACATTTTCCATAAATTGCCAGTTTATAATTTCAGATGGCAATATATCTTTTGTACCTTTTTGTGCTTGTATTTTTTTCATGTTTTATATAACGGGCTAACGCTCCTCATCCTTTCTTTTTCTTCCACCAGCGTGGTTTATTTTTCCTATTTTATTTATTTTAATGTCCTCCGGACGGGGCAACTTTGTGTGGACAAAGTTGCACAAAACCGCAACCCACTTGTCGCTCGTATTCTCACAACGCTCGACCCAAAGCCTGCGTAACTCGCACACTTACGTGTGCTCAAACAAACTTGGCTTTGACATCGTCTTGCGTGTGATAATTACTCGCTCTTGCGTATGGGTTGCAACTATTTTATTCACCTTTAATTTTATATTTTCCATTTTTTATATAACGGGCTAACGCCCATCATCCTTTCTTGTTCATTCACCAACATGGTTTGATTTAAAAAAAATGTACTAATATCATCTCATTAACTATTTTATATTATAAACTTACCATTTTCATAAATAAGTTCATCGTCGACATATATTTTACCACCGTTTTTCATGTTTTTTATCATATCCCAATGCAAGCCGGATTCATTTTTGCCACCTGTTTCAGGATAAGAAGCACCAAGTGCTATATGAATTGAACCGCCTATTTTTTCATCAAATAATATGTTTCCTGTAATATCCTGAATCATATCATTTGTACCAATAGCAACTTCGCCTACAAAACTTGAACCTTCATCCATATTAAGCATTTTTTTAACATATTCTTCATTATGACTAGCTTTTATTGATGTAACTTTACCATTTTCAAATGTAAGAAGAATATTTTTTGCTTCAACTCCACGATAAATTTGTGGAAAATCAAAGAATACAGTACCGTTTGCTGAATCTTCAACCGGAGATGTGAATATTTCTCCATCAGGAAAGTTGTTTAATCCGCAACAATTTATCCATTTACGCCCCTTAATGGAAAAAGTTATATCTGTTTTTTCACCAACAAGCCTTATTGTTGATTTATCCTTATTTAAATAGTCAACAAATTTTTGTTGTGTTTTACCAATTTCTTCCCATTTTTTAACAGGATCTTCAACATTTAAATGGCAAGAATTTATAAGAAATTCACTATAACCATCTAATGACATATTAGCCTCTTGAGCAAGTGCATTTGTTGGATAATCAGCTATAACCCAGCTTAAAGTTCCTTCTTGGGAACGTTTTAGCAGCAAATTAGATAATTCTTTTGTTGCTTTTGAACGTTTGGCCATTTTATTATGGTCAGCTCGAGCCATTTCTTTTAAATTTTTTGGTGCACCTATTGATATCATTTTATCAGCTTTTTGGTATTCAATTTCTGTCATTGGGTCTATATATTCAAGCTGATTATCATTTGCATACTTAAAAAATACTTCATTTAATCCATCTGTTGCAACTCTTACAACAGGATTGGCTCCAAGCTCAAGAACTGTTTTATAGACTTCTTTTACAAGTGGTGTTGCTTCATTGCTTGTAGCACGAATTACAACTAAATCATCTTTTTTTACATTTACACAATATTTAACAAGCACATTTGCGTATTTTTTTATAATATTACTATCCATTAATTTTACTCCTATTCTTCATCTTCAAGAGACTGATAACCTTTTTTATGACTATGTAAAGTGACTCCTCTTTTTGAAGTTTGAACAAATTCAATCAACTCATCAATATATTTATTAGTTTGGACTTCACTTTTAATTTTTTCAATTGCTTGTGTTGTATTTAAATCAGGTGATATTAATAATTTAAAGGCTTTATTAAGATTTGTTCTATCCTCTAATGCAACACCTCTACGCTTTAAAGCAACAACATTTAGTGCTCTTGGAACAGGTGGTCTTCCTTCACCTTTTGAAAAAGGTAAAATATCCTGTCTTGCGGCTGAAAATCCGCTTACAATACTCATTTTGCCAATTCTTATATTTTGATGAAATACACTCATTCCGCCAACAAATGCACCAAAACCAACCTTTATATGTCCGCCTAAGGTAACAAGATTTGCAAGAATAACTTCATCAGCAAGTTCACAATTGTGAGCTACATGTGATGACACCATAAGCAAACACTTATCACCAATAATTGTTGACTTACCTTCACCTGATGCCCTATGGATGGTTGCATATTCTCTTATTTGGCAATTTTTACCTACTATAACTTTTGTAGGTTCGTTTTTATAACCTAAATCCTGTGGCGGTGTGCCAACAGAAGCAAAAGGTGATATTATTGTCCCTTCACCTATTGTTGAATGTTCAATATATGCATTTGCACATACTTTTACATTGTCGCCAAGTATTACATTTTCACCTATATATGCATTTGGACCTATTTCGCAGTTATTACCAATTTGTGCATCTTTTGAAATTATTGCTCTACTATCTATCATTTTTAACCAACCTTTGAACTATCAATTATTGAAAACATTAAATCAGCTTTAACTGTTAACTTTCCATCAACAAAAGCCTGACAAGCTGCTTTTAATATGGGACCTTTTATTGCAACTAATCTTGATTCCATATCTAATCTATCACCAGGGCGAACTACATTTTTAAAACGACAATTATCAACCCCTGCAAATAAAACAAGACGTCCTTTATATTGAGGCAATGTCATAACAACACCTGCACTCAATTGTGCCATTGCCTCAATTTGTAAAACCCCCGGCATTATAGGATTATTTGGAAAGTGACCTTGAAAAAATTCCTCATTCATTGTTACATTTTTATAACCTTTACAATATTCCATAGGAACACATTCAGTTATTCTATCAACAAGTAAAAACGGATAACGATGAGGTATCATATTCATTATATCCATAATATTAAATTGTAAAATATCTTTATTTTCGCTCATTTTGCCTCCTCTATATTATTATATTTCGATTAATTTTTCTTTTAATAATTTACATACATTTACATGCACAGCATGACCGGCTTCTTTTACAAGTATATTTGCTTTAAAATTTAGAGGATTTTTTTGACTCAAATAAAAATCTCCTATAATATCAAGAATTTTATGTTTTATTGGCTCGTTATCGCTTTTTAAACTACTTGTGTAACCATCATCTGTCAAGCCTAATGTATTTTCAACGGTAACTCCTCGTGCAAAGCCCATTTGTTGAAGCGTTTCAAGTTCCTTTAAATAGCCAAAAGTTCTTGCTTCAATAATTTCATTTCTTAATTTTTCATCTTTATTATCAAAACTTACCCATTTTTGTGCTAATTGAGGATGATTAAAATTTACACTATAAGTTATTTGAAACTCTTTTGAAGGCAGCACAACAAGTGATGTTTTTCCGTTTTCATAATAAATAGGTTCTTTAACTGTATAATATTTTTCATCGGATTTATTTATCCCAAATAACTTAACCCATTCATAACTTCCACCATCTAATATAGGAAGTTCATAATGGTTTAATAAATATACATCAAGCGAGTCAATATTTGAAAAAGCACAAGCAGCCATAAAATGTTCAATTAGCATAACCTTTGCGTTTTGATTACCTATAACAACACAATGGTCAGTTGAAACAACATTATCAACTTTTGCTTCAATTATTTCATTTCCAATATGGAAACGAATGCCTTTTTCATTTGAAGGCACACATTTTACTTTAGATTCAATACCTGTCATTAACCCTTTTGAGGTAATTTCAAATTTTTTAACTATTGTTGTCATTTATTTGTCTTCACTTTCTTCATTTGCTTCAAATTGTGATAATAAAGGCTCATATTTTTTAAATTTTTGTATCATAATAGCAGCATCTTTCATTAATTTCATCTGTTTGATAAAATCTTTTCTTAAAACAGCAGGAGTTCCAGCTATAATTGATTTTGGCGGAAAACTTTTTGAAACACCTGTTGAAGCCATAACAATTGAATCATGTCCTATTTCAATATGATCAGCCAATCCTGCTTGTCCCGCAATAACAACTCTATCACCAATTACACAGCTTCCTGCTATTCCTGCTTGAGAAACAATCATACAGGCTTTTCCTATTTTACAATTATGACCAATTTGGACAAGATTATCAATTTTTGTCATTTCGCCAATTTCAGTATTTTCAATAGTTCCACGGTCAATACAAGTATTTGCACCTATTTCAACATCGTCTTTAATTGTAACTGACCCGATTGAAGGAATTTTATGTATTTTTTGCTCATTATTTACATCTTTTATTTCACCGCCTTCTTTGCGTGCCTGTTCAATATTATCGGGTGTTTCAGTAACAAAACTAAACCCATCTGCTCCAATTGAAGCACCATTATGAATAATTACACGATTGCCTATTTTTACATCATCACCAATATTTACCCCTGGGTATATAATACAATTTTCACCTATTTCTACATTACGACCTATATAAACATTTGGCATTATCTTACTTGAATTGCCTATTTTTACATTCCGACCTATGCAAACATTTGCACCTATAGATACGTTTGTACCGGTTATTAAATCTTCATAAACAACAGCACTGGGATGTGTGTTTAAGTTTATTTCAGGCGGTATATAAAAAAGATGTAAAAGTTTCATCATTGCAAGCTTTGGTCTTTCAACTTCAATAGTACTTATATTATCAAGACTTACTCCAAGTGGAACAAGAGCTGCTTTTGCCTTAGTTTTAGTTAAATTTTCAATTTCTTCTTCGGATAGTGCAAGTGCCAAAGTATTTTCATCGGCTTTTAATGGGGGTAGAAGTTTATTTATTGTGACATTTTCTATTTTATTTAACATTCCGCCAACAATTTCACTAATTTGTTCAATTGTGTATGATTTCATTAAAAATATCTCCTCTTATAATTATATTATTTTATTACTATTTTATAACGATTATAAAAAAAACACAAAAAATTTACATAATTTTAATTAGTTTATTAACTATATTTTTTTGTAAAATTTTGTAAAAGTTATAAATGTAAAATAGCAAAAAAAATTTTTAGAGTTTTATATATAAATATAAAATATGATATAAAAAACAAGCAAAAGAAAAAATAAAGTGGTGCATAAATTTACATTTAAGATAAACTAAATGAAAGAAAGAAAAAACTATAAAAATTGGAAAAATAGTTAAAAAAAACAAAGAAAGCTTACAAATAAAAATAGATAAATTAATTTCTGAGGTCTTATTATGAAAATAAAAAATATTCAAGGAAGTATGACATGCTCTGTTTCTACTTTAAAAATAAATAAGCAAAAAGGTTTTAAAGGTAAAGAAGCTTTACCTTCGTCAAAAGACAAAGAAAATACTATGACAAAAGAACAAAAAACATGGCTTGGAGTTGGTTTGACTGCTATTGGTGCAGTTTTGATTGGCATTATTGTTTGGGCATGTTTTAAAAATAAGAAAAAACCTTCAAAAATTATAGAAGAGACGATTAAAACACCAGAACCTAAATCGTTACCTTGTGATAAAAATGGTTTTGCTTTGATGCCTTTATCTAAGGTAAGAACTTATAAAAAACCTGATTTACCTTTAACAAAAATGATAGAAAATGGTGGAACAAGTCATATAAAGTTTTCGAAAAATGTTAATGACTTAAATCGTACTTTGAAAATGGAACAACCTTTATTATATAAAGATAATCCCAATTGGGAAAATGTTAAAAAAATGCCTCAAAATTTTTCAAATTTTGAATTAAATGAAGTTATGACAATTGTTCCATATTCAATTGGTAAGTTTCATAATGATAGAATTACTCCTATAAAACAACAACGTTATTATTCTGAAAAAGATTCAAGAAGTATATTTAAAAAATATCGTGAATGTTATCAATTTTCTCGTGAAATAGAATCTAAAAAGGATGAAATATTTGCTAAAGTTGATGAACAAGCCCTTAAAAATAGAAAACAGTTTTTTGTAAATTATATTAAAGAACGCTCAAAATATATAGATAATAATAATCAACTTGATATTTTACGTCAGAATTTATTAAAAAATGAAAATCCTTCCGAAGATGTTATTGATGCAGAATTGTTACGTATGGATGTTATTACCAACCAAGCTGCTTCTTTTTTGTATAGCGAGGATGGGTTAGAACAAAATCTTAATACTAGAGAAAAATTAGAATCAATTATTTATCTTATTGATTCTTACTTTTCTTCAAAAATGCTGAAGGAGTTCAAACCACAAAAAGCAGAAAAGGATTTAAGTGAAAATGAAAAAAATTATTTTAAGGAAATTAATAAATATGGTGCAGAACAAAGTAAAGAATTAAAAGAACAAATTATTGAAAAGGTAAATTCATGTCGTGATTATGTTACTGGTGTAAAATATATACCTGAAAAATATAAAGAAAATTATGATAGTTTTAAAGATAATAGAAATTTGGTATTTTTAAATTATTGGCAAGTAAATAAAAATGGTTTTTCACCTAAAGAAAAAATAGATAATCACTTTTATTCGAAAATAAATTTGCTTGATGTTATGTCTAATAATATGCAAGAGAAATATTATGATAAATTTTATGATGCTAAAACTAAAGATAATGTAGAAGAAGATGAAAGATCCTTATTTTCAAAAAATAAGAAAAAAGATAGAATATTTTCAATAATGAATGACTTAGAATACTTGAATCTGCGTTTGATTAGGTTAGTAATAAAAGATAAAAATATGGATAACGAGGAAAAATATGAAAAAGAAAAAGAAAAAATAAAAAATAATATTAATGAAAATAAGAAGCAGCTACAAAAAAATCTTAGCTACATTTTAGATGATACTATAAATAAATAATATTAATTAAAAAAAACAGGAATTATTATAATTCCTGTTTTTTTTAAGATTCTTTATTTTAATTTTCAACAGGCTGAGGATTTTCACTTTGGGCACTTACTTTTTTAAATGCAATAGATTTTTTGTCTTCATCCATAACAAGTTGCATTTTGTCACCAGGTTTATAAGCCCCCATTAATATTTCTTCAGCTAATCCGTCTTCAATTTTCTTTTGAATTAAACGTCGAAGCGGTCGAGCTCCATAGGCTTCAGAGTATCCTTCGTTTGCAAGATAATCTTTTACTTCATCTGTTACTTCAATTGAAAATTCTTTATCTTCTAGTCGTTTGAATAGGTCTTTTAACATTAAATCAACAATTTCACGTATTTCTTCTTTATTTAAATGAGCAAATACAATTATGTCATCGATACGATTTAAAAACTCAGGTCTAAAAGATTTTTTCATTTCTTCCATAACAGTTTCTTTTAGGTGTTCATATTTATCTTTTTTTGCATCCTCACCGCCAACTGAAAAACCAAGTTTTGAACCTGTAGTAATCATGCTTGCACCAACATTACTTGTCATAATAATAATTGTATTTTTAAAGTTTATATAACGTCCTTTTGAATCAGTTAAACGTCCATCATCCAATATTTGAAGCATAATATTAAATACATCAGGATGTGCTTTTTCGATTTCGTCAAATAACACAACACTATATGGTTTTTTACGTATGGTTTCTGTTAAATTACCACCATCATCATAGCCCACATAACCAGGTGGTGAGCCAATAAGTTTTGATGTTGAATGTTTTTCCATAAATTCTGACATATCAACACGTATCATATTATCTTCTGATCCAAAAATTGCTTCAGCAAGTGCTTTAGCCAATTCTGTTTTACCAACACCTGTTGGACCAGAGAAAATAAATGAACCAATAGGTCTATTTGGACTTTTTAATCCAACACGTGCACGTCTTATTGCTTTTGATAAAGCAACAACAGCCTGGTCTTGACCGATTACTCTATCATGCAGTGTGCTTTCAAGTTTCAACAACCTTTGGCTTTCACCTTCTGTTATCTTTGTTGTTGGAATACCTGTCATGGTTGATACAACTTCTGCCACTTGTTCAGGGGTAACAGTTGGTTTATTTGCATCATTTTCATCTCGCCATTTTTGAGAAACTTCACGTATTCTTTCTTTTAAATCAGCTTCATCTTCTCGAAGTTGTGAAGCTAATTCAAATTCTTGTTTACGTATGGCTTCTTCTTTCGACTTAATAATATTTTTTAATTCTTTTTCAAGTTCTTTTCCTTCAGGCGGTAATGAACTCATATTTAGCCTTACCTTTGAACTTGCTTCATCAATTATATCAATAGCTTTATCAGGCAAAAATCTATCTGTAATATATTTGTTAGCAAGTTGAGCAGCCTGCACTATTGCTTCATCTGAAATAATAAGTTTATGATGTTCTTCATACTTACTTTTTAATCCGCGAATAATTTGTATTGTATCCTCAACAGAAGGTTCATCAATGGTTACAGGTTGAAATCTTCTTTCAAGTGCTGAGTCTTTTTCAACATACTTTCTATATTCATCCAAAGTTGTTGCACCTATAACTTGAATTTCACCACGAGATAATGCTGGTTTTAAGATATTTGCAGCATCAATAGCACCTTCTGCTGCACCTGCTCCAATAAGAGTATGCATTTCGTCAATAACAAGAATAATATTTCCTGCTTGACGTATTTCATCCATTATTTTTTTTAATCTTTCTTCAAATTCACCACGATATTTAGTTCCTGCAATTAAAAGCCCCATATCAAGTTGAATAATTTTTTTATTTTCTAAAATATCAGGTACTTCACTATTTGCAATGCGTATAGCAAGCCCTTGAGCAACTGCTGTTTTACCTACACCAGGTTCGCCAATTAGAACAGGATTATTTTTTGTGCGACGTGCAAGAATTTGAACAACACGTTCAATTTCCTTATCACGTCCAACAACAGGATCAAGTCTTTGTTCTTGAGCTGCAAGTGTTAAATCAGTACCAAATTCATCCAGGCTTGGTGTTTTTGTTTTTCCTCCGCTTGCTCCGGCTCCAGCTGTTGTAGTTTGTTGAGTTCTTGTTTCCCCTAGCATTTTTATAATGCTGCTTCTCAACTTGTTTAAATCAACACCTAAATTTTCCAAAACACGAACAGCAACACCTTCACCTTCACGGATTAGGCCTAAAAGCAGATGTTCTGTTCCTATGTAATTGTGACCTAATTGCCTTGCTTCGTCCCATGACAGTTCCAAAACACGTTTTGCTCTGGGGGTAAAGGGAATTTCAACAGCTACAAAACCTGAGCCTCGTCCAATAATTTTTTCAACTTCAGCACGAGCATCTTTTAAAGTTACACCCATTGTTTTTAAAGCTTTTGCACCAACACCTGTGCTTTCTCCTATCAATCCTAAAAGAACTTGTTCGGTACCTACAAAATTGTGTCCCAAACGCCTTGCTTCTTCTTGTGCTAACATTATTACTTTTATTGCTTTTTCAGTAAAGCGTTCAAACATATATTTAATTTTCTCCTAAATCATCTATCCTTTTTATTATATTACACCTATATAGCTTAATTTTCAAGTTTTTTATGGCGATTTTAATATTTTCTTTATATTTAAACCTAACATACGCATAAAATTATAACGTTACCTGTTTGTTTAATATTGTTCTTAGGTTGTTTTAATGATTGACTTAGTTGTTAAAATAGTTTAAACTTACAAAAAGTATATTAAATAATTTGAGGAGACTTAAAATTAATGGAAATATGGCAAATATGGTGTGTTGTTGGTTTTATTTTTGTAATTATTGAAATAGTAACGCCTGCTATGTTTTTCTTAAATTTAGCTTTTGCTTCATTTTTTGTTTCATTTTTTGCATATTTTAATTTAGATATAACTTTGCAGGTTGTTTTGTTTGCTATAGTTTCACTTGTTGGTATATTAATTTTAAGGCCTTATATGTTAAATAAAGAAACTACAAAACAAAAAACAGGAATTGAAGAAAAATATATAAACAAATATGCTAAAGTTATTGAAGAAATTAATGAATTTCAAGGTGCCATAACTATTTATGGAGAAAGGTGGCTGGCACGTGAAAAAAATAATAATGTAGTATCTGTTAATGAAGAAGTTAAAATTATAGCAAATGAAGGTACTTTGTTTATTGTTGAAAAATTAGATTAATATATAGAGAGGATTTTTTATGGGTATTTTAATTCTTATTTTATTTGTAGCAACAATTGTAATATCACTTAGTGGTTTTAAAATTGTTAAACAGGCTGAAGTTATGATTGTTGAAAGATTGGGGCGTTATGAAAGAACTTTGGATTCAGGTCTTCATTTTATTATTCCAATTATTGAAACTCCTCGTGGAATAATTGTTAAACAATCAACAAGAGGGATTGATGGTCAAACTTATGCTTATTTTGTTGAAAGTCCTCGAATAGACTTGCGTGAAAAAGTTTATGATTTTCCACGTCAAAACGTAATTACAAAAGATAACGTATCAATTAGTATAAACGCTTTGATTTATTTTCAAATTGTTGAACCTAAAAGTGCTGTTTATGAAATACAAAATTTGCCTGAAGCTATTGAAAAATTAACTCAAACTACCTTAAGAAATATTATTGGTGAACTTGATTTAGATCAAACACTTGTATCACGTGATACAATAAATGCAAAATTAAGAATTATTTTAGATGAAGCAAGCCAAAAATGGGGAGTTAAAGTTAATCGTGTTGAATTGCAAGACATTATTCCTCCAACTGATATACAAACAGCTATGGAAAAACAAATGAAAGCAGAACGTGATCGTCGTGCTGCAATACTTGAAGCTGAAGGATTAAAAAAAGCTGCTATTCTCCAAGCTGAGGGTGAAAAAGAATCCAAAATTAATAAAGCCGAAGGTGAAAAACAAGCTGCTATTTTGGTTGCTGATGGTTTAGCGAAGGCACGTATTTTGCAAGCTGATGCTGAAGCACAGGCTATTAGCAAAGTAATTGAAGCTATTGGTCAAACAGGACCTGCTGATAAGTATTTAATTGCTACAAGATATATTGACACTTTAAAACAAATGGTTGAGGGAAAAAATAATAAAGTTGTTTATATGCCATATGAAGCAAGTGGATTATTAAGCTCAGTTGATGGAATAAAACAACTTCTTGATTCTAAAAACGCATAATCCAAAGAGCAGCACTTGAGAAGCTGTAGTTTTGCAAGGCACAAAAGTCTGAAGTGTGATATGCGAAGTGCTTCGTGCTGCCAGCTCCGGCTTTTCGCTCCCCGGGACTTCACCCGTACGGCAGCTCCTCTTGTAGGCGAAACGAAGTTGAGCCATACAAGGGAGGGTACCCTTTAGGGTAAAATCCGCTTTTTCCACAAAAAGTGCCTCCGCCTGAAAGGCTTTATATTTTTATTATTATTTAAAAACTATTACTCAAACCTGCGTATGGGTTGCCATTGTTGACATTATTCTCCAACTTTTTTATTCTCCCTTTCCCTTTTAGCGTGAGGGTTAAGGTGAGGGTAAATTTTAACCTTTCTGTTACTATTTAATCATGAAATTTTTTGCTAAGCAGGAGAGGGAGAAAAGATAAGGCTCATCCTTCCCCCCCTCCTGATCTCACGCTAAAAATGGATAGGGAGAACTCATAGAAAAAATTGATGAAGTAAAATTGCCCTATCCGGAAGACATTTAAATAAAAAATAATTATGGATTGAGGATTGGGCATACCTACCCAACGTAAGACTTCGTCTATAAAAGCAGCTGTCAGGAATAGACCAATGAGGAATTAATATACTTAACAAAAAGATCTTTAATTTTTATATCTACTTCCGGCAAAATCATGAACAGTTCGAAAATTTAGAACTTACGTCCTAATTTTCTAACCTTTCAAGATGACATATTTATTTGTGATAAACGTGATTAAATGGAGTCATGTTTATGTTATAATAAAACTACCATGAAACGGATTATTGATGTAAATTTAAATCGTACAGCCGAAGGGTTAAGAATTTTGGAAGAAATTTCACGGTTTGTTTTAAATAACCGTGATTTTTCATCTTTTTTAAAAAATTTACGTCATAAAATTTGTCAAGTACAAGAAAATGATTATCAAGAGCTTTTAATTGCACGTGACAGCATAAATGATGTCGGACTTAAAGTACAAAATCCCGATAGTCGAGTTAATATTGAGTCTGTGTTTAAAGCAAATATTAAACGTGTGCAACAAAGCTTAAGGGTTTTGGAAGAATATGATATAAATAATTCTTCTATTTATGAAGAATTACGTTATCAAATTTATAATTTTGAAAAAGAAATGTGGAGTGTTTTAAAATTGGATTTAAAAAAATATTTACTAAATAATAAAAGCTTATACTTGGTCACAAATAGTGATGGATTTGAAAACGATGATAAATTTTTGGATGCCGTTGCACAAGCTTTAGCAGGCGGAGTTGACATTGTACAATTGAGAGAAAAAAAAGCAAATGCAAGAAGGATTATTGAATTAGGTAAAAAAATTCGTCAGCTTACAAGTATGTATAATGCTTTATTTATTGTTAATGATAGAGTTGATATAGCTAAAATTGTTAATGCTGATGGTGTGCATTTAGGACAAGATGATGTTGAAATAGACTATGCAAAAATGATTTTGGGTGATGATAAAATAATAGGTATATCAACTCATGAGCCTGAACAAGCTTTAAAAGCTATTAAAGAAGGTGCTGATTATATTGGCGTTGGACCTGTTTTTGAAACTCCAACAAAACCTGGAAGAAAATCCGTTGGGATTGAGTATGTAAAATGGGCAAGTGAAAATGTACTTGATATCCCGTTTTATGCTATTGGCGGAATAAATCAAGAAAACGTTTGTGATGTTATTAAATCAGGTGCTAGAAATATAGCTGTTGTTCGTGCAATTATAAATGCTCCATCACCAAAAGAGGCTACAATTAAATTTAAAAAATATTTAAACGATAATAATGTTAATTCATAATAATAAAATAATTCTTCATGCTTGTTGTGCTGTGTGTGCAACTTATCCTATTGAATTGTTAAAAAAAGAAGGATATTATCCTATTATTTATTTTGACAATTCAAATATTTATCCTTATGAAGAATATGAAATACGGAAAAATGAACTTGTTAACTATTGTAAAAAATATAATATAGAATATTATCAAAATAAATACGATAATGAGAATTGGGAAAATTTTGTTAAAGGATTGGAAAACGAGCCTGAAAAAGGATTACGATGTCAAAAATGTTTTTATTATCGTTTAAAAAATACGGCAAATTTTGCAATAGATAAAAAAATAAAATTTTTTACAACGACACTAACTATAAGTCCACATAAAAGAAGTTTAGATATTTTTAAAGCTGGTAAAAAAGTTCAAAATGAGTTTGAGAATAAAATTGAATTTCTGAAATTTGATTTTAAAAAACAAAACGGTTACCTTATTTCAACAAAAAATGCAAAATTAGAGGGTTTTTACCGTCAAAATTATTGTGGGTGTAAGTATAGTATAAGATAAAAAGAAGGCTTTTCATATTTAGTCCCCATTTGATGGTTTAGGTTCTGGGAGATTTATATTAGAAGGAATTGTTGTTGTTTCTTTTTGAGTTGTTGTTTGATTTATTTGAGGTGAGGAGGCATTTTCTTTTTCTTGTGTAGTTTTATTTTCTTGCATTTTTGGTTTAGATAATGCTTGAGAAGGATGGTGATTATTATTGGTTTCATTTAGTGTTTCATCTGTTGTTAAAGCATGTGAATTTGAATTTGCCTCTTGAGTTTGATTTTGTGCTTCTTGACTTTCTTCTTCCTCCTCCATAATTTCAGAAGGGATATAATTATTATCGATTTGAGGTTTTTCTTTAATTATTTCAATAGGTTCATAACTAAAATCTACACTTCCATAGCTTTGAGTAGCAACTTTCATTGTATCTTTCCAAATTAAAGCAGGCACAGTTCCTCCTGTTAAAGGAATTCCCATTTTTGTATTGTCATCATTGCCAACCCAAACACCTAAGACAACGTCAGGAGTATAGCCTATAAACCAGGCATCTTTATAATTATCTGTTGTTCCTGATTTTCCAGCAGCCGGCTTATTAATATTTGCAGCACGACCTGTTCCATGTGTTATTACTGTTTTTAACATTTGTGTTATTCCTGATGCTGTTTCCGTGCTTATAGCCTTAACTATACGTGCTTTTGGAGCTTCATATAATATTTTTCCACGGGATGTTTCAACACTTAAAACAGAAAAAGGTTTAACTTTATAACCCCCATTTGCAAAAGCTCCATAAGCAACAACCATTTCAGATAATTTAACTCCATTGGAACCTAAAGCAATAGTCATATCATTTTCAATAGGTGTTGATATACCAAGGGATCTTACAATTGATATGACAGGTCGCACACCTGTATCTTTTATAAGTTTTGCAGCCATAACATTTGATGAATATGTTAAACCTTTGTATAAAGGCATATTACCCCGGTATTTAGAGCCATAATTACGAGGAGACCAATCACCAATTGTAACTGGTGAATCAGATAATTTATCATTTATTCCCCATCCTTTTTGAAGTGCAGCTGCGTATACAAATGGTTTAAATGAAGAACCTGGCGGACGAATGGCATTTTGTATTCTATCATATTGACTTTTTTCATAATTTTTACCGCCAACATATACAAGTATTTCACCGGTTAAAGGAGAAATACCATAACAAGCACTTTGTTGTTTATCTTTTATAAGACCATATACTCTTAAATACTTTCTAATTGCCTCATCAGCTGCTTTTTGTGCTTTATAATTTAATGTTGTAGTTATTTTATATCCTCCTGATGAAACATCTCTTTCATCAAATCCTAAAGTATTTAGTTCGTCCATTACTAAATCAATAAAATAAGGTGCTTTATTATATGAATAAATATGAGGATTAGGGTTTAGCATAAGATTTGAATTAACCGCAATTTCATACTCTTCTTTTGTTATATAGTCCATTTTTAGCATACGTTTTAAAACATGCTTTTGCCGTTTTTTTGCAAGTTCCGGATTGTTAAATGGAGAATAAATGGAAGGAGCCTGTGGAAGACCAGCTATCAGTGCACATTGTGCAATGTTTAAATCTTTTACGGACTTATTAAAGTAAATTTGAGAAGCACCTTCAACACCATAAGCTCCTGAGCCTAAGTATACATTATTTAAATACATTTCAAGTATTTGATCTTTTGAAAGAGTTTTTTCAATTTGTGCTGAGACTATAAATTCCTTTATTTTTCTATCAAAAGTCTTTTCATTGCTTAAAAATAATATTCTTGCAAGCTGCTGGGTTATAGTTGATGCACCCTGAACAAATGAACCTGCTTTTATATTTGCAAATGTTGAACGAATTAAACCAAAAATATCATAACCGCTATGTGAATAAAAATTTTTGTCTTCTGTTGCTATTATTGCTTCAATTAAATGTTTGGGAACTTTTTCAATACTTATATGTTCAAATTTATATGCTGTAAATGTTTTTATTATTTCACCATCTTGAGAATATATTTTTGTAACAATATTTGGAGAAAACGACTCTAGATTTTCAATTGGCGGAAGTGAAGCTATATAAAATTTTAATCCAACGTAAAATGCAAGCATCATTGCAAGACATATTGTAAATAAATTTTTTATCATGTTTACTAATATATTGTTTTTAGTTGCCTTTTTTCGTCTTTTCATAAGTTTTTATCTCTTCTTAACTTGAATTTATGTTATACTTATATATTATGGTAGCAAAAACACCTAAAATTTTCTATTTGTTAAGTTTTGTAAAGTCTTTATACTGGGAAATTAAATCATATTTTGTTCCTCAAAAGGTTATGTATGAAATTGAGGGTAGTTGTAAAAAATGCGGTAAATGCTGCAATTATATGTATAGTTATGATACATATACAGAAAAAGAATTTAAATTTATGCAATTTTTATTTCCAAAATATAAAAGGTTTTATATTAAAGGTCGTGATGATTTGGGGAATTTAATTTTTGCTTGTAAATATGTAACTAAGGAAGGTCTTTGTTCACAATATAAAAAAAGACTTTCTATGTGCAAAAATTATCCTTTAAAAATTGTAAAATTTAAACCAATACTTCATGAAGGATGTGGATATAAAGTTATTGAAAAAAAATTTTCTGATTTTTTGATAAAAAAATAATCGTAAAAATTTATTTTTTATTTTTAATAATATTTTCAATAAAAGATGGTTCGTTATAGATTATTTTAAATTCCACACGGCGGCTTTTTGCAAAATTTTCACTTCCATCTTCATTTAGAATAGGATTTGAATAACTTCTTCCATTTATACTTATTTTTTTATATAAATTTTTATCGATTTTTTCATTGTAACTTTTACTTAGAATATATTTTGAAACACTTAAAGCACGTTTTGCACTAAGTTCTAAATTGAGGTTATAATTTTCTTTTTCGTTTTTTGCATAATTAAAACTATTTGAATCTGTGTGTCCTTCAATAACAATTTGAGATATTTTGTTTGAAATATCTTCATCATTTAACAAAACCTCAAAATATGAAGGTAAAAAAGTGTCAAGAAACTTTTTACCTTTTGGTGTAAGTTCCCAGCTATTTAACTCAAACAATTCTAAATCTGAAACTTTTACAATATTTGCAAGTTTATCAATTTCAATATTTAAATTTTTTTCAGTAAGTTTTTCATGTATTTTTTCCATAGTTTGCATATTTTCATTTTGTTTTGTTATTTTTTCGGAACTAAATCCCAATATAGCCAGTACAAATAACATAATAAAAGTTATCATAAGACCAAGAAGCAGGTCACTCATTGTTACCCAAAAAATATTTTCTTCAATATCTTCGTTTTTTTTATTAAAATATTGTTTCATAAACTATTCAAATAGCTGACTTTCTGCATCTTTTTTGTCAAGAGTTACTCTAAGTTTGTTTAAGCCATAAATAATATTTTCTAAATAAGGCTCGATTTGATTGACTTGAGATGATATATTTGAATTTATTGAAGTATTTATTTTTTTTATTTCACTTATTAATTCGACATTTTGAGCTTTGTTTTCTCGAAGCAGCATAACTAGAAATTTTTCAGATGTAATTCTTTCAAAAAGTCGGTTAAACTCTCGAATAACTTGATTTAAAGGTTGAATGCACAATTTGTTATAATAAATACGTTCAATTAACGTAAATAATAAAGCACCTGAAACAGCAAGAACAGAAACCACAGCAGCCACTTTTAACGAAGATAATAGACTTGTAACAGAAACTAAAGTTTGTTCATTTGTTGAAAAATCAATATTTGAAAATCCAATAGCTATTGATAAAAATGTAAATAAAGGTCCAAGCCCTGTCAAAATGGTTGGCGTTGCATTTAAAAATTTATAGTTGTATTTTGAATGTACTAAAGTCTCTTCATTAAAATAAAATAAAGGATCCTCAGTTGTTTGTATGTAATCGTCTTTATTTACATTTTTCATATTTAAACTTATCGATGAAACATCTGATGTTTTATTTCTATTAAATATCAAATTTTCTTTATATTTTACCCAATATGTGTTGACATAATCATTTTTTGTTAGTGAATTATCAAATTCTTTAAATCTATAAATTAACTCATCTGATTTAAAGTTTTTAAGCACATTTAAAACACCAATTAAATTTTTATTTACTTTTTTGAAATTGGAAAAAAGATATATTATACAATATATAAAGAATAAAATAACTAAAATAATACCGGGGTCAGTAAAAATATGCATCATAATTTTTTGTTCTCTCAATAAATAAACATTATTTTAAATAAGGTTCATCCTGCATTGCAACAGCTGAAATTTGATTTGAAAACACACAAACTTTTTTAATTGGGCCTAAAGTTGTTTTTTCAACAAGCTTTGATTGAGTGTGATAATTATTCATAATATTTATAAATTCATTATAAACTTCTTCAGGATTTTCCACGTATAAAACAAGAGGAGCTGCTGCCCCTTTTATAAAAAGTAAAATAGATGTTTTAACTTTTATTTGTTGTGATGAAAAACTTTGACTCATAATTTAATTTCCAAAATAAATGTTAACTTAAATAATTATAATAGAATATTAACATTTTAACTATTATGAGTCAATTATAAAATAAATATATTATTATGATTTAGTATATTGTTATGATTTAGTTTCATCCTGTGCCACATTAATAGCAGAGCCAGCAATACCTACAACTGCACCGGCTAAACTTGCAATTAGACCAATTCTACCGTAAGTTTTTGTGTCTGCATCTTTAAGTATACTACCTGAACCAAACACATTACTACAAAGTTTGGCGATACCGGTAGCACCAAATACTCCTGCTGTGGACATTAAGGCACCGCCTGCAGCACCACCTGCAATTTCAGATATTTGAGAAGAAGTTTTTACATCTGTATCATTAATATAAGCAAGGACTTCATCTCTTGATGTGTTGTTACCCCAGGCACTAAGTGTAGCACCTGATTTAACACCATTAATAAATGAATTATCGCTTGTATTCTTAAGCACTTCCTGGATACTATAGCCTGAAAATTCCTGGAATACCTGTTGAGCCATAGCTGTAATTTGTTTTGCATCACTTGTATCAATAGCTTGAGAATATACTTCGTTTTTAGCTATAGCTTGCTTAAGTTCATTCCATTTTGATTTGAATTCATTAAGCTGGTTATTTTGTACAATGTTACAAATATCAGTTACAATTTTTTGAACTTCGGCGTTAATACCCTGAGAAGTTGCAGATAATACACTTCCCTGATACATATTATTGTAATTGTTGGTCATTGATTGAGATGTCATTGTTTGATTTGTTTCTTGAGATTTTAACGCATAATCAAAAATACTATTTGTTCCACCTGTATAATATGAGTTAGTGGTTCCATATGTTCCTAAAGTTCCATATGTGCCTAATGTGCCTGTTATTGGCATTGTGCCTGTTGCGTATGCTGTTGTTGTAGTTGGCATAGTATTTGTGTAACTATATGACATTGTTGCCTCCAATTAATTTATCATCTTATATATATAAAAACATTTTATATATATAAATTTCATTACAAGGGGTATTATGTTACAAAAATTAACAAATTGCTCTAAAAACCAATAAAATTAGGCATATAATTAAAATCTCGTGATATATTTAATATATAAAAGTCTTGTTACAATTCGTAACAAGACTTTTATTATAAAAACTACTAATTAAAAACAAACTAAACTCTACGTTTACGAGCAGCTTCTGATTTACGTTTTCTTTTTAAACTTGGCTTTTCGTAACGTTCACGACGTTTAATTTCAGATAATATACCTGCTTTTTGGATTTTTTTCTTAAATCTTCTCAAAGCACTTTCTATATTTTCATTTTCACCAACACGTACTTCTGGCATTTCTTTTTTCACCACCTTTATGCTTAACTTTACTTTAATTCTCTAAGTTTAGACTAACATAAAGGTAATTTGTTGGCAAGAGTTTATTTAAGCTATATATTCTTTTAAGTGCCTTAATTCTTTTTCCTCTCTTAATTTTTTAATAGCCTGGTTTTCAATTTGTCGGATTCTTTCTTTTGAAAATCCAAGTATTTGACCTATTTCTTCCAATGTTTTTCTTGATTCTCCAAATAAGCCGTATCTATTTATTAAAATTGTTCTTTCCCTTTTGTCAAGATGATTTAAGGCTTTATAAATATCATTATTTAAAAGAATATTTTGTGTTTCATTATTTGGTTGTTTAGATTCATCACATGAAATATAATCTTCCAAAGTTAAATCCTCAGCAACCGGTGTGTCTAAGCTTAATGGATCGCTTTTCATTGCATTTTTAATTGTTTCTATTTTTTTTAAAGGTAACTTCATAAATTCAGCAAGTGCTTCATTTGTAGGTTCTTTACCTGTTTGAGTAATAAGCTCAATTGTAGCTTTCCTTAAGCTTCTTATTTTATCAAGCATATGAACAGGGATTCTTATTGTACGGGCATTATTTGCTATTGCTCTTACTATTGTTTGTTTTATCCACCATGTCGCATAGGTGCTAAATTTAAAGCCTCGTTCATAGTCAAATCGCATAGCCGCACGAATTAACCCTAATGATCCTTCTTGTACAAGATCCATAAATAAAACACCCTGGCCGGTATATTTTTTTGCAATACTTACAACCAAACGTAAATTGGCCTGTACAAGTTTTTTCTTTGCTATAAGAACTTTTTGCGGGTCTTTATTTTCTTTAATTATTTTCCCGAGTTTTTTTTCTTCATCTTGTTTAAGTAAGCTTATTTTTCCAATTTCTTTTAAATATATTTGTAAAACATCATCTTCTTTTGAAATTGAGGTGAAATTCTGGTGTTCTGGTTTTAATACTTCACATTCTTCTTCATTTAGAAGGTAAGTTTCAAATAATTCTTCCTTGTTTTCCATATCCACGATCTTTTCCTCATAAAATTCACTAACTTATTTTATATACAAAATATATAAAATGAGACGAAAAAATATAATAATTGTTCCTAATTATTTTTTTTGCTATAATTTTTTATATAAATAATTAAGGAGAATAAATTTTATATGAAACATTCAAGAAGATTGGACCAAATTCCACCATACTTATTTGCTCAGATTGATGCAAAAATCGATGCAGCAAAAGCAAAAGGTTTTGATATTATATCCCTTGGTATTGGTGATCCTGATAAACCAACAATATCTGCGGTTGTGGAAAGAATGCATAAAGCGATTGATAATCCAAAAAATCATGATTATCCACCGTATGATGGTACTGTTGAATTTAAAGAAGCTAGTGCAAAGTGGATGAAGGAACGTTTTAATGTTGATATTGATGCTAAAACTGAAGTTTTGGCTAATATTGGCTCAAAAGAAGCTATTGCACATGTTTTCTTTGCTTATGTCGATGAAGGTGATTATACTCTTGTGCCGGATCCTGGCTATCCAGTGTATAAAAATGCAACTATTTTAGCAGGCGGAACATCATATTCAATGCCGTTGACAAAGGATAATAAGTTCCTTCCTGACTTTGATAAAATACCTTCTGATATTGCACAAAAATCTAAATTAATGTTCTTAAATTATCCAAATAATCCAACCGGTGCTGTTTGTGATTTAGAATTTTTGAAAAAAGCTGTTGATTTTTGTAAAAAATATGACATCTTGTTATGTTACGATAATGCATATTGTGAAATGACATATGATGGATATGTTGCTCCATCTGTTCTTCAAGTTGAAGGTGCAAAAGATGTTGCAATTGAATTTTATTCTCATTCAAAATCATATAATATGACAGGATGGCGTGTTGGTTTTGTAGCTGGTAATAAAGATGCTATAAAAGCCTTGGGAACAATAAAAAATAATATTGACTCAGGTGTTTTTAAAGCTATTCAGGAAGCTGCTTGTGAAGCTTATAACGCTCCAAAAGAGCAAATTGAAGCTTTAAATAAAATGTATAAAGAACGTAAGGTTGTTATGGAAGAAGGGTTAAGAGAGTTAGGCTGGGATGTTGAACCTTCAAAAGCTACTTTTTATATTTGGATTCCTGTACCAAAAGGTTTTACATCTGAAGAATTTGCAACTTTATTGCTTGAAAAAGCACATGTTGTTGTTCCACCAGGAAACGGCTACGGTGCTTGCGGTGAAGGATTTATACGTATCGCTATAACTAAGCCTGTTGATGTTTTAAAAGAAGCTTTAAAACGTATGAAAAATGCAGGTATTAGTTATAATATGACAAAAGAACTTGCAAATAGCTTGTAAATTTAAATTTTTTGATGTAATTTAATAAAGAAGAGTTTAAAGTAAAAGGAGATTATTATGACAGAGAGAAAACTTGTCGGAACAAATGAAATGTTCAAAGCTGCACAAGAAGGAAACTATGCTATTGGTGCATACAATGTAAATAATATGGAAATTTTGCAGGCGATTGCTGAGGCTGCTGAAGAAACTCGTTCTCCAATTATTTTACAGGTATCAGCCGGTGCTCGTAAGTATGCAAATCAAACTTACTTGATTAAGTTAGTTGAAGCAGCACTTGCCACAACAACAGTGCCAATCGCTTTACACTTAGACCATGGTGAAGATTTTGAAATTTGTAAAGCTTGTATCGATGGTGGTTTTTCTTCAGTTATGATTGATGGGTCTCGTTTTCCAATTGAAGAAAATATTGCAGTTACAAAAAAAGTTGTTGAATATGCTCACCAACGTGGTGTTTCAGTTGAAGCAGAATTAGGTAAATTGGCTGGTGTTGAAGATGATGTTAAAGTGCATTCCAAAGATGCTACTTATACAGATCCTCAAGATGCAGTAAGATTTGTTAAAGAAACAGGTTGCGATTCTCTTGCTATTGCTATTGGAACAAGTCATGGTGCTTATAAGTTTTCAGGTGAAGCTAAGTTAGATTTTGACAGACTTGCTCAAATTAGAAAAGCTTTGGAAGAAGCTGGATATAAAGATTTTCCGCTTGTTCTTCACGGTTCTTCTTCTGTTCCTCAATATTTGGTTGAAGAATGTAATAAATATGGCGGTAAGTTGCCTAATGCAAAAGGTGTTCCTGAAGAAATGCTTGCTTATGCCGCTAAAAATGGTATAGCTAAGATTAATATTGATACAGATTTACGTCTTGCAATGACTGCTACAATTCGTAAATTGTTTGTTGAACATCCTGAAGCTTTTGACCCGCGTGGTTATATGGGGCCAGGACGTGCTGCTGTTAAAGAACTTGTTAAACATAAAATGGAAGTTTTAGGAACAGCAGGGCATGCTTAATTTTTAAAATAACCAAAGTATGAAAATCATTTGTTATCTCCCTTTATCTTTGATATAGGGAGTTTTTTTATATATTAAAAAATATTAAGAATATATACAAAAATTGATTGACAAAATTTATTAAAGATGTATCATAAATATAAA
>CALUPO010000019.1 GCA_944322675.1 Candidatus Gastranaerophilales bacterium | reverse complement strand
CACTATGTGCACTCAAACAAAAGGAGGCTTTGACAATGTTTCGTCTGTGACTATTACTCAAACCTGCGTATGGGTTGCCTTTGTTGCTCTCATTCTCCGACTTTTTTATTCCAACTTTTTCTAAAGGAAGAGGGCGGGGGTGAGGGTGGCAAAATTGTTAAGTTTAAAATTAATTTAATATCTTCCAGACGGGGTTACTCTGTTTAACTTCGCCTATTGCACTTTGTGCTGCCGGCTTCAGCTTTTTTCCCGCCTGAGGTATCCGCCCTCATTTCAATCGGGCGTCTTTCCTACGGCGGGAATTAGTATTTATGGGGGGAGGCAAAGCCTCCCCCCATATCCCCCCACACACGAAATATTTAAAATTTTTCTCAAAAAATTATTTAAAAACTATTACTCAAACCTGCGTATGGGTTGCCATTATTGATCGCATTCTCTAACTTTTTTATTTCCCCCTCTCCTTTTTAGCGTGAGGGCAAGGGTGAGGGTGGTTTAATAGTGTAGTTTTTTCTCAAATTTAACAAACATAATGTAAAGTTTTGTAACAAAAAGTATATACTATGAAATTAGCAATAAGAAAAATTGTTTATTATAATATAAGTAAATAAATTATAGGAGCTTTTTATGAGCGTAAATAATGTCAATAGCATGTATCAAACACAAGGTGTCCAAAATGGATCGGCTTATACCTATCAAGCATCTGATAATAGTGAAAGCGGAGTTGATATAGGTAAATTGTTGTTGGGTGCAGGTGCTGCTATTGCCATTGGAGTGACAACTTGTGCAGCTGCCAAAAAAGGCAAAACTGTTTCAGGTGATGAAGGATTTTTAAAAAATGTTGTAAATGGGGTTAAATCCTGGTTTGGAAAAAATACAGGAGTAAAAAGATATGTTGACTTAGGTGAAGGTAATGATATAAAGAAATATCTAGATTCTTTAAAAGGTACTAAAAAGATAGAAAAATCACAAGAGATCGTAGATGCAGCAAAAATTAATTTACAAGTAAGTAATGATAAAGCATTAAAACACATGAAAAATATTGAAGCCATAACCGATTCCTTATCAAAAGTAAAAACAGGAGGAGGAAAAATAGATAATGAAATATTTAAAAAAATAAACAATACAAAAGGACTTGAAGATGCCTTTAAACTAGATGGCGACAAATTAATTATAAACGGTGACGATGGATTAAAGAAAGTTACAGCTTACTTTAGTAAAACTGATGATGGTGATATATTGGACTTAGAAAAATTTAGTTTGAAAAAAGATGAACCAATTGATGTAGACAATCTAAAAGATTTATTTGAGAATAAACACGGATATTATGTAATAAAACAAACAAGTATTACTAATAGTTTTAATGAATTAAATCATATAGATTGTATGTTTAATACAGAAACAGCTAACGGCCTATTGAATGATTTTGGAAGCATAGTTAGCAAAGAATTAGATTTTAAAGAAATGGCAAAAACTGACTATTACAAAAACGGAGCCAATCAAGAGTTATTGAAAGCAAGAGCAAAAGCAAAAGGTTGCGATAATGATTTTGCAAATAGCTTGTTTTCGACATCCGAATAGCATTTAAAGACTTTTTAAAAAACTCATAATCATTGTGTTAACCAACACAATTGATATATAAATCTAAATATAATATAAACATTAACAATTTTGACAAGGAAAATATATAGTAACTTATTTCGACATAAATTCTTTGTTTTGTCTAATATATCAAAAAAATACAACCCAATAAAAAATCCGATTTTTAAATCGGATTTTTTGTTTGCATTATGCTTTATTGTTATCATCTTATCTTTTAATTACTTCTCTTTCAAGCCACCACCACATAGGGTAAACATAAAATTATACAAACTATTATAAAATATAATTTATATTAATTTTAATATATAAGATAAAGTTTATATAATTGTAAAGTTTTTTAATTTTTTTTTCACTATCCCATTTTAGCGTGAGGGCGGGGATGAGGGTCTTTTCCTATCTCCCTCTCCCTTTTGAGTGTGAGGGTTGGGATGAGGGTGACATCTCATGCCCCCTCTCCCTTGAGGGAGAGGGCGGGGGTGAGGGTGACAAAATTGTTAAATTTCAACAAATTAAATATTTTAATGTCTTTCGGACGGAATTGTTAACATTTCATTGCCATACTAGGCAAAATAATGTATAATATTCTTAAAAGAAGGAGGTTTTTAATGTCAATATGTCCCCATTGCCAAAGCAATAAAGTAAGAAAAAACGGAAAAAATAGAGGAACCCAACGTATGCTTTGTACAAATTGTGGCAAAACATTCCCACAAAAGCCTAAACGTTACACAAAAGAAGATAAATATAAAGCTTTAATGATGTATTTAAATAACGTAGGTATACGGAAAATAGCACTATTTTTTGGAGTAAGTGCTACTGCGGTATTAAAATGGATAAAAAATGCTCATGCATTATTGCAAGAGTTATTGGCTAACTTTAATCCTTTGGTTTCAGATAAAGCTGATATTATAGAGTTGGATGAAATATATACCTATGTAAAAAAAAGAAAAATAGAGCAGTCGTATGGACTGCTTATTCTAGACGACAAATGCGTGTTATTGCATTTACCATCGGAGAAGGACTGAAACCTCACGTTATAACAAAAAGTGAAACTCATTTAATAGAAAGTTCCAATAGTTCAATAAGGGATAATCTTGCTAGGTTTAACAGAAAAACCAAGAGGTATTCAAAGACCGAAGAAATGTTAAGAATTTCTTTAGACTTATTCTTCCACAAAGACCTGAACCTCAACACAATGAAAAGTTAACAATCCCCTTTAGGGAGAGGGGGTATGAGATGTCACCTTAACCTTACACTGAAAAGAGAGAGGGAGGGTGTAATAAAAAGTTGGAGAATGAGATCAACAAAGGCAACCCATACGCAGGTTTGAGTAATAGTCACAGACGAAACGTTGTCAAAGCCTCCTTTTGTTTGAGTGCACGAAGCACACGAGTTAAGGAGGCTCAAGTTGAGTCGTGTGAATATACGAAAACCAAGTGGGTTGTAGCTTCTTTTGTAGGCGAGCCTAAAAGGCTGAGTCGTACAAGGGAGGATGCCCTTTAGGATAAAATCCGCTTTGTGTAAAGCTGTATATAAGTCCCAATATTTTTTACCCCGTTAATTATCACTATTAGGTATTTATAAAAAAATATAAATTAATTATATTGAAATGTTAGAATACTTATTTTATAACATAATTAGGATAAATATTATATATTGGTGCAGATTAAAAATATAAGGAATAATGTTTATTAATTATAAATTATGAGAATTATTAAAATAAATGAAAATAAAGAAAATTTTATTGATATTTTATTGATTGGCGATGAAAGTGAAGATATGATTAAAAAATATCTTGATTCTTCTAATTTATTTGCACTATATGATAATAATATTTTAACTTCAATTTGTGCTTGTTTAAAAATAGATAATAAAACAATCGAAATTAAAAATATTGCAACTTATCCTCAATATCAAAAAAGGGGGTATGGTTCAAAGCTCCTTGAATTTATTTTTAATAGATATAAAAATATTGCAAAAGTTATAATTTTAGGCACAGGTGAAAATGAAAAAACACTTAATTTTTATAAAAAACGAGGTTTTATTGAAACACATAAAGTCAAAAACTTTTTTATTGATAATTATCCAAATCCTATTTATGAAGACGGAAGAAGATTAAAGGATATGATTTATTTAAAAAAATATTTATAAAAATTATAAGTTTTTTGTACTTTTTTATTTTTCTTGAGCTTTTTTACAATAAAGACAATTTGTTGTATAATTTTAGGTAAATATAAAAAGGTAGAGAAAAATAAAAAGAAAGAAGAAAGAAAAAAATGGTTGAAAGTAAAAAAATACAACTTACCGTTGGAGGCAAAGTTGTAGAGGTGGAAACAGGAAAATATGCAAAAAGTGCAAGTTCATCGGTTACAATTCGTTGTGGTGATACCATGTTATTTGTCCATGCTGTTGTTGCAAAGGAGCCAAGGGTTGGGATTGATTTTTTCCCGCTTTTAATTGACTATGAAGAACGTATGTCGGCTATTGGAAGAATACCCGGTGGTTTTACAAAAAACGAAGGACGGCCAAGTGAAAAAGCTATATTGATATCAAGATTAATAGATAGACCGATACGCCCTTTGTTTCCTAAGGGCTATCGTAATGATGTACAAATTGTGGCTCAGCTTATGAGTTATGATCAGGAAAATCAAGCGGATACTCTTGCAATGTTAGGTGCATCTTTTGCTTTAATGCTAACTGAAGCTCCTTTTGAAGGACCAATTGGTGCCGTTCGTGTGGCGTGCATTAATGGAGAGTATATTGCAAATCCAACACATCAACAATCAAAAGAATCTGATTTGGATATTGTTGTTGCAGGAACTGAAAATAGCGTTATTATGGTTGAAGCCGGATGCAACTTTGTCACTGAAGATGATATAATGCACGCTGTTGAGTTTGCTCAAGTTGAGATAAAAAAACAAGTTGAAGCACAAATTGAATTTGCAAAAATGTGTGGAGTTGAAAAACCTCAATTCGTAAACCCTTATGATACAACACGTTTGGCTTCAATAATTAAAGATACTGCTTATGATATGATTTATGATGCTTATCATAACTTTGACCGTGAATATCGTCAAAATAAACTTGAAGAAGCTAAAACACTTGTTAAAGAAAAAGTTGAAGCTTTAGGTGAAGAAGATGAAATAAATAAAATGATAAGCGAATCAGGTATTGATTTTGTAGCTGAAGAGTTTAAATATTTAGAAAAGAAAATAATGCGTCGTATGATAATTGAAGAAGGTGTACGGGCTGATGGTCGTAAGATAACAGAAGTGAGACCTATCTGGTGTGAAGTTGGTGTAATACCAAGGGCACACGGTTCGGCTGTATTCACCCGTGGACAAACACAGGTTCTTTCAGTTGCAACACTTGCCGGTCCTTCAATGGCACTTGAATTAGATGGTGTAGATCCTTTAACTAAAAAATTATATATGCACAAGTATATATTCCCAGGATTTTCAGTTGGTGAAGTAAAAGCTTTAAGAAGCCCGGGACGTCGAGAAGTTGGTCATGGAAACTTAGCTGAACGTGCTAATGTCCCTGCATTACCTGATATGGATAAATTTGGCTACACAATCCGTGTTACATCTGATGTTTTGGAATCAAACGGTTCAACATCAATGGCTTCAACATGTGGAAGTTCAATGGCGTTAATGAATGCCGGTGTTCCTGTCAAATGTATGATAGGCGGAGTTGCTATGGGATTAATTAAAGAAGACGATGCAACTGTTGTATTGACGGATATTCAAGGTATTGAAGATTTCTTAGGAGATATGGACTTTAAAGTTACAGGTAATGACGAAGCCATCACGGCATTACAAATGGATATGAAAGTAAAGGGAATAAGCAATGAAACTTTGCGTCAAGCTTTAAATCAAGCTAAAGAGGGTCGTCTTCATATACTTGGAAAAATGCGTGAAGTTATAAGCGAACCTGCTAAAGAAATGTCACCGTTTGCTCCTCGTATTTATTCAATGAATATTGATGTCGATGATATTGGCGTTGTTATTGGTCCGGGTGGTAAAAATATAAAAAATATTATTGAATGCAGTGGTGCTGAAATTGATATACAAGATGACGGTCATGTTACAATTACAAGCAATGATGCAGAAGGTGCCAATATTGCAATGCGTATGATTGAAGATGCAACATTTAAACCGGCTGAGGGTATGGTTCGTCGTGGTAAAGTTGTAAGGATTATTCCAATTGGTGCTTTTGTTGAATTGGCACCTGGTAAAGATGGTATGGTGCATATTTCTCAAGTTGCAAATGAACGTATTGAAACCGTTGAAAGCAAATTATCTATTGGCGATGAAGTTATTGTCAAAATTATAAAAATCGACGATAAAGGACGTGTTAACTTAACAATCAAAGGGGTTACAGAAGAAGAAAAGCAAAGATGTAACTAAGGAAAGCTAAAAGCAAGGAAGTGTCAAACATTGGACTTCTTTGCTTTTTTTGTGCTAAGTTTATATAAGTTCCTAAATTTATTTATACATTTATTTATTATACAGACTTTCAATAATAGTTTTTGCAAAATTTTCCCAGGTAAAACTTTTTGATATTTTATATGCATTTTCAACAAGTTCATTAAGATCGTTATATTTGTCATAAACTTCTTTAATTTTTTGTGCAAGATTATAGATTCTTTTTTGATAATAATCAAAAACAAAACCATTAATTCCATCTTTTATAATACAGGCAGCACCAACATTAGAACCTATTATAACAGGAACCTTTGCATACATTGCTTCTGTTACAACTCTTCCAAAACCTTCAAGATGACTTGCACATACTAAACAATTTATTTTATCATAAAAAATATTCATATCATTTTGCCATTTAAAGAACGTCACATAACTATTTAAACCTAAAATTCTTATAAAAAACTTGACAAATAAATTTGTTTTATAGGAAGGATATATAATATATGCTTTTATTTTAATTTTAGGATAGTTTTTTATTAAAACTTTTATAGCTTTAAGAAAAATATATCCACCTTTATTTACAAATCCTCTTGCATCCATTCCAACAATAAAAGGGTTATTATAGTTATATTTTTGAATTTTTTTTAAATCATTATTTTTATTTTTATCAAATCCTGCATATGCAACAATAATAGAAGATTCTGGAATATTATAATTTTGAACCATATCTTGCTTTAATCTATCTGAAACAACTATTGTTTTAGGCATTGTGGGGAAATAACGTTTAGAGTACATAATTTGTTTTAAATGACCTAGAAAAAAAATAATTTTATATGGTAATAGAGAATAATTTTTTACTTTTTCAATAATTGTATGAGAATGAAATATATTTATACAAAAAGGTAAGAAATTATTGTCTGTAATTATATAATCATAATCATTAAATAATTTTGTATAATTTTTATTATCATTATTAAAAACATCAAGTAAAATTCCATTTAAACTGCATAATTTTTGCATATAAATCAAATAGCAGTCAATAAAGCCGGATTTAATTATAGCTATTTTTTTCATTTGCCTTAGTCCTTAATTTTTTATTTTGAAGTTTTATCACGTATATTTACAAATTATATGACATAAATATACATATTTCAATAAATAAATACATATTCAAATACATAGTATCTTTGAAAGAAGTAGGCTATTCTTAATCTAGAGGGTATATGAAAGACTTGAATTATATAGGGATCAAAATTAAAGAAATAAGAAAAAGGAAAAAAGTATCGCAAGAAAGACTTGCAGAACTTGTTTCAATGAATACAAGAAGCATTATTCGTATAGAAAACAGAAAGAATCTTCCGACACTTGAAACACTTGCAAAAATAGCAGAAGTTCTTGAAGTTTCAATATCAGATTTTTTTGAAGCTTCTACACCCATAAACAAACAGGAAGTTATAGATAATGTTAATATGCTTATGAAAAAAATGGATGATAAAGACCTTCAAACTTTTTATAAAGCTATTTATCATTTTTATTATTAAATTATATATTTTGAATATTTTATAAACTTCATATTACCTTTTTATAGAATTTTTTAAATATGCAATTTATTTTTTGTTTTTTTACTTTACTTCTTTCCTCCTTAAGCTTGAAAGCATGGGAGAATGTGAAATAGCTCAAGACAGTAATCCCGTCTGGAAGACATTAAATTAATTTTAAATAATTTTTTGAAAAAAATTTTAAATAATTAAAAAAAATTAAAGCCTTTCAGGCGGAGGCACTTTTCTTGGATTTGCTCCACGCTCACAGAGTCTCACCTTTTGAGCTTCGCTCAAGTCGGCTCGTTCTGTTCGCTATCCGGATTCGCTTCGCTCCATCCGTACGCAAATCCGCTTGTGTGGAAAAAGCGGATTTTACCCTAAAGGGTACCCTCCCTTGTATGGCTCAACTTCGTTTCGCCTACAAGAGGAGCTGCCGGACGGGCGAAGTCCCGGGGAGCGAAAAAGCGTAAGCCGTGCGAAGCTTTAGACGAGGAAGCGACCCAGCTTCCGAGTATAAAGCGAAGCAGTTAATGACCGCCATAGGAAAGACGCCCGAATGAAATGAGGGCGGATACCTCAGGCGGTAAAAAAGCCAAAACCGACAACACGAAGTGCGACAGGCAAAGTGCTTTGAGCTTTAAGGAAATTCAAGAGGGTGCCCAAAACCGTAACCCGACTTGTCACTCACATTCTCAATAAACTCAACTAAAGCAGCCTTAACTCGTGCTTCGCACTCAAACAAAAGGAGGCTTTGATAATGTTTCGTCTGTGACTATTACTCAAACCTGCGTATGGGTTACATATTTTAATTTTACTTAATAACATTTGATTTAGTTCAACACTTGTTTATTTAAATTTAAAGTAAATATAAATGCTTAATCATAAAGATTTTATAAAGACACAAAAAACTTATGCTACAATAAAAATATATAAAGATAAGAAGGCAATAAAAGGGAGTAAGAAGTTATGATACCTATTTTAGATACAAAACGTCAGTATAAACAAATTCAAGATGAAGTTGAAAAAAATGTTCTTGAAGTTTTAAGAAGCGGTTCTTATATTTTGGGCAAGTTTAATAAAGAACTTGAAGCAAAAATGCAAGAATATATTGGTGTAAAACATTGTGTAACTTTAAATTCAGGAACGGATGCACTCCATCTTGCACTTCGTGCTTTGGATATTGGCAAAGGTGATGAGGTTATAACCGTTGCTTTTACTTTTGTTGCAACAACTGAGGCTATTGGAATTGTTGGAGCAACACCTGTTTTTGTTGATATTGATAATGATACTTTTAATATTGACCCCAAACTTATTGAAGAAAAAATTACTCCAAAAACTAAAGCCATAATTCCGGTTCATTTATACGGTCAACCATGCCAGATGGATGTTATTTGTGATATAGCTAAACGGTATAACTTATATGTTATTGAAGATTGTGCTCAAGCTATAGGAGCAAAATATAAAGGTCAAACTGTGGGTTCTTTTGGTGATATTGGATGCTTTAGCTTTTATCCTACAAAAAACTTAGGTGCTATGGGTGATGGGGGCATGATTTCAACAAATAGCGAGTATTTAAAAAATAGAATTATTGCACTTCGTAACCATGGTGGTGCGGTTCGTTATTATCATGATGAAATAGGGGTAAATTCAAGATTAGATGAGGTGCAAGCTGCTATATTAAATGTTAAGTTTAAGTATATTAATGAATGGAATAAAAAAAGACGCGAAAATGCTTATCGTTATAATGAACTTTTTGCTCCATATAAAGATATCGTAAAAACCCCATTTGAAGGTAAAGATACAGAATGTATTTATCATCAGTATACAATTAAGATTGAAAATCGTGATGAAGTTCACAAACTTCTTCAAGAAAATGGAATTGGTGCTATGTTGTATTATCCTGTACCGCTTCATTTCCAAAAAGTTCATGATTATTTGGGATATAAAGAAGGGTCTTTGCCTGTAACTGAAAAAAATACTAAAATGGTACTTTCCTTGCCGATGTTTCCTGAACTTACATTTGATGAACAAAAACAAGTCGTTGATACATTAATTAAATGTATTGAAAAAACTAAAGCAATGGTTTAAATTAATTAATTATTAAAAATAATCTGGCAAATTAAATAAAAGATGTTTATTAATTTGCCTTTTTTACTTTATTAAAACATTATATATAAAGAATTATAGTCTTGTAATAATATTTATACTATATAAAATAACTAATATACTTGATTATTTTAGTTAAGTAAATTTTGTGCTAAACTTAAACTTATGGAAAAAGTAAAATTGCCATATGTATGTATATTAGGCGGCGGAGCTGTTAGAGGCTTAACGTATATAGGTGCACTTGAGGCATTAAGAAAGTTAAATGTTGATATAAAAAAAATAGCCGGCTCATCAGTTGGCTCTATTTTTGCAGCTTTTTATTCTGTAGGATATACAACAAGTGAACTTGCACAAATTTTTCAAAATGTGAATTTTAATATTTTTAGAGATATAAATATAAGTCTAAAGCCGCAACTTGGCATAAGTAAAGGAGAAGTTTTTTATGAATTTGTAAAAGAACATGTTGAAAAAAAATTTTATGGTGAAAATTATTCCAAAAATAATAATCCACCTGTCACATTTAATGACATTGATATGGATGTTTTTATTTTTGCATCTGATTTAACAAATTGTGAGCCTAAAATTTTTTCTAAGTATACAACACCGGATTTTGAGCTTGCAAAAGCGGTAAGAATTTCATCAACAATGCCGGGATTAATGACACCTGTTGAAATAGATGGAAATATGCTTGTTGATGGTGATTTGATAAAAAGTTGGCCTTTATGGCTTATTGATACAAATTTAAATCCTCAAAATTATAGAGTTTTAGAATTCCGACTTGAAGGAACTAATACTCATAGTAATAATATGAAAAATCCTATAAACTTTGCAAATACCGTTATGACTTGTTTGTCCGGATGGGCTACTAAACATTTAATTGAGTTATATGGAAATAAGGATAAGTTTGATTATATTGTTATTGATACTAAAGATTTGATTATAATGGATTTAAATATTTCAAAACAACAACGTGAAAAACTTATTGAACTTGGTTATATTGCTACTTTAAATTATTTTAAATATGATTTGCCTTTAAAGAAAAATAAACTTCTTAAGATGTATTCAAATATTTTAAATATTTTACAAAATGCTCAAGATAAAATTACAAAAGCACAATATTATGAAGCAAAATATGAAATGCTTGAGTTATTTTATATATTATGCGATTTAAAATATGTTATTGATACGACTATAGCTAATGAAATAAATGAATTTTATAAACTTTATATTGACTCTATGTATGATATTCCTATTTTAAATATTCATAAACTTCGCAACAAAACAATTATAATTACAAAACTTATGGAGATTATTAAGAATTTAAGGTATAAAGAGAAAGAACTTTTAGAGTTTAATATTGCACATCTTAATTTCAAACATTTGACGTAATTTTATAATTATAAGATAAAATTTAACATAAGTTTATATTAGTTTGTAATTTTGATATGGCTTTTGTATAATTTAAAAAAGAAGTAGGAATTTATATTTTAATTTGAGCTAAAGTAAAAAATATGGAAATATTAGACATAAAAAATGACTTAGCCAGGGTTTTATATTCACCTTTAAATGACAAAAAGCTAATGTTGTCAGATTTTTTAGTGGTTCAGGATGCCAATGAAATTATTTTTGCACAAATTATTAATATTGAAACTTCTCGATATGAAGATTGTAATATAGCTGTATTGAAGTTTATTCTTACATATAATCCTAAAACAAATAATGTTATGACTTATAATGGCTATGTTCCGTCTAAGTCTTCAGAATTAAAATATCTAAATCCTGTTGATATTGTCAAACATATTCGAAAAGGTGAAAAAGTTATCAATTGGGGCAATTTGTTAAATACAAGAGTAGATTTAAAAACGGATTTAAATATACTAAATGAAAACTTTTTTATTGAATGCGATAATAAACGCTCAACTCAGATAATTAATAATAATATTATTGAAACATTAAATGAGCTTAACGAAAAAGTCGTTGTTGTGGATTTTGAAAATAGGTTTAAAAATAAATGTGCCAAAAATATTAAAGTTGGAGAAGATATTAAAATTCCTTTTAATGTGGATGCTTTTGATTATATAATACAAAATGATATAGGTCTTGGGGCTTATGAAAATAGAATTGTAGTTGAAGGTATATTACTTGAACTTCAAAGCTATGTGAAAACACTTGAAAGTAAGTTTTTGCCATTTAAAACTCTTGAAAAGGTTATTGAAGACGAATTTTGTAAGACAAAACTTCCAGAAATGGGGTTGTTTAGAAATAAACTTATAAAATATTCCCGTCAAAATATTTTTGCTCAATATGATTCTGAAATTACCATATTAAATAATTATATTGAAGATAATAATGTTACAATAATAAACACTTATCATATTGATGAGAGCTGGAAAAAGCTTGTGTTAAATTCAATTGTGGAAAGTATTACGACACCTTGTTACTTTATTGTTATACTTGATGATATAAATTCAAATAAAAAAACTTTGGAAAAAATATATGCAAATCAAAATATAAAACCTATTTTAAGCACAAGTTATTTATATAAAGAGAATTTTTATATAAAAACATCCTCGGCAAATGGTGTATTATTCAAACAACAAGAACGTTCAAGAGATTTTGCAACTTATAGCTCTTTTATTCATAAACTTGGATTGAATGAGTATATAATTCAAGGTGAGGCAACTTATGATATTCCTTTTATATTAAAATTGAAAAAATTTGATTTTGAACGTGAACGTATGATTGATGAACAAATTAAAGCTGATGTTGATTCCATAATGCAGCGAGGTTCTTTATCGTATTTCTCAAATGATAGTATTCAAAATTATAAGCCTCTTGAAAAAAAAGAATTTGATATGAAAAGTTTTGATGAGAAAAATATTTATGATGAAAATCAAAATTCTTTTTTAGATATGACCGTTGAAGAAGCTATAAATAAAAGTAATATGATGGATGCTGAAGTTGATGAAGAAGAAATACAAAATAATATTTCTCAAAAAGAAGAAGTAAAAAAAGAAAATATAATTGAAAATGTTGATACAATTGTAAGCGGGCAAAAACTTGATAATAATGTTAGTAATCAAGTTGAAAATATTGAACAAACTCATGATTTAAATGAATTGACCAATAGCAATGACGATATTGATGAAAATAACGTTGATATTATTGTTGAAGATGAAGAAAATAATGAATTAATTGACTCTAGCATGCTCAATCTTCTTGATGTACTTGAAGTTGATGAAAGCATACCTCAGGAAACCGAAGATGAAGAAGAAATAGCAAAATATGAAGATGTTGAAAATATAGAAGAAAATTTTAATGATGAAATTGTTCAAGATGAAGATGAACAAATTGAAGTTAATGAAGAAAAAATTAATGTGGAAACACAAGATATTCAAGATGAATCAAATGATGGTGATTTTAATTTGGAGCAGCTTGAAAACGAAGATGAAGATGATAATGATAATGACGATGACGGTGACGGTGACGAAACTTACATTCAAAGTGAAATAGAAAATGTAAATATTGAGGAAGAATCAAAAGACAGCAAAGAAGAAAAAATAGAAGAAATACAAGAACCTCAAAAAACTCAAGAAGAACTTCCATATTCTCAAAATGATAATATTCCAATTGTAAACACAGATGATTTAAATGAAGAAGATAAAAAAGATTATACTAAATTTAGAGAAGGGGATAAGATTTATAGTAAAAAATATGGAACTGGAACTATTGAAAAAATATTAAGTTGCAATGATAAATATTTATTTTCCATACAATTTGAAGAACAGGGAAGAAAGCTTTTAAATCCACAGCTTGCAGTTGTTGAACTTGTCGAAAGAGCTTGAAAAATTATTTTTTGATTTAAACATGTTAATTTTTTTTAATATTTTAAGTAATTTTGTTATTTTTTAGTTACCATATATAAGTAAAAGATGACAAATTGATGATTGGAGTATTTAATGTACAATTTAGCAATTATAGGTGCTGGGCCTGCCGGAATATTTACGGCTTTGGAGATACAAAAAATAAAGCCTGATTGGAAGATATTAATTGTTGAAAAGGGGTCAAGAATAGAAGAAAGAACTTGTCTTCTTCGAGAAGGGTATGAAAAGTGTCCGAGATGTAAAAAATGTGGCTTACTATGCGGTTGGGGAGGCGGCGGAGCTTTTTCTGATGGTAAGCTTACCTTAACACCTGATGTTGGAGGCCATTTACTTGACTATATGGACCGTAGTCATGTTGAAGAAATAATAAAATATACCGATGATTTATATTTAAAGTTTGGTGCAACTGATGTTGTATATGGTCAGGATAAAAGCAAAATTGCAGATATTGAAAGAGCTGCTACATTAGCAGAGTTGAAACTTGTTTATTCTCCTGTTCGTCATTTGGGAACTGAAAGAAGTTTGCATGTTCTTAAGGCAATGCAAGATTTTTTAGATGATAAAGTTACAATTATGACAGATGTTCAGGCTTGTGATTTGATAGTTGAAAATAAGCAAATAAAAGGCTTCACTTTATCCAATGGTGAAAAAATTGATGCTCAATATGTTGTTATTGCTCCTGGAAGAGAGGGGGCTGATTGGCTTGCTAAAGAATTTGCAAGAAATAAAATAGGAATGGTTAATAATGCAGTTGATGTAGGTGTTCGTGTTGAGTTGCCTGCTGCTGTTATGGAACCTATAACAGATAGGTTATATGAGTCTAAACTTGTATATCATTCTCCAACTTTTGGCGACGAAGTAAGAACTTTCTGTATGAATCCTCATGGTGAAGTTGTTATGGAGAATTATAATGGCATCTCGACGGTAAATGGGCATAGTTATGCAAATAAAAAAACACAAAATACCAACTTTGCACTTCTTGTAAGTGAAAGATTTACAGAACCGTTTAAAGAACCAATAGCATACGGTCAACATATTGCACGGCTGGCAAATATGTTATCAGGTGGTGTTTTAGTGCAGCGTTTAGGAGATTTACTTGATGGAAGACGTTCAACAAAGGAAAGAATAAATGCAAGTATTTTAACTCCAACTTTGCCTTGTGCTACTCCTGGTGATTTAAGTCTTGTTCTTCCTTATCGTCAGTTATTAAGTATTGTTGAAATGTTATATGCTCTTGATAAAATTGCTCCGGGTGTTGCTTCACGTTATACACTTTTATATGGAGTTGAAGTTAAATTCTATTCAGCACGGGTTAAATTGTCTAATAATTTTGAAACAGAAGGTGTAAAAAATATGTTTTGTATAGGTGATGGTGCCGGTGTTACACGTGGGTTAATTCAGGCTTCAGCGTCAGGTGTTCTTGCCGCACGCACAATAGCTCTTAGGGGTTAGAAAAACAAAAATCTAATTTTTAAACTTTTTTCTTAAAAAATCTCCCGTAGTTTTAAAACTACGGGAGGAATTTTTTATACCTTATTAACCTCGCTTAATATGGCTTTTGAAGCTTCGATTAATTTTTCTCCAATGACATTTAGTGTTTGACATCCAAGAGCAATACCTTCTAAATGTGCTTGTTTTTTTATTGTATCATCTGTTTTTTTTGCTTTATCCACAAGTAAACAAAGGTCTTCAATTCTATCATCAACAAAGCTGTCTAAATGTTCATAGGCTTTTGTTTTTAAATTTGGAATAACTTTACTTCTTATAAGACGGAGAATAGAAGGTGCAGTTATTGTAAATAATTTAAATATAGCATTTTTTAAACTCATATTTTTATCCTTTCTAGTTTTCATCTGTATTTATATCAAGTGATAATAAAGGGTTTGCTAGGTTATTATAGTTAATAACTATATTATTTACTTCTTCAACTGTTGTGCAGTTATTTATTGCATTTATATATTGTTGATTAAGTCCATCATCCCCCCATATGGAAGATGTAAGTAAAGCAATTATGTTTCCCATATTGAGCAAGTCTTCTTTTGTGCAATTTAAAGGGTCATTATCTTTTCCAAGCCAGATTATTGTATCATTATCGTCCATAAAACTTGCCATTGCCATCAAATTTACTTTTTGGTCAGTATCGGAATCAAAAAGTATATTTTTATAAATAATTCCGGCATTTAAGCGTTCATCACGTTTTTTTATATTTTCATTTAATTTATTTGTTTTAGCTTCATTTAATATTCTTGTATTGTAATTAGGGTCAATAATGGGTGCATTTTGAGCTTCATCCCACATTTCATTTGGCAGCATAGCCCATATTTTGTTTTCATTATGGTCTTCATGAATCATATAACCTAGATTATGGTTATAATTCACAATAAACTCCATTCTCTCATTTTCATTTTGATAATTTAAATAATAACTCATATAAAATCCTTTCTTATAAAATTTATAGTAAACAAAAAATTAAGTTTTTATTAATATCCTATAGCTATCCACATAATTTGAGAATAATTACCTTCACTTGCACAATTTGATATGGTTACTGAAAAATTATCATTTGGATATGTTTTTACTGTCCAATCATTTGTTTCGCCATATCTTTCAGTAAAAACCTTGTAAGCACCTGAGTGAAAGCTTTTAAGAAAATATTTTGTTGTTACCTGATTATGTGCAAGCATCTCTGTTAATCCCCATTGAATTATGAAGTTGTCACTAAATAAAACATAGCCGCTATGTCCATTATAATAATTTTCAATAACAACAGCTCCATTATATCTACTTGCAGTTTGTGCTCCATTTGGGCGGGTTTTGCATATTTTTTGTGGATATAATTGTAAAGGAGCATAACTTATAAGTGAGTTTATTGTTCCTGAGGACACTCTTATTTCACCAATACGGCACAATTTTTTTGTATTATCTACAACACCTGAAGAAACAGGGTTTATACAGTTTGTAACAGTATTTAAATATGCACCTGTAAAAGTACTTGGAGCTCCAGTTCCCTCCCATTCAAGAGCATAAGCATGTAAAGCTCCTGTTTGGTCAATGTATATAGCACCATTTACTGTTGTATTTGTAAAATCTTTAACGGTATCCTCTTCAAGTATATATTCAATACTTTTTAAACTTCCATCTTCGTTAATTCCATCCGGAATTAAGACTTTTAAACCGCTTTTAGCTGTGACATTGCTGCCTGAATAAGTTAAAACACCATTTGGAGCCTTTATTATACAATCTGTTATATAGCCTGTTTGTTTTAATTTTGTATCACATTTTGACTCATTTAAATCCTCAATATCATCAGTTGTATTAGTTATAAATGTTTCAAGTTCACTTGAGGTACTTGATAAAGAAGTTATTGCTTCATCTAATTTATTTTTAAGAAAATTAAAATTTTCATTTACCTCTGTTGCTTTTGCCTTTGTTCCGGGAATAAATGTATGTGGTATTGCATTATTATTATTCATATAAAATCCTTTCTTTTGTCAATACTAAAATAATTGAATATATAGTTTGATTTTTTATAAAAAAACAAACTATAATTAAACATGCATAAAATAAAAATTGAACGTTTAAACGTCAATTAAGGTAAAAAAGATATTTTTATTTTGTTAGATTAGCAATTATTAACCTCAAATATTTTGCTATAAATATTTAAAGTTACTAATAGATTCAATGCTTAAACTGTTTATATTATTATAACAAATTATAAAATTAAAACATCTGTAAAATTACTTAAGTATTTTATCGTTTATATTAAAAATTTGAACATTTTTAAGATATTTTTTATCAAATTGATATGTATCAACTGATGATATTATTGTTTGTATATTTTCATTAATTGTTTCAAGAAGATAACTTTGTCTTAAGTCATCAAGTTCTGCAAGTACGTCATCAAGAAGTAAGATAGGATTATAGCCTGTTTTTTCATTTATTAAATTAACCTGTGCAAGTTTTAAACTTAGTACAATAGTTCTTTGCTGCCCCTGGGATGCAAATTTTTTCGAATCAATATTATTTATAAAATAAGAAATATCATCACGATGAACACCAACAAGTGATTGAAGACGTAATAATTCAAGTTCGCGTTTTTCTTCAAGTTTTTGGTTATAAATTTCAACAATTTCATTTATCCCGGGCAAAATATAATTTTCATCTAAAAATATATCACCCAGAATAGTTGAATTATAAACAATATCAAGTTCTTCATCACAAGCTATATTTTTATGCATTATTTTAGCATATTTTATAATTTCTTTTAAAAATTTAAGCCGCAAGTATAAAATATTACTTCCGGCAATTGCCATTTGAGAGTTATAAACATCAAATAAATTTGCATCAAATGTTAATACTTTAGAATTTTTAAGGTAATTAATTTTTTGTTGTTTAATTTTGTTATATTTGTTTAATCTATCATAGTAGGCACTATAAATTTGATTTATAGCTAAATCCAGCCATTCACGTCTATTTTCAGGTGTCCCGCGAAGAAGAAGCAAATCATCTACTTCAAAATTTACTGTCTTTAATTGTGAAATAAATTCTGAATATTTATTTTTTTTTATTTCATTAACTTTTAGAATCTTTTTTTTTGGTGGATTTAAAATAATTTCAAGTTTTGAATCGTTATTATCTTTTTCAAAATTTAATTTTAAATTTGCAACACTTTCTCCCCAATATATTAATTCATTTTCAGTTTTTGCTCTATGGGATTTTAAAGAGGATAAATAATAAATACTTTCAAGAATATTAGTTTTTCCCCGGGCATTTTTACCTACAATTAATATTTTGTTTGAATTAAAATTCAAATCAAGATCTTTATAGTTTCTAAAGTTAACAAGTTCAAGTTTTTTAAGTTTCATAAATTTATTATACTACAATTCAAAAGTTGTTGCTTTATTCATCATTCTATCCCAACGGAAATAACTATAATAAATTTTTACATTTTTTATCGTATCAATCCAATATTTATAAACATTGTTAAAACGATTATAATTATAGACTATATAATGCATAGAAATAATTCCTTCATAACTTTTGGATGTTCTTACAATTTCACATTGCTCAATATTGGTAATTTTATTTTTTCCACACCAATACATCATGGAATCGTCATTTGCAACCTTAAGTGTAACGTATTTTATGTTATCATTGTATTTTTTTACCCTATTAAATAGAAAAATGAGTAAATTATTAGCATCCAAACTTTTATTCTTATATCCATGGAAAATAACGGTTTCTGTGTAATTATTTTTACTTTCTTTATCTAAAATAAATTGTACTAAAGATTCTTTGTTTGTTTTTTTATATAAAATACTTTTCCAGGTTCCATAAGGAAAAGTTATAATACAAGTTTCATAACTTGATGCAGTTTTACCGGTTAAAACTAAATAAAGTAAAATGAATAAAAATATAAATACATATTTATACAATTTTTGAATTTGATATTTCATTATATATTTTTACCCTTAATGTTTTAGATTGAATTAAGTCTTTTAAAAGAGTTAATACCGGCTGTTCACTATTTAAATGTCCAACATCAAATATGGTCAAATCTTGATTAATCAAACTTTGATGGTATTTAATATCAGATGTAATATACAACTGTGCATCATTTAAATCGTTTATAAAATCTCCGCCGCTGCCTGCACAAAAAGCAATTTTATTATAAAATTTTTTATTAGTGTTAAAATTATATGCAATAAAATTTTGAATATTTAAATTTTGCTTTATTTTATATATCAAATCATAAACATCAACTTCAATATTTGAAGTTGCAACTACATAATCATTTAAAGAATACACATCCTTAAAATCAAGAACAGATGCAAGTTCTCTTGATGTTGCAACTTTATCAAGGTTGGTATGAAGTGAATATATTTGAATATTATTCTTAATAGCTTTTATTAAAATTTTATCATCTATTTTATTAATATTTGGAAATATTAAAGGATGATGAGAAACAATAAACATAAAATTATTTTTAATTGCATAATCAATGACATCAAGTGTAATGGTGACTGTTAATAATACATCATCAACACTAATATTTTCATCAAATTTTACCTGCCAACCTGAATTATCCCAGCTTTCTGCAAGTGATAACGGGGCATAATCTTCAAGAAGTTTTATTATATTTTTTATTTTCATAATATTATTTTTATCTTTTTATTTTTTTACTTTATCTAAATAATTTAAACCGACATCTTAAGATATAATACTTTCTTCAAGAGCACTTATCAATTCATATACTATTTTATTATAAGGAACATTTAAATTATATTTATGAGCAAGTTGAATTATGGTTTTTGAAAATATTTCAACTTCTGTTTTATTTCCGTTCTCAATATCCTGAAGCATTGAGGACTTACCTTCTGGAATCATTAAGTTGAGGTAGTTTAAAGCATCTGGAATTAAATTTTTATAATTTTTAACTCCCATAGCTTTGGCAATCAAACTTACTTCTTTAAATAACTCTAACATAAAATCGTAATTTGTGCCTTTCTTTTGAAAAATTGCATAATTTGCACGAGTTAAAGCGGAAGTCTGGTTTAAACCGACATTCATCATAAATTTACAAAATCTTGCGTAATTTATATCTTCTGGAATTTTATAAGTTATGTTATTCTTTATAAAGAATGTTTCAAGTTCTTTTATTTCGTTTTCGTAATTTTTATCAATGCTTCCAAAAATAATATTTCCAATGCCGTCAAATATTATTTTTCTGCCTATTCTTGTTGAGGTGTGTCCGACAAAATAACTATATAAAACTTTTAAATCCGGATATTCTCTTAAAATTTCATCCTCACTTGTAATACCGTTTAATAGCGATATTAATAATGTTTCTTTTGTTATAAAATTTTTAATATTTTGTATGACATCTTTTAAACCTGTATATTTAACGGCAATTATTATTAAATCTGCTTTAAAATGTTCATCATTAATTGGTGTAATATAATCAAAATCATAACGTTTTCCGTTAAAATCAAGTCCTTCTTTTTCATATTTATAAAGTCTTTTTTCATCAAGTAATATTTTTAGATTGCATTTTTTATTTTCTTGAAGTTTAACGGCATAAATACTTCCTATTGCTCCAAGTCCGCACAAAAGAACATTTTTTATTGACATGACAAACACCTATCTTTCTTTTAACTTTATATAATAATTTTAAATCAATTTATTAACAAATTATATAATATTAATTTTTGTAAAATTTTAATTTTTTTTATTTTTAAAAAAGTTTTTCTTATCTTCATATTTAATGACAAGTCCACATTTTGTGCAGGCCAAATATTCTTTTGTGCTGTCAAGTGGCAAAAATAAATGTTCACATTTTTCATATTCTTGAGTTTTTAATTTCGATGTTTTCCTATTTTTTTTATTTGTTAAAAGTTTATAAATAAGTTCAATAATATACATAGTATTTTATATTTTATTTATTCTAAAATGTTTTTATATAAATCTATTTTAACATTTAGTATTTATTTTTCCATAAATGGCAAAAATATTTGGCTTATATTAAATTAATTAAATTATTGAAGTTAAACTATTAAATCCACCCTCACGCTTAAAGGGAGAGGGTGGTGGTGAGGGTGCTCTAGTGCAATTCAGTTTCACAATTTTTTCAAGAATTATTTAAAAAATATTTTTAGATTTGCATATCAGTTTTTACTAATCTTCGTGTAAAGTTGTATATAAGCCCTAAAAATTTAATAGGTATGTTTATATTTTTTAATTAATAAAGATTTTTTCTATTTTTAAAGTTTCTTTATCCCAAATAATAAAGTCAATTGTATTATTGATATTAAATTCAAATTTATTGATTATATTTAAGTTTTTTGCACAATTAATAGATAAACAAGCAATAATTTCTTCAAAAGTGAAATTGGTTTTATTAACAATGTTTGAAATATTATCTGAAGAAAATTTATTATTACCTGCTATTGTTCCATCTTCACCCAGTGCAATACCGCTTGAAGTATTTATTTTAACATTATTCAGATAAGATATTTTATTTTTTGAATAAGCACAAGGCAAGGCATCTGATATAAAAATGATTTTTTTTAATGGCTTGCATTTTTTTACTAGATTGAGCATTTTAGGATGAACATGTTTTAAATCTGTTATGATTTCGACAGATAAATTATCATTAAACAACGCTTCATTAGCTATTGTCATTTCACGATGATGTATTGGAGCCATTGCATTAAATAGGTGTGTAACTTGTTTTACATTAGATTTTTTTATATTATCTGCATTTGCAACACTATGACCTGCTGATGGAATAATATTATTATCGTTTAAATATTTGCATAATTCATAATTTTTATCAATTTCAGGTGCAAGTGTGACTATTTTTATTATATCTTTATTGGTTATTTTTTTAAATTCTTTAATATCTGGTATTTTAAGAATATAATCAGGATGAATACCGGCTTTTTGGGGGTTTAAAAAAGGTCCTTCAAGATGTACACCATAAATTTTTGTAGCATTATTTTGTGGTGTTTCTATTATTTTTCTAATTATATTAAGTTGTTTATTTATATTTTCTATACTATCCGGCAATAAAGTTGCAATGATATTTGAGTATCCAAAGTCTTTACATTTTTTTAGAAGATATCTTATTTCTTTTTCGCTTGCATTATTAAAGTTAATATCAAAACCGCCATGAATATGCTCGTCAATAAAAGAAGGAGTTATGTATTTTCCTCTTACATCAATTACATTAATATTTTTTAAATTATTAATGTTAAAATCATTCTCTATATAATCAATAGCTATTAATTTGTTGTTATAAAATAATAAATCACTTTCTTTAAAATATGGAATATTATTCTCAAAATAAAATAAACCACCATTTAAAAAAACTGTATAATAGCATAAAGTGTTACAATCATTAATATGAATAGGTTTAATATTTTTACAAATATCATATATTTTTTTCATATTTTAATTATAACACTTTATATTTAGTTTTTTATTTTTTTTTGATTTAATTATTTTTTTATATTTTGAGTTTGAGTTTGCATTTGTGCAGGTTGTTTTTGAGCTATTTGACTTTTTTTATCAATATTTGCAAGTGCTTTTTGAGCTGTTTCTTTTACTTTAACGTCTTTATCGTTTGTTGCTGCTTTTAATATAGGTTTAATAACAGGATTAAATTGAGGTTTTGCAACATAATATAAAGCTTCAACAGCTGTAGTTCTTAAAACTGGATTAGGGTTTGTTTTTAAGACATTTATTACATCATTCATGCCGGGTAAGTCTCGCATTTCAAGTTCAGCTTTGCTGCTTGCAGTTTTATTATTTTTATCAAATTCGTTAATTAAAATTCCGTCAAGTAAAGCGATGGTATAAATTGCAAATTGCTTATTTCTTTCACTCATTTCCATAGGTGAAGTTTGTGAAGCTAATTTCATTTGTTCATCTGTAATTTTCTTTCCATCCATGACTTCTTTTCGAAGTTTTATTTGTTCAGGTGTTGGACCTGCTAGTTTTTTTGAATCTTGTTTTAAAATATCAGTTAAAGCTTTAACTATTGGGGGTTCTAAAAATTGTCTGGCTATTTTGGGATTTTCTTCACATATAAAAGCTATTGTAGCAAGCCCAATTGTTTGTTCTTTTAAATCTTTTGAAGATAATGTTTTTACAACTTCTTGTGTATTAAAGACAGGTTCTGCATTATTTTTTGTTTCAGGTAATTTTGAAGATGAATTAGTTTTATTTGATTGTTTTACTTTTTCATTTGCACCAAATGCAAGCTTATCTTTATTTACACTTTGATGATTAAGTGGATTATGGTTTTCAAATGATTCATCTAATGTTGAAGATGTTGGATTATCAAATGTGCCATTTTCTCCTTCTGCATAATAAATTATAGGTTCATCATTATTATTGACTGTTTCAATTTCACTATTTTCTGCAGGAATTTCGTTAAGTTCTTGTTCAACCGGTGGTTCTTGTGTTTCAACCACGGTATTTTCTGCTTCAGTTTGAGGCTTTTCTTGAGGTTTTACATTTGTTGTATCATTTTCAACTTTGTTATCTATAGTTTTTTCTTTTTGAGTAACTTCTAAAGGAGGAGTTACCAATGCTTTATTTGGAGCATCTGTGTTATACACACTTGCTGAGGGATAATCGTATAGTTTCTTTTCGTAATTTTGCTCACTTGTTTTTACTTCAGGTTGATGAATATCAATTTTGACAGCATTATACTGCCCGCAGTTTTGACCCCACGCCGGTCCTTGCACACAATTTGCACATCCAAATGGTACCTTTAAAGTCATTTTTCCTCCTTTGGAAATTATTTTCTCATTATTTTCTATTTTATACTTTTATAAGGCACCTAAAAAAATTTTTTGCTATTTTTTGAGCAAATATTAAGAAATTGTTACATTAAATTTAAAATAAATATTTTAAAAATCGTTGAAAATCTTGTTATATAATGATTTTTAAAGCTTTAAGGTTAAAGTTTCTCTAAGTTATCTTTACGAGTTGTCTTAATTAATATATTAATAATAATTTATAATCAATAATTGACTGCCTTGTTATTTTTAATTTTTCATGTGCTTGTAAATGTTTTAAATATTCATAAATAATTGTTGATTTGTAATATAAGTTAATCAATTTTTATTTATAAATATGAATTTATTTCATTAAATAATTTATGAAAATTATATATCTAATTAATGTATATAAAAAGTAAAGTTAATTACTTAAAACTTCTTGAAATATTATAGAAACATTATAAATCAGGTCGTAAAATTTTTGCACCTTCAAGATAAACATGTTTTATTTCTTCCTGAGTTTTTTCTGTATTTATAACAATTAAAGCTCTTAAGCACATTTTTAGACTATTTTGAATGTTAAGCTCATTAAAACATAAAAGAGGAACATAATCGAATTTTAATTCACTACGAACAAATTTAGCAGGATAAGCAGCATCTAAATCATTTGTCATTGTAAAAATACAATGTGACACATCGGATGGTTTTATATTATTCTTTTTTATCATTTCAGAAATTAAAGTTATTGTAGCTTCTTTAATATCTTCAATCGTATTATTTTTAACGGTTATAGCACCTCGAATACCACGAGTAAACATATTATTATTAATCATTACTTAAAAAATCTCCAACTTTAAGCCTGACACCATTAACCCAACAATAGGCATCCATCTCACTTTTTCCTTCAGGCTTTATTCTTTTTAAAGTTATTGCACTATCTTTTGTAGTTATTGTGACACCATCTTTTGATATATTAATTATTTCACCTGGTTTTCTTTCTTCACTTGTTTGGAATGGAAAAGCACAAATAACTTTTATTTTTTTATTATTAAAACAAAAATAAGCATTACCACAGCAATCAAAAGCACGAACTTTATTATGAAATTCACAAGTTGTTTGATTAAAATCTAAAATCATATCGTCTTTTGAACACTTATTTGCGTATGAAACTACATTTTCATCATTGCTTTGTTTTTGTGGAGTAATTGTGTTGGTATATAAACCTTTTATTGTTTTATAAAGCAAAAAAGGTGCCTTATCTGAAATCTTTTGTGATAAAGCTAATAAGCCCATATTTGCATCAATTTTAATTTCTTCTTTTAAACAAATATCACCTTCATCAAGCCCCAAAGATGTTATCATTGTTGTTATGCCTGTTATTTCATCTCCATTTAAAATAGCCCTTTGTATAGGATTTGCTCCTCTATATTTTGGCAAAAGGGAAGCATGTAGATTTATTGTTCCATATTTTGGAATATCCAAAATTTCTTGCGATAATATTTGACCAAAAGCAAAAGTTATAAAAAAATCAATATTTGACGTTTTTAAAATTTCTATAAGCTCTTTATCTTTTCGTATGCAATCCGTTTGAAGTACTTTTAAATTGTTTTTTAAAGCAGCTTGTTTTATACAAGGTGGACACAACTTATACCCTCGTCCTTGAGGTTTATCGTTTGGAGTAACAACATAAACCATATTTATATCATTAAAATTAATTAATTTATTTAAAGCATTAACTGCAATTTGTGGAGTCCCAAAATAAACAACGTTAATCATAATTTTATTTACTTTTTCTCCTCATTTTGGTTTTCTTTTTTTGCTTGTTGTTTTTGTATTTCGTTCTCAAGTTCGTCTTCTTTAATAAGTTTTTCAACACAAATGGGAGGAAGATTATTTTCTTTTAAAATGCTATCCGCTTCAAATCTATTTCTACAGTGGTCAATAAAAAGGATACCATCAAGGTGGTCAAATTCATGCTGTATAGCCCGAGCAAGTAATTCACCTTCTTTAGCCTCCAATACAAATGATTTTCCTTTTTGATTAAGAGCTTTCACAACAACATCTTTATATCGTCGAACATTTGTATATGCTTTAGGAAAACTTAGACAACCTTCATAACTATTTACAGCACCTGATTTTTTTATAATTTTAGGATTAATAAAAACCATTGGATTAAGTTTTTCGTTACTTCCATTTGAAACATCAATTACAAAGACTCTTAAACTTACACCAATTTGCGGAGCTGCAAGACCTACACCATTTTGTGCATACATAGTATCAAGCAAATCTTCACATAGAATTTGGATTTTACGAGAAACTTTGGTCACTTCTTTACTTTTTTGTCTTAAAATATCATCACCATATTGCAAAACTTTTTTTATAGCCATATAAAAAACATCCTATCCTATTTAAATTAATTTAAACTTTTTTTATTTCTTTATTATTGTCGTTATTTTGATTATTTTTAACTCGTGCAAGAAAGCTGAGTAATAACATAAACACAGAAAATGCAACCGCATATAAAAAGTATTTAATAAATGAAGCATTAACAATAATAACAGCTAGTGTTCCCATTGCTATTGCTACTAAAACAAGTATTAAAACTGTTTTATTTTGTGAAAAACCTGCTTTTAACAATTTATGGTGAATATGCTCTGCATCGGCAATAAAAGGAGACGATCCTTTTAATATGCGACGTAAAGATGAAAATGTTATATCAATGATTGGTACAGCCAACACAAACAATGGAACAATCATCGATAAAGCTGCTGTTTTCATTACACCTGTTATTGATAAAGTTGCAAGCAAAAATCCTCCAAACAAGGCACCGCTATCACCCATAAATATTTTAGCCGGGTTGAAATTATAAGTCAAAAATGCAAGCATTGAGCCGGCTAGAATAAAGGCAATTAAAGCACTTATCGGACTTGAAGGAACCATTGTGACAGCTATAAGTCCTAAGGTAACAGAACTTACGGTGATTATTGAACCGGCTAAGCCATCGACACCATCGATAAAGTTAACAGCATTGCTTATCCCAACAATCCATAACATTGTTACAATATATGAAAAGAATAAATTTAAAGTTATTGGATCTCCAAACGGATTAAATATTGATTCAATGCGAATACCAAGTAAAAACACTATTGTAGCTATTGCAATTTGTATAAAAAGTTTAAATTTAGCTTTTAAGCAGTATACATCATCAACAAGTCCTAGTAAAAACATTAAACTGCTTCCAAGAAGTATACCTGAAAGTAACGAACCGTAAGGATAATAACTTAAAATGACAAGAAGAAGGAATGTAAGCATTGTTGATAGCCATATTGCAATACCGCCAAGCCTTGATATTGGATGAGAGTGGATTTTTCTTTCTCCAGGCATGTCAACCAAGTTATTTTTCCTTGAAAAATAAATTACAAATGGTACAACAAACACACCTAAAAGGTATGAAATTATTGCACCTATTATATGAGCTTCATTTAATTGAATTATTGTCATAATATAATTTTAATACAAAGGATATTTATTTAAAAGTGTTTTTACCTCAAGTTTTAAATTATCTAATTTGCTTTCATCATCACTATTTTTAACAGCTTCTGCAATAATTTTACCTAAAATTTTCATGTCATCTTCTTTAAATCCTCGAGTAGTAACAGCAGCAACTCCAAGACGAACACCACTTGTTACAAAAGGACTTTGAGGATCATTTGGGACTGTGTTTTTGTTTGCAGTTATGTGTATTTTTTCAAGGATATTGGCAATATCTTTTCCTGTTTTGTTAAATTTTGTTAAATTTAATGTCATCAAATGATTTTCAGTCATTCCGCCAACAATATCCATACCATTATCAATTAGTGATTGACATAATGTTTTTGAGTTTTTAATAATATTTTGTGCATATACTTTAAAATCTTCAGATAAAGCTTCTTTTAATGCAACAGCTTTAGCAGCTATAATATGTTCTAATGGGCCACCCTGAACACCAGGAAAAACCGCTTTATCAATACCTTGGGCATGTTCTTCTTTACACATAATTATCCCGCCTCTTGGACCTCTTAAAGTTTTATGTGTAGTAGTTGTTACAAAATCAGCATATGGAATAGGACTTGGATGACAACCTGTTGCAACAAGAGCGGCAATATGTGCAATATCCGCCATAAGAAGAGCATTAACACTTTTTGCTATTTTTGAGAAACGTTCAAAATCAATAATTTTAGAATAATTGCTGGCTCCACAAATGATAAGTTTTGGTTTGTATTCATTAGCAAGTGCTTCAACTTTGTCATAATCAATTTCACCATTTTCGTTAACTCCATAGCTTACAATATTAAAATATAAGCCTGAAAAATTAACAGGTGAGCCATGGGTTAAATGTCCGCCATTTGATAAATCCATGCCTAAAACGGTATCACCTGGTTTTAATGCATATAAAAATACAGCCATATTTGCTTGAGCACCACTATGAGGTTGAACATTGACATGTTGGGCCCCAAAAAGTTTTTTTGCACGCTTTTGAGCAATTTCTTCTATTTTATCAACAACTTCGCAACCGTTATAAAAACGTTTATATGGCTTACCTTCAGCATACTTATTTGTCAAAACACTTCCACATGCTTCCATAACAGCACAAGATGTAAAATTTTCACTTGCAATAAGTTCAATTGTATTTTGTTGTCTTGATAATTCTTCATTTATTAAGTTATAAATTTCACTATCAGTTTCTTTTAGTGTATTTAAAATAGTCATTATTGACCTCCTAGAAAAAATCATTAAAAATAACACATAAATTATATCATAGTTTATAAGTTTACAAGATTTGTAACAAAAAGTTTACAATACTATATTGTACAATAAATAATTATTGACAAATTTCCTTTAACGTTGTAATATTAATCAAAACTTAATGTTGAAATCAGGGAGAAAAAAGGGAGACTAAGTTTATGAATTACACACATGGAAGTCTTGAAAATCACATAATGAACGTGGTATGGGCTTTGGAAGAAGACAATCAGGATATTAACATTTGCGTTAATACCGTTTTGGAAAAAATGAACGGAAATGGCTCAACGCGAGCTTACACAACTGTTAAAACCGTGATGGACCGTCTTGTTAATAAGGAACTTTTAATACGCTATAAAGTCGGTAAAAAGTTTTGTTACAAGTCAACATCTTCACGTATGCAAATGGGTAAGCTTGCTATTCAAAAATTGGCAAGTCAATATTTTAGAAATGATCTTGGGTCTTTGGCTAGAACCGTTGAAAGTGAATTCAATCAGGCATTATAATTTTTTGTTCGATTATTTGTTTTTGTTTGTTCTAAAAAATAATGTTAAATAATGACATTATAAAAGCTAGGAAAAAAGTCGGTGACTTAATACTTAAAGTGCTCACCTGCAGGTTAACTGTCAAAAATGCGTTATTATTGTTTCCCAAAGGTGTTACTGATCCTTCTATTAAATGTGCATGGCATGCACTTTGTCATTTTGAAGCTGATGAAGATTTGAGAAATAATGATATATTGTATAAAGATGAACAGGATAGTTATCTTGAAATGTTATACAATCTTTTGAGTATAGGTGAACCAATTCCTCAAGATATTCTAGCGGACTACAAAGATTATTATGAAGATGCTAATGTACCAATAGATAAAGGTATAAAAGGATTCTTTCAAAGTATTTTAAAATTCTTAAATGTCAAGTAATAAAATTACTTGACATTTTTTACATTTTTTTATATTATATACACCAGTGGGGGGAGGGGTGATAAAATAAAATTAAAGTTAGAATAAAGAATAAAATAGAATACAAAAAATAAAATTAAAGTAAAAAATAAAAATGTAGCAAAAACCAAAATTAAAGAATAATTAACGTATAAATAAAAAATAGATGTTGAAATAAAACAATATATTAAAATAAAAAAGTAAAATTAGAAAAAAGGAGAAAAAAATGAAAAAACTATTTACAAATTTATGTCTATGTTCAATGATGGCTTTGACTTTATCAACCATGCAGGTGTTTGCAGGTGATGATGTTTGTACAAAATGTGATTGTGCAAAAAAATGTAACTGTGAATGCCATAAAGTTATAAAAAAATGTGATTGCATTTGTGAATGTTGCAAAAATGGTGAATGCAAATGTGAACAAGGAAATTGTGAATGTTGTAAAAATGGCAAATGTAATTGCGATAATTCAAATTGTGAATGTAATAAAATAGAAAAATCTAAAAAATCAAAATAATTTTTAGTGGACTTATATAGCAGTTTACACAAAGCTTTGGGTAAACTGCTATATAAATTCCAAAATATATTTTTAAATAATTAAAAAAACGAGTGTTTGAAATGCACTTGAGGTTAGATTTTAAAAGCGATTAATTTATTGAAGTTTAAGCATTAAATCCAGCATCATCCCAACCATCACACTAAAAGGGTGGGATTTATTAACTTTTCATTGTATTGAGAATCAAGTCATTATAAAAAAATAGATATAAAGAAATCCTTAACTTTTTTCGACTTTGAGTACCTTTTAATTTTCTATTAAATATTGCAATATTATTTCTTATTAAATATTTCATCCAACTCTATAATATCAGCTTTCTCTGAAACCAAAAGATTAAAGTTAGCCAATAATTCTTGTACTAATAATTGACCATTTTTTATCCATTTTAATACCGCAGTAGCACTTACTCCAAAAAATAGTGCTATTTTTCGTATACCTACATTGTTTAAATACATCATTAAAGCTTTATA
>CALUPO010000018.1 GCA_944322675.1 Candidatus Gastranaerophilales bacterium | reverse complement strand
TTAACTAAATAATTGTTTTTTCTTTTTTATACAAACCTAGCACAACTCAAACCAAGAAGTCCAATTTTGACACTTACATATTACTTTATATCTTTAACTAAATAATTGTTTTTTCTTTTTTATACCCCTTCCAGGTAGCAATATTTGAGATTGTCGTGGCGGCAAGTGCAATACCTGAAAGGCAAGCGGCTATTATGCCGCTTTTGCGGTCTTTTTTAGTTTATTAACTTCGTCTTCGCATATTTTAACATTTGTATTTGTTATATAATCATGTATACAGCCAATTCCTATTAATAATGCAGCCAAGCCAAAATTTTTAAATTTATCATCAACTGTTTTTATTTTATTGTCAAATAAGTTTACAACAAGCATGCTAACAGCACCAAGTGTACTTAATATAGGGCCAAGCCCAAATGGCTTCTTTTTTAAAGGTTCTTCAATCATTTCCTCTTTATATTTATAACCATAATCCAGAGGTCGTAAAAAATCAACTAAACTTAAAGTGATAAGTAGCGGTAAAGAAAGAATCGACTTAAACTTATTATTGTTTGATGCTCTTATAAGAGCAAGAGAAGAAACTACAGACACATTACTAAACTGATTATTATATAACTTGGTATTTTGTCTGATTTCATATATCCTATCATTTATAATTTCTTGTTTTAAATGATTAATATCATTTTTTTCATTGTTTTTAAAGCTTGTTTTTACAAAATCTTTATTTAAGTTTATATTGTTTATCAACATAACATCATACCATCTCCATTTTTAAGACCATACCGATTATAAGAATAAGAATTGGTGTTCAAATGTAAAGGAGTATAGGAATACGAAGAAACATTTAATAGTACTTCTTCTTCTTTTTCTTTTTCTTTTTCTTCTTTTTCTTCTACTACTACTTCTTCTGATATAGTATTTAATAATTCAATAGGAAGGTTTTTAACATAAAAAACATCTTCACATTCAATTTCATCATATATGCTTATAGTATTTATTTGTCAATTATATTTATTTCTTAAAACATTTATAGGTAATGAGGTTAAATTTTGAGATATATTTTTATTATCCATTGCTGATTGTTTTTGTTTATTCATCTTCATGCCAAAGCTTTTGGGATTTGAATGAATGTTTTTTACTTTCATGCCATTTCTGTTTAATTTTGTTTTGTATCCAGCTGTACTCATTTGTACCCCATAACTTAAATTGTTTATTTTTTATTTTATTTATCCTTTCTTTTTTTAAATAATCTTTAGTTTAATTTTTAATTATATAAAAAACATAAAAAAATAATTTGCTAGTTGAATATAAAATGTTTACAAAAGTTAATATTTGTTATGAAAGTATAAATTTTAATAAAATATAATTATTAAGGGACTTATATACAAGTTTACACAAAGCTGCCCCGCCCGGAGGACATTAAATTTTAGATAATTTTTTGAAAAAAATTTTAAATATTTCGTGTGTGGGGAATATGGGGGGGAGACAAAGCCTCCCCCCCCCATAAATACTAATTCCCGCCGTAGGAAAGACGCCCGAATGAAATGAGGGCGGATACCTCAGGCGGGAAAAAAGCCAAAACCGACAGCACGAAGTGCGATAGGCGAAGTTAAACATAGTAACCCCGTCCGGATGATATTAAAATAATTAATTTGTTGAAGTTTAACAATTTTGACACCCTCATCCCAAAAAAGAGAAAGTGAGAATAAAAAAGTTGGAGAATGATATCAACAATGGCAACCCATACGCAGGTTTGAGTAATAGTCACAGACGAAACGTTGTCAAAGCCTCCTTTTGTTTGAGTGCACAAAGTGCACGAGTTAAGGAGGCTCAAGTTGAGTCGTGTGAATATACGAAAACCAAGTGGGTTGAGGTTTTGTGCAGCTTTTGCGTAAAAGCTGCCCCGCCCGGAGGACGTTAAAATATTGAAATTTGTATACAACTTTTTACAAAACTTAGTGTAAACTAATATATAAATCCCATTATTAAATAAATTTAAATTATTATTTAAATTAGATATTTTTTAATTCAAAAAAAATTTATGTTAAAACTTTACACGAAAAAAGCCGGATTCTGATTAATATCATTAAAAAATATAATTTTTGAATTTTGAATTTTGGTTTCATTATTTTCCTTAATATAGTTAAAATAGTCTTTAACAAGAACTATTTCTCGGTAGACCATATTTATTTTGTTTTCTTTAAAATAGTCTTCATAAAAATTTGAATTTATTTGATATTTCTTATTTTTAAAAATTAAATTAAAGTTTTTAAACTTATCATTTAAAAAATTATAACAATAGACCAAAATACTTTTAAAATTATGAGAAAATGGACTAAGTAAAGTCATATCCATAATATAATTCAAATTGTCATAAGTTAAAATTCTAATAAAGCCACACAATTTATTATTTGTTTTATTAAAAATATTAAACCTAAATATTTTATTCACAAATAAATCACCCACAGCTATTTTAAATTCATCTTCGGATTTTTGAAGAGGGAGTCTAAAATATGGTTGAATTGCTTCATTATATAATGCAGTTGCTTCATAAGAAAATTTATTTTTAAATTTTTCAATATAAATATCATCAAAAATATAAGAATCATTTATTAGCTTGCTATCAATTTTAAAGAATTGATGTGAAGTAAAATTACGAAATCCACATTTATTTGAAAATAAAGCAATTACATCTTTTTTATTTTCATCAACATAAGCCAATATACTTGTAACACCACAAGCTGCATATTTTGAAACTACATAATCCATAAGTAATTTTCCGGAATTATTAGTATCATTATTTAAATAAAACTTGACAATTTCAAAACGTTTATTACTATTTAAAATTGGTTTTATTGAAATCAAAGAAGTAATATTTTTATTATCTTTTGCAATATAAATTTCTTCCATAAACTTAAAATTTACAGGTAACAAAGCATTAATCCAATATAAAAAAATATTTGGAAACTTTGTGCAGTTTTTATAACCCACATTATCAGCAGCTGTTTTAATTTTATAAAAACACAAAAGTCGTTTAACTATAGTCATAAATATATAATAGAATTAATTTACATTATATTCAAGTCTTAAAAACCATGCCAAAAAAGTATTGTATTAAAAAAAATGGTGATATTTTAAGCAAAAATTGCTAAATATTAAGAAAAATTAAGCAAATATTAACAAAAATTAATAAACAAAATATCCCGAAAAACCATGGTAATCATGGTTTTTCGGGATATTTAAGAAAAAATAGCAAAAACCGTTGTCAGATAAGTATTAGCTGTTATAATTAAAATGTATTAATAAGTATGGGTAATATAAAAGAAAATTTAAAAGAAATAAACCAACAACTTGCACATTCACAAGTAAAAATAATAGCTGTCACAAAATATTATGGAGTTGATAGACTAATTGAAGCTTATAATGAGGGGTTACGTAATTTTGGTGAAAATAAAGTTATAGATGCTATAAATAAAATTGAAAGTTTACCTCACAATATAAGAGAAAGTTCTATTTTTCATTTAATTGGTCATTTGCAAAGTAATAAGGTCAAAAAAGCGGTAAAATATTTTGATATTATTCATTCGGTTGATAGTTTAAAACTTGCTCAAAAAATAAATGAAGCAGCAATTAATATAAATAAATGTCAAAAAATACTCTTACAGGTAAATTATGCTTGTGAGGAAAGTAAAACAGGCTTTAGTGTTGACGAATTATATGATGTTTATCCGCAAATTAGAAATTTTAAAAATATTAAAATTGAAGGTTTAATGACCATGGCACCCAAAAGTATGAATGAGCAGGAATTATATGCTCTATTTGATGGAGTTAAAAAGATAAAAATTGAGTTAAACTCAAGATATAAAGACAATTTAGAAGAACTGTCAATGGGTATGAGTCAGGATTATATTGAAGCAGTCAAATGCGGCTCAACGATGGTTCGGTTAGGTAGGAAAATATTTGATTAAGAAAAATTAAGTAAAAGGAGAATAAAGGTGACTATGGTATCAGATAAAATAAGGTCAATATTGGATTTTTTAACAGCCGGATTTGAAAAAAATAACAATGAAGATATATTTGGTGAATTAGAGGATGAAGCATCAAATATTGAGTATCCAACAGAAGGTAATTATGCATTAAATCCAAAATACCATAGTCAACCTCATAGCAAAATAAACAATTATGAAAGTTCACAAAATAAAGTTGTTGACTTACCGGTTATGCGTAACGGATATGAAGTTATGGTTTGTGAACCAAGGGCATATAATGATGCAGCTCAAATAATTAAACATTTAAAGGAAAGAAAGACTGTTCTATTAAATCTTCATTTATTGGATAAGGAACAATCTGTTCGTATTGTTGATTTCTTATGCGGAGCAGCACATGCATTGTGCGGCAATCAACAAAAAATAGGTGATTCTGTATTTATCTTCACTCCAAATAATGTTAACTTGGCATCTGATTCAATACAAAAAACAAAAACAACAATTAGCGATGCCATTTGGAATCAGTCATTATAATTGATTTTTGTACCGGAGGAGCACAGTTTATAATATAGAAGAGAGTTTTATAGTTGAATGAGGTAAAAACCTCATTCAACTAAATTAATTTTATTTAAAGTTTTTGATATATAAGGGGAGTTAAACAATAAAATGACAACACAAATAATTGAGGCAAAAAAAGGTAATTTAACCGCTGAAATGGAATATGTTGCCAAAGTTGAAGGCATTTGTAAAAATAAAGTATTAAAAAATGTGGCAAACGGTTCACTTGTAATATTAAAAAATAATACCCGCAAAGATGTTATTCCAACAGCTGTTGGCAAGGATGTTACAGTTAAAATTAATGCAAATATTGGTACATCACTTGAAAAAAGTTCATTAAATGAAGAACTTGATAAAGTAAAAATTATTGAAACAACAGGTGCAGATGTTTTAATGGATTTATCAACAGGATGTGATATAGATGAAGTAAGGCGTAAAATAATTGCTTCAACAAAACTGCCAATAGGTACGGTTCCAATTTATCAAGCAGGTAAAGAAGCTTTGGATGAATTTAAGGATATTTCAAAATTAAGCAAAGATAAATTATTTTCAGATATAGAGAAACAATGTAAAGATGGTGTAGATTTTATAACAGTTCACTGTGGAGTGACAAAATTTGTAGTTGAACAATTGGAAAAACAAGGTCGTATATGTGATATTGTAAGCCGTGGCGGTTCTATGCTTGCTTGCTGGATAAAAGCAACCGGCAAGGAAAATCCTTTATATGAATATTATGATGAACTGCTTGAAATAGCTCGTACTTACGATTGCACTTTGTCACTTGGCGACGGCTTAAGACCAGGGTGTATTGCTGATGCATCAGATCGTGCTCAGGTTGCTGAAACAATAATTTTAGGCGAACTTGTAAAAAAAGCTCGTGATTATGGCGTTCAAACAATGGTTGAGGGGCCGGGACATGTGCCTATCAATATAATTCCTTCTATGATTGAAACAATAAAATTATTAACTGATAATGCTCCTTTATATGTACTTGGTCCAATTGTAACTGATATAGCACCTGGATATGATCATATTACATCAGCCATTGGCGGAACACTTGCAGCTATTCATGGTGCCGACTTTTTATGTTATGTAACACCGGCTGAACATATTGGATTACCTGATGTTAAAGATGTGCGTGAAGGAATAATTGCAAGTAAAATAGCGGCACATGCAGCTGACTTAGGAAGAGGAAATGAAAAAGCTTTTGAAACTGATAAAAATATGAGTATAGCAAGAAAAAATCTTGATTGGGATACTCAGGCAAAATATGCTATTGATAAGTGTGTATTTGACAAAATAGATAATGGCAAACCTTGCACAATGTGCGGGCAATATTGTTCTATGAAGATATTTAAAGAATATTTTAAAGAAAATTAGTTTTATTAAAATTTACAACTAACTTTACAAAAATTTATATTTTTCTTTACAAACTACATTTATTGTTGTAATATTTATTGTGTTACATTATTAAACGTAGTAAAGAAAGGTAGGTAGAAATGAAGCTAAACTCAGTTGGAAATGCAGATAAACAAGCATATTCAAAAAATACTGCAAATGCACAGGAGAACAATATGCGTAGAAGAGAAGAAGGTATTGGCTTAACAAGCTATAATATTGAATCACATGTTAGTTATGACGATGAAGATGTGTTTATATTCTCAGGAAGTAGTACCCCAAAGGAAAGAGTAAATGAAATAATTAAAAAAGCTAATAAACAAAAGATACATCAATATAATTCATTTATTTACAAACTACGTTAGTTGTTGTAATATTTATTATGTTACATTATCAAAAGTAGTAAAGAAAGGTAGGTAGAAATGAATGGAAACATCGTTGTAAATATAAATCATGCAAATAAGCAAGCATATTTAAAAAATATTGCAAATACACAGGAGAACAATATGCGTAGAAGAGAAGAAGGTGTTGGCTTAACAAAATATAATATTGAATCACATGTTAATTATGACGATGAAGATGTGTTTATATTCTCAGGAAGTGGGTCCTCAAAGGTAAGAGTAGATGAAATAATTAGAAAAGCTATTGAACATCAGAAATATCAAAATAATCAACAATAAAAAATTATAAAAAAATTAATTTTAATGAAAAAAAATTGTTACATAAATATTTATTTAACAATTTTTTTCTATTTATATAAAATATTATAACTAATATATTATTTAATTTTATGATATACTTTTAATTAGAAGATATAGACAGGATAAAAAGTATGAGTGAAAATAAGATTATTTCAACTATAGAACGTAGTTCAACAGAACAACTTCAAATAGCTATTAAAGAATATAAAGGCAAAAGGTATTTAGATTTACGCATTTTTTATACAACAGATAATGGTGGAAGTTGGCTGCCAACTAAAAAAGGCGTAACCATTAGTCCTGACCAGTTATTAGTTTTAAAAGATGCTGTTGATCTTGCAATAAACGAACTTGATAGTTGTGTTAACGAATAAAACATCAAATTTAAATCCATATAAATATGCTCTCGTTCTTGTGGATGTTAAAAACATGGGAACGAGAACTTTTAGTTATTTAATTCCTGATGATTTAAAAAATACAATCAAAATAGGAAATTGTGTTGTTGTGCCATTTGGAAGTCTTGGTGTTGTAAGTGCATTTGTTGTTGGTTTTTCAAATTATCTTGATGAAAATATTAAAGCAAAAAAAATTATTGATATTGTATCAAATTTTTCATTATTTGATTTAAAATATTTAAAATTTTTAGAATGGGTTTCTAATTATTATATTTGTGATATTAAAGATGTTATTGAATTATCAATACCATTAAAATTTTTAAAACAACCTGTAAAAATGATTTATCTTGATAATACTTTATATGATAAAGACAATTATAATTTTTATGAAAATAAGTTTTTAGAAATACTAAAACATGAAAATGAATACAAAATTAAATCCTCACTTCTTCAAAAACGCCTTAAATTAAGAAGTGTTGATTTTTCAAAAATACTTTCAAAATTAAAAAAACATAAACTTATATATATAAAATATGAAATTGAAGATGAAAAACAAAAAACAAAAACAAAAATTGTCTATAACATTAATGAAAATATTTATAATTTTCTTGAAAATAAGGATTTTCAAAAACAAAATAAACTTACTGGAAGACAAATAGAAATTCTTAAAAAAATTGGTGAAAATAAAAATTTAACATTAAGTCAAATTTGTGAAAATTTTAAAACAACAAATGCAACAATTAAAAAACTTGCTACTTTAAATTTTATTGAAACAAGTGAAGTTAATGTTTTTAGAGATGCTTTAAGTATTTTTCAAAATTGTAAAATTGAATCTTTGAGTCAACTTACAGATGAACAAAATGATGTTTATATTAAAATAAAAGAAAAATTTAGTAATTTTAAAAATAACAAAAATAACTCAAATTTTGTATTACTTCACGGGATTACTGGAAGTGGAAAAACTGAAATTTATTTTAAACTTATAGATGATACTATTAAAAATGGCAAAACCGTTATGTTTTTGCTTCCTGAAATTGCTCTTGCATCACAGATTTTAAATCGTTTAATTAAAAAATTTAATAAAGAAATAATTGCAATATGGCACAGTGCAATAAGTGAAGGTGAAAAGTATGACATATGGCAAAAGTTAAATAACAATGAAATAAAAATACTTGTTGGTGCACGTTCTGCCGTTTTTGCCCCTATCAAAAATCTTGGATTAATTATTATTGATGAAGAACACGACAGTTCATATAAGCAGACAAATCCATCGCCACGTTATAATGCTGTTGTTGTTGCAAAAGAACTTGCTAAATTATATGATATAAATATTTTACTTGGAAGTGCCACACCTGGTATTGAAGAATATTATGAAGCTATTAATACAAATAGACTTGTTTGTCTTAATACACGTTATAACAAAGCAAAAATAGCAAATGTAAACATAATTGATATGCGTGAAGAAGTTTTTAAAACAAAAGGCGGTTTTTTCTCAATTCCACTATTAAAAGCCATAGAAAATACTTTAAACCAGAAAAAACAAATAATTCTTCTTATCAACCGCAGAGGATTCGCAACTTCAATTCAGTGTCTTGCATGCGGAGAAGTTATAAAATGTAAAAATTGTGATATACCATTAATTTATCACTTTAAAGACAATATATTAAAGTGTCATTTATGTGGCTATAATGAATCTATGATAGATATTTGTCCAAATTGTGGCTCAAATGCACTCAAACCAGCAGGATTTGGAACTCAAAGAGTGGAAATTGCAACTTCAAAACTTTTTCCTGATGCTAAAATAGCTCGCATAGATAGTGACATTATGAATAAAAAAAATGAACATATCTTAATTTTTAACGAATTTGAAAAAGGCAATATTGATATTTTGATAGGAACCCAAATGATAAGCAAGGGACTTGATAATAAAAATGTGACACTAGCAGCTGTTTTGGCAGCTGATTTATGTTTTACTTTGCCTGATTATAAAGCACAAGAAAAAGGCTTTCAATTGTTAACCCAACTTGCAGGCCGCTCAGGACGCGGGAATTTTGAAGGAAAAGTTTATTTCCAAACTTTTAATCCCGACTTCTTTGTTATTGAATCCGCATCCAGCCAATCATATTTAAATTTCTATCAAACCGAAATCGTAACACGCGAAACTTTTGACTATCCGCCCTTTAGCCAACTTATTCGTATTATTCTTTCTTCTCAAAATAATCTTAAAGTTCACCGTGCAATTAATGAAATTGCTCATAAGTTAGTTAATATTATTAATGACAAAAACTTATCAGAATATATTCAAATTCTAGGACCTAATTCTTGTATTATTGAAAAAATTCGTCAAGCTTTTCGATATCATATTTTAATTAAAAATAAACTTGGAATAAAAGGACATAATATAATTAGAACTTTTATTAAATTAATAAAAGTTCCTGATGATATAAAAATAATTGTTGATGTTGACCCATGCGACATTATTTAAAATTATGGATTTATATATAAGTTTACACTAAGTTTTGTGAAAAGTTGTATATAAGTCCCTAAATTAATTTAAAAAAATTTACATTATAATAAATTATTATATTTTAAATCCCAGTATAAAGATGATTCAATAGTATCTTGATTTTCTTTTGGTTCTTTATCCAATTCGTTCTTTTTTAAATAATATTCTTTTGATTTTTTTTCTTCATTTTGTTTTGAAATAAGATTTTGTTTGATTTTACGTTCCTCATTTTTTTGATTTAATACCAGGGTATCTCTTTTTAATGAATTTTCTTTAAAACTAACAGTATGCTCTTTTTTTAATCCTGTATAGTGTCTCAACTTTGGATTAAAAGTAAAAATTGACATTATTTCCATAAAAACCTCATAATAATTATTATTTAAGTTTTCTTAAAATAACATCAATAATAATTTCGTAATATAGACACCAAGGTATAAATTGACCGGGCTATTTATATCTATATGCGTTTGGAGGGTTATGTGCCATTCCTGCTGGGCTATATCTTGGTATTTTACGAGGTCTTTTATATTTTCTACGTTGTGCTGCTCTTCTAGAAGCTGCACGTCTTCTTGCCTCTTCTTGTCTTCGCAGTTTTTCTTCATATTCTAATTCTAACTTTTCATGTCTTGAACGAGTTTGACTAGGTGTTTCACTTTTTTGTAATTCTTTTTCTTTTGTAAAAGCTTCATGATAGGCTTTTTTTAAATTTTCTTTTTGTATTTTATCAATTGATGAAATGGTAAAAGCAGCCAGAGGCGTAGCTATAATACTACCTATAAAAGTGAAATGAAGAAAACTAAATGCAACAAGAGGAACAGATGGCAAAGAACTTTTTTTTACATCAATATATCTTGGAACACCATATATTTTATCAAGCTCAGAATCTCTATCTTTAATCATAAATAACGAGGCAAATGCACCTATTACAGGCAAGCAACTTGAAATTTTTGTACATAAATTTTTATTTAAGTATTCATCAGCTTCTTTGTCTTTTTCATAAAATTCATTATTTTCTTCATTATTTGACACTGTATTAGAATTATCATAAGAAGAATCATCTTTTGAAATATCTTTAACACTTTTTTCTAATATGCCAATATTTTTTTCTTTTTCTTCTTCTTTTTTTTGTCCAATAACAACTTTAATGGGCTCCATATTTTTAGAATTAGAATTCAAATTTTGTTGAGGCAAATTGTTTTGTATATTTGTTGCTGCTAAATTTCCTATATGATAAACACTAGAAGGAATAGGTCTTAGTGTTGAACTAATTTTGTCTTTTGTGCTTAAAATAGGATTCATTCCAAAGCTTAATGTTTTATTTTTTGGCTTTTCCTTTTTTTGAGCAATAGAAAATGGCGTTGAATACGACTTAATTTTTATCATTCTATATTATCTCCCCTAAATATCAATAGTTTTTTTATTCTAATTAATGTTAAACCCAATGTCAACTTTTTATAAAGAGATATTAAGCCAGTTTCTAACTATTTTTGCAACATAGGTAAAATCATCAAATGTTCCAAGTTTTTGAGGTGTTTGTAGTTTATTATACACAATTAAAGGAACCATTTCTCGAGTGTGATCTGTTCCTTTAACAGTCGGGTCACAACCGTGGTCACCTGTAATAATAAGTAAATCATCATCTTTTAATAAATTTAAAATTTTAGGAATATAAGTGTCTATTTCGTTTAATGCATTTGCATATCCTTTTGCATCATTGCGATGACCATAAAGCATATCTGTATCTACAAGATTTGTAAAAATAAGTTCAATATCGCAATTTTTATAATCATTTTTTGTAATACAAATTTGTGATAAATTAAGTTCATTATTTAAAGCTTTTAAAGTAAGTTCAAGTCCTTCTTTATTGCTTCCTGTGTGTATTGCATGGCTTATACCTTTTTTTACAAATATATCTTCAATTTTTCCAATACCAATAACTTTTCCATTATTCTTTAAAATTTCATCAAGAATTGTATCTTTAAAAGGTGCAACTGAAAAATCCCGTCTTAAAGATGAAATTCGTGTTGGTTTTCCATCAATAATTCTATAAGGTCTAGCTATTACTCTTGAAACATTATATTCATCAACTAATATATTTCTTGCAATTTGACACCAATTATATAAAGTTTCAATAGAGATAATATCTATATCAACTGCAATTTGAAAAACACTATCAGCACTTGTATAAATAATAGGGTATTTTGTTTTTTGATGATTGTCATTTAAATCTTCAATAATTTTAGTGCCGGATGAAGGATAATTACCTAAAATTCCGCCGCAATTTGATTGTTTTATAAATTCATCAATAATATTTCTATCAAAACCATTAGGATATGTTCTAAAAGGTTTATCCAAAATAAGTCCTGCCATTTCCCAGTGACCGGTTGTTGTGCATTTTCCTTTTGATTTTTCTTTCATAATTCCACAACTTGCAATTGGATTTTCTATTTTATCTATACCTTTAATCGTTGCAAGATTACCAAGCCCAAATTGTTCAAAATTTGGCATTTTTAACCCGTTTACAGCATTTGCAACATTACAAATTGTATTACAAGTTTTAACATCATTAAATTCGGCATAATCATCCATTGCTCCTATGCCTAATGAATCAATAACAATAATTATAGCCCTTTTCATAAAAAACTCCCACATTTTTATTTTTTATTGTAAAATAATTATATGCGAAAAATAAAAGTTTTAACAGTATTTGGCACTCGACCCGAGGCTATAAAAATGGCACCTGTGGTATTGGAGCTAGCAAAGCATGAAAATGTTTTTGAAAATATTGTTTGTGTAACTGCTCAACATCGTCAAATGCTTGACCAGGTGCTTGAGTTATTCAAAATAAAACCTGATTACGACTTAAACTTAATGCAGCCAAACCAAAATTTATGGAATTTAACCTCAAAAGTGCTGCTTGAAATGAAAAATGTATTTGAAAAATCAAAACCTGATGTCGTGTTGGTTCATGGTGATACAACAACATCAATGGCAGCATCCTTGAGTGCTTTTTATGCTCAAATTCCTGTGGGACACGTTGAAGCCGGATTAAGAACTTTTGATAAATATTATCCGTTTCCCGAAGAAATTAATCGTGTTTTTGCCGATAGTGTTTCAACTTACCATTTTGCTCCAACAGATACAAGTGTTGAAAACCTTATAAAATCAAACATTGATAAAACTCACATCTATAAAACAGGCAACACTGTTATTGATGCACTTTTATATACAGTAAACAACCATAAATATGATTTAAGTTATTTAAATTTAGACAAAAATTTGAAAACAATATTGCTTACCTCTCATAGGCGGGAAAATTTTGGAGAACCTATAAAAAATATATGTTATGCTATAAAAGAACTTGTCCAAAAAAATAAAGATATTGAGGTTATTTATCCTGTTCATTTAAATCCTAATGTAAGAAAACCTGTGTTTGAAATTTTAGATAATGTTGAAAGAGTTAAACTTATTGAACCGTTAGAATACGCACCATTTGCAAGTTTAATGAAAGAATCACATATAATACTAACAGATTCAGGCGGTGTGCAAGAAGAAGCTCCTGCTTTAGGTAAACCGGTATTAGTTTTAAGAAATACAACAGAACGTCCTGAAGCTGTTCAATATGGAACTGTTAAACTAATTGGCACAGATAAAGACAATATTATCAAAAATGTTCAAGAATTGCTTGATAATAAAGAAGAATATAATAAGATGAAAGAAGCCATCAACCCCTATGGTGATGGTCTTGCTTCAAAAAGAATTGTGGATGTGCTTAAGAATATTAGAATATAACAAATTAAAACATCATATCTTTTGTATCTACCTTATCTTTTCCCATAAATTCTCCGCTTATTAAAAGATTTAAAGTATTGATTGCATGTTCTTTATTTTCATCAAGGTATTTTTTTAGTTGTTTAATTTCATGACCAGATTTAAAAGGATGGAAAAAATTACTTGAAAATATGGATTTAATTGTTGGTCCAAGCATATTAACAGCACTTTTTATGGGGTGATACATTAATTTATTTACCGTATTATAAGCATCGCTAAATTCCGCTTTTTGATTCTTTTCTTTTAAAAGATTAGATTGTTCTTTTATTTTTTTCAAAGTTTTATCATATTTTTTAGGAATTATGAATTTACCTTCTAAGTAAAGTGGTATTTTATCTTCTGGAAGATTTTTGATTCTATCTGAAGAAATGGATAATTCAATATCTTTTACATCTTTTTCGCTTATTTCTTTAAATACACTGTAAAATACATCACAAGATTCTATAGCAAGATTTTTTGATTTATTATCAGATATTTTATTATTATATGTTTTAATGTTTTTATAAATTTCATTAACTTTTTCATTTAGCTCTTTAAATGATTTTTGAACAAAATCATTATCTTCACATGTGCTAAAAGCTTTTAGTATTTTTATGGACAAAATATATTCATTAAATAGAACATATGATTTTAAACATTCAAATTCAGATTTTTCACCTATAAGTTTTCCTATATTTTTTATATTTTTTAAAGTTTTCTCAAAATATGATTTATATAAAGGAGTCAATTGTTTTTTTGTTTCATCTTTTAGTGGTTCATTAGATGGTACTTTATTTAAAATGTTATAAATTTTAAAAGAATAATCTTCTCTATTTAAAGCTTTATAATTTTGCAAATATGTATGTTCAGCTTTATGCATATTTGTATGATCAGGATTTGATATAATTTTATTTTTTTCCATCCAATTTTGAGCTATAGTATCGACTGTATTAAATAAACTAAAAATATTTGTTATTCCATCTTTAAAGTATGTATGGTCATTATAAAATTTGCTGTCAAGTTCTTCTTTAAGTTCTTTTATAGCTTTATTTTCATTCATGCCTTGAGGATATTTTGCTCCCTTTAAAAGATTAGTAGCTATACCTTCTGTGTTTCCTATAAAATAGTTAAGATGAGCATATAAATTTTGAACAGCTTCTTTATTTGACATTCTAATAACATTACCTGTATCAATAAATGTAAATATAGCTTGACCTTTGTCATCCATATCTATAAATATGTTTCCCGGGTGTGGGTCTGCATGTATTACTTTTTCACCCATTTTAGGTACAGAAAAAACTTGTTCAAAATATAAATTAGTATATGAAGAATAAACATTCGTTGTTCTTTTAAAGTTGCTACCATTATCAATACCCATTACTGATTTTAGTGCTTCATAATTTAAATAGTCACTAAAGAGTTGTCCAGGAGCTTTTTCCATAATATAAGCTGTTCCATCTTGGCAAGTTTCAATTGGCTTAACTACATGAGCATGTTTTAAACTATTTGCAAGGATTTTTGCAGATTCAGCTTCAGCTTTTAAGTCAAGTTCTTTTTCCCATGTATTAAAAAGATTTTCAAGACATTTTTTGTTTGCTTTATCTTGTTCACTATCTCCTGTTATACAAACTTCAAGTTCCTTTTTCTGCTCTTTAAGTTTATCTTTTGAAACACCTGGTTTTACCATTTTTACAACATATTCTTTGTTATTTTTATCTTTAACCAACCAGGTTTCAGCAACTGAACCAACACCTAATGGTTTTGCTTCAATTTCATTACCTTCTTTATCTTTAGGTTTTATTATTATGTATTTATTTTCACCAAATAGTTTATTTATGTGTTCTTGAGCTTCTTTTTCTTTCCTAGCACCAGTACATTCACTTTTTACAAGTTCAATAATTTTAGGTAAATTAGTAAGTTCTTGACAAAGTTTCTTACCGGCATCTGTATCAGCAAAATTATTAGGTAATGTTTGAAGATATTTTGGATAAAACATATTTTTTTGTTCTAAAACTTGTAAAGTTTCAAATGCACTTTGATTTTTTTCTATTCCTTCCTTTAAAATGTTATAAATTGAATTTTTATTTTCATCACTAAATATATTAAGTCCTTTTGAACCTGCAAGAGTTTCAAAAGAAGTTTGTGCATTTCCTGCATTGAATGGTTTTATGTTTTCTATTTTTTTCTTACTTTTTTCAGCAACTTTTTCCCAATCAGATAGATTTTTATGATTACAAGCTGCAAGTGTTCCAAGTGCTGCTGTTGCAAAGAGTTTAACACCAGGATTTTCAATTTGCTGACGACAAAAATCACCAAATGATTTATTTTCTTTTGGTAAAGTTAGATAACGAATACCACTATTTAAAGCCATGCCGCCCATAATTGAGCCTATCATAGGTATAGGTTGTGCACCTACTACACCGGGTATTGCTCCGCTTATACCTGCTACACTTCCTGTAAGCATATCTTTAAAGAAGTGACGGTTTGCTTTACGTTGTGATTTTTCTATTCCAAAAGAATCAATTAGTTTAGTCCAAGCTTTAAATCCACTTCCAAGCATTGCTCCTATAAAGACATTGACATTTGTTACTTTTCCAATACTACTACGATTTATACAAGAACAAAATTTGGAAAAATTAGTGAAAGCATGTGATGCCGTAAATGATAAGGCGGCACTAGCTGTATCAACAAAAATTTCAGTTGCTTCTTTTTGATTATATTTAAATTTATTAATATCTTCACATATTTTTTCAAAAGGTACTTTTCCATTTACAAAATCATTTAATTCAGCATCAAGTTTTTTTGAACTAAGACCAATTCCAGTCAACCCCTTTAACTTATTAAATCCACGAGCTATAAAACCTTGTGAACCTTTTGCTTTTTCAATATGATATTTTAAAAATGCAACTTGTCCTTCTTTTGTGTCAAGATGTTGTTCCAGTTCAAATTCATCATTTTGTTCTTTATACCTTAATAAAGGGTTTTGAGCATTAAAACTTGTTTGATAATTTGTCCTTGTTAACTGATTTAAACTATTATTTTGTAAAATACTTGTATTCACTATTTGTGTCACTCCTTATGCATTTATATTAATATAAACGTGATTATAAACGTAGAAATTGCTTAAAATAGTATTTTATTGTTACAAAACTTCATATTAAAAATTAATATTTTTAATGTAATTTATCAATAAAAAGTTAATTAAAATTATTTTTTTCCGATAGTATAAAAAAAAATAGGTAAAAAAGAGTTATTATGATATATCTAATTCAAAATAATTTTAAAAATTTAACATATTATCAAAATCTTCTTATTTCAAATAACGTAAATGAAAATGAAATAATAAGCCAGATTGATAGTTTTGGCATTGATAAACAAATTCAAAATAACACCTTTTCACATATTTTTATAAATGCTTCTTTTTATAATTTTTATACAAGTACTATTTTGAAAAAAAGTATAAATACAGATATTATAATCACTGATATAAATGAAACTCCAAAAACTATAAGACTTATTTATAGTTCTAATTTAAAATATATAGATAAATTTAATGCTAAATATAAAATATATAATATTTTAAATCCGCTAAAAAAGTATTCAATTTTTAATTAATCCTTTTTATTTTTTAATCTTTTTAGTCTATTTTCGTTTGTCGATTTTATAATTTCGTCTTCAAAATCATTAATATTTTGAAGATGAATTATATATTTTGCAACATTAAGTTCATCTTTTAAAAGATCCTTGTAAAATTTAATTTGGCTATCTTTTAAAAACATCAATGAATTATTTGACATTTTTAAAGTTGCAGCGGATAAATTCATTTGATTATTATAAAAATTATAAATGCGGTAATTTCTTTGAATATCAAACATTTTACAATAATTTTCCTGTTTTGTAAGTGGTGGCATAATTTCAAGCGACTTTGAACCGGCTATACCATAAAATTCTACAGTTATTAGCGAATTTGGCGGTAATTTTATGCCGTTATTTATAAGAAATGTAACATAAACGTTTGAATCAGTGGGACTTAAGCTATTTATATACCCTATTTGCTTTCCCATAAATTTTACAGGCGAACCAACTGTAAGACCATCTACATCTTTCATAAAAACATAATACTGGGTATTTTGTTTAACTTTAAAATTATAGATCAAAATTAAGACTATTAAAGCAAATATTATAATAACAATCCAAATTAAGATTTCAAATAAATATGATAAAATTTGTTTTTTTTCCATATTTAATATTCTATACCCTCTCTTCCTACAACACCTATATCCCAATAATGTTTAATAGGATGAATTTCAGAAACCAAATGAGCAATATCAATTAATTCCTTCTTTGCATTTCGTCCGGTAATGACAACTTCAATTTGTTTTGGTTTATTTTTTAAAGTTTCCAAAACATCATTTAATTCAACAAATTCCAAATCCAATACAATATTAAGTTCATCTAAAATAACCATGTCATAAACATTATTTTTTATTGCTTCTTTAGCGTATTTCCAAGCCTCAAGGGCTTCTTTTTTATCTTCATTTTTAGCATTATTTTTATACACAATACGATTTAGGCCACTTTGTATAATCTTCAATTTTGATTTAATATTATCATTTAGATTGCTAAAGGAAATAAGCTCTCCATAAACATTACCTTGTCCCTTACAGAACATAACAATCAAAACCCTCCAGTTCCTGCCTAATGCTCTTAAAGTCAAACCTAAACTTGCAGTTGTTTTTCCTTTTCCATTACCGGTATATATTTGAATATATCCCTTTTTTTCAAAATTCGGATTTATTAATTTATTTTGTTTTAACATTTTTTATGATTTATTTATTGTATTAAATTTATTTTAACAAAATAAAAAGGAAATATCAAAAATGGATATTAAAAAAGAAAAAAGTCTTCTTCGAGAAAAATGCAAAAAAATAAGAAAGAATCAAAATATTGAAATTATTTCAAAAAAAATAGTCAACAAAATAAAAAATAACACTCATTTCATAAATGCCCGTAATATAATGATTTACATGCCTTTAAAATATGAAATAGATATTACTTCTCTTTTAAACACTTTAGGTAAAAATTTTTATTTACCCAAATGTGTAGATAACGAAATAGAAGTTATAAAATATGAAAAAAATATGGAGTTTATAAAATCGAATTTTAATGTTCTTGAACCTGTTTCAAATGATTATATTGATATTTCAATTCTTGATATTGTATTTATCCCTGCATTGTGTTGCGATTTAAATAAATATCGCCTAGGATATGGTTGTGGTTTTTATGATAGATTTTTAAAAAAACTCAATAAAAAAACAATAAAATATATTATTACAAGCAAAGAAATGTGTTATTTAGAAATTCCAAAAGATGAATTTGATGAAAAAGCAGATTTTATTATAAATGAACATGAAATATTGTAACATTTTGTAAATTTTTTTGAATTAAGTGATTTTTATTGTAATTATTATACTTTATATATATAGAGAAAGCTTAAGTTAAAGGTTAGCAAAAAATAATGACATCAATATCATCAACAAACTTTTTTAAAACCGGTCAGCTTGATTCTTGCTTTTGTTATCAATGCAATAACGAACGCAAAGCTCAAAATTCATCAACTTCAACATCTGTTTGTGGAAGTGAAGAAGATGTTTGTGCAAGCTTAGACATTTCAAACGGTTTAACTTTTGATGATTTAAATGCAGATGCTCTTGTTGATATAGCTATGGATGCTTATGATGCTTCATTAGGTGGAACAAATATAAAGAAATTAGCAGAAAGTAGTGTAACATTATCTAATTTTGACCGTTCACAAGCCCGAAGTGATATTATGAATATGATTAATAATACCTTAAAATATCATACTTATGAAGGCGAAAGTATATCTGATTATATAAATGAGGACACTTTAAAATCATTAAATGATGTTCAACTCAATAACCTTATGAAAAAACTTCAAAAAATAGCAGATAAAACTACATTTGTTGAGGGTAAAACTGAATATGGAATAACAGAAAATGATTTTTCAACAATAACTTCATACACAGATGAAGCTGCAAAATATGATAAACTTGTTGCCGCTTTGGATAAAGAAATAGCAAGTGCAAAATTGCCTGATATGCAAAAGAAAATAAGTCAAATTAAAAATGATTTAACACAAAAGAAAATAGGTGTAAATGCTGCTATAAATAAAATGTCTGATTTGGAAATTGATTTAACTGAAATAGCAAGTTCAAAAATTTCATCAACTACTCTTCAAACAGCATATACTGAATTGACCGAACTTTTAGATGCAAGCACTATTAACACGGTTAGTGTCAAGAATTTATTAGTTTCAGCCGATGGTGATACTGTTAAAGAAATGATAAGTAAATATGGAGTAACAAACTATATAAATAAAATTAATACAGTAGCTGAAAGTGAAAAACAAATAATCTTAGAAGATACAGTTATTAAACTTTTAAGTTCTTATGCTGATGAAGAACTTCAAGCTATTGTTGATAGTGGTTATACAAGCGGTTCATATATGGGTTATACTGTTTCTGAAATAAAACGTGCTGCTAAAGGTGACAATTGTTCTTCACCAAAATTAAATCAAATAGGTGCAATATGCCGCGGATATGAAAATATTAAATTAAACTCAGCAGGTGTAAGCACATTTGAAAACAAACAAACACCTGCACAGTTAATAAATGACATAAAGTTATTAATAAGTTAGAAAAATTAATCTAAAGCTTTAATAATTTCATCTGAAATAAGTTCTGCACTATTTTGGTTTTGTCCTGTAATTAAATTGCCATCAACAACAACATGTTTTGTAAATGGAGGATTTTCTTGATATTTTGCTCCAAGTTGTTTTAGTTTTGTTTCAAGCAAAAAAGGAACCATTTCAACTTTTTGTGCTAGTTTTTCTTCTTCATTTGTAAATGAGGTTAAATTTTTATTGTTAAATAGCCATATATTATAATTATCAATAGCCGGGATTAAAGCACATACACCATGACATATTGCAGCAATAACTTTATTTTTATTGTTAAATTCATTTAAAATTTCACATAAAGGTTCGTAATATGCCAAATCAAACATAGGACCATGACCGCCCGGGAAAAAAATGGCATCATAGTTATTATAATTAATGTTAGTAAGTTTTTTTGTATTTTTTAAAACTTCTAAATTACTTTTCCAACTTTCGTTTATATTTTTTGGTACACTTAAAGGGTCAATTGGAGAATTACCTCCTAAAATACTTGCTATTTCAATATTATAACCTTTATCCTTAAATTTTAAATATGGAATCATAAACTCTTCTAAATAAAGACCGGTTAAAGTTTTATCTTTAAATTCACTTGTATTAGTCACAACAATTAAAATATTTGTCATATTATCATTTCCTCATAGTATATTTATTTTTATTTTAAACTTTTAGATTTATAAAAACATTAATAAGATAACTTAATTATTTTGTGTTATTATTTTATTTAAAATGCAATAATTAATTTTTTGTTAATAAATAATAAAATATAAAAAAATAATAGTATAAATAATATTGTAGATAAGGTAAAAAATTAGTAAAGAAGGAGGCACAAAATTATGTCAATTAAACCATTGTATGACAAAATCGTAATCAAAGTTATTGATGATACACAGCAAACTTCAGGTGGTATATTTATACCTGATAGTGCAAAAGAAAAACCACAAAAAGGTGAAGTTGTGGCTGTTGGTGAAGGTAAAATATTGGATAACGGAAGTCGTGAGCCAATGGATGTAAAAACAGGTAATATAGTTTTATTTGCTAAATATTCAGGCAGTGATGTAAAAGTTGATAATGAAACTTTTAAAATATTATCTGTTAAGGATGTATTAGGTATTATTGAATAGGTAAGAATAAAAAGAGGTATTTTAAAATGGCTAAAAAAATAATATTTGACGAAAAAGCCCGTAAAGCTTTATTAAATGGTATAGATGCTGTGGCTGATGCTGTTAAAGTTACATTAGGACCAAAAGGTCGTAATGTAATATTGGAAAAAAGTTTTGGAACACCACAAATAGTAAATGATGGTGTTACAATAGCTAAAGAAATTGAACTTGAAGACGGTTTAGAAAATGCAGGTGCACAGTTATTAAAAGAAGTTTCATCACGCACAAATGATGTAGCCGGTGATGGAACTACAACAGCTTCTGTATTGGCTCAAGCAATAGTTCGTGAAGGTATACGTAATTTAACAGCAGGTGCTAATCCTGTAGGTATGAAACGTGGTATTGATAAAGCTGTAGAATTATCTGTTGAAAAAATTAAGGCTATGTCAAAACCTGTAAATTCAAAAGAAATGAGATCTCAAGTTGCTACTATTTCAGCTGGTAATGACAAGTTTATAGGTGATTTAATTGCTGAATCAATGGAAGCAGTAGGAACTGATGGTGTAATAACAGTTGAAGAATCAAAATCTTTTGGTACTGAAAAGAAAGTTGTTGAAGGTATGCAATTTGATAAAGGTTACATTTCACCATATTTTGTAACAGATCCTGAACGTATGGAAGCAGTGTTAGAAGATCCTTATGTATTATGTGTAAATAAAAAGATAAACCTTATTGCAGATTTGGTTCCTGTTTTGGAAGAAGTTGCTCGTGATGGTCGTTCTTTACTTTTAATTGCTGAAGATGTTGAAGGTGAAGCTTTGGCAACTTTGGTTGTTAACACAATGAGAAAAGTTCTTCGTGCTGTTGCTGTTAAGGCTCCTGGATTTGGTGATAGACGTAAGGCTATGTTAGAAGATATTGCTATTTTAACGGGCGGTCAAATGTTTACCGAAGAACTTGGTATTAAATTAGAAAACGTTACAACTCAAATGATGGGTAAAGCAAAACGTGTTACCGTTACAAAAGATGAAACTACAATTGTTGTTGATGATAGCACAAAATCTGCAGTTGCGGATAGAATAAATTTAATTAAACGTCAAATTGAACAATCAGATAGTGAATATGATAAAGAAAAACTTCAAGAACGTTTGGCTAAATTATCAGGTGGTGTTGCTGTTATTGAAGTTGGTGCAGCATCTGAAGTTGAGTTAAAAGAACGTAAGCTAAGAATTGAAGATGCTTTAAATGCAACACGTGCAGCTCAAGAAGAAGGTATTGTGCCAGGTGGCGGTGTTACATTAGTTCGTGTTCAAGAACATTTATCTGATAATATTGATAAAATCCCATTTGCAACAGATGATGAAAAAATTGGATATAAAATACTTATGGCAGCATTGGATGTGCCTTTAAAACAAATTGCATTTAATGCAGGTGCTAAAGGTGATGTTGTTGTAGATAAAGTTAAAAAAGAAAAATGTGCATACGGTTATGATGCTTTAATGAACAAATATGTTGATATGTTTGAAGCCGGGATTGTTGATCCTGCTAAAGTTACTCGTAGTGCTTTAGAAAATGCAGCATCTGTTGCTTCAATGCTTCTTACAACCGAAGCAGCTGTTGTAACAGTTAAAGAGCCAAAATCAAATGTTCCTCAAATGCCTGATATGGGTGCTATGGGCGGCATGGGCGGTATGATGTAGAAAATTTTATATTTATGCTATATCGACTGCAATTTTCAATACTATAAAAAAAGAAGCGTCTAAATATATTTAGATGCTTCTTTTTTATGTTAATTAATAATAAAATTTATAGAATGTTTTACGTTAAAATTATAACAATAATTTGCTTTTATCCTTATAAAAAGAGGGATTTATATATAAGCTTACACTAAGTTTATGTGGAGTTGTATATAAGTCTCAATATTTTAACGTTCTCGGGATAAGGTTACTATCTTGGGTTATTTTCCCTCTCCCTCTTTTAGTGTGAGGGCGGGGGATGAGGGTGGATTTTAACAAGACTTGAAAAAAAATAAAATATGATATAATTAAAATATATCTAAGGGAAAAGGTTCCAAGAACTCCGAATTCCTGAAGCCTTTCTTAACTTCCCTTAGATTAATATCAAAATTAATCTAATTAAAAATTCTAGTAGCTCTAGAACTTTTTTGATTAATTCAAGATTAACCATGCTTTCTTACTTTCTTTCCTTGACTATTCTTAACTATAATCTATTGTTCAAGCGGAGGTTAAAACTTGAGAAGTTTACCTGACTTTAATAAAATTAAAGCTTATTCTATTATACAGAAAATATGTATAATTATAAAGTTTTTTAACTTTTCTCCCTCATTTTTATCACATTATAATTCTAAACTATACACAAAGCTTAATGTAAACTGTGCTATATAAATTCCTAAATTTAAATAAAAAGCCGTGCATTCTACCTATTGTCAGTCAAATTCATAATTAACAAATTAAAATATCTACTTTTTAAATAATCAAACACCCGCAAGTTTAGACCATTTTAGTGCTGCTTTATTTCTAACCTGACACGGTTCAATGGCTTACGCCATCTGATATTTAAACTATCAACAATATAATAATTATGAAAACTATGTCAATAACTGCCGCACAGTAGTCTCTACACCCCGCATTAACTTCGGGTCAAGGGATTGCAATTCCCCGTGGAGCACGGCTTAACTTTTATTTTACATTAAATAAAATATTTTATCAACAAAATTTACTGATAATCATTAAATTCATTAATCAAATGAAGACTATTCTTTGCTTCGTTATGGCTAGGATCAAGTTTTAAAACTTCATTATACTTTTCAATAGCTGCATTGATATTTCCATTTATTTCATTTATAAGACCTAAATTATATTTGACCTCACAATCACTTGGATTTAATTTTTCTGCAATAGTTAAGTGTTTAATAGCATTATCAACATCCTTAAGTTTTGCATATAAAATTCCTAAAGTTGCTTGTGCCTGAGCATTTTCCGGTTCCATACTTATTGCATCAATATAAGATTGTTTAGCATCATAAATATTTTCAATTTCTATTTGTAAATCACCAAGTGTCATATAATACTTTGCAACATTTGGTGAAAGTTCAATGGCACGCCGAAATTGTTTTTGTGCATCAAAATAATTCTTTATTCGAAAACCTATAAGACCAAGATTATAGTATATTTCAGGATTTTTGTCATTGTATGTTAAAGCCTGTGAAAATTTTTCAAAAGCTTCATTTAAATTGTCTTTTTCGACTAAAAAATTTGCCCAACAACAATAACAATCACTTATTGTATGTTTTATATATGGAATATCTGAAATATCAACTTCATCAATAAGTTCAATAAATAAATTTATTGAAGTTTGAAAGTCATTTATATTTAAATAGGCAAAACCAAGTGTTTGTTTAAGTTGAACATCTTTAGGATTTAACTTTAAAGCTTCTTTTATAATATCAAAACAATTATCAATATTGCCAAGTTTTATATTGGTTTTAGCTTCAATATTTTTAATATAAGGCACATCAACATTATCCAGAGTCATAGCTTCACCACAATATTTAAGAACACTTTCATAATCTTCTATTTCAAAATATAAATTAATTATTTCTTTATAAAGTTCAAAATCATCAGGTGATAATTCAATTTGTTTTTTTAAAATTTCAATAGCCTTGTCATTTAAATGAAGTTTTGTATATCCCACTTTCAAAAATTCAAGTGCTTGATAATCATTTTCATCAATATTTATAATTTTTAAAGCATTTTCGATAAGTTCATCCCAGTTTTTTATATCAACATAGATATTACATATTTTATGTAGGACATTAAAAATCTCATCACGATTGTGAGAATATTGTATAAAACTTAAATACATTCTTAATGCACTTTTTTTCTGTTTTGTATATTCATATAGATAAGCAAGTGAAATTAGTGCATCTTCATTTTCATAATTTATTGATAAAACCTTTTTAAAAGCAGCAATGGCTTTTGCATATTGACTTAAAGCCTGGTATGAAAATCCTAAAATCAAATAAGCATATTCATTATGTCTATCTTGTTTTATCACAAGATTCAAATGGTGTATGGCTTCATTATAATTTGAAAACGTTTCATATAATGTTTTAGCAAGCAAAAATCTGAGCCGATAATGATGTGGAACATGAGACAGGTATTTTTTTGCCATTTTATATGCAGCATCATATTGTTTATTTTCTAATAAATTTTTAACATGTTCATATATTTCATCTTCAGATACATTTAAATCAACTGATGAAACTTGTTCTACATTTGATTTAAATATATTTTTTGACATTATTATTAAAACTATTATAAAAATAATTAAAATAATAAATAATAAACTATTCATATGATATAATACCTCATAATTAATTATACAATATTTTTTGAAACTATAAAAGGTTTTTTAATGTTATGAAAAAAAATACATATAAAGTAATATTAAAAATATTTATACTATTATTATTTTTAAGTTTTTCTAATAACTTTGTTTCGTATGCTTCATCGGAATATGAGGAATTTAATGATATTGACAATGCCATTCAATATGATAGACCTGTTGACAATGATGAATATGAAAGAATAATTAATGAATATAAAAAACATAAAGAAAAAAAGGAAAAAAAATTAAAGAAAAAAAATAAATATATTGACCTTCCGGAAAATCAAGGTCCAAGTGAAATGTCAATATTTATGGAAACATTAAAAGAACCTATAACAGTTTGTTTTACAAATAATGCTTACGTTCGTGAAACTGGAGAAAAAATACCCGTTGGTTATTATAAACTTGAAATGCAAAAAGTGAATGAAGATAATAATAAAAATAAGTATTATTTAAACTTATTTCAAGGTCATAAACTTATAGCAAAAGTGCCATCAAATGTAACAAATGATGATTTTGGAATGCAAACTATAAATTTTGCAAAAGTTATACCTTATGATAATAAATACTTAAAAATTATATATGGAAGTCTTGAGGTAAATCTTGAAGCAAGTGTTGTTTTAGAGTAAAATAAAGTAAGGATTTTATAATAGGATAATTAAATTATGGATTCAACGGCTAAAATTTTAATAGTGGATGATAATCCAAATTATTTGGGTGATGCTTTGCCAATGTATGGTTATGAAGTTGATGTAGCTCGCAATGGTGTTGAAGCGTTACATAAATTAACATCCAGTGAAAATAAGGAAAAATATGATCTTATTCTTCTTGATGTTATGATGCCAAAAATGGATGGCTGGCAAACTTTAAAGTATATCCGGAATAATGATAAAGTTAAAACAATCCCTATTATAATGATAACAGCCGTTAATGAAGAATCAAAACAAATTATGGGTTTAAAAACAGGTGCTGATGATTATATAACAAAACCTTTTATACTGCCAAATTTGCTTGCAAGGATTGATGCTGTGCTGCGTCGAAGTTTGTGGAATAAAAAAACAAATGAACAAAATATTAATATTCCGATTGATGCCGAACTTGAGCAATTGACAAAAAGGGAAAAAGAAGTAATAAGTATGTTAGCAAAAGGAGCAAGTAATAAAGAAATAGCCGACAAATTATTTGTTCGTGATGTTACAATAAAAACGCACTTAAATACCATTTTTAAAAAATTAAAAGTAACAAATCGTACACAAGCTGTTTTACTTGCTATACAATTGGGTATTATAAAAAAGGATGATCAAATATAAGGAGTTTTTGATGGGCAGACAATTAGAAAAAGAGAATCTTGTTAATTTAATTATTAACAATCCTGAAAAGTTTAACGAAATTAAGGATGACGAAACGAATTTATCAGAAACTGATTTTTCAGATTTAACATTATCAGATATTGATTTTGAGGATGTTAATCTTGAAGGTGTGGATTTTCGTGAAGCAACTTTGACAAATGTAAATTTTCAAAATTGTGATTTAACATCCACAAACTTTTCACATGCCACAATTGTTGAATGTGATTTTTCAAATGCTTTATTAAACGGTACTGATTTTAGCTATGCAACAATCGAATATTCAAACTTTCAAGATGCCGATTTTGCAGGAGCAATTTTACTTGAATGTGATTTTTCAAATTCGGATTTATCTTCAAGTGAAAATTTAAATGCTTCCCGATTTGATGAATCTACTATATGGCCTGATAATGAAAATCTTCCACATGATTTTGATACGACAATAAGTCGAGACTTAGCATCTATGCAAGATGATGAAGATACTCAGGAAAGTATTTATTAATTTTAATATTTATATGTAAATGTAAAAATTTATAGCGTATGTGCACCAACATACACAAAGTGTTAATAAATAAAAAAGCGGATGTTAACATTCATCCGCTTTTTTTATAAAAGAAAATTAAATATTTATTCTTTTTCCTTATCTTCTAATGTCTTTTCTTCTTCTTTTCTTTCCAAAGGTGTATTTTCGAAATTTAATTCTTTAACAGATAAAGCAATGCGATGCTCGTCAGGTGTAAATTTCTTAATAACAACATCAATAACATCACCAGATTTGTATAAATCAAAAGGATTCACATTTTCACCCACCATTTCAGATGAAGGCAATAATGCTTCAACACCCGGGAAAATATTAACAAATGCACCAAATGATGTAACTTTATTTATTGTACCTTGAATTTTTTGACCTTCGCTAAATTGTTGTTTAATTTCCTCCCATGGATTTTCAGTCATACGTTTTAAAGTTAAGCTAATACGTTTTAAGTCATAATCTATTTTTAATATTTTAACATCTATTTTTTCACCCAATTTTAAAACATCAGATGGATGATTTATACGTTCCCAAGAAATTTCAGAAATAGGTAACAACCCGTCAACTCCATTTATATCAATAAATGCTCCAAAATCTGCAAGACGAATAACCTCACCATTAATAATTTCATCAACAGCTAAATGTTCAAGGACTTCACTTACAGCGGCTTCACGTTGTTCAACAACGGCCATTCTTTGAGAAAGAATTAATTTGTTACGTTTTGGATCAGCTTCAAGCACCTTTGCTTCTATTTCTGTTCCAACAAGTCCATCAAAAGGTGCCCCCATTCTTAAATGACTTGAGGGTATAAAACCTTTTAAATCCATTACATCAACGATAACTCCGCCTTTTACACTTGAAATAACTTTTGTACGTATGGTATCGTTATTTGCTTTAGCTTCAGTTAATGCCGCCCAAACTTGAGCACATTCAACACGTTTTAAAGACACAAGTATTTGTTCATCATCATTGTCGCTTATTTTTAGAATATAAACGTCATGTTTTGAGCCAATTTCTAGTAATGTTGAAGGATCTGCATCACTATTGTTAGTTATTTCTTTATCAGGTAAAAATGCTTCTGTTTTAGCTCCAATATCAACTAAATACCCGTCATTTTCACGTTTTAAAATACAACCTTCAACCACCTGGGCAACATCAGGCGATTTTTCAAATTGTTGATTTAATAACATTTCAAATTCATCGAATAATTGTTTGTTTTCCATTAATTTTGTCATTTTATTTAATTATCTCCTTTCAATATTTTTTCAATTCTAAAATAACTTTTTCAATAATATTATCAGGTGTTGATGCACCTGCTGTAACTCCTATGTTTAAAGAGTTACGAATTATGTCTTTATATAAAGACAATTCATCTTCAGATTCAATGTGTATAGTATTTGTTATATCTTTTAGTATTTCAGCCAAATGAGTGGTGTTTGCACTTTTTTTACTTCCAACAACAATCATAAGGTCTGATTCTCTGGCTATATTTTTAGCTTCATTTTGTCGCCTGGTTGTAGAGGGACAAATTGTATTAAAAACTCTTAAATCTTTTACAATAGGTATTAAATAATTTACCGTGTTTGCAAGGAGTTCGAGTTTTTGAGTAGTTTGTATAACAACTCCTATTTTTTTATGTTTTTTTATTTTGTCTTCAATTTCTTTTAATTCATCCATATTTGAAATAACAAATATTTCATTGTTGTGAGAATATTTTTGAGCATTAGCTTTTATTGCAATAACTTCAGGATGATAACTTTTGCCCAGTATAAGAAGTAAAAAACCTTTTTTGACAAGTTCAATCGCTTTTTTCTGGACTTTTTTCACATCAGGGCATGTCATATCAACAATTTGTTTATTTTTTGAAATCAAAATTTCAAAAACATGAGGAGATGCACCATGACTTCTTATGACACAAATATCCGAAACATCATCAAAACTGTTATCGTCTATGGTTTTTATACCTAAACATTCAAGTTCCTGTATAACATTTTGATTGTGTATCAATTCTCCTAATACACATACATTTTTATTAGGGTTTTCGGATTTTAATTTTTTTGTAGTTTCAACAGCACGCTTAACGCCATAACAAAAGCCGGCTGTTCGGGCTAATTTTATATTTTTGGGCAAATTTATTATTTTCCAATCATTAAGTCTCATTTTAAAAATTTGTATTTTTAAAATGGTAATATATTTATAACATGAAAAAATATTGGAAACAAGCAATTATTTAAAAAAAGGGATTTATATATTAGTTTGCACTATATTTTGTGAAAAATTGTATATAAGTCTCAATATTTTAATGTCTTCCGGACGGGGCAACTTTGTGTGGACAAAGTTGCACAAAACTGCAACCCACTTGATTGTCACAGCTGTGCTAAATTCAACCTGAACAGCCTTAACTCGTGCTTCGCACTCAAACAGACGGCTGTCTTACAATGTTTCATTAAGCACTGCTTGTTCCAATCTGCGTATGGGTTGCCTTTGTTGCTCTCATTCTCCAACTTTTTTATTTCCCCTTTCCATTTTAAGCGTAAAGTTTGGGGTGAGGGTGATAAAAATTAAGTTTAAAATTAATTTAATGTCCTCCGGACGGGGTTACTGTCTTGGATTATGCAGCGTTCGGAACTATGCAACTCCGTTTCACAATTTTTTTAAAATTGTTTCACTCCGTTCAGTTCCTCACAATCAGGCAAAGCCAACTGCAAATCCGCTTGAAGCCAAAAGTAACCAAAACCTTTCAACCCACTTGGTTTTCGTATATTCACACGACTCAACTTAAGCCTCCTTAACTCGTGCACTATGTGCACTCAAACAAAAGGAGGCTTTGACAACGTTTCGTCTGTGACTATTACTCAAACCTGCGTATGGGTTGTATATTTTAATTATACTCAACACATTTGACTTATTTCAACACTTGTCTTTTTCAAGACTTATTAAACAATTGTAGGCAAAAGTCAGCAAATGTAACCCATACGCAGGCACGAACAATTATCACCCTCTTGAATTTCCTTCAAGCTCAAAGCACTTCGCCTATCGCACTTTGTACTGACGGCTTTAGCTTTTTTCCGCCTGAGGTATCCGCCCTCATTTCAATCGGGCGTCTTTCCTACGGCGGTCATTAACTGCTTCGCTTTATACTCGGAAGCTGGGTCGCTTCCTCGTCTAAAGCTTCGCACGGCTTACGTTTTTCACGCATTCCCCCGATTGTTGCGTTGATGTCCAACCATTGAATTACGTTTTTTTTTCGCTCCCCGGGACTTCGCCCGTCCGGCAGCTCCTCTTGTAGGCGAAACGAAGTTGAGCCGTACAAGGGAGGGCACTCGATAGAGTGAAATCCGCTTTTTCCACAAAAAGTACTCCGCCTGAAAGGCTTTAATTTTCTTTAAATATTTAAAATTTTTTCAAAAAATTATTTAAAAAATATTTTAACGTCCTCCGGACGGAGAAACTTTGTGTAAAGTCGTATATAAGTCCCTAAAAAAAAACAAGTTGCAACTATTTTTTTTTTTTGATATTATAAAATAGTAGGGTTAAAGTTACCTATAGCCCAGTTGGTTTGTTAGATCTTTTATTACAGATAAAAGTTTAACAAAATTAAAATTTAAGCTCTATCAAGATGGGCGTTAGAGCTAAAATTGACAAATGAATATCAATAAGTGCCTGTAGCCCAGCTGGCCTGTTAAATCTTTTATCGCAGATAAAAGTTTAACAAAATTAAAATTTAAGCTCTATCAAGATGGGCGTTAGAGCTAAAATTGACAAATGAATATC
>CALUPO010000017.1 GCA_944322675.1 Candidatus Gastranaerophilales bacterium | reverse complement strand
TCGTGCCTGCGTATGGGTTACATTTGCTGACTTTATTCTACGACTGTTTAGTATTTTTAAAAAATCGTGAAACAAAGCTGCCCCGTCCGGAGAACATTAACTTTCGTGTGGGGGGATATGGGGGGGGGAGGCTTCGCCTCCCCCCCCCATAAATACTAATTCCCGCCGTAGGAAAGACGCCCGAATGAAATGAGGGCGGATACCTCAGGCGGAAAAAAAGCCAAAACCGACAGCACGAAGTGCGATAGGAGAAGTTAAACAAAGCTGCCCCGTCCGGAGGACATTAAAATATTAAAACTTATATACAACTTTACACAAAACTTGGTGTAAACTGATATATAAATCCCAAATATTATTATGTTATTTAAATAATATATAATAAGTTGTTGCATTAGTGTATTTTTTACATATAATAATGTTATGCTGATTAAGGAAACAAAAACACACGAAGTCACAACGGACGTTGTAATATTTACTATCAAAAATGGTAAACTTATGGTACTTCTGGTACGTCGTGCAAATGAGCCATTTAAAGGTAAGTGGGCTATCCCTGGTGGTTTTATAAGATTATCTGAAGATCTTGATGCAGCTGCTTTGCGTATTTTAAAAGAAAAAACCAATGTTCAAAATATTTATCTTGAACAACTTTATACATTTGGAGATCCTTTGCGTTATCCAAATTCTCGTGTTATAACCTGTGCTTATTTTGCGTTAATTCGTTCGGATGATCTTGAACTTTCATTTGAAGATAAAAGTCAAATAACAGATGTTCAGTGGCATAAAGTTAATCAGCTTCCATCTCTTGCTTTTGATCACAGGGAAATTATTGAATATTCTTTAAAACGTATGCGTGAAAGACTTGAATTATGTCCTATAGCTTTTCAACTTCTTCCTAAAAAGTTTACCCTAACAGAACTTCAATATTCCTATGAACTTATAATGGGGAAAAAACTTGATAAACGTAACTTTCGTAAAAAAGTTTTATCTTCTAAAATTGTTAAAGAACTTGATGAATATACAAAATCCACCTCAAAAAGACCTGCCAGATTATATTCTTTTGACAATATAACATTAAATTCAAAACGCGGACATTTCTTTAGTTAAAAAATCTTTTAACTTTCATTTATAAATTTTTTAATTTTTAAAATTTCTCCATCAACTTCAATATCAATAAAGTCAATAGATGGGTTAAGTTCTAAAACTTCAATAATTGTATTTGGAAAATATAAACTATGACTAGAACCGCTTTTTTGAAACCCGCGAATCATATTATCTTTATATTTTATTGTATCTTCAGGGGATAAAGGCTCAATATATAATGTTTTATTTTTATAGGTTATTAAAACTTTTATAGTTTCTGGATTGTATCCTAATAACTTTAAAAATGATTTTGAAAAATACAATTCCCAGCCATTACCACTTGATTTTAATTGTTTTTTCATAGATAATCCGTATGTTCTTTGTAAGTATTTTATAAGTTCTTATTTCTTAAGTATAATGTCGATTTATAATAATTGATACATTCTTGCTACATTTTATTAGACGTATTTAAAAATTGAATAGTTTTAAATAATATTTTAGTTTCATTAGAAAATTTTTTTTTACAGTTAAAAAATAACTTTAAACTCAATAAATACTTGATTTTAAACGAAATTAATAAATAAATGAAAAAAATTAAAAAATAACAATTTTGTAAATAAACTATAGTAATTATTAAAGTTTTTATATTTTAATATATATTTAAAAAGTTTAATAAAAGTTTAATATAGGTATTATTATAGATTAAAGTAAGTTTCAAAGTTTTTAGCCTATTTAAGATAATTTTTATAATGGAGTTCATTTTATATATAATTATTTAATTTCAATATGAGTTTTAAAAAAACAAGTGTTAGAAATTCCGGTGAGTTTGTGATTTTGAAAAGCGATTGATTAGTTAATGTTCACAATATTGACAATTTTCTTCTACTTTTACACTAGAAAGGGAAAAGAAAAAAATTAATGGATAAAATCAAAGACATAAGAATTAAGATCGTTATAAAAATTTTTTCTATATTTGTGAAAAAATCGGTTTGTAAAACTAATAGCAGTATCAATTTATTTTTCTTGCAATGGCACTTAAACATCTGCCATTAGGCACTGTTTATGCAATTTGGACAGATATCGGAACTATAGGAACCGCGTTTTAGGAATTATATTACTTAAAGAGTCGATTACTGCAATGAGACTAGTCTTTATTGTACTTTTCATAAGCGATGTTATTGGATTAAAATTGCTTGTGCATCAATAAATTTAGCACTATGTCTTATTTAATAATTGAATAAAATTTGTCCTGATATAGTATTTTTTAACTCTAAAGTTATAGCTATGTTAAAATCAAAGATAAAAATGTAATTGAATTAATAATACATTTGTAATTTTATATCCAACTAATTTAGTTTAAGCTAGTTTAAGAATATAGTATTGAATAACTTCTGATGGCTGCAAATTAGTATTGTCAATAAATATACCCAATCGATATTTATCAATAATAAACTAGATATGTAACAAAGACCTTTAGAAAACGTCCTAAAAGCCTTTGTTATAAACTCGTGCCTGGAGGGATTCGAACCCCCGACCTTTTGGTTCGTAGCCAAACAAAATTACCCGTTTTATTACTGCAAAAGCTTATTATATTTATTTTTTAACCTTGTTTGATGTTATATGATGTTGTCCTATATTTATATATTTTAAATAACTAGGTCGGGAAATAATCGGGAAAAATTTTATTTAATATTGTTTATAAGTAGTTATAAAGTTTAGGAGTAAAAAAGTAAGAAAAAGAAAAATTAAACTTTATCCAAATACCACTTAACTTTATCACGAATAAAATCACCAACTTGACTTTGTTTAATTTCTGGATATGGCGGTAAATAAATTATGTCGATTTTGCCCGCACTTGTTGTTTTCGGGTGAGCTAAACCAAATTCATAGTGTGTTAAAACATTGTTTACATTTATTAAATATTTTTTACACAATTGAGCAACAAGCTTGAAACACGCTTCACATTGAACTTTTGTTAAAGGATACGAGCCAACATTTTTTTTGTTTTTGAAATTAAACATTCCACACATAGATACACCAATTGAGCCAGTATTGCCACCGCCACAATGAGCGGCATATTTGCCATCATAACAGTTTTCGTTGTCTTCAACTTTATACTTGCCGTTTATTGTTTTGCCGTTTTTGTCTATCAAAAGGTGATAGTGTTCCTTATCTGTAGCATTTGGAAACCATCCGCCTGCGGTCCAGTGAATTATTATTCTTTTCATTTTTTTGATTCTCCTTTTATACTATCAATCCTATGATGTGCTGATTTTGTAGACTCTTCGACTTTAACCATACGTTCGATAAGGTTGTTGTGCTTATCTTGTTTTTCTTCAAGTCGTTTTATTTGTGCTTCAATAAATTTGATTGACATTGCAAGCCCGCCAATAAAAACCCCTGCGGTTAAAACATTGATAACTATGACAAGTAGAAATTCAATGGTTATTGTCATTTTTTTAAGTTCCTTCTTTTAAGCGTTCTATAGCTTCATTCATTTTTTCGACACATTCTTCAATGGCTTTGTCAATAAGCTTATTTAACGCATTATTAATCAATGGTTTTAACCATTTAAGCCATAAAGGTAAAGGTAAGTATTTTAGGACAAAATTAATAGCCATTTCTTTTTTCTCTTTTCCTTTTTTGCTGCCTAAAAACATTTCAGCTTCTTTAACCGCTTGACTTGCAAGCTCGTATATTTTTGACTCGTGGGTTTTTAAGATAAATTTGAACATTAAAAAACTCCTTTCGTTTAACTTGTAGTGTAGAATAACTGTTGGACTTCAACGCTAAAATAAATCTAAAGTCAATTCACGTTGGTGAATATTAACTATAATTTTGCAAGTAAAATCCGTCATATAAAAACTCCTTTTGTTTTTGATAAATTAATTTTGTATTTTGGTTTAATTTTTGTATAATAATTTTATGGAAAATAATTTAATCCCCATTCAAAACTTAATTTATGAAATTCGTGGGCATAAGGTTATGCTTGATAGTGACCTTGCGTTACTATATGAAGTACCAACAAAACGATTAAATGAAGCGGTTAAGCGAAATATATCTCGTTTTCCACAACATTATAGATTTCAGCTAACAAAAAATGAATGGAATATTTTAAGGTCGCAAATTGCGACCTTTGAAAATGACAAAAGAAAATACATGCCATATGCATTTACAGAACAAGGTGTTGCTATGTTATCAAGTGTATTAAATAGTGAAAAAGCAATACAAATAAATATGTATATTATAGACACATTTGTGGCATTACGACGAGTCGCAATCGAGCACAAAGACTTATCGCAACGTATTGATGAACTGGAAAACTATATCATGACCTATACCAAAGAAAACAATCAAGAAATAGAACGTATTAATCAAGCATTAAATTACTTGATTGATATTACAAAACCAGCTAAAATCGGCTTCAAGACTGAATAGATACATTTTCTATCACCTCCCAAGATTGAATAATTTTGTTGTTTTTTAAAATGAATAGAGGACTCCAGGATTGATTTTCTTTTAAAACAATATGCGGTATTTCACTTTCGATAAAAGGAAAATAGCCATTTGATATAAGGTCTGCTTCTGTAGGATTAAATATTTGCTTATTTTCTAATTTTAAATACTTTTTATTTCCATATTTTATTGTATTTTTATTAATAATTTTTACATATTTCATTTTTTTTATTACTCATTTCTTTGTAAACTTAACTTGTTATTTACTAATACCCATTGTTTTAAAGAATTTACAGGTAAGTTTAAATTTGTTTCGACACTTGAGCGTGAATTGTTTAAAGTGTCTGCTGTTGTTTGTGAATTAATAATATGAGGGTCTGTAGGTGTGCCATAGTAAGTTTCAATGCCAATAGAATTATCAACAAATGTATTCAATATCTTAGATTGGTCAATGCTAGTATATGACACATCTACATTAACATATGAAGGTGTAAGGGGCCTTTCACCGCCATTTACAACAAAATTCATAACTCTTGTGTTGCCGCTTGCATCACCTCCGCAAAAGCTTGTGCGAGACGAACTATTTTGAATACAATTAAGAGCTTGACAATTGGCAATTTGCCCTCTATTTCTTCTTGCAATTGCTGCAATGTTACTTCCTTGAATATTTGTTGTGAAGGTTGTATTTATTATCTTACCATAGGTGTTTCCAAAAACAGCCCCTTGAAATGTTGTTGAGCTTAACCTTGAGCCATAAATAGTATACCCATCACCATCAAGATTTGCGTGAGTATCCATTGTTGTAGTTGCAAAGTTAATAATCTCAATGTCATTTGTAAGCCGAAACCATTTGTCAGAATAGGAAGAGTCAAGAGTTTGAAAAACTTCCAAATCATCGGAATTTGAAATTAAAAATGGGTTTTCAAAAGTTCCATCCTGTTTTTTGTTTTGATTTAATAATAGTCGTCTTCTAAGTAACAAATTAGACACAAGACATCACCCCCAAACCATCACAAATATTTACTTCATAAGTTTTATTGGCTTCAAGTGTTGTTGTGCCTGAAATCCATGTTACAGTTCCATTTATAATCAATGTCGTAGCTGTTTCGCCTGAAATAAATTTAAAGGAATATATAGGCAATTCTCCACTTTGTGGTGTTTGAAAAGAAATATTTAAACTTGCAACTTCACCCCATTTATAGAATTTGCCGGATTCAAGTGTTGCAGTGGTTTCAGTCATTTCAATAAGCGGTGTTTGATTTTCTGTCCGAGAAGTATTTCCACCGCCAAAGTTAATACTATTTGTAAATTTTAGGGTCATTGGGTTGTTTTTCTCCTTTCATTAATATGTTTAAATTATTAATATTTGTTATTTTACGATTGACAACTGTATACTTACAGGTTATAATATAAATATGATAAAAAGTTTCAAACACAAAGGACTTGAAAAGTTTTACAAAACAGGTTCAACAAAGGGAATTCAGGTTATTCATAAAACAAAATTAAAAGAAATATTAACTATTTTAAATGTAATGAAAAATTTAGAACCATTGAGCTTGAAGTCATATAAATTGCATCCTTTAAAAGGTGATTTAAAAAATTTATGGTCAGTAACTGTTCAAGCCAATTGGCGGATAACTTTTGAATTTGATGAAAAAACAAATGATGTATATATTGTTGATTACTTGGATTACCACTAAAAAGGAGGTTTAAATTATGGAAATGTTCAATCCTGCTCATCCCGGTGAAATATTGAAAAATACTTATTTACCAGAATACAATTTATCAGTTACAGCCTTTGCTTTAAAACTTGGTATTTCAAGGAATACTGCCTCAGAGCTTGTTAATTGTCACAGTGGTATTAGTGCTGAAATGGCATTAAAACTTGAAAAAGCTTTTAAAGTATCTGCACAGTTTTGGACAGACCTTCAGACACAATATGACTTATGGCAAGCACGCCAGCGAGTTAATCTTGATAATGTTCAAGTTATTGCAATTTAATTGTCATCTGACACGGTTAAAAACGTGTTAATGACACAGCTTTTGACATACAAAGTGCCAATTGTTTTTGTGTAAACAATTGGTGATTCGTTTGGTTGTTTAATAAAACCTGTTTCATCCGTTGGTATATTTGATTTTTCGATAAAATTTGCACTTGAGTTTCCTATATTTTGTATGGTGTATTTTTTGCCGTTTTCAAATACAAAGTTTGAAATTTTTTGTTTTATAATATCTTCAAGCTTTTGCCATTGGTTTGTCACTTTAATTTCTGCTATGTGCATTTTTGTTCTCCTTTCTTTAACTAACTAATCACACAACTTCATAATAAATTTTGTCTAAGTCGATATGTTTTTCATCCCAAGAAATGAACCAATGGATGTTTAAATTAACAGCCAATCTCATTATTTTTACCCGCCAAGGTTGTATATTAGTGGCTGATAACATCATCCGCTTGAACTTATCATTTGCACTATTGAATGAAACATTACGAACTAAAAGGTATTCTTTTGGGATGTTTAAACAATAAACTTTGTTGTTTATTGTCCTTAAAAGGTTTAAAGCTTTAAGTTTGCTTAATGTGAGATTGACAACAATTTCTTGATGGTATTTGCAATTTAAGTCGTGTTCACGAGCACACCTTAAATCCCATTCAAAATTACTTCCACCAAGCCAAGCAAGCCATTTGGGGATTGTATAACCGTCATATTCTTGTTTTTTAGGACATAAGTATATTGTGTTGTCATCATCCATATATAGCTGATTGTTCAATGCTTTATGAATAAGCGGCTTGTCTGTTTGGATGTTTATTGTGTTGCCTGTGATAAAATACCCCATAATATTTAATCCTTTATAAATTTGACTTCTATAATAAATCAGGTATAATTAGCATATGCATAATCAAAATTTTGAATTAATAAAGTTAAATATTAGTAATTTAGTTGCAAAACGTACATCATTAATACAAGGTATTTACTTAATAGTAACTGGAATAATTGGTTTATTATTTATATAAATCACTTTTCAAACTATTTTTTTATTAATAGCAGGATTGTACTTTACTTTTAAATTTTCGTTAAATTGTATGAATATAGAAGAAAAAATAAATAATTATTTAAAAAAGGGTGAATATGGAAATATTGAGTAATATATTGTTTTTTGCTGTATTGGCAATGGTTTCATTTGCTTTAACAGTAATTTCAAGAGTAGATAAAAATAATTCAAGAAATAAAACATAGTTTACAAATGTTCTTGTGTATTCCAAGCGGTGATGAATGTTGTATAAAATAAAGCAAATTCTTCAAGTGTCATTGCTTCATTTTTATATGAATTGTTTATAATCCATTCTTCGGTGCATTGTTCAGGTTTTGTGAAGTCTGGTTTGCGATAAAAGGTCAAAGTGCCTTGAGGGAGTGATTTCATAAATGTAACTGCTGAACAGACTGTGTTTAAGCTTTCAACTGCTGAATTGTAGCCCTTCGGAATACGTCTAAAGTAACCAAAGGGTGGTATCTCAAAAAATTGAGAGTTAAACTCTTTTTCAAGCTTTTTTTGTTGTTGTGTTTCATAGTTCGGGTTGATGATTATTTTTTCATCTTGATTGATATATTTATCGGGATTTTCAATAAAATCGTTATAAATTTCTTCACTAACTTCAACATTTATAGCATGTGAGCATTGGCATTGTCCGCAGCCGTTTATTTTATTATTTTCAATATAAATATAGTACATTTTTTCTCCTTTTGTTTAAAGTTTTAATTTTTTGTCGTTGGTTGGGGCGAAACAATGTTTAACATTTGTTTTTATTCAACAATCTTTTGTTTCGCCAAAGAGAGGTTATGTAAGGGGGCTTTGCCCCCTTACAACCCCCTTTAAGACCTTTCTTTTCAACATACACAAACACCATCATTTTCCCATTCGCAATTTAAACAGTTATTCATCTTATGTTTCCTCATTTTGTGTTGTTGCTTCAAATCCGATTCCAACTTTGCGATAACCAATACAAGATAAACTTCCTCTTGCATTACTATTGAATGACGCACCTACAAGATAAAGTCTTTTGTTTGAAACAGGGACTATGGTTGAGCAACCAAGAGCACCTTGAGTGTTTTGCCATATATGTCCTACGACTACACCACTTACAATATCAGTGTTGACATTTATTATGCCATCAAACGTACTATTACTAATATTAGTAATGTATGAATATAGTAATAATTCATAAATATCATTATCTGGCAAAAAACTAATTGTAAATTGTACAGGTGACGTTGATGTGCTCAAAGTTCTGTTTTGGAATATATAACCTCCACCCTTTACCCATTGTCCGTCAAATTTTACTTTGCCTTCATCAGTCAAGTTGTTTAATGATGTGTTGGCTTTGGTTGGTGTCATGTTATCTATTTTATCCCAATTGTTATTTAAAGCCTGTTGGATATTGAAAGTTTTTTTTGCATCTTGTATCGGGTCGTATTTAAATAAGTTTAAATTTTCTGTTGTTATTGACATTTTTATATCTCCTCTTTTCCAAATGCGAACATTTCAAGGGTTAGATCTTCCATTTGTTCTATTGTTTTAACTTCATGTATATCTTCTATAAGTAAATATTTAAATAATGTTTCATATCCAATATGTGCAGGTTTTATATCGTTTATCGCTTTTAAAAGTCCTTCTAGATCATCAGGCACACCATATTCACCAACAAAAATGAGTTTTATTTTTCCATTAATAAAATTCGCTTCAATTTCGCCATTTTTCCAAGCATTACAAATATTTTGAATAAGTTGAAGGTAATTATGGTTGTTTGATTGCCATTTTGCTTGAATTGCAGCTCGTCTGTCATCTTGTGTTTGTTTATTTGTCGGGGTAATTTTAAGAAGTGCTTCAAAATATTCTATTCCGTCTAACGTTAATTTATCAAAATAAAAATTATTTTTTAAATTATTTATTGCTTCGTTCAAAGCTTCAAATTTTGTTTGTAGTGATTTTGCAATATCTATTGTCAAGTTGTCGGTCCTATAATTTTTATTAAGGTAGGACAATATTATTTTATATATTTCCATTTTTACTTTTATTACTCCATAAGTGTTATATCCAAACTTCCTAACACTGCCATTTCGCAATCGGTATCAGTTTCGTTTATAGGTATATTGTCAGTCGTTTCATTTATTTTTAAATCTTTATAATCCATAACACCATCAGATGACAATATACAAGCCCCTATTCTTGCATAAGATACATAAGTATCATTAAAAACAGTACTTTTTAGGTATGTTAAAATATTTTCTTCAGCATTTGTTTTTGTTGTTTCAAAATTTGCTTGAGCTTTTAGGCTAACTGAAAATTTTATGTTGATTGTTAATGCATTTGCACTTTCAACTGTGCAATATGCTCCAATTGGTGCTTGTCCATTGCCGCATCCCCAACCTATTTTATTATTGTTTTCATCCAATGTGTAAGGGTCTATATATGTTTGAACACTTTTTACAAGTTCATTTGAGGCTATTTGATTATTACTATCTGCAATAATCACTTTCACGGTGTTGTCACCATCCCATAATGGCTTTACTTTTGCTTTTCCGACGCCCGGACATTCAAGGGCCCATTTTTCATAATGATATATGTTGCCACTTGTCACTGGCTTTTGTAAATCGTTTAAATATCGTTCAATAATACTTTCTTTTGATTCTTTTTCATATCCGCCTGAAAAGGCTTCTAAATTTGTTATACTACTTATTCCGGGTATTGTGTTAGGAATTATATTAATAACCCCTTTGGGAACGTTTCCAATGCTCCCTGCGGTTTGACACTGTGCTTTAAAGCCTTCACCCTCTAAAATTTCTTTTGTTTCTTGTGATGAAAAACGAAGTCCTGATGATGTTTCAAATATATCTCCTATATTTATAGTGCCGCTTCCGGATGTTACTGTTATTTCACCTGTTGCATATGTTTCTGTCTTTGCAATAATACCGCGTCGTTGTTTTACAAACAATACTAAATCTTCATATTCAAGCTTTGTTATATCAAAAAATCCTGCAAGATAACATATTTTTTCAAAGCATTGTTCAAAAAATATAGATATTGCTCGAAAGAAATCCCATATAAAATATCCAACATTTTTTTGATACGTATCAGGCATTTGTTCAAGCAACTCAACTGTTATTTCTTCGTTTGTTTTTTCTTCTATGCCTATTGTCATTGTTTTATTCCTTTATATTGTAAACCTCTGTTTTTTCTTCCAAAATATAACCATCTGCAAGTTTAACTTTGACATATATGGATAATGTGTTTTTTTCTTTTGTTAGTTCAACACTTTCAACATTTTTTATGTTTGGATTAAGTAAAAAACCATCTTCAATTTCCTTTTTTATTTGAGCATATAAAATACCACTTATATTTTTATATCCTTTTAATTTATATATTGATGTGCCAAAACCTGTTCCCTCGTATATTTTGTATATATCAATGGGAGTTTTTAGAAATAATATTATCCAATTTCGCACATTTTGATAATCGTCAAGAAGCAATATATCACCATTTATAAGTGTTGTATTTTGGGTTTCAAAGTTCCAGCCGGGGGTTTTATATATTTTTACATTGTCTGATATTGTTTTATATTTGTTGTTTTGACTTTCAATATTTGAATCTATTGTTTCATCATTAATATTGTTTGGAAACATATTAAACCTCTTTGTTTATAAGTAATTTATCAAGAAGCACATATTTGTCAGTCTGTTCGCACGACCCGATGATGACTAAATCATCAATATTTAAAACACATTTTAAGCTTAAAATTTCATCATCTATTTTTTTTATGGCATTTGCAAGATGTTCTATCGCTTTTGGCATTTGACAAGCTGCACCGCCGTTTGAATGTGTTTCAACAATAGATTTTGCATTGTTCAAATCTTCCAAAACACCTGAACTTAACACATTTGTTGAGTCTATATTACAGCGTAGCCTAAACCATTCTGAAATAAATAACTCTACACCTTCTTCTAAAAGCGTTTTGCCTTCATGCATTGACACCATCAATGGCGACAACAAAACAACCTTGCCTATATGAATTGCTTTTAAATCTTTTGGGTTTGTTCGTGTTTTTAAAGCTATTTTTAATATATGGGTTATATCGTTTTTTTCGTTATATGTTGTCATTTTAATTGATTTCCTTCTTTTAAAATGCTATAATTTAAGTATGATTAATAAATTTTTTATATCGGTTTTTATTATTTTTATTGTTGCTTCGTATTCTTTTGCTGCTCCAAATTATGAAGGCACTGAACCAATTGTTGTTGATTATGATTATAATCACAAACTTTATCAAAAACTTTATAGCGATTTTCGTAAAAAATATCCTGTTGTTTTAATAAAAGATACTCCAAATGAAAAAGCATATAATGATACTTCGCCTATGGGAGCTTTACAAAAAGAAGTTATGGAACCATATATCCTTCAAAAGAAAAATTATGACGAATTACCTCATTATCAATATGGAAAACGGATTAAGTAAATCTTTCTATTGATATATCAATCTCATCTTTTTCTTTATCAATTTTATGATTTGCGGATTTTATCAAATATAAACCCTCAAGTTTGTATTCTTCAATATTTAGGTTGATTATCTTCCCTTTCCCCACTCGATAATCACCCAATAATGTCAAGTTTATATCTTCTTGTGGGCGGTTCAGCTCTTCTAGCTTTTCTTGTGCAAGCAAATTTAAATTGTTTGTTTTTTTGGTATCCACGCTTTCAACACTTGCCAAAAGCCCATAGGTGGATATACTGTTGTCGTTTTGTTTGGAAATAGTTTTTATACTTTGTTCATTATTGTCAACTATGATAATTTTGTTTTTCAATTCTTGAATGGAATGTTTGATATTTATATTGTTAATTGTTTTGTGTGAGTCAATTAATATTCCATTGCTTATAGTTGCACTTAAATTTTCTTCAAGTTTGTATTCTAAAATGTTAAGCTTGCCTGATTTGCAGTCAATATATAAATTATTCAATCCACCTTGCAATTTTTCAAATTCAATGAGTTCTTTTAGCACATCTGCAAAAACTTCATCTTTATATATTTTAGATACTGAATTTTTGAACTTTGCAGTTAAGTTTATATCTATTTGATGATCACGACACATTGATTTTATTGCTTCACCAATATTTGCTTTCCTGAATTGCTTCACAATTTCATTTTTATTTAAGTAAAAACCTACGTCAAAACCGGAATAATTATATATATATTTGTCGGTTGTATGTTCGCAATCTGTTATATGTCCAAAATAAAACGGTTGCTTTTTGCCTTTCTCACATATTTTGAATGAATTTAAAGATGTTTTATTGTTTTCATTTGATGTTATACCAAAATCGCTTAATGAATTAAAATTAAAAGAACTTGCGACATCATCAAGACTTTTATTATAATTAATAGTCAAAATGTCATTAATTTGTTTGTTATTTATATAAAAATCATATATCATAACTGTTTTATATTAATCCTAAAGTTTTTAAAGCGTATCTTGTTGTTATATTTTTTGCTGTGTTTATTGATGTTTGTGTCAAGTTTATAGAATAATCAACAATGTTTGCGTTAAAGCGGTCTAGTGTCAAGCTGTACATAATATCTTTTGCGGTATCTATGCTATATCTAAATTCACTTACAAGCACAAAATCGTCAAACAAAATATTTATTGCTGATGTCGTTATATTATTCAAGCTTAAGTCGTTTGATTGGTATATGTTTGTTGCGGTTTCGTTTAGTTTGTTATAGTCAAACGCAATAAGTCTTAAAGGCAGCCTGTTTTTTTGTCGTTCGTCCAAAAATTCGACATAATCGTATCCATTGGCATTGCTTAAAATACGTATAGATTTGTAGTTTTTATATACAGGAAAAATACCACTCCAAGAAAATTGCTCAAGGTTTTGATACGAAGGCAAGTTAAACGCTTCATTTATGCCTTTATAGCCACTTGTGTCGCTTGTTTTTGCAAATGGAATGTCTTTGGGAACAATTGGTAAAAAAAGGCTTTCTGTTTCGTTGTCTGTCACATTGAATGCTTTTTGTATTCTGTCAATAATATTATTGTTTATTTGACTTAAAATATTTTGTCCTGTTTGTTTTTCTCTTACAAATATTATATCCATTTTTATGTCCTATTTGTTTTTTTATTATTTGTTGGGGCGAAACTAACTTTATACCGCCAATGCTGTTTTTAGCTCCTTGCCCAGGACTTGCTTGATTTGGTTTATAAACTCACCGTTGCCAATCATGTTGCCTGCAACATTTATATTTATTGTTATGTCTTTTGAGCCTATAATTTTTTGTGTTTCTTTGTTGTTAATGACAGTCGAACCACGTCTTAAATTGACAAGTTCGGGACCATTTTCACCCACAAGTGATAATCCGCCCGGAGCAAAAGTTGTGCCCGTTGCATGTTTAGGTATGCTGGTTGCAGTTGACACGGCTTTTTCATCTTTATTTTTATTTGTAAAAAAGTCTTTTCCTTTTTTAAGTGTTTTCCAGGTTGCTTTTGCTGTCTTTTCTAGAAGATGAAACCTTTTCTCAAGTGCAGCTATTGCAGTTATAGCTGCGGTTATAATAGCTATGAAGCCCAAATTTCTTAAGGCAACACCAAGTGCTTTTGTGCCAACTGTGGCCAAACCAGACCAAAGGACATTCGCTTTATATGCTTGAGTACATAAATTCACAAATTGAGACATTAATTGCCAAGAGTAGCTGACTGTTTTTATTGTTGCTGTCGCAGCTTGAATACCCTTTATCGCTAAAAATGTCACACCAAAAATTTTTATAGCTCGAGTTATTTCCTCTATATGTTCTATGCACCATAATAAAGTATTACCAATTCTTTTGAACACAGGTATTGCATTTTGGCTTATTTGTTCTATTGTAGGAATTACTTTTGCTCTTATCTGAGGCATTTTATTTATAACAATTTGCATAAATTGGTTAAGTTTTGGAATAAAAATATTTCCAACTTGTTGTCCCAAAGCACCAAAACCACGTTGTAGTGCGTAAATGTTATCCGAACAAGTATTCGCGGCATCTATTTGGTCATCTGTCATTATAATCCCTAATTTATCCATTTCTTTATACAAGGATTCAATGCTTTGTGCACTTTCTTTAAACAATGGCATAAATTCACTTCCTGAACGACCAAACATATCATTGACTAGTTTTGCTTTTTTAATACCGTCTGGCATTTTTTGAAGTTTTGCGGTGACTTCTTTGAATAATGTTTCTTGGTTTTTTAATTGTCCATTTGACCCTTTTATCGATATTCCTAATTGATTGAAATTTTTTATAGCATTTTTGTTTCCTGTTAAAACACCTGCCGTTTGATTTACAAGGGTTTTCATTCCCATTTGCAAACTTTCTATATTCCCACCATTTTGTTTTATTATATAATCCCATTCTTGGAATCCTTTTTTAGATAATCCCATTTTTTTTCCAAAATCATCAACTCGGTCGGCATATTCTCGAGTTTTGTTGACGCAAGCAACAAAACTTGCTGTAGCTGCAGTCGATGCTGCTGCAATAGGGGTTATAAAGCCTTTTACTGCTTGTTGGGTTGATTTAAATTCTTTTTTTAAGTCTTTAAAAGCTGTGTTGAACCCCTTCTGCATCTTTATAGCTTCTTTTTCTGCCACACCAAAAGCTTGGGCAAGTTTTGTTATTGCTCCAAAGTTTTTATTCATTATTTTGAATGTCACTTCTATTGATTTTTTTGCGTCATCTGCCATTTTTATAGTTCCTTTCGCTTAAGCTCAACAATTGCACTTGCTTTATAAATTTCTTTTTCGTAATAATCAAGATTGAGCAAATCTTTCAAATTGTGCCCACGTTGCAAATAATGATGAATAAGTGCAAAATCATCATCATTTTCTATTGCTTTTTTATTTCTTCACCTGCATTCGAAAATCCATATAACCCCAACACTATTTCACAAAGTTCAGCAAGCTCATTTAAATGTGATTTAAAAATCTCATCAACAACATTATAAGGCATTGTGGCATCATACCCTTTTATCAAGTTTTCATCCCGAAAACAAGGACAAGACATATAAATAAGTTCGCATTGACGCTCAAAGTATGTTTTATCTTCATTCTGCATTATTTCACACACTTGTTCAGAGGGCAAGCGGTCTATTTTTATAACTCCGTTTAAAAAATTGCTATAATATTCTGTGTTATTAATACCGCTTATTATATCTTTCTTTTTTAGTAATGCTTCTGCTGTCAATATTTCTTTATTTTCCATTTTTTTGTCCTTTCTTTTGTCCTTTCTTTTGTTTGTAATATTAAATTTTATCGTTGGTTGGGGCGACATTAGGTGTGTTTTTTGTATTTTTTTTTAAAGCAGTTATTCCCCACAATAAACATAAATATATTTTTATACCGTTAAAATTATATATTTAAGTCCTCCGGACAGGGCAACTTTGTGTGGACAAAGTTGCACAAAACCGCAACCCGATTTGCTGCTCACATTCTCACTAGACTCAACCTATGCAGCCTTAACTCGTACTTCGTACTCAAACAGACGGCTGCTTATCAATGTTTCGTCAAGTGATAATTGTTCGCAGCTGCATATGGGTTGCCATTATTGCATTCATTCCTAGCCTTTTATTTTCATACTTTTGCAACCCTAGGGAACTGTTCATTAAATTCATTGGATTAAAAAGCAAAATAATATATTTATTTGCACTTGTTGGGATGCCATTAGGTGTGGTTTTTTGTGTATTTACAAGTAACTATAATCAGTTGCATTAAATGTAATTGTGTCCTGGTTGACTTTTCCCTTTTCAAAACCAAATAGTTCAAAATCCTGTAAGGTTACACCTGTTATTGATATGCGTTTTGTTTCTCCGGTGTCAGGGTTTTCTATTTTACCTGTTAAAGTTAAGTCAACTTGTTGTTTATTTTTGTTCTTTTCAAATATGTCATTTATGCCAAAATCAACTTTAAATTTGGTTATTTCTCCTGACAATTCCACTCCTACAAGTCTCTCTTGAGTTGAGAAATTGTCTGTGTCGTCTATTTGTTCATATTTGTTTGTTTGCTTGAAGCTGAATTTTTGCACCCTTAATAATCGCTCTGTATTGTTCAACCACAATTCACCACTTGAACCGGTCCATACATTTGTTATCTTTGTTTTCATTTTTTATATTCCTTCCTTTTTTTTATAAAACTTATTTCTAACCTTTAAAACATTTCAACTGTCATTTTCATACCTTCAATGGCATCTAAAAATTTTACATCCATTGTTACATAAAGCATATTTTTATATGTATATTTACAAACCTCTTCATCTGTCCAGTCTTCTGCTTCTGCCTTGCCTGCTGCAAGCCAAGCGTTCCTTTGTGCTTCTATGTCTGTATAAACATTATTGTTGTAATTTGGGTCTAGTATACCAAGTGCTTCCAGTTCCTTAAAATATCCATGTTTTATTGCTGCATAAAACAAACATTGATTGTCATAACTGTTTTTATATTTGCCTTTGTAGCCTGTTCTGAAAGCTTTTACAATATCAGTTTCAACTCTTGCCATACCTTCCGCTATTGCCAATGATTTCATATCTTCAGTATAATTACTGTTTAATGTTTGCAACGTGTTGCAAGCATTCGCCAATCGTATGCCTTCTTCTTCCGGATATAAAGTCAACTGACCATAGTTATATTCATCCGGTTGTTGAACCGTCGAAAGCTCATCAAAAACCTTGTATGAAATTGACATATTATACGGACATCCACAAGCTACACCACCTACTATTGGGATTAACTCCAATCCTGTTATATCTTTTGTCGAACCATCATCATTTTTTATTGTCGCTTTTGGGTTTGAAATTGAACATATCTTTATTGAGTCTGCTTTTATATTATATACCATTGCAAATTTGTTATTTTCAATGGCATAAGTCTTTATGTCTGTCTGTATATCAGCATCCGTTGACATTATCCAATCAAATTCGGGCAAAATCTCATCTATTGATGCTTTAATATCTGCCAATTCTGTTTTATATTCACAAGCTATGACCTTCTTGCATCCGCCCTTGAATAATTGCTTTATATAACCTTCTAATTTTTCATCTTCCAAACTTAGTATCGCCGATTTATAAGTCGTTATTTGATGATTTGTTTCTAAATTTTCATTTTTGTATAAAAATAATGCACGACCTTTGTCACCTGCGGTTATCTTATTTGCTACTATTTGTTTGAAAATTACAATTATATCAGTTTTTAAATCGTTTAATTCTATTGTTGTCATTTTTGGTTTCTCCTTTCTGTTTTTTATTAGATTAATATTTTCTTATTTTTTTATTTTTCTTACCGTTTGTTGGGGCGAAACTAGGTATGGTTGCAGTTCGTTTGTATCAAATTATTTGGCTTAGTGCAATCCTTGCATTCCGTTTCGGTCTTTCAGACCTACACTCCAGCGGATTGCTTTTTGTTACGGGCTCGTTCGCATACGCTCGACTCCGCCCTACCAAAAATTTGACCCTTGCGACCCCTTTTAAAACTGCTTATTTTTATTAGTTTTTACCGTTTGTTGGGGCGAAACTAGGTGTTTTTTTGTGTGTTTCAGTGTCTATACAATGGAGAATATTTATAACTTTCTATTTGTGTCATATTATCTTTATTTAATAAAGCTTCATCTTCGTATGGGTTATTGTTTTCTTCTAATTTTTCATTGTTTGTATAAATTTCTTGAGGCTCTATAAAGTTGAATTTTAAACTACAGGTTAAAATATAATTTATTTCATCCATTTCAAAACTCAAACTCGTTATGTCAAGGTGTTTAACAAAAGTGCTTAATTCTTCATTAAAGCTTGAATAATAAACTACTTTTAATGGGTTTTTAAAAGTCTTATTTATTATGTTTTGCTTTTGGATTAAGTCTTTTAATGTTTCATCTTTTGAAAAATAAACAATATTAAAACCATAATCTGCTTCAAATGTTTCGTTTGCTATTTCTTTTCTGCTGCTGTTTGCAAGTTCTATATAAACACAAGGCGGGTTTATGGTTTTTATATCTTTTATTTGCAATTTTATATCACTAAAAAAACGCTCAAGTCTTATTTTTATGGCTTTATAAATATTCGCCGCTGTTATCATTTTATTATCCCTTTAATAAAATATTCATCTATAAATTTTTCTATTTTTTTATAATATATGGGTCTAAAATTTCTTGTTCCTCTTGCAAGCGGGTATCTGCCACGTTTAAAACCAATTTCATTACTGCCTTTGTTGCTTTTGCCTTTTTTGCCACGAGGCACTTTTCTGTGTCCCTTTTCCAACAGATGTGCATGAGGTGAGCTGTTATAAACTTTGATAAAAAATCGACCATCACCAACGTATGCCTTTGATACCTTGAATTTTTTAAAGTAAAGCCCTGTTTTTTTCTTATACTCTTGCTTTGCGTAGTTTTTAGCACGTAAATTGAGTTCATTTGCATTTTCTATTATAAAATCTTTCAAATGCTCAGGATAAAGCACCGTTGCTTTTCTTAGCATATTTTGTGCAAATTCGCTTAATTTCATATCGCTTAATGTTATTGAAAAGTCCAAATCTTCTTGCAAACCCATAAATTAACACCTTTCTGTCACAAACACTTGTTGTTCAATATCTTCAAAATTTTCATTTAATGCATAATTGACATCAAAAATTTTGTTTCGATATTTTATTATATTTGCATCGCTTTTTATTTGTGGATATTCATTGTATGGATAAGTAATTTTATGTGTTACCGTTGATAAAATAGTATCCGCAGCCCGACCTGTCAACAAGCTCCCGACTCTTGTTTCTATTTTGGCAAATACACTTTTTTTATATATATATTCAGTATCACACTCTCCAAGCTCGTTTGTGGTTTCCATTGTCGATTTTTCCCATATTTCAATATAATGCCTATATTCACCTCTATTCAACTTTAAACTCTCCTCTTATGCCAATATGTTTTATCATGCAATCCAGCGAAAAAGGAACATTAACCATTGATTTGTCACTTATTGCTTGACGGTTGTCATAATAAAAACCAACCATAAGCATTATTGCTTGACAATAAACTTCATCACCTTCTATATATTCAACTCCTGTTTGTTCTTTGATAAAATGCTTTGCCAACTGTATTAAGCTTGTCAGATAAGAGTCATCCACATTATGCGTTATTCTTAAATATGATTTAATGTTATCCAGTGTCAATTCCATTTATTTTTTCTTTCTTCTTAATTCATTGTCCTATTTAAAAAAAGGATAAGTTAAAATGTATTTTTTAACCTATCCATTAAGTATAGAGTCAAGATATGTATGTTATTCTGTTTGATTCAATTCCATAACCGCAAATGCTTCTGCCAATGCAACGCTGCCATCAGCCAATGCCAAAACTCGATAACAAGTTTTTCCACTTTTAAATCCGATAGATGTATCTTTTGCGATTTGAAATTGTTCAACAAAGTTAAAATAATAATATTCAAAATTGCCAAATAACACTTTTCCATCTGCCAAATTGTCATAAACAACAATGGGATATCCACACAAACGACCTTCAAAACGTTCGTCTGTCTCTAATTTAAATATAGGATGTCCCATATCATCTTTTATTATGGCTATTTGTTCATATAATGTTTTTGTACTCATAACAAAAATTGCACCTTGTTTATATCCTGCCGGTACACTTGCCAATATTTTCATTATATCGTTGTATTCATAACCTGTTGAAACTCCTGTTTTTAAAGCTGTTAATGCTTTTAAAATTCCATTTGGAGTATTGTTTGTTCCTGTGCCGTTAATAATTGCATTGTCTATAGCTGCTTTTGCTTTTTTTACAAGTTCCGCTGTTATAAAATCTTCAAATGCATCTATACTCATCTTTTCAACTTGTGCTGTTATTTCTATTGTTTTAATCAATTGTCTTGAACCGAGTTCAATTTTACCGATTGTATCGTCCTTTTCATTTGTGCCGCCTTCTGAAACCCAGGCTACATCATTTGTTGTGCCCTCTATCGGGATAATTACATTTGATGGGATATTAAGACGTGTGACAAGTGGCAATATTACACTTTCTTGTTTTAGCTTTTCAATTATTTTGTTTATTGTTTGAGTTGGGATTACTGCACCAACTGAATTTGTTGCACTTGTCATTGCTCTTTTTTCAATTTCATTTAAGTCTTGACCCATTAATTTTTTTAAATATGCATTTCTATATTCTTTTGAATCCGGTTTGGTTATATTTTCCAAAACTTTATCGGTCGGTTTCTCATATTTTGTACCGTTTATCTGACCATCTGATAGCAAGGAACATATTTGTGAACGTTTTTCAAGATCTTTTTCTTCCTTGTCTAAGTCTTTAAGCTCTTCTAATGCCGCATCAATTTGCTCCGAGCTTAAATCATTTGCAATACCTCTTAATTGTGATTTACGTGCTTTGATTTCTAATAACCTTTTTTCCATTTTTTTGTTTTCCTTTCTTTTGTTATTAATCTCTTAATACTACTTTTTTGTAATTAATTATTGGTTAATATGTTGCGATAAGGAGTAATTTACGTTTACGCACAACATTTTCCAACGCTTGCTTTTCTTTTTGATTCTGAAGTTCAAAAAAACTTCTTGCTTCAACGCTTGTGTCATCATATGCAGGATTATCAACTATAGAAATATCAAACACTTTGTCTATCTCAAGTATTTTTCTCGTGTGGGTTTTTACATCATATTCTGAGCGTTTTGTTGTGAAAGCAAAAGAACATTTGTCAAGTCCACCCTCTTTTATCAATGTATAAACATCCTTTCCTGCTGTTGTGTTAAACAACTGAGCTTCAAATTCTAATCCATGATCTTTTATACTTGTTTTTAGGCTTCCGTTTCTTGTCCTTGCCAATACCGGTACTATGTCTGTATGATTGTATTTTAAACAACATTTTGAAAAATCTGCATTGTTTAATGCTTTTCTGTCTATTATTTCTTTATATTTTACACCGTTATATTCATATAATACCGTTGGACTTTCAAATACAACGGCAACACCACTTATTCGCATTTGATTGTCAGATTCATTTGATGTCTGGTTTCGTAATTCAATACAACGACTTTGTATTTCCGGTTTTATTTTCATTATTTAACTCCTCTTTATTTTCACCTATTTGATATTTGTTTGCGTTTTTTAAATCTACATAATTTAAACTTATTATATGTCTATCCCCATCTTTAATTGGTCCATAACCATAAATTTCACGCACTTCATTTAAACTAAACACTCCTATTTGTGTCATTTGTGTCGCTATTGTTGTTTTTGTTGCATTGTTCGCAAAAAGTAATTTATTTGCTGTTAATGTTATTTTGCACCCATTCATTATTTCAATTTTGCTAAAAATTTTATTTGTAAATTCTGCACTTAATTGAACCAACATAGGTTCTATGGTTAACTCATAAAATGCGTTATATTCCTCTTCGTTTGCCAGACCTTGTAATATTCGGTCTGAAACTCCAAAATGCATTGAAAAATATTCAAGCACGGTTTTTTGTTGTTCTGCGTTTATTGTGTATGGGGTTAGATTTATTGGAATAAAATCTGCTTTGCTGTCCAATGTTCCAATGCCGCTTCCGTTTAATCCCATATAATCTTCAACAAATTGCTCTTTAAATCGCTTTAAATCATCCGGGTTTAAATTGCCTGAATATTTTATTAAACCTCTTAATTGTGAGCTTGCATTGACTGCATTTATCATTCCGCTATCGACTGCACTTAACACTTCAAATATTGGGGTTAATAATTCTTGCTGTGAACTTCCAAATAAATCATTGTCGTTGTAATGACGTCTTAAATGTATTAACTCGTCATATGGAATATAAACATTGAAACTTGAATTTTTAAAACTGAATTTTGCATATATCTCACCTTCATATTCCATAAATTCAATTTCTGAATAATCTATTGGATATAAACCACTTATTTTATTGTCTTCAACCCTTTTGTACACGAATACATTATTTTTATCCAACAACATTGAGGTCAGTTTGTAAAAAAAATCATATTTGTTCATATATTCATTCGGTTTATTCTTCAACAAATATTCTAAATTTGAATAATATAAAATATCTGATTTTATTCCATTTAAATCAACATTTGGTGTTAATTTTGCCATTTGGCTTGATATCCTATCTATGCAAGCTCTATAAACAACATTATTGTATTCTTTATGGTTATAATTAAAAAATTTAGGACTCCAAGAATTTAACATTTTTAATGTCGTGAAACCTTGATGTATTTTTGTTGTTTTATTAAATATATTTTTAAAAAAACTTTTTATTTTAGTCCCTATCATCTGCTTATTAACCTTATATAGTCACTTTTTTCATCCATTAAACCAACATAAGCATTCAGCATTGCTGCAAATCCGTCTATTCTTCTTGTGGGATTCATTGTTTTTGCAGGTTGTATATTGCCATTTTTGTCTATATCGGCTCTTACATTTGTCATATTCCATTTCAATATCGGGTTGTTGTTATAATTTACATTTTTACTTTTTAATTCTTCTCCCAATTGATGCATCGGCAATGACAATGTTTTTTTACCTTGAATAACCGGTCTTGATATTTTACCAAATGTATCATCCATTGATTTTATAAATGCTGTTGAACTCCAGGAGTCATAACAGTTTTGATATAAATAAACACCATAATCCCGTTGCATTTCACAAAACCAGTCTATAACATCATCATAATCAACTTTATTTCCATTGCTTTTACGTAACAAACCACGTTCATACCATATCTCATATTTCATCTTGTCATCTTTTATACGTTTTTCAAACAATTCTGAAGGCAGCCAAAACATAGATTGAACATATATTGTTTTATCCTCTGGCATCATAAACATTAAACAAGCACTTGTTAAGTCTGTTGTTTTTGATAAATCCACTCCGCCAAATGCATAACGTGGCTTTAATTGGCTTATATCAAAAGTTGCGGTATTATCTATTTCTTCAAATGTTAACCAAACCTCACTTGACGTTTCTCGTATGTTAAATTCTTTTGTTAATACATTTTTTAAATTTATTGGTAATTCTTTTGCTATTTCGACATTACGACGCAAATATTCAATACTTTTAGATATATTCAAGTTAGGGTTGGCTTTTATCCAACATTTTTCATCTTGCCACTCGTCACGTCTATCAAGTTCATATATTACGGGAAAAAAAGCATCATCTTTATAACCATCCTTGTCGAAATATCCATTTAAAACTTTTTCAGCTTCTTCATATTTATCGTCATACAAACCTTCACGAATAAACCCTGCGGTTGTTGTTAACAATATCAATGGTTCTTCTCGTGCTGAAACACCATCAGCCACTATTTTATAAAGCTCTTGTGTCTGCCAGGCGTGGATTTCGTCGCAATCCGCACAAGATATATTTAAACCGTCTTCTGTATTGCTATCACTTGAAAGAGGTCTAAAAACACTATTTGTAGCTTCAAAACTTAGTAAATTTACTCTGCATTTTACAAATTTTCGCAACAATGGACTTTTTTTAACCATTCGTTCAGCTTCGGTAAAAATAATTTTGGCTTGTTCTCGCTTCGTCGCTACACTATAACACTCTGCACCACCTTCACCATCTGCTATTAGCATATATAAGCTTATCGCTGAAGCCAGTAATGATTTACCATTCTTTTTACCAACTATCAACAATGTTTCTCTAAATCGACGTTTGCCATTTTCCTTCTTTACAACTCCAAATAATGAACTTATATATGCCTTTTGCCATAGCTCCAATAATACTGGTTTATCCGCCCATTTCCCTTTGGAATGTTTGCAAAAATGTTCTATAAAAAATATTGCGTGTTGGGCTTTGCGTTCGCTAAATTCATATTTCGATTGGGGGTCGTTTAAATCTTCAATTAAGGCTTTGTATGTCAATTTTACTTTTTTACTTGTTATTATTTCTCCACTTTGTATTTTGTTATTGTATTCTTCTATATAATTCACAAGCTTTTCAACCCTTATTTTGATTTTATAAATTCTAATAATTCATCATTTGTTGTAGTCTGTGTGCTATTTGAGTTTAACTGTTCCGTAAGCAGTTTCACATCAGCTACAAAAGTTTTTTTCATTGAATTATATGCATCTGAAGCAGCACTTTTTTTGTATCCGCTTTGACAACTTCCGTTTTTATATCGCTCAACTTGTCCGTTTAATTTTATGACCTCTTCCAAATTCTTCAATTCAACTGTCATAAATGCAACTGATTGAATTATATTGTCGATTATTTCTTTTTTATCATCTTCTACTTCTGAAAATATGTGTCGCAGTTGCTTTAGTTTTGCTCGGAACATTATTTGCTTTTCGGTCTTTGTGAAAAAATTAACTTTAGTATCAAGCATCAATCGTTCACGTTCAATTTGATGCTGCTGTTCGGTCTTTGACTGGTGTTTTAATTCTTTTGTTAAATTTTCATTCATTGTTTTTAATCCTTTGTTTTTAATTTAGTTCTATTAGAAACAGCAAAAAAATTTTTTTTCTTCTCTAAAATAGTTTTTTTGAAAAATTATTTTCGCCAAAAACCAATACAACTAAGCATTTCTAGCAATCCCCCCGTTTCTTTTTCTCTAACCCCTACTCAAAAGACCGCATACCCAACATTCGTATAATAAATTTGTAAAACTATAGGGGGTGTGGTTAAATTTAAAATATTGATAAAAAATATAAATCAAGTTAAAAAGCTTATTGTATAAGCATTTCTAGCTAGTTAAACTTATTTTTTTACCTCTTTACAAAAAAAATGTAATATGTTTGTTTTTAATACTCTTAACGCTTTATTAAATTGCCATTATCATCAAATTTTAAGTCTAAATTAATCGGTGAATATTTTTCGTTATGTTCTTTTTGATGACATAAATCACAAAGCAGTTCAAAATTTTTAAAATCCAAAGATATTTCAGGATGACTTATATTTGTTTCATTCAACCATATTTTATGATGTACTTGTTTTGCATCGGGCTTGCCACAACGCTCACATATACCAAATTTTAATGCTATATATGCCTTTCGTGCATTTTTCCAAGCTTTGGAGTTGTAAAAAGATTTTGCAAATAATCTTGCCATTTGTTTTTATCCACTTTTCTTTGTCATTTGTTGAGGTGTAAGTTGTTTCACAAGCTGTTTGTTGCCCTCAAAATTTTTAGCATATTGTCTGATTTGGGTTACATCACCTTTTTTATTTTTAATTTCAACATTCACACCGTAAATCCAACCATAAAGAGAATTTGTTTTTATATTTGGAAAAACAACAAGTTTTCTCTTTTTTTCTCGATAAATAATTTTGACAGCTTCAAGTCCGTGGTAAAGATTATAATATGTTTTGCCACTATTAATATTTGTCATAATTTGAAGTGCGGCATCATCACCACAAACTTTACATTTACCAATAAGCAATTTTCTTTTGGTATAACCTTTAAAATCATCTAAAAACCATAGTTCAGCCACGTTTATTTTATTGTTACAACATACTAATTTTATTTTATTGGACATAGCACTCCTGTGTTTCTTCCCCAAGATTTCCATTGCTTTCGCACGACCACTAAGTCCCAGTGTCCTCATTGGGAGCAATTGAATAATTTAGATTATTCAATTTACGTTTTATAGTTTAAACAAAATTTTTCATTTTGTCATTACCAAACAAACAATTAATTTTTTGACCGTTTATGATATACTTAATTATCGAACATTGAAAATTATAGCCATAGGGTAAAAGATACTCGTTTCAAAAGGAAACCTGCTGACAAATATTATCGTAGACTTTCGGGTTGGTTCCCGACTAGAAAGAGAGGTCTGTATGAGTGATTTCAATCTAACTTTATTTTTGAGTTTTTTGATTTTATGCATATTAAAAAATGGCTCTAATTCAAAAGAATAAGAACCATTTAGATCTCTAAAGGCTATCGACAGTTTCTCAAGCTGTCACCCTATGGTATTATTATATAACAATTTTGTATAAAAGTCTAGCCTTGCATCAAATCATCATAGTTTAAATTGTGAGCCCGTGCATATTTTAAAAACTCTTTTTCACGTTTTGAAACTCTAACTTGAAATTGCAATATATTGTCGCTATCTTTTTTTTTACGACCTGCTCCTATACGTGCACCACCACGAATAGATTTTACTTCTTTTTCAATTTCTTCTTGTAACTCTTTTTGTTCATCAAGAGATAATAATTCCTTTATTAAATCATCATTTGTTTTAAAATTATTCATTAATATCACTCCTTATATATTTTTCGATATTAGTCATAGCTTGAATTTTGTATCTTTCAGGTGCTTTTTGTGTTTTCTTTAGAACGACAAGACCAATTATTATTATATTATTTTGGTGATACATAAAATAAATACGTATCTTATCACATTTCATTTCAAATAGACCTTGTTTATTTAATGGTCTTGTAAATCCGGACTCTTTTCCTAATTGCTCAAATATAGCTACAGTACGAAACACCCTTTTTATATCTTGCTTATCAAGATTTCTTAATTCTTGTTCTGCTTCCGGTGTGTATTTTGCTATAAATTGTTTGCTCATATTAATTATTATAGCATTATATTTGATTTATGTCAACGTTTTTCAAAACACATCAAACTAAATTATTTCTTAGCATAATTTGTTGCAATTTCATTTTATTGATAGCATTTACAATAATTTATCCGCCACAAACTTTGCAAGCTTTTCCGCCTCTTTTAATAGCTTTTTCTTGCTCAAGTTTAATGCAATTAACTGTGCATTTTTGAGCATATTTACAATAAACATTATGATACTTTAATGTTTTTGTATTAAATACAACTATTTTAGCATTTGCAACATTTAAATCAAATACTATAAAAAATAGAAAACAAAATATCAAAAAAACTTTTTTCATTTTTTCTCCTTTAACTTATATGTTTTACTATCTTTTATTTGAATATTAACAACATCTATTAAAGCACTTGAAATAACTCCTATAACTAATCCGTGTAAACCAACACCAAAAATAGCTGTAAAACTTGCAATAAATTTTCCTAAAAAAGTTATAGGATAAGCATCACCATATCCAACAGTTGTAATTGTGACAATCGCCCACCAAAAAGAACTGGGTATACTTCTAAAGGCTAAGTTGCCGGTTTTATGTTCTGCAAAATATATAAATGTTGATGAAAGAAAAACAGCAATTAAAAATATAACAGATGTTATGATTAACTCATTTTTTCGTGTAACAAATGCTTGTTTTATATTACTGATAGCATTTACATATCTTGTAATTTTTGCAATTCTAAACAATCGCATTAAACGCAATAAACGTAAAAATACTGTATTAATTGGTATAAATGACAGGTAAAAAGGTAAAATAGCTAATAAGTCGATAATCATATATATTGAAAATATATCTTTAAATTTTTTTAATGCAACAACTCGCAAAATATACTCTACTGAGAATATAATCATTGAAATGTATTCTATAACGTTTAGATATTTACCTATGAATTTGCAAATAAAGCTATCTGTTTGTAACACAAAAACAATTAAATTTATCAAAATTAAAAATATTATAAATTTTTCAAAAAATATACTATGTAAAAATAGATTTATTTTATTTTTTAATTCAAGCACTTATTAAACCTAACAATATTAAACTCATAAACTTATTTTTTTACATTTTTTATAATACAGAAACTTAACTAAAATAATAAAGCTTTGAAATAACAATAACTTCCAAAAGAAAGCAGTATAAGGTTTTTATAAACCTGCTTTATTTTTTAGCATAATTTGTTTCTAGTTCATTAACTCTATCAATAATTCTATCTTTGAAATTAAAAATATCGGTAATCGAATTTATTAATATTTTTTCTTCTGTAGAACGTTTTTCGCCTTCTTTTGTAACTAAGAAAGCAATATATTTATTTGATTTATTTAAATACAAACGACAAATAGTTTTTAAAATATTGTCATCAAGTAATATGTTAAAATAGCTTAAATTATCTCTATAGGCAATTCTATTTATATCAAAATTTTCAGCTAATATTGCTTTTATAATTGCATAACCCTCAAGTTCTTCAAGTGTTGTAACTACAGTATTTTTATCTGTATTTTTATCTATTTCTTCAACTTTTGATGTTAAGTTAAAATCTAATGATGTTTTCATAATTTTTGACATAAAAAGATTAAAAGCTTCTATTGTTGTTTTTCTATGTTTTTCTATAACTTTTGCAGTTTTTACACCATCATATATGTTTGACTTGTCGAGTAAATATCTTACAAAATCATCAGATGGATTACGATATTCTTGTTCTAAAACTTCTTCAAATTGTCTGATATATTTTAAATTACCTGCATTTAAATATGCCTTTTCTAAATCAAAATTTTCTTTACAAAATTCAGAAAGTGTTTCAATATGATTTTCTTTAAAAGCCAAAAGATTAAAAGTAAAGAAAGGCTCTTTGTCCAAAATATTTGGCTCTTCAATGTCCGAAAAGAATTTATACACAATTCCATTAGTTAAAATAATAAATTTTGCTTTACTCGCAGTAAAATATTTAAACAATTGTCCTGCATGTTGTTTAACATCCAGTTTTTCATTTTCAACTTTCTTGCATTCCAATAAAATAATCGGTTTATTATCTTTCATTATTGCATAGTCAACTTTTTCATCTTTTTTTAGCCGACAGTCCGCTATATATTCAGGCACAACTTCTAAAGGATTAAAAACATCATATCCTAAAGCATTCAAAAAAGGCATAATTAAAGCATTTTTTGTTGCTTCTTCAGTTTGTAAATTATCAATAAGTCCATTTGCTCGTTCTTGCAATTGCTTAATTTTTTCTACAAATTCCATTGTTTTTTCTCCTTTGATTAAAAATATCAATTATAAATTTCTAATTACACCTACAATTTTGCCTATAATTTGAAAATGTTCAAATTCTTGTTTTTCAATAAATCTTATAGGGTATATAGAATTATCAGATTTTACAACAATTTGGTCTAAATTTTTAGCTAATCTTTTAATAAACAATTCTTCATAAAATCTAAAAATGTATACGTTGTTGTCTACTATTTGCTCACCTTCATAGTGTTCAACTATTAATTTATCTTTATCTTGAATATATGGTTCCATGCTGTCACCACGTGCATTAATTGCACTATAAATTCTTGATTTGGAATAAGAATTCAATAACTGTTGAGATATTGTCATTTCTTCTTTGTTTTCTGATAAGGCAAAAGTACCCGAACCACATGAACCAAATACATCAGGATAATAATTTATATTAATATAATGCTCCTTTATATTAGGCATATCATTATCTAAGCATAAAAAATTTTTAATTTTCTGATATTCAAAGTCCTTTAAAGAACTTTTTCTTGCAATTCTATTACTTATTGCTTGCTTTGAAATCCCCAAAGCTTCTGCAAGTATATCATATGTTATATTTTTTTTTGTTAAAAGTTCTAATTTTTTAATAGCTTCTTGTATTAACATATCAATACCTTTTTGTGTACGCATAAATAATTTTGTTAACAAAAGTTTACTTTTGTGTATAATTAATATATAAACTTATTTAATAATTTATTTATTTATTAATATCAAAAACACACAAAAATGGCAAGAGGCAAGTGTTCATTTTGTGGTGCTTTGAGGTATAAAAAATTGCACATTGAAAATTGAATAATACGTAAGACGACAACCGAGCCGCGACGTTGGTTAAAATGAAACCTAACCAGGGCAGTCGAACCGGCAGGGATATTGCGCAGGGTTTCTAACTTTTTATATTAGCCCGTCAGAACTTTGGCGGGTTTTCATAAGGGGTTATTTAGATGTTTTTTTAGGCTTTATATCAATTGCCGCCCATAGAAAAGTGAGGCATACAACTATTAAAGACATTGAAACAACAGCATAAGCAATATTGTATAACATTTATTAATCCTTTATTTTTAATTTCTCAATATAGTAACGCATTTTACAAATTACAGCAATTATAGACATTGGCAATAAAATAAGAAGTATAATAATTATTACCAAGTCTAAACTACTTAATGAAAATCTATTTATATAAAACCAACCACAACAACCATAAAAAGCAGTTATCGCAGCTGTAAACAATAATTTATAGTAATTTATTTTTTCACAATAAAATTTTTCCATGCTTATATTATACCTTTTTATACAAACTTAATCAATCCTCACAACTGACATTAAACCCAATTTGCTTGGTTTCTCTAGGTTTTTCGATAAGGTTATTAAGTACATTTATTATTTGTCTGATGGTAGCTTCGTTTTCATTAAATCTATTATCAGTATTATCGATATGAAGCATAAGCATTTTTCTTAACTCGTCAATTTCTGAATTTTTGGATGTTTGCGATAGTGCGTATTTTCTTAATGCAATAAATGTTTCAACTACTTTTATACTAATTTCAATCGCTTTATCACTATTTAAAACGCTGGCAAGCATTGTAATCCCGTGCTCGGTAAACGCATACGGTAACTTTCTAACACCACCCCAACTTGAAGTCGCAATTTGCGACTTCAAGTTTTTAAATTCTTCTTTATTAAGTTGAAACATAAAGTTTATAGGAAAACGCTTAATATTTCGTTTTACAGCTTCATTTAATCTTTTAGTTTCGACACCATAAAGCCTGGCAAGGTCACTATCAAGCATAACCTTATGCCCGCGAATTTCATAAATTAAATTTTGAATAGGTATCAATTCATCCATACTTTATTCCTCATAAACAATCTTAACGGATTGACCTTTTTTAAGCTTGATAACCATCACATCATCATCTTGATTGCTTGAGGACAGAAACATTGGACCTTTGCCAGTAAGAAGATAATTTGAATTTACATTATAACTCGTCATTAAAGTTAGAATGTTTTTGTCAGTTAAACTACTTCTACCATTAATAATGTTATTGAACTGTTGACGAGATATTCCAAGGATTTTAGCCATATCAGTTTGAGTTATTTTAAGTTCTAATAAAATCCGTTGTAAATTTTTATTGTAATCCATAGATATTTTTGTCCACATCTCTTGACAAATTATAAATAATATTGTACAATACATAATATAAGGAGAACAAAATTGAAACAATACGTACACAAGCATATAGTATTTGAATATGCATTATGGGAAAAAATCAACCTTGCGTTAAAGGAACGTAAAGTGGATAATTTCACGGAATTGCTTCGCAGTTTGTTGATTAAAGAGCTTGATATAAAGGCATAAATTTAACTCTTTAACAAAAAGATATCAAAAACACATCCTTGTGTCAAACTATGGGCGTAGTTTTTGTAATAAAAAATTACACATTGAAAATTGAATAACTATATAAAGATTTTAATTTAGAAAGGAGAAAAAATGAACCAAATAAAAACCACGGAGGAACTTAGCGGGCAAATGGTCAAAACAGTCGGGTTTGATATTCCATTATTTAAATGCATTGAAAAATATCGAATAATGAAAAATTATTCACGTTCACGATTTGTTAATTTGGTATTAACGGAATATGTCAAAACTCATAATTTAGAAACTATTACAGGTATTGGAATATAAAAGTAAAATCTATTTTTAAAAAATATTACAAAGGAGTATAAAAAAATGACAAAAACAAAAATTAGAAATTTGGAAAAAGAAAAATTTAACAATTATTCAAAAATTATGTCCGGAATTATTAAAACCGTGGCACTTGAGATGACAAACGGAGAGGAAATCGATTTATTTCCAACAAAAGAAAATATTCTTGCTCGTGCTTGCGAACGGTTTCAAAAATTAAAACAAATGGGCTTGTACGACAATTTAAACAGATTAGTTTTAATATCAGGAAAGTAAAAAAATGAGAGAAAGTTTTGTATTTTATAGAAGTTTTTTTGAAGCAATTAAGAATTTGGACGAGAAAAAACGATTAAAAATGTATGATTTAATCTTAAATTTTGCATTAAATGACGAAGAAATTGACCCAAAATATGAAATTTGCAACCAACTTTTTACATTGATAAAACCTCAATTATCCGCAAATAACAAGCGATACGAGGACGGCAAAAAAGGCGGTCGACCTAAAAAAATAAAAACCAGTGGTTTTTCTGAAAAAAAACCTAATGAAAATGTAAATGTAAATGAAAATGAAAATGAAAATGAAAATGAAAATGAAAATGTTAATGTTAATGTTAATGTTAATGAAAATGTAGAAAAAAAAGAAAAAAAGAAACTAAACATTTTCAAAATTACAACAAATTGACAACAAATCAGGACCCATATTTTGGTGAAGATGTGAAAAAATTCAAAGCTTGTTACAAAGTTCATTTTGGAGTTGAACCGTATTTAAGTTCAATGCAGTGTCACCAATTGCAAGAGTTGGTTTTGTCCTCGCCCGATTTTTTTGAAACTTTAGATGATGTGCTTCAAAAAATGAAAAACATAGGTGAGTTCAAAGGCAAGGACGGCAACAGTTATAAACCATCAGTAAGTTTTTTGCTTAAGGACAAAAACTATTCCGACTTAAGAAACGGGGTTTATGACAATCGTGCGGCACCAACAGATAATGAACTAACAATAGAAGTCGGCAAAATGACTGAACAAGAACGGATAGAGTGGTTAAACAGTTTGTAGGGAGTAAAAACAAATGGGATACAGTAAAGGTGATTTTTTAGTGAAATTGTTCACACATTTTAAATGTGAAAATGATGCCCTTCGTTTAGAAGACTATAGCAGGCTTTTGGGAAATTCCTCAATTTGGGATTATGAAAAATGCTATAACCTTATACTCAACGAATATCGTGCTTTTGAATTGCCACCAATCGCATTGGTCAAAGAGTTTAGGAAAAAATGTAGATATGAGTTTGCAAAAAAAGAAAAAAAGTACACAACTGTCACATTGAGGAAAAAAATTTATGACAAAAACGGCAATCTTGCAAAAACAGCAACATATCAATTTGCAGTGCCGGAAGGCGAAGAAACTGACTTTAAAGAACTTATAGAAAAAGGATATGAAAAAGTTTAAGGTTGATTAACAAAAAAGGAAGTTAAAAAAATGATGACGAAAGTAAATTATAAAAAAGAATATCAAGAAGCTTATATACTTGTTCCCCGAGTGAAAATACAGGAGGTAAAAGAAAAAACACGCTTATTAATGAAAAATTTAAAACAGTTTTTGTGTGTGAATCCAAGAAAAAGAAAGACGGTGTTATGTGTATTTTTTGGGGAAAAACAAAGTTGGAACAAGGTGATATTGTGCAACTTAAAGGTAGGTTTAAAGGCGAAGTCTTTATTGCAAGAAGTTTGAAAATATTGCAAAAAATAAAAACAAATAATACACCGGTCGAATGACATTATCCTATGTAGTAAAGGCATACGGGGCAATTCCTTAATTTTTTTTCCATAAGTACTAATTCATTTTCGCCCCGTTTTTTTTAACAGAAAGAGGAAAACAAAAAAATAAGAGAATATTAATCTAATAAAAACAAGCAGTTTTAAAAGGGGTGGCAAGGGGCAAAGCCCCTTGCATATCTTCTCTTTGGCGAAACAAAATATCTTTGGATAAAAGAAAAAAGTAAACCTAGTTTCGCCCCAA
>CALUPO010000016.1 GCA_944322675.1 Candidatus Gastranaerophilales bacterium | reverse complement strand
GAGCTTGAAGGAAATTCAAGAGGGTGATAATTGTTCGTGCCTGCGTATGGGTTACATTTATTGACTTTATTCTGCAACTGTTTAATAAGTCTTGAAAAAGACAAGTGTTGAAATAAACCAAATGTTGTTGAGTATAATTAAAATATACAACCCATACGCAGGTTTGAGTAATAGTCACAGACGAAACGTTGTCAAAGCCTCCTTTTGTTTGAGTGCACAAAGTGCACGAGTTAAGGAGGCTCAAGTTGAGTCGTGTGAATATACGAAAACCAAGTGGGTTGTAGCTCCTCTTGTAGACGATGCCTAAAAGGCTGAGTCGTACAAGGGAGGATGCCCTTTAGGGTATGGTTTTGTGCAACTTTGTCCACACAAAGTTGCCCCGTCCGGAGGACGTTAAAATATTTAATTTGTTGAGATTTAACAATTTTGCCACCCTCACCCCAACCCTCTCCCTTTAGGGAGAGGGAGATAGGAAAAGACTTTTACCCCCGCCCTTAAGCTAAAAAAAGAAAGTGGAAAATAAAAAAGTCGGAGAATGAGATCAGCAATGACAACCCATACGCAGGTTTGAGTAATAGTCACAGACGAAACGTTGTCAAAGCCTCCTTTTGTTTGAGTGCACAAAGTGCACGAGTTAAGGAGGCTCAAGTTGAGTCGTGTGAATATACGAAAACCAAGTGGGTTGAAAGGTTTTGGTTACTTTTGGCTTCAAGCGGATTTGCAGTTGGCTTTGCCTGATTGTGAGGAACTGAACGGAGTGAAACAATTTTAAAAAAATTGTGAAACGGAGTTGCATAGTTCCGAACGCTGCATAATCCAAGACAGTAACCCCGTCTGGAGGACATAAATATATTTTTAAATAATTTTTTGAAAATAATTGTTCGTGCCACGTATGGGTTACCATTTATTGACTTTATTCTACAACTGTTTAATTTTTAAAAAAATGAGTGTTTAAGATACACTTAAGGTTGGAATTAAAAAGCGATTAATTTATTGAAGTTAAACTAATAAATCCACCCTCACCCCCGCCCTCTCCCTTAAAAGGGAGAGGGCGAGTCACCTCTGGAGGACATTAAAATATTAAAACTTGTATACAACTTTTCACAAAACTTAGTGTAAACTTATATATAAATCCCTTAATTATTTTTTAGCACCCAATACAATATCAACAAAACTTTGAGCTTTTAAACTTGCACCGCCAACTAATGCACCATCAATATCAGATTGAGCCATTTGTTCTTTTATAGTTTCAGGTTTAACACTTCCTCCATAAAGAATACGAACAGCTTGAGCTGTATTTTCATTTGATATTTGAGCTATAGTTTTTCTTATTTCTTTTATTGTTCTATTAGCTTCAATAGCATCACAAGTTTTACCGGTACCAATAGCCCATATAGGTTCATAAGCAATAACAGATTTTTCTATTTCTTCGTTTGTAAGACCATTTAAAGCTGCTTTAATTTGAGAGGCAATGTGTGTATCAGTTTCATTATTTTCACGTTGCTCTAAACTTTCACCACAACAAATTATAGGTATTAAACCGTTATTTAAAATAGCTTTTGCTTTTTTGTTAATCATCTCATCGGATTCATTAAAATATCCCCGGCGTTCAGAGTGCCCTATAATTATATATTCACATCCTACATCCTTTAGCATTTGAGTTGATTCTTCTCCTGTAAAAGCACCTTTTTCTTCAAAGTAACAATTTTGTGCACCTAATTTTATTTTTCCGCATCCACATTTATTAATAGTTTCATTTACGCTATAAAGCGAAGTATAAACAGGTGCAACAACAATCGTAGGAAGGTCATTTATATTTTCATCGCTTAGTTTGTTCATAATTTCCTGAACTAGAGCAATTGAATCACTAACTAGATTATGCATCTTCCAATTGCCTGCTATTATGGGACGTCTTGTCATTTTATTTTCTCCTCATTACTTTAACTACATTTAAATTCTAGTTAAAAAATATGAATAAATCAATAATGAATGTTTGTATTTTGATAATTAGCTCGATAGTATAATATATCTTTACCTGAGTGTTTAAAGTTTTATTTTTAATTTTAAGATATTTTAGTTTTGAGGAAATTTTTTGATGTTTAAAAAAAAATATAAAAGTTTAAATATGACAAATTTAATTGAACTTGCTCAAAATAATGATAATAAGGCTATTGAAGAGCTTGTTAAGCGGATTCAAAGTTCAATATATGCAACTATTTTTTATCTTGACCCCAAAAAAGAAAATATTAATGATTTTACCCAAGAAGTCTTATTGCGAGTTGTAAAAAATATAAAAAGTTTAAAAAATCCAAAACTATTTAAATCCTGGTTAAACCAAATAATTACGAATATGTTTTATGATGATATGAGAAAAAAATATCGTGAACCAAATATTATTTCAATTGATGCAAATAATGATGAAAAGGATAACAACCATATTAGTGTCTCATCGCCTATTCAACTTGAGGATTACCATCCACGACCTTTGGAACATACATTATCTTTGGAATTGAATGATTTAATAAAAAAATCCATCCATAAACTTCCTGACCAGTTTCGTCTTGCTCTTGTTTTGAGAGAGTTTCAAGGGCTAAGTTATGATGAAATTGCAAAGTTAACAAATGTAAATGTAGGGACGGTAAAGTCTAGAATTTCACGTGCCAGAAATAAACTTCAGGAATATTTAAAAGGATATGTAGCTTAAAGTTAAATATAAAAAAAGAAAGGATTTAAAGATATGACATTTTTAACATGTAATAAAATTCAAGCTTTATTATCAATGTACATTGATAGGAAACTAACTGCAGATTTAGAAGCATCTGTTGGACTTCACCTTGCATCGTGTACGAGGTGTAAAATGAAATATGAAGAACTTAAATCAATGATAGGAAGTTTAAGAGATTCGTATCATAAAATAAAAACGGAAGTTTATACGATAAATGATAAGCAGTCACAAAATTGTAATTTTAAAATTAATGAACATGAAAAATTCAAAAAAAATATATCAGCTTTTTTAGATGATGAGCTAAATGAAGTTGAGATGATTGAATTTAAAAATTATTGTAAAAATATAAAATCAGCAACAGACACTATAAAACCTTATATTAAACTTGAAAAATTGTTAAAAGATAATTATTCAAATGTGAAAAAAGAAATTCCTAAAAATTTTTCAAAAGATATAATGAATAAAACGTTCTTGAATAATCCTGCAAAAATAGCAAGTATTTTTGAGTCTATAGGAATATTTCTTTTGTTTTCAATTTTGTGTATTATTTTTATAGGTATTTATGCTTTCTTTATCAGGTTTTAAAGTGTGTTTTATTTAACTTTTGTAAAAAAATACTATAGAAACATATTAATCCTTATTTAATGTAAATTTTTGTAAATATTATTTCTTAAAACTAGCAAATTATTTTTTTAGGGGTTTTAATATGATAAATAGGTTAAGTGCTAATTTAAATGGGACAAATGTGATATTTGTGCTTAATTTTAGTGTTAAGTTGATACAAAAGTGAAAGGAGACTTTATACAAATTAGAAGAGTTGAGCTAGGCTTAAGCAACAATAATGTAAAAAAACAAAGCAACAGTAAAAAGGATTTAACAATACCAAAATTTAGTTTACCCAAAATGCAAAAAGGTAATTTAGAAAAAGATACTGTAAGTTTTGGAAGCCCCGTAATCAATAAAAGAGTAATATGGAGAAATACAAATGAAGATGTCATTTCCAATCTTGCAAGTTTTATTGATAAATTTGAAGAGAACACAGCCTGGATGCGAAAAAGTGATTTGGGTCGAAGATTAGTCAAAGATACAATTGAGGATAGAAAAGTTGCAGAAAGGAATCATGTTTCATCTCCTAAGATAGAATTTGAAAAATCAATTAGCACCGGTTTTTTCTCACATGATAAATACAATGCTACATATTTAGGAGGAGGGGTTTCAGGTGATGCATATCTTGTTCGAGTTGATGGTGTAACTAGATATGTAATCAAAGAAGCAAAAGATAAAAAATGTAGTGATAACGTTGATGGTCATGGCGGCATTAAGCATGAGTTTGAAATGTTAGAAGAATTTGAACCTAACCTTAACTTTCAACAAGGCATAGCATTAATGAAAACCGAAGATGGCAATTATTTTCTAGTATCTCATTTTGCTAATGGTTCATCTGCAGGAATAAATGAAAATAGTTTTAAAACAATGAATCAGAAAAATATAGAAAATACTTTAGATATTTTAAAAGAGATGGATAATAAAGATATATTCAATCCTGATTGGAATTTGGGTAATATATTTTATGATAATAATGAAGCAAAAGTTTTAGACTTGCAATGGGCATACCCCAAAAGTTGGGCATCAGGTCTTTTTTGTTTTACTTCCGAAGAAAATATAACAAACTTTCTTCCATTTGAAGGTGGGGCTATAGCTTCATATATTCATCATTTATATTATTATACCAAGTCAAAAACTCAACCAAGAAATTTTTTAAAGATGTACTTACAAGAACGTGCAAATTATTGTGACACATCAAATAGATTTGAGAAAATAAGAAAGGCTGTTTATCAAAAACCTTCTGAGGATGTTTTAGATGCAGAGATATTAAGATTGAGTATATTAAAAAATCACATTCATCAGTTTTTATACACAGATAAAAAGAATGAAGAACCGCGTGATATGCTAAAAATGATTCGTTATCAAGCACGGGCTAATTTTGCAGCAAAAATGTTATCAGAATTTCAACCACAAAAACCTGAAAACCAGATAAGCGATGATGAGAAAAAATATTTTGAAGAAATGCGTGATTTTGGAACATATTGGCATAACAGATGTCAAAGTTGGTATAAAGGCTCAATTGAATGGATGAGAAAACTTGTGACAGGTGAAGAAAAACAAACAACAGGTCTATATCGTAGCACCGGCTTATTTTATTGGCCTAAACTTTTTGGAACAGGAGTTGATGGGGATAAACATCCTGCTAAAAACCTTGTACCAGATAAAACAATGTTATCCGATGTGTTGTCAGATGGTGCAAAAGCAAAATGGGATGAAGTTATGGAAAAAACTGAAACCATAAATTATAGAGGTAGAAATATAACTTTACCTAGTTTAAAAACTCAAATAATTACTTTTGAAGGTAAATTTATGGCTTTAAAAAAAGCAGTTGATGAAAAAAATTCTAATTTAAAATGTAAAATATTAAAGGATATTGAAGATTTAATTTCTGAGGTTTTAGTATGATAATCAATAATATTCAAGGAAGCAGGGATTACCCTGCTTCCCCTTTAAAAATAAATAAGCAAAAAAGCTTTAAAGCGTATGAAAACATTAAATCACCAACCGGTGAAAGTAAAGGAATGACAGATGAACAAAAAACATGGCTTGGTGTTGGTTTAACAGCTGTTGCAAGCGTTGTAATTGGTTTAGTTGTCTGGGCATGTTCAAAAAAAACAAAAACAAGCGAAGTTATAAAAACGATTGATAAGTCAAAGCTTAATCCTCAAGAACAAGTCAAAGATCTTGAAAAAAATATGCAAAAACATTTTGTAAACATAACTTTAAAAGAATTTAAGCCAAAATGGGAAATGGTAAAAATTGTGCCAAATGTGCTTGCACCATTTGAAGCTAAGAATGATTTTCAATTATATGAAATGAAAACACTTGTACCACAGCTTTTGGGAAGAAAACAACAATTACTTAAAAATGGAAATGTTGAATCAAAATCTAATGAAAAAGAAACTTTTATTGAATATTTAAAACTAAGAAGTGAATATTTTGATAAAGATAATGAGTTTGATGTCATCAGAAGTGAAGTGTTAAAGAATCCAAACGATGATGTTGTTGATGCTGAAACCCTAAGATTATATATGCTTGCAAATAATACAAGACAATTTCTTTACTCGGATAAAAGTGTTGAAGAAAAGCATAATATGATAAATTTTGTGCGTCCATTACTTTATGCCAATTTTAGTGCCAAAATGCTTGAAGAATTTAAACCTCAAAAACCTCAAAAAGACATGACCGAAAATGAAAAGAAATATTTTGAATATATGAACAAACTAGGAGCTTTCTGGCATGATAGATTAAAAAAAGAAGCAAATGAAAAATTGCCAAATTTTGTAAAGATTATAACCGGTGAAGTGAAAGCTCCAAAATGTTATGGTCAACAAGAGCATGACCCAAGACGAATTCCCAAAGTTAATTATTTTAAAAGTTTATATGAAATGTTGTCAGATGGTGCAAAAGCAAAGTGGGATAAAGTTATGGAACAAGAAGAAAAAGAAGTTATTAGGGGAAGGACTTTTAAAATACCCGCATTAAAAGAAACAATTAGAACATTCGAAGCTAAATTTATGGCTTTAAAAAAAGTAGTTGAAGAAAAAAATTCTAATTTAAAATGTAAAATATTAAAGGATATTGAAGATTTAATTTCTGAGGTTTTAGTATGATAATCAATAATATTCAAGGAAGCAGGGATTACCCTGCTTCCCCTTTAAAAATAAATAAGCAAAAAAGCTTTAAAGCGTATGAAAACATTAAATCACCAACCGGTGAAAGTAAAGGAATGACAGATGAACAAAAAACATGGCTTGGTGTTGGTTTAACAGCTGTTGCAAGCGTTGTAATTGGTTTAGTTGTCTGGGCATGTTCAAAAAAAACAAAAACAAGCGAAGTTATAAAAACGATTGATAAGTCAAAGCTTAATCCTCAAGAACAAGTCAAAGATCTTGAAAAAAATATGCAAAAACATTTTGTAAACATAACTTTAAAAGAATTTAAGCCAAAATGGGAAATGGTAAAAATTGTGCCAAATGTGCTTGCACCATTTGAAGCTAAGAATGATTTTCAATTATATGAAATGAAAACACTTGTACCACAGCTTTTGGGAAGAAAACAACAATTACTTAAAAATGGAAATGTTGAATCAAAATCTAATGAAAAAGAAACTTTTATTGAATATTTAAAACTAAGAAGTGAATATTTTGATAAAGATAATGAGTTTGATGTCATCAGAAGTGAAGTGTTAAAGAATCCAAACGATGATGTTGTTGATGCTGAAACCCTAAGATTATATATGCTTGCAAATAATACAAGACAATTTCTTTACTCGGATAAAAGTGTTGAAGAAAAGCATAATATGATAAATTTTGTGCGTCCATTACTTTATGCCAATTTTAGTGCCAAAATGCTTGAAGAATTTAAACCTCAAAAACCTCAAAAAGACATGACCGAAAATGAAAAGAAATATTTTGAATATATGAACAAACTAGGAGCTTTCTGGCATGATAGATTAAAAAAAGAAGCAAATGAAAAATTGCCAAATTTTGTAAAGATTATAACCGGTGAAGTGAAAGCTCCAAAATGTTATGGTCAACAAGGGCATGACCCAAGACGAATTCCCAAAGTTAATTATTTTAAAAGTTTATATGAAATGTTGTCTGGTAAAGCAAAAGCAAAATGGGATGAAGTTATGGAAAAAACTGAAACTATAAATTATAAAGGTAGAAATATAACTTTACCTAGTTTAAAAGATAATATTATAAAACTAGAAAGCTCATTTATTGGTTTAAAACAAGTAGTTGATAAAAAAAATTCTAATTTAAAAAATTATATCGAAAATTTAATTCCTAAGGTTTTACTATGATAATCAATAATATTCAAGGGAGCAGGGATTACCCTGCTTCCCCTTTAAAAGTAAAAAGAAAATTTAATTAATTATTTAAAAAAAGTTATTGAAAAAATAAACTAACTCAACATAACTTAACAAAAATCACATATATATTTGAAAAAAAAAATTAAAAATGCGATATAATATTCTTATATAATAGATGAGTGAGGGTATTATTTTGGCAGGTTTATCAAAAAAGTTAAAAATAGGTTTGTTATCAGGTATTATTCTGGGATTTGGCATTTTAGGCGGTATGAATTGTTATGCTGCTGCGGAATTTGATTTATATGATCAAGCTTGGAATAATATAAATCAAAAGTATGTGGATAAATCAAATAATGAACAGAATTGGTTGAGATGGAAAAATAGGTATGCAAAGTATATCAAATCACCTGAAGATTGTTACGTGGCTATTGATACAATGCTTGCAAGTTTAAATGATCCTTATACAAAATTTTTAGATCCAAAAGAATTTGAGGAAGAAAAAAGCTCAATAAAAGGTTCATTAAAAGGTATAGGTGTTCAAATTGGTGTGAGAGACGGCAAATTGTTAATTATTGCTCCACTTGAAGATACGCCTGGTGAAAGAGCCGGCTTGAAAGCTGAAGATGAAATTCTTGCAATAAACGGTAAGTCAACAAAAGGTATCACAGTTGATAAAGCTGCTGATCAGATTCGTGGAAAAGAAGGTACTGTCGTTGAGTTGTTAATAAAACGTAAAGGTGTTGAAAATAAAGTTTATCGTGTTGTGCGTGCTGAAATAAATTTAAAGTCAGTTTCTTTAAAAATACCTGAAAATGCTAAAATATCACCTGAAATTGGTTATATTCGATTAAGTTCTTTTATTAGTAAAAATGCAACATCAGAGTTTCAAAATGCTTTAAAACAATTATCTGATAAAAAAGGATATATAATTGATTTAAGATCTAATCCCGGTGGTTTGCTTTCAAATGCGATTTTTATATCGGATATGTTTTTAAATGGTGGTGTTATTGTTTCCACTGTTGATCGTGATGGTTATAAAGAAAACATACGTGCCACAAGAAAATATGTGACAAATAAGCCTGTTATATTATTAATTAATAAAGGTAGTGCATCGGCTAGTGAAATATTTTCAGGTGCATTAAAGGATAATAACCGTGCTTTAATTGTAGGGGAAGGTTCATTTGGTAAGGGACTTGTGCAAGAAGTTAATACTTTAATGGGCGGTGCCGGTATGAATATTACTATTCAAAAGTATTTAACTCCAAATGGTACTGATATAAATAAAAAGGGTATTCAGCCGGATGTTGTTGTTGAACTTACTGAGGAGGATATTAAAAATAAAAATGATAAACAGCTTGCAAAAGCTCAGGAGTTGTTGCTTCAAATGATCAAATACTCTTATGCCGGCAATATTTAGAAAATAACAGTAATTAAAAAAAATTTTATAAAGTAGTAAACTTGATTTTTTATGGTTTACTACTTTTTTTGTAAATTTTTGTAAATATTGTAGCTAAAAACTAACAAATTATTTTTTGAGGAGTTTATTATAATTAAACAATTTAATTTTTAGAATAAAGTACGGTTAGATTAGTAGTGCTTTTGTAGTAATTAATGGTTAAATAGAAAGAAGGAGATTTTTGTTATGAAAATTCAGAAAAATGTTAGTTTAGACAATGGAAAACAAACTCAACAATTTAAAAAAGCCGGTTTGAAATCGCAACAAAAAAATTTTTTAGGGAGTATTAAGTTAAAAAATGGAAACTTACAAAAAGATACTATAAGTTTTGGAAGTCCTGTTATTGACAAAAGTGTCATTTGGAAGAATGCAACAAGTGAGCTTATTGATAAAATCGCAAGATTTATTGATAAGTTTGAGGATTATGGTAAATCCAATGTAAGGAATGGATATAATTATTCGACAAATATTAATGCAGATACTTATAGTGCCACATATTTAGGTGGTGGAGTTTCAGGTGATGCCTATAAGGTATCCGTTGATGGAGATTCAAAATATGTTATTAAAGAACCAAAGTCAAAACGTTGCAGTGATACTGTTTGGGGTCCTGGTGGAATAACACATGAATTTCAAATGCTTGATATGTTTAAAGATGACAGTAGATTTCAGCAAGGTATATCATTAATGAAAACACAAAATGGAAATTACTACATGGTTTCAAAATTTGAAGAAGGTAATCCTGCAGGTGCAAATAAATATGATTTTAATGTTTTAACTCATGAAGGAGTCAAAGATACTTTAAACATTCTTGAAGGAATGGATAAAGTTGATGTGTTTAATTCTGATTGGAATATAGGTAATATATTTTATAAAGGAGATAACTATTATCCCAAAATGTTAGATTTGCAATGGGCTTATCCAAAATATACTGCACGTGACTATTTTCATTTTGTACCAGGTGAAACTGAAACAAATATGGCATCATACGAAATGGGAACAATAGGGTCGTATATGACTCATTTATATGACAAAACAGGTTCAAAAAATCAAACAAGAGATTTTTTAAGAATGTATTTAAAAGAACGGGCTAATCATTGTGATACATTAAATAGATTTGAAGAAATTCGAAAAAATGTCTATCAAAATCCGACAGAAGATGTTCTTGATGCTGAAATATTAAGATTATCAATATTGAAAAACCATATTCATCAGTTTTTATATACGGATAAAAACAATGAAGAGCCACGTGATATGTTAAAAATGATAAGGTATCAGGCATATGCAAATTTTTCAGCAAAACAATTAAGTGAATTTCAACCACAGCGTCCTTATTCAGAAACTTCTTATGCAGAGGATAAATATTTTGAAAAAATGCGAGATTTTGGAAAAGATTGGCATTCCATTACAAAAGATTGGTATAGTGGTTCAATGAATTGGATGAAAAAACTTGTATCAGGTGATGACTATCAAACAACATTAAGCGGTTATTTTTATTTTCCTGAAAAATTTGGAAAAAACTTGAATGACTCCAAAAATTTCTATGTTATGGATAATACAAAATTAACTTCTGTGTTATCAGATGGAGCAAGGAGAGATTATATAAAAAATGAAGATAAATATAATCTAAAAGCAAATATAAAAGGTTTAGAAAATACATTTATAAATCTTAAAAATGCTGCAAGTAACAATTCTTATTATGAAGTAGGAAACTTAAAAACAAAAGTGTCATCTTTAATTTCAGATGTGCTTGTATAATTATGTTTTTCATTAATTGATTGACTGGCATAAAAACATGTTGGTCAATCAATTTTTAAGTAAAAAAATAAATAACCATCCTTGTACTCTTTAAATGTTATAAAAAATAAAAAATAAAAACTAAATTTTAATAAAAAATTTGGGCTTTATATATCAGTTTACACTGAACTTTGTATAAAGTTGTATATAAGTTCCAATGTTTTAATGCCCTTCAGATGGAGCAACTGTTTTGGGTTATTTCCTCCTATCCCTTATAAGCGTGAGGGTATGGGTGAGGGTGACAAAATTGTTTAAACTTCAACAAATTAAATATATTAACGTCCTACGGATGTGGAAACCATCTTGTATTATTTCTCCCTTTCCTCTTTTTAGTGTGAGGGAGAATAAAAAAATTGGAGAAAGAGGTCAACAATGGCAATCCATATGCAGGTTTGAATAATAGTCTTTAAATAATAATAAAAATATAAAGCCTTTCAGGCGGAGGCACTTTGTGTGGACAAAGTGCCCAAAATCGTAACCCGACTTGGCACTCACATTCTCACTAAACTCAACCCAAGCAGCCTTAACTCGTGCTTCGCACTCAAACAGAAGGCTGCCTGTTGTTGTTTCGTAAAGCGAATTTCCGGACGGGCGAAGTCCCGGGGAGCGAAAAGCCGGAGCCGGCAGCACGAAGTGCGATAGGCGAAGTGCTTTGAGCTTGAAGGAAATTCAAGAGAGTGATAATTGTTCGTGCCTGCGTATGGGTTACATTTATTGACTTTATTCTACAACTGTTTAATTTTTTGAAAAAAAATAAATACAGTTGCCCCGTCCGGAGGACATTAAATTTCGTGTGGGGGGATATGGGGGGGGGAGGCTTTGCCTCCCCCCCCATAAATTACTAATTCCCGCCGTAGGAAAGACGCCCGAATGAAATGAGGGCGGATACCACAGGCTGGAAAAAAGCCGAAGCCGACAGCACGAAGTACGACAGGCGAAGTTAAACAGAGTAACCCCGTCTTGAAGACATTAAATTAATTTTAAATAATTCTTGAAAAAATGTGAAACAAAGCTGCATTAAAATCACCCTCACCCCAACCATCAAGCTAAAAAAGGGATGGGGCGAAAAGTTAAAAAACTTTACAATTATATATATTTTCAGTATAATAAAATAAAATAGGGTAAACCCTATGACTAAGCTTTCTAAGATAGCACGAAACGGATAATTTTAAGATTTAATCGATGCTATGAAAGAAGGTGATGTCAAAAGTGGTTATCGTAATTAGTGTAAAAGCGCTAATATTGATTTTACTAATAATACTAGCGCTACGATAAATCTATTAGGGTTTTCAAAGAGCGGGTCTCAAACCGCTCACCCTATTTTTATTATATCATTTTTTTTGTATATTTTCAAGACTTTTTGTTCCCCTCTTCCTCTTTAGAGAGGGGGCATGAGATGTCACCCTCACCCCCGCCCTCAAGCTAAAAAGAGAGAGGATGGAATAAAAAAGTTAGAGAATGAGATCAACAATGCCACCCCATACGCAGGTTTGAGTAATAGTCACAGACGAAACGTTGTCAAAGCCTCCTTTTGTTTGAGTGCACAAAGTGCACGAGTTAAGGAGGCTCAAGTTGAGTCGTGTGAATATACGAAAACCAAGTGGGTTGAGGTTTTGTGCAACTTTTGCGTAAAAGTTGCCCCGTCCGGAGGACATTAAATTAATTTTAAGTAAATTTTAAAAAAATAAACAAAGTAATCCCACTTGGAGGACATTAATATATTTTTAAATAGGTTTTGAGTTTAAGCTTATTTTGAAAACATCATCAACTCAATATCATCTAATCTTTTTTCAAGATTTGCATTTTGTTCTTTTAAGAGTTTTATTTCATTTTTAAGTTCTTTATTTTCATCTTTTAGTTTGTTAATTTGAGCAACTATTTTTAAAGATGACAACTTGCCACAATCAAGTTTGAACTCCTCCAAATTTAGCAATTGTTTTATATTTTGAATTTCTTTATCCAGTTGTTTGATGGCATTTATTGCGACAAAGAAAATGTTATTTTGGCGTATGGAAAGGAAGCCTTCTTTGTTTTCGACAACGGATTCGGGCATATTTTTTTGAAGATCTTGTGCAATGACACCAAAGCGAACCCCTTCACCATATTTTTTTTCATCTTTAAACTTAAATTCAACAATTTTCATTTTCCGCACTTTGTCTAAACCATATTTTGTTTCCCCAACAACATCCTTAAGTTTGCTATCAGAGACATTGGTAGATGCAATGTTTATAATTATATTTTTTAAATTTTCTCCACATTCTTCTGTGTCAATATAACCATCACTTGCAATTATATTGCCACGTGCTGTTATACTTCCACTTACTGAGATATTTCCGCCTGCAGAGATATTTCCGCCTGTTGTTCCATCGCCGTTTACCAATATATTCCCTGCACTTGTTGATATATCCCCTGTTGCTGTAATAGTTCCACCTGCTATGATATTCCCGCCTGTTGTTCCATCGCCGTTAGCCAATATATCACCTGCGGTTGTTGAAATATTTCCTAAGGCTTGGATTTGTCCTTGTGTTTCTATATTCCCTGTGCTTGCATATAATGCTACCGTTTCTGCCCCACCATAAGATAGTCTAATTGCATCTCTTCTTAATTCACATAATGAAGAATCTGATGATGAACTTGACCCCACTTGTATTAGTGAAGGTTCTATTGAGACCTGGTTTGTTGCCATTGTTGGATTTGCATTATCTATAACTAAAATGCCATCTTGTGCTATTAGTGAATAGTTTTCAATTGGTGACGAAAAAATACTTGTATTAAAATTTATGCCTGTAAATAAAATACCATTAACTTTTAAAATTTGTTCATTTGTTGTGTCACTAAATTGACCATATAATAATGGTATTGTGTTCTCCATACCGCATATTGATAAAACATGATTCTGAAGTCCATTATCTGCTTGCTTACCTAGAATTATATTATTTTGTGAAGCACCTAATGATATATCATCCGTACTTATAAATATATTTGTGCCTGAAATTCCAAGTTTTCCTACAATATTTCCATTATTATTAAAGAAAGCAATGGAATTATTGCTTTGCTCACCTGTTGCTTTTAATGATAATATTGCATCTTGAGAGGGTGTATCAGTACCAATTCCAACATGACCTTGACCACCTTCATTAAAATATATGCCATCATCCAGTGAGTGACTTTTCCAATAACAATTAAAACCATTATCAATGCTTGCTCGACGATTGACAAGAGGAGCGCTTGCTGCCATCAAAATAGCTACAATAACAAGTGCTATCATAATTTCAGCAAGTGAAAATCCCGCTTTTTTATTATTTCTTTTTATTTTCATCATTTTATTCTTCCTCATCTTCTTCAACATTATCTTGGGGTATTTCTATTTTTATACCCATGTCTTCAAGTTCACGACGGGCTTTTATCGCAAAAGGTGTTTCGCTAAAATTTTCAAGTATTATCTGGTAACAATCACAAGATGCAGTTTTTAAGCCGCGCAATTTATATAAATTGCCTGCTTTATAATAAAGCTGCGAAAGACCGGGTTCTTGTGATATTAATAGTTCATTATCAAGCTTTATTTTTATTCCTATAAGTTCTTCATTTTCTTGTGGCGAAAATAATGATTTTGCATAAACTTTTTTGGTTAATTTGTCAATTGTTTGATTGATTTTTTCAAATTCTTCAAGATTCATTCCTTTGGCAGTTTTTTTGCTGTTTTTTCTTGCAGCTTCAACCGGCTTATCAAGGATAAATAAACCAAAAACAAATATCAATGTTAATAATAATGATATAATTTTTTTCATAACTATACTTTATATATCCACTTATCTCACTTTAATTGGTTATTTGAAATTAAGTATACCATAAATTATAATTTTATTTCTAAACTATTTATATGATAAAATTATAAATAAAATTGTGATATAATTTGTCAAACATTTCTTATTTATTTTTTAATATATTTTAACTATGGATGTAATGCTAACTCAAGTTAATAAATACACAAACAAGTCCTTGCTCACATGTGCTATCACTCTTGCTGTTCAAACTCTGGGTTATAACACTTGTTTATATAATCCTTTTTTAAATCAATCTTATATTAAAAGGAAAGATCTGGAAGATCCTGATAATCAATTTTATTATCGTTATAAAACACATATTGACTTCGTAAATACATATAAATTTGGTTCATTATTTACCGAAGGTGAAAATAGCACTCAATCTAAAGATGAAGTAAATCTTACAAAGGTTTATTTTGAATATAGAGAGTTGCTTTCAAAATATGATGCTATAATTTCTGAAGATACAGACACTTTGATGACACCTTTGAATGATGACCTTTTGAATTATGATCTTGTAAAAATGCTTGATATCCCTGTTGCCCTTGTGACATCACCATGTGATGATTGGTTTGAACGTTTATTATATTCAATAAATTGTGTAAATGAGATGGGTATAAGATTAAGAGGTGTAATTTTTACAAGATTTCCACGCTGCCCTAAAAATAATATTTTAAATGTTCCTAAAAATATAGCAAAATATTCAAGCTGCCCTATTCTTGGTATTATTCGAGAATTTAACGAAAATACATATATCCCCACTGTTAAACTTGCTTATCTTATTTTAGCAAATATTAACATGTCAAAACTTATGGGGCAAAAAATTTATTATCCTAATTACATTCATTTGTAACAATTTTATATGCTTCTTCAAATATTGAATTAATATCCATTTCTTCAATATCATACCAGGTTATATCTTGATTGGGCTTCATAAAACTTATTTGTCTTTTGGCATAATTTCGAGTGTGTTGTTTTATCTTCTCAACAGCTTCATCAAGTGAAGTGTTTTTATGAAGATAATCAATAAGCTCGCAATAGCCTATTGTATTTCTAAATGTATCAAGTTCTTCATATCTATTATAATTTTCAATAGTTTCTTGAAGCAAGCCAGCTTCCATCATTCTATCGACCCTTTTATTTATACGATCATATAAAAACTTGCGATTATTAGAATTTAATCCAAACCATATTACATTGTTTTTTGCTTCATATTCACGCTCTTTCATTATATCCTTTAGTTTCTTATTGTAAAACTTGATAAGCTCAAGAGCCCTTATGATTTTAACACGGTTATTACTGTGAATTTTTTGTGCCGCATCAAAATCAGCCTTAAGTAAAATATCATAAAGCTGTATATCTGATTTTTTATCAAGATAATCGCGATATTCATAATTTATTTTGCAAAGAGGCAAATCATAATCTTCAAGTAAAACTTTATAATATAAATAGGTTCCGCCAACAAACACCGGTATTTTACCCTGATTATGTAAATTTTCGATTATTTGCCTTGCATGGAAAACAAAATCTCCGGCTGTGTATTGCATATGCGGGTCAACAAAATTGATAAGATGATGTTGGACTTCACTTAAAGTTTCCTTATCGGGCTTGGCGGCGGCTATTTCAAAATTACGGTAGACAAGTTTTGAATCAACCGAGATAATTTGAGTATTAAGTTTTTTTGCAATATAAAATCCAAGCTCACTTTTACCGGTGGCTGTCGGACCTGTTATTGCGATAATGTTCTTTTTGTTCATATGTATAAAATATTAATATTATCCAAAACGCTGCAAAATACACAACAACTAGTAAAGAAGCTGTTGAAAGTAAAAAATTAGAGGCAAAAGCTGTGTTTAAAAATGAAAGTATTGTTTTTGCCATAATATAAAACATAAACAACATAAATGTTGTAATTATATTTCGGTATGTAAATATAAATCCTTTAAAAAAGGCTTTTAATGGATTTTTTGTATGTAAAAATAATGAAGGAATATAAAACATTGTCGAGAAGGAATAAAATAAATATGAGCTTAAAAATAAAAAACTCCATGCCGACAACTTTGTCATTTGAATTTGTGTTAGTCCATTAATAATTTTGTTTGCCTCAAGCGGATTTATTGAAATAACTTTTAATTCCTCATAAGTTATGGGAAATTTGCCAATAACATGAAAACCTAAATTATATATGCAATATGCAAATAGTAATAAAACTAGAAAATATAAAATTAATGCTGCTAAAACGGGCAAGCAATATTCACCCACTCCTGAAAAAAATAATCTTAAATTAGTAAAAGCATAATCTTTTTGAGGGTCCACACCATTTATTTGAATATCTTCATAATTTTTAATAGCATTTTTTGCCATATAAAACCAGCCTGAAAGAAAACATACTGTAAGCAAGAAACCTGTCAGCATGAAAACATAAAACATCAAAGTTGAAGGTACATTTTGGCTTCTTGTCACAATTAAGGACATAAAGTATAAGTATAAAATAAAAGGTACCGTCAAAAGCGAATGTAATCTTAAGACTTTCCAAGCATCACTAAATAGACTTTTCATAAAAAAATTATACCACAAATTAAATTTATGTGAAATTGTATATGTAATTTTATGTAGCCATCACATTTTTGTATGTTTATTTGTTAATAAATGTAACATTATCTTAATATAAGGTTATTTTCCGGTTGTTTTTTATTTTAAAAGTTATTGCAAAATAATATTTACTATAATATAATAAAAAATGTCAGAATAAAAAAACCCAACATCAACAAATACAATTTTATATCCGTTTTTACAATAAACCAGGCGGGTAGTTGTTTTTATGTATTTGATAGGTTAAAATAGAGTAATTTAAAGGAAGGTATTTAAAATCGTGGAAGACAATAAAGAAATAATGGAAGTTGATTCAAACGATGCACAGGAAGCTGAAGAAACATTAAATGAAGAAAATGTTGTAAGTGCAGAGGTTGAACAAATCGCTATTGAAGCTGAGGCAAAGGGTAAATCAAGAAAAAATCGTGAAAATAAAGGACGCAATCGTCGTCGTAATGATGAAAAAGATGTTGAAGCACCTCAAAGTGAATGGCAAGAGCGTGTTATACAAATTCGTCGGGTTACAAAAGTTGTTAAAGGCGGCAAGAAGTTAAGTTTTCGTGCCGTTGTAATAGTGGGTAATCAAAAAGGTCAAGTTGGTGTTGGCTGTGCAAAGGCAAGTGAGGTTATAATAGCCATTCAAAAAGCTATTGCAGATGGACGTAAAAACTTGATAAGCGTGCCTATATTTAAAACAACAATTCCTCATCCTATTGTTGGGAAAAGTGGTGCAGGTGCTGTTATGCTTCGTCCGGCTTCTGAGGGTACCGGTGTTATTGCTGGCGGTGCTGTTCGTGCTGTTTTGGAATTGGCAGGTGTTGAAAATATATTAAGTAAATCTTTAGGTTCAAAATCACCGTTAAATGCGGCAAATGCAACAATGGAAGCTTTAAAATCCTTGAGATTGTTTGGCGATGCTGCAAAAACACGTGGTTTAAGTGTAATGGAAATGTTGAGCTAATTGAAAAGGAGAAATGCTATGACAAATGAACAACAAAATGGCACAAAAGTGAAAGTAACGTTAAAAAAGAGCCTTATTGGTTCAACAGAAGCACAGGTGCGTGTTGCACGGGCGTTGGGATTAAAAAAGACCAATCAAACGGTTGAACATTATAAAAATCCGACAATTATGGGTATGATAAACAAAATTGCCCATTTATTAGATGTGACCGAGTTATAAATTTTTGAGAGGAAAGGTAAAATAAAAATGACAGATAGTACAATAAAAATAGAAGATTTGAAGCCTGCATGCGGCTCTACACATAAAGTGAAGCGTGTTGGACGTGGTCGTTCGTCAGGTCATGGAAAAACTTCAACACGCGGGCACAATGGTGAAGGTCAAAGATCCGGAAGAAGTCAGAAAAGAGGCTTTGAAGGTGGTCAGATGCCTTCATATCGTCAGTTCCCTAAGCTTAAAGGGTTTAAAAATTTTAATGCACTTGTTTCAGGTGAAATTAATGTTGGAGATTTGAATAATATTGAAGAACCTGAGATAACTTTGGAAGTGCTTATAGCATTAAAAAAGGTGCGTCCTAATTGTGAAGTGTTGCGTGTTTTGGGAAATGGTGAATTGAACAAAGCAGTTACTGTTAAAGCAAGTCATTTTACAAAAAGTGCAAAAGAAAAAATAGAAAAAGCAAACGGCAAAGCGGAGTTAATATAAAAAATGCAAATGGGAAAAATGAAGCCTCCTACAATGGAGGATGTTGTATCGATGTTTCAAGCATCGGGGTTAAAAGCTAAGCTTATTTTTACATTTGCAATGGTTGCGGTATTTAGGTTTTGTGCACAAATACCTTTGTTTGGTATAAATAACGAAGTTTTTGCAAATATAGCATCCGGAAATAATATAATAGGTTTTTTAGATTTATTTTCAGGTGGTGCTTTGGGTAATGTTTCAATAATAGCTCTTGGTATTGGTCCTTTTATTACAGCTTCAATTATAATGCAGTTATTAGCTGTTATAATTCCTTCTCTTGAACAGCTTCAAAAAGAAGAAGGCGAAGCAGGACGTCGAAAAATATCACAATATACACGTGTTTTTACCGTTATTATTGCTGCATTTCAATCGTTTGTGTTTTTAGCTTTTTTGACAAGTCAAGCAAGTGCTGCTATATTGCCAGGTGTGAATAAGGGTATGTTTTTTGCAGGTTCCATGCTTATTTTAACCGCCGGTGCAGTTTTTGTTATGTGGCTTGCTGAATTGATAACTGAAAAAGGTATTGGTAATGGTGGTTCATTACTTATATTCTGCGGTATACTTGCAGGAATACCTGTTTATGCAAATAGAACATCACAGCTTGTTGCTTATGATCCTAAAATGCAATTGGGTCTTCTTGTTTTGCTTGCTATTTTCTTTGCAACAATGGTATTTATCGTTATAATGCAAGAAGCTATACGCAAAGTTATAATTGTTAATCCAAAACGTCAGGTAGGAAACAAAATATATGGCGGTATAAGCACATTTATTCCGTTTAAACTTAATCCGGGCGGTGTTATGCCTATAATATTTGCTGTTGCCATTTTGCTTTTTCCATCTACGGTTTTAAGCATTGCAAATAGTATTCATGTTCAATCACAAACTTTAAAAACTATAGTGACTAAACTTACTTTATTTTTTAGTCCACAAGGAATATCGTATTATATAATATATTTTGTTTTAATTGTAGCTTTGACTTTTTTCTATGCATCAATTATGCCAAATATGCAGCCAAAAGAAATAGCTACTAATTTAAAAAAATATGGTTCATCAATACCCGGCATAAAACCAGGGCGTCCTACAGCTGAGGCTTTGGATAAAATATTATCAAGGACAACGTTTATTGGTGCTATGGGGCTTGGGATAATTGCTTTAATTCCATCAATTGCAAGTTACATTACAAATATTACAACTTTACAGGGAATTGGTGCAACTTCATTAATAATTATGGTGGGTGTTGCTCTTGATTTTATTAATCAAATAAAAACCCATTTACTTGCTCGCAATTATGATAGTTTCTTAAAAGATTAAAAATAGTGATATTTAATTAATTTAGTTATAAATTCCCTTATGAAATAAATTTCATAAGGGAATTTGTTATTTAATTTTTTTGCCATATAACATTGAAGCATTTAAAATAACAATTAATGAACTTGCATTATGCCATAATGCTCCGGAAACCGGAGTTAAAATTCCGTAAATTGATAAAAATATAGCTATAAAATTTATTAACATTGATAAACTTATATTAAATGTTATTGTTTTTATTGTTAAGTTTGAAAGTTTTTTTAGATATATAATATTTTTTAAATTGCTGTTTAACAATATAATACTTGAGGCATTAAGTGCTATATCACTTCCTAAATCTGCAAAAGATATGGAAACATTTGCGGTTTTAAGTGAAGCTGCGTCGTTTATTCCATCGCCTGTCATAAGTACAATTTTATTTTTATTTTGATATTTTTTAATAATTTCAACTTTATTGTGTGGCAATAAATTGGCATATATATTTTTTATATTTAAAATTTTTGCAAAATGCTGTGCTGTTTTTATATTGTCACCTGTGAGTAAGATTACGTCAATAGCTGAATTTTTTAAATAATTTATTACAAAATTTGCTTCATTTTTTATAATATCGCTTAGTGCAATTATTCCCTGAACTTTATTATCTATGGCAATTAATATAACTATTTTGCCTTCATTTCGTAATTTATTAAGAGTATTTTGCTCTTGTAAATTAATATGTATATTATTCTCATTCATAAACTCAATATTCCCGGTCAAAATAGTACTTTCACCAATATTTGCCTTTATTCCTTTTCCCAAATAAGATGTAAAGTTTGAAACATTATCATAAAGTTTTAAATTATTTTCAATTGCATACTTATAGATAGCTTTACCAATTGGATGATTGGAGTACTTTTGTATGGAGGCTATTTTTGTTAGTAAATCATTTTTAGATATACTATTATCAAATAAAATTACATCATGTATTCCCAAATGACCATAAGTTAATGTTTTTGTTTTATCAAAAGCTGCAACATCAATTTTTCCCATTTGTTCCAAAGCTTCACCTGATTTAATTATTATTCCGTTTTTAGCAGCATGACCTATTGCAGCTGCTATTGAAGTTGGTGTAGCAAGAGCAAGAGCACAAGGGCAGAATACTACAAGTATTGTAACGGCACGGGTTATATCGTGTGTTATAAAATAAGTTACAATTGCTAAAATTAAAGCCAATGGCACTAAAAAAGAAGCCCATTTGTCAACTATACGTGCAAGAGGTGCTTTATTTTTTTCAGCTTCTTTAACAAGATTAATCATTTTTTGAAATAGAGAATCATTTGATAATTTTTGAACTTTTATATCAATAGTGTATAAACCATTTATTGTTCCACTATAAACGGTATCATTTTCAAATTTATCTTTCGGTAAGGATTCACCATTAATGGCACTTTCATCAACCTGTGTTGAGCCTTTAATTATTAAGCCATCAAATGGTATTGTTTCACCTTCTTTGATTCTTATGATGTCATCTAATTTAACCTCATTTAAATCGACATAATATTCATTGTTATCTTTAACCAGACAAGCTTTTTGAGGTAAAATTGAAACTAAATTATTTAAACCTTTATTAGTCCTTTTTATTGTATAATCTTCAAGCAATTCACCCAAAGCCATAATAAAAGCAATTTCACCTGCTGCAAAATATTCACCAATGAATATGGAAGATATGATAGCTATTGAAATTAATAATGATACGGTTATTTTTTTATTTATAATTATATTTCTTAATGCATAATAAAATAATGGTAATCCTGAAATGAATATAGTTACCCAAACAGGATTAATATGAGGTTTAATTTTTAATATCATCAAAATAAAATCTAAAAATAAAAAACATCCAGATACTATAACAAAAGGTAAGCGGCTTAATTTGTCAATTTTTTCTTTTAGCATAAAATATATCCTTTCTTTTTTACTTTATTTTATAAATTTATTAATTATATCGTTTAAATCTTCAATAATTGTTTGGTCGCCTTGATTAATAGCATTTTTTACACAGTTATTTATATGATCATTTAAATATAATTTACCTATATTGTTTACAGCCATTTTGCAAGCAGCAAGTTGAATTAAAATATCTTTACAATCACGGTTTTCTTCAATCATTTTTTTTATTGAAGCAAGATGACCACAAACACGTGAAATTCTGTTAATAATAGCTTTATTTTGTTTATGTGTACAAGATGAAATATTTGACATAATTTTTTCCTTATTACCATTCATTTTCATATCCCCCCATGGGGGATATTTTTATTATAATAGTTTTAAATTGTAAATTCAAGTCTTAAAAAAAGTTTAAATATTATATAAAGGTATTGACAAATGTTTTACATTTATCATATACTATCAATAGGGAATAAAATCACGAAATAAAAAACGTATTTTAATTCTTAATACAAGTAACAACCAATATATAATGAGAATGAGGTTAAAAAATATTGTTTTGGATTATAAAAAAGAAATAAAATACTAAATTTTATAAGTTTTTTTATCAAAACTTTTTATATAAATAATTTATAATCATTATAAATGAAAAGTTGTAATAAATATTAATTAAGTTATATAATATAAAAAGTAAAAAATAAATTTATTTTGGAAAATTAACAAAATATAATCCATAATATAAAGTAAAAGGAAATAATATGAAAAAAAATGAAGACATTTTAGAAAAGCAGCAACATCAAAGTCAAACTTACTTAAGTGCACCATGGCACACAAGTTATGCTCTTTTAGACTTTTTGCTTGCTCAAAAATCAACAGATAATAGTGTAAAAGAACTTAATAAAAATGCTCAAGAATTTTGCGAAGTTCAAAATAAGCATATTTAAAAAAAAATTAAAAATACACTCTGTATTGACAGAAATAATAATATTTTATCAATTTTATTTATTATAAAAAATTTAATAAAAATGAATGTGGTATTATGTTATTGTTATAAATTTGAAAAATAAATAATTTGGCTAAGGTTATAAGTTTATTTTTTAATAATGAAAGGTTTATAATAGCCTTTAAAAATAATAAAGTAATTGGATTTAAAAGGTTATAAATGATAAGGGACAAGTATTTTTCTCTAATTAATTATAAATTTTGATGTCTGTATTAATTTCCTTGTTTAACTCAGGTATTATAAATTTATATTTTTTGTAAATTTATACGATTTAATAAAACTTAAAAAAATAGAAATATAAAATATTAATTGTAGTTTATTATATAAAAATGAAAAAGGAGAAATGTGAAAATGACAAAAATGACAAAAAATGAAAATGTTGAAAAACTTGAAAAAGTTTTTAACAAGTCAAATGTAGTTGACACTCCTGAAGCTTTGGATGCGTTGATTAAGCGTGTAAAAAAGGCACAGGAAATTTTTGAGACATATTCTCAAGAGCAGGTGGATAAAATATTTAAAGCTGCAGCATTGGCAGCAAATAAAATGAGAATACCACTTGCACAAATGGCTGTTGAAGAAACAGGAATGGGAGTTGTTGAAGATAAAGTTATAAAAAACCATTTTGCATCCGAGTATATTTATAATAAACATAAAAATGCTAAAACTTGTGGTGTTATAAAAGAAGACAAACCAAACGGAATAAAAATAGTAGCTCAGCCATTGGGAGTTATTGCAGGTATAATACCAACAACAAATCCTACATCCACTGCAATATTTAAGTCATTAATAACTTTAAAAACACGTAATGGTATAATATTTTCACCACATCCCCGTGCAAAAAAATGTACAATTGAAGCAGCACGTGTTGTTTTGGAAGCAGCGGTAAAAGCCGGAGCACCAAAGGATATTATAGGTTGGATAGATACACCTTCACTTGAATTAACAAATATGTTGATGACTCATGATGATGTTTCTACAATATTAGCTACAGGTGGCCCTGGAATGGTGAAAGCTGCTTATTCTTCAGGTAAACCAGCTTTAGGTGTTGGCCCTGGTAATACACCTGCTATAATTGATGAAACAGCGGATATAAAAATGGCAGTATCATCAATATTGATGTCTAAAACTTTTGACAACGGTATGATATGTGCTTCCGAACAATCTGTGGTTATTGTAGATAGTGTATATGATGAAGTTTTAAAAGAATTTCAATACCGCGGTGCTTATTTATTGAATAAAAAAGAAAAAGAAAAAGTAGCAAAAACAATAATTATTGACGGCAAATTGAATGCAGGTATTGTTGGTCAAAGTGCTTATAAAATAGCTCAGATGGCTGGTGTTGACGTTCCGCAGCATACAAAAGTTTTATTGGGTGAAGTTACAAAAATAGATTTATCTGAAGAATTTTCACATGAAAAATTATCACCTGTTTTGGCAGTTTATCGTGCAAGTGATTTTGATGAAGCTGTACAAAAAGCTTATGAACTTGTTGTGCTTGGTGGAGCCGGTCATACTTCTGTTTTATACACCGATGAACGCAAAGATGAGCGTATAAATAAATTTGCAGCAAAACTTCATACCAGTCGTATCTTAATAAACTCTCCATCATCTCAAGGAGGTATTGGTGATTTGTATAACTTTAAGTTAGAACCTTCATTGACACTTGGTTGCGGTTCTTGGGGCGGCAATTCCGTGTCTGAAAATGTTGGAGTAAAACATTTGTTAAATTACAAAACAGTTGCTGAGAGGAGAGAAAATATGTTATGGTTTAAAGTTCCCCCTAAAGTTTATTTTAAAAGAGGTGCTACCGATTTAGCTTTAAAAGAACTAAAAGGTAAAAAACGTGCATTTATTGTGACAGATAGATACTTGTTTAATTCAGGTACTGTTTATAATGTAACAAATGTGTTGGAAGAAATAGGCGTTGATTATCAAATATTCTTTGATGTGAAACCTGATCCTACAATTTCAACAATAAATGATGCTTTGGCAATGGTTAAAACTTATGAGCCTGATGTAATTATTGCACTTGGAGGCGGATCACCTATTGATGCTGCTAAAATTGTATGGTTAATGTATGAACAACCTGATACTGTGTTTGAGGATATCGCTATGAGATTTTTGGATATTCGCAAACGTATTTGTGAATTACCTGAGTTAGGTAAAAAAGCAATGATGGTTGCAATACCAACTACATCAGGTACAGGGTCTGAAGTTACTCCATTTGCTGTTATAACAGATGATGAAACACATGTTAAATATCCTATTGCTGATTATGCTTTAACTCCTAATATGGCAATTATAGATCCAAATTTTGTTGACACAATGCCACAGGGGTTATGTGCAGCTTCAGGTATTGATGCTTTAACCCATGCAGTTGAGGCTTATGTGTCATCACTTGCAACAAACTTTACTAATTCACCTGCTTTGGAAGCTACAAAATTAATCTTTAGATATCTTCCACGTTCGTATAAAGAAGGTAAAAATGATCCTGTTGCTCGTGAAAAAATACACTATGCAAGCTGCTTAGCCGGTATGGCATTTGCAAATGCATTTCTTGGATTATGTCATTCAATGGCACATAAGTTAGGTGCGGCATTTAATATTCCTCATGGTATAGCAAATGCTTTGATTATAAATCAGGTAATACGTTACAATTCAACTGATTGTCCTAGCAAACAGTGTATTTTCCCTCAATATAAGTTCCCGAATGCTAAAACTAAATATGGTCAAATAGCTGATGAACTTAATTTAGGCGGTAAAGATGACAATGAAAAAGTTGAATTGTTGATTAATGCAATTACACAATTAAAGAAAGACATAAATATTCCTCTATCAATTAAAGAATATGGTATTTCTGAAAAAGACTTTAATGATAAGTTAGATGAACTTGTTGTACTTGCATTTGATGATCAATGTACAGGTGCAAATCCGGCTTATCCTTTGATGGATGAAATACGTGAGGTATTTAAAAAAGCTTATAATGGTGATACAAACTAGTCAATTAAGCTTTTACATACTAATTATATTTATTAGGGGAAAATTTTTAAATTTTCCCCTTTTTTATATACACTTTAGTAAAAAAACTATTCATAAAGATTAATTAATAAATTTGTTAAAATATTCAGGATTTAAACTTAACCATTTATAAGCTTCACCACTTTTTTGTGATGTGTTTAAATCATAATATGTTTCATCAAGAATGGAAGATACAAAAGTTCCTCCATAACGTCCTCGTAAAAATTGTACTATGCCTTTTTTATTTAAATTGTTTAAGGCTTTACGAATTGTATTTGTTGAAACATCAAAACTTTTAGCAAGTTCATATATTGAAGGCAGTTTATCCCCGAGTGAATACTGGTTTTGAATAAGTTTTAATACATTTTTTTCAATTTTTTGATAATAGTAAAATTGAGCATCCAAACTTGAAGCAAAAATATATTCCTCAGGTTTTGAATTAATGTTGGAATGTTGATTATTTTCATTATAAATGACAATAGTTCCATATTTGCCGCGTTTTGCACAAATAATATTTTCAACTTCAAGTTTTTTACAAACATCATTTATAGTTTTGATACTTGTATTAAACATTTGTCCAAGTTCGCTATTTGAAGGTAATTTATCTCCCGTTTTATAGTTTGTTTTAATATAATTTTTAATATCATAATATAACTTGTCAACAAGAGTAATAGATTCATTTGTATTGTATTCTTTCGGGTTTTGGACATTTGATACTATATAATTTATGCTAATATTAGTTTTTGTTTGTTTTAATTCATTACTTTCAACCATAAAGTTTAAAGCAAGTCTCAGTGTGTTTTTAGAAATATTTAAAACTTTAATAATAAAATCTAAATCAGGAAGAACATCACCTGATTTCAAATTATGTTCTTTAATATACCTTCGGATATAGTTAATGGTTAAGTCACGTTTTGAGGTAAGTTTTCTAAAAATAGGTGAGCTTGAAGTTTTAATGACAGTACCTATTTTTTGTTTTGATTCTACGTATCCTAAATCTTCAATATAACGAATAGCACTTTGTATAGTGCCTATACTTACCCCTAAATGTTTGGCTATAATCTTTTTTGATGGTAAAAGTAAATTTATATTATTTTCATTTGATTTTAAAATAGAGTTAATCCAATCAATTAGCCATTTTTTGACAATATTATCCTTTGATTCAAATGTGTTTTTGAAATCTGGTATTTTTTTTGGTAATGTCTGGAAATCTATTTTTTTTAAGTCATTATTTTTTTGACTTTCACATGTTTTTATTTTATCCATATTTGTGTCTCTTATTTATCATTTTACTTTATTAAATATTCTATATCAATAAAAAAACAAATGCAAGAATGTTTTTTTGTAAAAAAATGTAAATTTTTTTTTTCATTTATTTGGTTAAACTAACAAAAAATATTTTGAGGGATGTTATATATTTAGGAAATATATAAATAAAGTGGAATTTTTTGTAATGAACGTTAACACAATAAAAACAAATTTTAAAAATCTTATACATTTAAAAAAAGGAGTCGAAAAAGAATGTAAAGAAGGGAATGATGATATATTTTTAAAAGCACCATTGAGACCTTTTGCGTATTCAAATGAAGTTGGTGCTGCAATTGAACCGTTGATAGGTCATAGTGCAGCTTTAATGAGTTATTTTCCGGCAATGTGCTATATTGGAGCGGATTGTTATGATAAATACCTTAGAGGAGATAACGATGATTATTCAAAACCCTCTAAAACAAGGCTTGCAAAAGAGATAATTTTTCAAGGCTTTGCAAGTGTTCTTATGCCAACATTATGTATACATGCAGGTCAAAATTTTGCTTGCAGTTTAAATAAATTTATAGGAGACAAAATAGATGCACGTGCAAAAAATGAAGTAAGTGTATTTTTAAAAGATCAAGCTTTAAAATTTGATTTATCAAAAGATAAAGAAAAGGTATTTAATAGCTTAAGTAAAAATATGTTTGAGAAAATAAAAAATTATCGTGATCAAAAACAATCTTCAGGTGGTATTTTAAAGAAATATTTAAAGAAAATAACAGGTTGTTTTAGTGAAGCTTTGGGAAATCATGTAGAGTTTAAACACTGTGGTAAAATAGACCCTAAAGATGTCGGATATAAAAATCTTACTAAATATGCCAAAAAACAATTTGATGATATGTATGATTTGATGAAAATGCTCGATGCTTGTGACACCGGTTCTGTTAAGGGTATAATGGAGGGTGTAAAAAAACAGGGTAAGAAAATAAGCAGGTTTAAAGCCACTAAACTTTTTAATAAAATACAAAAATATGCAAAAGACCCTTCAATTGGAACTGGACGGGCAAAAAAGCTTGCTATTGCTGATATGGCACGAAGTGATTTGAATAATAAATCGCTAAAAGGCGGACCTATATTATTAACTGTTATATCAGGATTTGCAACTTTATTTATTGTATCTCCTATTCTTGATAAGTTTGGGGAAGAAGTGCTTATTAAAAAAATAGTTGATCCTATTCTTAATTATATTAAGCATTTTAAAACAACATTTAAGATTACAGGTCTTTTTTATAAAAAGGATAAAAATTTAGAAAATAAAAATAATGTTAATGAAAATATTATAAATGATAATAAAGCCAGTCAAAATATACCTGTTAAAGATGATAGTAATCAAATATCGAATGTTGTTAATGCGGGAAATGACATAAATTTAGCTTTAACTTAAAAAGAAAAAATTGAGCTTTAATTAATTTTGTTTAAAAGCATTATATATTTTTTGACTAATAATTTGTGCTACAGTAAGCAGCGGGTCAATTGTTGGGGAATATGGAGGTGCATATGGTAAGTCAAGGTGGAGCAGATCATTAACACGAAAATCAGACATAATGCAAGCAACAACTGTTCCTATTCGTTTATGAACATCACCTGATCCTATAGCTTGTGCTCCTAAAAGTTTTTGGGAGTAATAATCAACAACAAGTTTTAAAGTTATTTCCTGAGCATCAGGCATATAACCGGCTTTATCTTTTTTGGTTACCATTGCAGAAATAGGAGTAAAACCGTTTTGGGCTGCATAAGTTTCACTTAGTCCACAGGAAGCTATTGTTAGGTTATGAAATTTTGTCACAACCGATGATAAAACACCATGAAAAGATTCTTTCATTCCATTAATATTTAAAGCAACTATTCGTCCTTCTTTGTTTGCTGTTGACGCAAGAGGAATCCAGCCCGGCTTGTGTGAAACAATGTTATAATTGGCAACAACATCACCACAGGCATAAACATCTTTTAAATTGGTTTGCATGTATGTATCAACTTTAATTGTATCCCGAACGGATAAAATTCCGCCTGCTTCTTTAAAAATTTCACTATTTGGAACTATGCCTGATGCTATTACAACAAAGTCAGTGTCAATAACTTCACCTTCTTTGAGTTTAACAGCAATAACGTTTTTATTGTTATCTCCTATAAATTCAGAAGCTTCTTTATTTGTATGAATTTTTATTATATTACCAAAATTGCCCAAAATATAATTTTCAACAAGTTCACCCATTTCAGGATCAAGCATATTCAACATATGCGGGCTTTTTTCAATAACATTTACCTCTATATTATTTTTAGCAAATGCCCATAAAAGTTCAATACTTATATTTCCTCCGCCAATAATAACCGCTTTTTTAGATTTCTGCATTTTTTCCCGAATTTTAATACCATCATTTAATGTTTTAAGTGTGAATATATTATTTAAATCAACATTATTAATTGGTGGTATAAAAGGTCTTGCACCGGTGGCAATGACAAGAACATCATATGAAACAAGAATATGTTCGTTTGTTAGAATATTAAAAATTTCGACTGTTTTATCGTTTGGATTAATTTTTGTGCACTTTGCATTTAAGTGAATTTTAACCCCTTGTTTTTCAAATTCTTCAGGTGTTCTAATTATTAAACTTTTTATATCACTTATTAAACCTTCGATATAAAAAGGCAAGCCGCAAGCACTATATGAGACAACGTCTAAATCTGTGTAAAGGTGAATATCTATATCTTTATTTAACCGGCTTAACTTAGCTGCAGCTTTTGGACCTGCCGCTCCGCCGCCAATGATTATAACTTTTTTCATATAGAAAATTATTGGCTTTTTCCTTAAAAATTTAATCCCGCTTTAGAGTAATATTAAAAGTAATATAAATATTTATTAACCGGTTATTAAGGATAAAGCAAGATATGCATTGTTTGAACTTTGAGATAATAATGCAGCTGTGACCTGTTGCAGAATTTGATTTTGTGTCAATTTTGCCGTTTCCGTTGCAACATCAACCGAGGATATTGTTTCAATTGTTGATTCATAAGCTTCAATTTTACCGGTTATATTATCAGCTGTGGAAGATAACAAATTATTATAAGCACCCAAACCCGAAATGGCAGCCGTGTTTGCTTTTATATCATCTTCAAGTTGTGATATAACACTTGATACATCGCTATCTGTAATATCAGTTTGTCTTTTAATTTGTACATCAAGTACACTTTTGTCAATAATTATATTGTTTGTATCATCACCTAAATTTATTGTCATATCTGTTGCAGTACCAGGATATAATTTATTATCATTAAATTCAGCTGTATTTTTTAATTCTAAAGCACCTTTTAAAGCTGCATTAGCAGTTGCAAGAATGGACTCTTTTGCAGTTTCATCAGTTGCAGAGGAATAACCTTTTAAAGCATCCAGAGCACTTTGAAGAGAAGAATTTATTGCAGTTAAAGTGTCTTCACGATAAGTTAATTCGGATTGGGCTATTTGAACATTTTGAAGCCCTATTTCATTTGAGGAAATTTGCCTGTTTAAATTTTCAATCATAAAATATCCAGCCGGATCATCAGATGGCTTGTTTATTTTTTTTCCGGTTGTCAATCTATAAGTATTAAGTTCTATTTCTTTTGTAATTTTACTTAAATGATTTGATAATATTTTGGAGCTAACATCAGTGTTAAAAGTTAAAGCCATAATTTCACCAATTCACATATCCTTTTTATATACATATTATATATAACGGATATAATGACTAAAACTTTATACATTTGAGAATTATTTTTACAAAAATTAACAAATTCCTTTAAAATTTATTAATAACTTGATTTTGTTTTTTGTTATTGATAATATAAATCTATAATTAACGAATTAAAGGGAAAAATCTAAATGTCAATTAATTTAAAAAACAAAGAAGAAATCATTAAAAAATATGGTAAAAATGAGAAAGATTCAGGTTCTGCACGTGTTCAGGTTGCTTTATTGACACAAAAAATACTTGAACTTACCGAACATTTGAAAATGAATAAAAAAGATTTTCAAGGACGCCGCGGGCTACTTAAAATGGTTGGTAAACGTAAGCAATTTTTATCTTATATAAAAAATAAAAATGTAGAAGAATATCGTCAATTGATATCTGATTTAAAAATTCGTGGTTAAATGAAAAAATATATTTTTGTAACAGGTGCTTCTTCAGGAATTGGAAAGCAAACAGTTATCGAGCTTGCTAAAGAGTTTAGTAATGATGTTATTTTTGCTGCAATACGTAAACGAGAAGATAAAGCATTAATTGAACGTGTTTCAAAAAATGTTATAGGTGTGTATTTAGATATTACAAATAAAAATAGTATTTCAAAAGCTTGTAAATTTATATCTTCTAAAACAAAAGCTCTTGATATGATAGTAAATGCAGCCGGTATTGCAGTGGCAGGACCTTTAGAGTTACTTAATATTAATGATATAAAAACACAATTTGAGGTTAATACTTTTGGACCTTTGAATTTGATTAAAACTTTTTTACCCCTTTTAGGCGAAAATGCAAAGGTAATAAATATTAATTCGATGGCTCAAACAGGTATTTTCCCTTTTATTGCAGCATATTGTTCATCAAAACGTGCCACATCTATTATTTTTTGTGCATTAAATCATGAATTAATGAATAATAACAAAAATATTAAATTTATTGAAATAAATCCAGGGGTGGTTCAAACTAAAATTTGGGGTAAGTCTATAAAGCTTTGTATTGAAAATATCAAAAAGACCAATGATTCATGTGCTATAAACTCTTATCAAAATGAGCTTAATATTTTAAAAAATAATGCTTTAAAAAATGAAAGTAAAGGATTATTTGCTATTGATGTTGCTCGTTTGATTATTAAAATATTTAAAAATAAGAATCCAAAAACTAGGTATAACATAGGTTTGGATTCTCATTTTGCGTTTTTTGTTTCAAAACTTTTACCTTACGAGCTTTTAAATAACTTTATACAATATAAATTAAAGTTACTTAAGCTTAAATGAATTTTTTAAACTATTTGCATTATCTTTTATGTTTTGAATGTTTTGTTGACGTTGTTTTCTTGCTTCTTCAGAAGCTTTCTTTTGTTCTTCAAGCTTTTGTTGGCGTTCTTGACGTGCTTTTTCTATTGCTTTTGTTTTTTCTTGTTGTTTTTTTGTAACTTCAGATTCTTTTTGTTCCATTTTCTTTGCATAATCACTTAAAACAGAAGACGGTGTTTTAAGTGTTGTAGTTTTTGATGCCGCAAAAACACTTGAAGTTCCTGATAAAGTTAATACAAATGCAAATAAAAATAAAGTTGATAATAATTTTTTTGACATAATTAATCTCCTCAATTATTTGTTACATGTATATTATACACAAAATATAAAAAATAAAAAAAAATTAATATAATTTAAAAATATGTTGTAAAATGTTATAAATCAAGGATTTTGATAATTTATATAAGAAATAATAGATAAATATAACTTAAAATGTTATAATATAACTTATAGCATCTGATTTATAATCTGTTCCATTTGAAAGTTAATTTAGTTATAATTTAAGAAAGGAACATTTTATTATGGGAAAATTTTCAAAATCTTCAAGTCCTCAGGTTATTGGTGGAAATATATCAATAAATGGGCAATCAAAAGCCAGCACAAATTATGAAAATGGAAATCTTGTTACAAATTATAGTATGTCACCATATGAGGAACAAACTTTAAATTATACTCAGTCACAAATTCAAGATAATTTAAAAAATATTAATGTATTTTCTCCAACGACAATGGATAGTATTTATAAAGAGCTTGATGCTTTTAAAACACAGGGTATAAACGATATTAATGAAATGTATACACCTATGTTGCAGGAATTACAAGAAAATGTTGCTTCACGCTTTGGAAATCTTGATAATTCTATCTTTATGGATAATTTAAATAGTATTGAATCAAAACGTGCAGATGCTATTAGTGATCTTGCACTTAATCTTCAAAATAAACAATCAAGTTTAATTAATAATGAATTAAGTAATCGTTATAATTATTTAAATTATCTAAGTAATCTTCAAAACAGTATAAATGATAATATCATGAACACAATAAATGCAAGTCGTAACAGCTCTCAGGTTGTTAATAATACGTCATCATCAAAAAATAGTTTTAACAGCTATGCAGATTTATTAATTAACGCTGCTTCAAGCTTTAATCCAGTAACTTCATTTGTTTCAAATCTTTTTTAGAAGTTATTAAGAGTTAAAAATGGAAAATATTTTTCATATTTTCCATTTTTTTATATAATAAGATTTATTTATTGATTTATTTATTAAAAAATTCGCTAGAATATATATTCTATAACATAATAAGTAAAAGCAGAAATAAACATACATGCAGGAATTGTCAAAATCCATGCGGTAATTATATTTCCAACAATTCTCCATTTAACGCTATTTGCATGAAGTGTGGAACCTACTCCCATTATAGCTGTTGAAATAACATGTGTTGTTGAAAGCGGAATCCCGAAATGAGAAGCTGTAAGAATTATTGTAGCTGCAGATGTTTCAGCTGCAAAACCATGTATTGGTTTAAGTTTAATTATTTTATGCCCCATTGTTTTTATTATTTTCCATCCACCATTCATAGTTCCGGCAGCCATTGTTAATGCACATATTATAATAACATAAACAGGTATTTCAAAATCTCCTGAAGGTGCCTTGTTAAGAATACCACCTGATAATAATGCTAAAGTAATAATACCCATTGTTTTTTGTGCATCATTTGAACCATGACTTATTGCCATTAATCCTGATGAAATAAGTTGTAGTTTACGAAATTTTTTATTTACAACCTGTGGATTTGATTTATAAAATATCCATATTAATCCAAGCATAAACAAAAATCCGGCTGCAAAACCAATAATTGGTGAAGTAAACATAGGTATAATAACTTTTTCCATTAATGTTAAAATATGAACAACACCAAATCCGGCTTTAACAATGGCAGCCCCTAACAAGCCGCCTATTAATGCATGAGAAGAGCTTGAAGGCAATCCTAAAAACCATGTAAATAAATTCCATATTACAGCTGCTAATAAAGCACAAAATATAACTGATAAAGTGATCATATCTCCATCAACAATGCCATTTCCTATAGTTTTTGCAACATGTGTTCCTGTTAATGCACCAATAAATTCTAAAAATGCAGCATAAAACACAGCTTGCTTTGGAGAAAGTACTTTTGTTGAAACTACAGTTGCAATTGCATTTGCACAATCATGGAATCCATTTATATATTCAAAAATTAAAGCTACTATTATAACAGATATTAATATAAGTAAAGTTATTGTCATAAATTCTCCTTTACCTCTAGTTCTGTTTAAGAACTACGTTTAAAATGGTATCTGAAACATAAAAACAAGCATCAAGTGCATTTTCTATTTCTTTATACATATCTCTTAGTTTTATAACACTTAATGCATCATATTTTCCTGAAAATAAATCATCAATTGCACGAAGATGAATTTCATCACCTTGAGATTCAAGTTTTTTCATTTCAATATTTGTTTTAGTTATATCTTCAACATCACTTACTTTTTTAAATTTTTTCAAAATAACTCCCAAAGCTTCTGTTGCTTTAACTAAAGTTTCGGCTTGTTCTAACATTTCTTTGGTATAGGTTGTAATTCTATATACCTCTAAATTTAAACAAGCCTTAATTATTTTTTTATTTATTTTATGAAGTTGAACTGTTATATATTGTATATCTTCACGTTCAATGGGAGTTATAAAACTTTTATTTAATTGCTTTAGTGTAAGTTTAAATGAAATTCCGCCTTTTTTCTTATATTTTAAAATTTTTTCTTTATTTTCAGGTGTAAGACTCGTTTTTAGAATTTCATTATAAAGCATTGCTGTCTTGTTGCAAATTTGAGCACTCTCCTGAAATTGATTGAAAAACATGACATCCTCTGGTGGCACAAGATACGACATTAAATTAAACTTTGTCATATATTTTTAACTCCTATTTAGTTTTACAAAAATATAATATATTAAATATTATGATATTAAAAGTAAATTTTTTTAAAGGTGAAAGATAGTCTAATATGAGAAATTATATATTTATTTAGGGATTTATATATCAGTTTACACTAAGTTTAGTGTAAACTAATATATAAAACCATAAAATAATTTGTTAAGTTAACATATTTTAATTATAATGTATTTATGGAAAATAGAACTTATATACCTTTATACCGTAAATATCGTCCTCAAGCTTTTGCTGATGTTGTCGGACAAGAGCATGTTGTGAATGCTTTATCAAATGCCATAAAATTAGGCAAAATAGCACATGCATTTCTTTTTTGCGGTCCTCGAGGTACGGGAAAAACATCAATAGCACGTATTCTTGCAAAATCCTTAAATTGCATTGAAGGGCCAACAATAACTCCCTGTGGAAAGTGTCCTAGTTGTATTGATATTTTAAATTCAACTCCAAATGATGTAATAGAAATAGATGCCGCAAGTAATCGTAATGTTGAAGATACTCAAAATATTTTAGAAAAAATACAATACGCTCCAATTCATGGGAAGTTTAAAATATATGTAATTGATGAAGTTCATATGTTGTCAAACCACGCATTTAATGCACTTTTGAAAACACTTGAGGAACCGCCCAAAAACGTGATTTTCATCCTTGCAACAACTGAAGCTCATAAGGTTTTGGAAACTATTATTTCACGTTGCCAGCGTTATGACTTTCGTCGAATACAAATATCTGACATTGTAAAGCGTTTAAGAGAAATTTCAGATATTGAAAAAATAAATATAAATGATGAAGCTCTTCATATTATTGCTCAAAATTCACAAGGCGGTATGAGAGATGCATTAAGCCTTCTTGACCAGTTGTCTGTGTTAAATGGCAATTCTGAAACTTCAATTGACGCAAATGTTGTGAATGAACTTTTGGGTAAAATATCCATTGATGATTTATATAGCTTTACAAACGAGATTTTATTGAATAATGTTGACAAACTTATTGAAAATATTCACAAAATGTTTGATAAAGGTATGGAACCATTAAGGATTGTTAACAATTTGATTGAATATTTTCGTAATCTTCTTATTATCAAAAATTGTAAAAATATTGAACAAATGGCTGCATTAACATTAATTGACACAAAAAATATTGAAAAAATTCAAAAACAAATTGAAAATTTAAATAATGAAAAAATTATTTATATTATTGAAAAATTGTCATATTATTCACGTGAAATAAAAAATGTAACAAATCGTTATTTATGGCTTGAGTTATGTATTATTGATATTGTATCAGTTGAATTTAATAGTATTTCGGATTTAGTTGAAAAAGTAAATAAACTTGAAGCATTTATAAAATCCGGTGATTTTAAGGAGACAACTAATATTTATACCCAACAACCAATTTTGATAAAACCTTCGTTTGAAGGTTTGAAAAGTCATGATGAGGTTAAAATTCAAAAAGAAATCATAAAACAAGAAGAAATTGTTGAAGAAAAAAAACAAGAAAAACAAGAGATTGAAAAACCTGTTGTTAAAAATAACACTCAAGATGGTGATTATCATTGGCGAGATTTATTGAAACATATTGATTCAATGCCAAGTCGTGCTTTTTATTCAAGTTTGGCTCATCCTATATGTTTGACAAAAGAAAAGGTTATTATTTCCTTTAAAAAAGATTTATTTGTAAAACAAGCACGTGATAAAAACAAAAGTCAGGCTTTTTATGATGCTTGCAAAAAATATTTTGGTGTTGAAAATATAGAAGTGGATGTCAGACTAAAAGATGATATTTATAACGAAAAAATAAATTTAAGTGAAATATCAGAAGAAGATGAAAATATATCCTCCTCATCGATTCAAGAACAAGAAGAACAAGAAGAAAAAAAAATAATAAGCCAAAATGAACTTGATACATTTAAAGAAGAACAAGATATAACTAATAAAACAAAAAAGAAAACAAAATCAACTTCCCAAAATGTAAATTTATCTGACCAGGAAAAAATGATTGTTGATTTATTTGATGGGAAAATAATAACTTAATTTTTGTGATTTATTGTATTTTTTATACTGGACTTTACTCTTAAACTTTTAATTTTATTCTCAAACTATTTAATTTTTAAAAAATTGTGAAGCAAAACTGCATTAGAATCATCCTCACCCTGGTCATCACGCTAAAATAGGAGAGGGGGACGAAATCCAAGACAGTAACCCCGTCCGGAGGACGTTAAAATATTTTTAAGTAAATTTTAAAAAAAATCGTGAAACACAGTTTCTCCACCCGGAGGACGTTAAATTTCGTGTGGGGGATATGGGGGAGGCTTTGCCTCCCCCATATATTACTAATTCCCGCCGTAGGAAAGACGCCCGATTGAAATGAGGGCGGATACCTCAGGCGGAAAAAAGCCAAAGCCGACAGCACGAAGTGCGATAGGCGAAGTGCTTTGAG
>CALUPO010000015.1 GCA_944322675.1 Candidatus Gastranaerophilales bacterium | reverse complement strand
GCATGAGCATTTTTTATCCATTTTAATACCGCAGTAGCACTTACTCCAAAAAATAGTGCTATTTTCCGTATACCTACATTGTTTAAATACATCATTAAAGCTTTATATTTATCTTCTTTGGTGTAACGTTTAGGCTTTTGTGGGAATGTTTTGCCACAATTTGTACAAAGCATACGTTGGGTTCCTCTATTTTTTCCGTTTTTTCTTACTTTATTGCTTTGGCAATGGGGACATATTGTCATTGTATACCTCCTTCTTTTAAGAATATTATACATTATTTTGCCTAACATGGAAATGAAATGTTAACAATTCCTAAAGGGAGAGGGTTGGGGTGAGGGTGTCAAAATTGTTAAATCTCAACAAATTAAATATTTTAATGTCCTCCGGACTGAGTTACTCTGTTTAACTTCGCCTATCGACTTCGTGCTGTCGGCTTTGGCTTTTTTCCCGCCTGTGGTATCCGCCCTCATTTCATTCGGGCGTCTTTCCTACGGCGGGAATTAGTAATATATGGGGGAGGCTTTGCCTCCCCCATATCCCCCACACGAAAGTTAACGTCCTCCGGACGGGGCAGCTTTGTGTAAACTTGTATATAAGTCCCATTATTAATTTGTCGGCTGTGCCGCCTATACTAAATCAAATATTTTTTTAAACTCCATCAAATTGTGGATTTATTCCCGTTGATCTTATATGACATATTGCAATTGCAATTGAATCAATTGTATCATCAAGGTTTGTATGTGGTAAGTTTACATATAAACTTACGTATTTTTTTACCTCATTTTTTGATGCACGACCATAACCTGTTATAACTTGCTTCACTTCAATAGGAGTATAGCCATATGTATTTATTCCATTTTTTTCTAAAGCAGCAAGTATGACGCCTCTAGCCTGACTTACACCTATTATAGTTTTTTGGTTGCTAAAAAAATACAATTTTTCAACACTTGCAGCTTGAGGATTATATTTTTGACATAAAAAGCACACATCTTCATAAATTTCAAGTAATCTTTTAGCCTCACGTTCATTTTGAGGAGTTTTTATAGACCCTGATGCAACAAGGTTATACTGTTTATCTTTATAATCAATAACACTATATCCAACAATTGCAAGACCTGGGTCAAGTCCTAATATTCTCATAATAATTATTGTTTTAAATTTTCTATTAATTCTTTAATAACATTTTCTCGAGCAATTATTTCATCAATACGTGTTTTTGTTTGATTAATTAACTCCTCTTTTGCATTTTGCATAAATTTTTCATTATTTAATCTTGATTCAAGAGAATTTCTTTCATTTGTCAATTTTAATAATTTTTTATTTTGACGTGAAAGTTCATCCTCAAAATTAATCAAATTATCAAGCGGCACAATTATTTTAGAATTAGAAACCGCACAATTTACACATTTTTTATCTTTAATTTCTTGTGAATTATATAAAATAGAATTAACTTTTGCAAGTCTTTTAATATAAGATTCAATAGCTTTAAAGATAATTTCCTCTTCTTTGTTAGCATCGATAACAATATCAATCAAAGCACCTGTATTGATATTTAAAGATTGTCTTAAATTCCTCAAAGATTTTATAGTTTCAAATACAACTTCCATTTGTTTACTTTCTAAAGCAAAATTATATTTTTCATCAGGAATTGGAAAAGAAGCTATAATCAAAGCATTACAAGAACTATTTTTAACATAAGGAATAAGCTGCCATATTTTTTCAGTAATATGAGGCATAATAGGATGCAAAAGTCTTAAAGTTGTATCAAAAAGATACTTTAAAACTCGTTTTGTATTCATACTTATTTTTTCATCGCCAAGTTGAACTTTTGAAATTTCAAGATACCAATCACAAATATTATTCCAGAAGAATTCATATAAAATATGTGCCGTTTCACCAAAGCGAAAAGTTTTCAAATTATCATTAACAAGTTTTATAGTTTCATTTAATTTATTTAAAATCCACTTATCAGCAATTGTTAAATTGTTAAAATCAATTTGAATATCATCAACATCACAAATATTCATCAAAGTAAATCTTGATGCATTCCATATTTTATTAGCGAAATTACGACCATATTCAAATCTTTCATCACTTATTTTAATATCCTGTGCACCGAATGTATTTAAAGAAGTTAAAGTAAATCTTAAAGCATCCGAGCCATATTTATCAATAATTTGAACAGGGTCAATTGTATTTCCTTTGGATTTTGACATTTTTTGCCCCTGTTCATCACGTATAAGTCCATGGATATATACTGTTGAAAAAGGAGCTTCACCTGTGAATTCATATCCCATAGTTATCATTCTGGCAACCCAGAAAAAGATAATATCAAACCCGGTCACAAGTGTTGTTGTAGGATAGAATTTTTTGAAATCCGCATTATCAATATCAGGCCAATTCAAAGTTGAAAAAGGCCACAAACCTGAAGAAAACCAAGTGTCTAAAACATCTTCATCCTGTTTGTATAATTTAGGATTAGGATTTTCTTTAGCAACAACCATTTCGCCTGTTTCTATATGATAATAAGCAGGAATTTGATGCCCCCACCATAATTGTCTTGATATACACCAATCACGGATATTTTCCATCCAGCTTAGATAATTTTTTGTATATCGTTCCGGAATAAACTTAATTTCTCCTTTATTTATAGCTTCAATAGCTTTTTTGGCAAGCGGTTCCATTTTTACAAACCACTGTTCGGAAAGCATGGGTTCAATGGTGGTGTTACATCTTTGACATTTGCCAACATTATGTTCATGTGGAAGAGTTCTAAGTAAGGTTTCTTGTATTTTTAACATTTCAATAGTTTTTTTTCTGGCCTGATAACGGTCAAGACCATGAAGTTCTTTTGGAACATAACCATTGGCTTTCATTTTACCATTTTCATCAATAACCCATATAGATTTTAAGTTATGACGTTTTCCAACTTCATAATCATTTGGATCATGAGCCGGTGTTATTTTAACAGCTCCGGTTCCAAAAGATTTATCGACATACTCATCAGCTATAATTGGTATTTCACGGCCTGTTAAAGGCATAACAACTTTTTTGCCTATAAGTTCTTTATATTTGTAATCATTAGGATTAACAGCAATAGCAGCATCACCAAACATTGTTTCAGGACGTGTGGTTGCAACAACAATTGCACCGGCTTCATTTTTTAACGGATAAGATATTTCCCAAAGAGAGCCCATTTCAGTTTCATATACGGTTTCTATATCAGAAATAGCACTACAACATCGTGGACACCAATTTACAATATATGCACCTTTATAAATTAAACCCTTTTCATACAATCGTACAAAAACTTCTTTAACTGCATCATTGCATCCCTTGTCAAGAGTAAATCTTTCACGTGTTCTATCAAATGATGCACCAAGTCTTTTGAACTGGTTTAATATTGTTCCTTTATGCTCATTTGCCCATTGCCATGTCAACTTTAAAAATTCTTCACGTCCCAGGTCAAAACGAGTTTTATTTTCTTCTCTTAATTTTTTTTCAACAACATTTTGTGTAGCAATACCTGCATGGTCAGTTCCCGGAAGCCAAAGAGCTTCATAACCTGACATTCTATAATAACGTGTTAAAATATCCTGCAATGTTCCATCAAGTGCATGCCCCATATGTAAAACACCTGTAACATTAGGAGGAGGAATAACTATCGTATAAGGAGGTTTATCCGAATTTGCATTAGCTTTAAATAATTCATTTTCTTCCCAAAATTTATAAATTTCCTTTTCAATATTCAAAGCATCATACTGTGTTGGCATTTGCTCAACTGTTTGTGTTTCCATATACTTTATATCCTATCTTTTTTACTATCTTATTTTATTTATATCAAATTTGCGTATTCTTACATTTTTAGGTGTAACTTCAACAAGTTCATCATCTTGAATATACTCAAGACAATCTTCAAGTGACATAATTCTAGGTGCTTGAAGAGTCACCATAACATCTGCTGTTGCACTTCGCATATTTGTGAGTTTTTTTGTTTTACAAATATTAACAACAACATCTTGAGGGCGATTTGCTTCACCAATTATCATACCGCGATAAACTTTGGTTTTTGGAACAATAAAAAACACACCTCTATCCTCAAACTGATTTAAAGCATAAGGTATAGCTTCACCTGTTTCATGAGCAATAATTGACCCGTTACGTTGTTTTTCTATATCTCCGCAATATGGACGATATTCATAAAACGTATGATTCATAATGCCCTCGCCACGTGTTAATCTGATAAAATCGGATCTAAACCCTATCAAACCACGTGAAGGAATAACAAATCGCATATTTGTTCTTGTTCCAACAACTTGCATTTGCTGCAATTCTCCTTTACGACCGGATAAACGTTCTATTGTTGCACCTGCATATTCTTCAGGAACATCAATAAAAAGATTTTCAAAAGGTTCATGTATTTTTTCATCAATGGTTTTTAAAATAACCTGAGGTTTAGAAACTTGAAACTCATACCCCTCACGACGCATTGTTTCAATAAGTATACCAAGATGAAGCTCACCACGTCCGGATACACGAAAAACATCTGTATTATCAGTATCTTCAACACGTAAACTTACATTTTTTTCAAGCTCCTGATAAAGACGTTTCCTTATTTGTCTGCTTGTCACATACTTGCCTTCTTGACCTGCAAATGGAGAATTATTCACCTGAAAATTCATCTGCAATGTAGGTTCGTCAATTTTTATCAAAGGCAAAGCCTGCGGATTATCAAGTGATGAGATAGTTTCACCTATTTGAATATCAGCAAAACCTGCAACACCAACTATATCACCTGCACTTGCACTTGCTATTTCAACACGTCCTAAGTCTTTAAATCCAAATAACTTGACAATTTTCCCTCTTTGTATTGAACTGTCGGATTTTATTAAAGATACCATTTCATTTGAATTGATTATACCGTTTACAACCCGACCAATTGCTATTCGTCCTACATATTCGTTATAATCAAGAGTCGTTACATGAAATTGTAAATTCTTTGTTTTATCCCCCTGAGGCGGTTTAATGTTTTCAATTATACTGTCAAGCAAAGGAATTATATCTTTATTTTCATCTTCAAGTTCTTTTTTTGCATAACCTTGAAGACTTGATGAGTATATTATAGGAAAATCAATCAAATATTCATCAGTTGTTAATTCCGTAAATAAATCAAAAACCTTATCAATTGTTTTATCAGGTTCAGCTTGCGGCTTATCAATTTTATTTACAACAACAATAACTCTAATGCCAAGTTCTAAAGCTTTTTTTAACACGAATCTTGTTTGCGGCATAGGGCCTTCAGCAGCATCAACAATAAGCAAGGCACCATCGACCATTCCCAAAACGCGTTCAACTTCCCCTCCAAAATCAGCGTGTCCCGGTGTATCTACAATATTTATTTTGTATCCTTTGTAACTTACTGATACATTTTTTGCAAGTATTGTTATTCCTCGTTCGCGTTCAATGTCGTTATTGTCCAAAATTCTATCTTCAACAACTTCATTTTCACGAAACACACCGCATTGTCTTAACATACAATCAACAAGTGTTGTTTTACCATGATCTACGTGTGCTATTATTGCTATATTTCTTATATTTTTATTATCCATTTTTCTATTTTTTCTTTATGTACTTTATACCTTTAATTATAATATAACAGATACAAACTTTGAAGTAAAATAATTAATATTATTATGATATAATGTTTTTTATGGAATACATTATTGATAAACTTAATTATGGTCATTTATTTAAGCTTGTTCTCGGGCTTGGAAATTTAAATTATGAACAAATTAAGTATATTATTCAAATATATTCAAACACTAAAATGGACATTATTGACCTTCCATGTGATCAAAGGGCAATTGATCTTGTTTTTGAAACATTAAAAAATAAAAATTTTAATATCGAAAACTTTGTCTATTGTTTAAGTTTTGCTTTAAACGATGATAAACACAATATGTGTGCTTTTGTTAATAATCAAAAATGTAAAAAATGTTATAAATGTTTAAAATATTGTCCACAAAAAGCTATTTATATTAAGGAAAAAAACGTACTTATTGATTCAAATAAATGTATAGGCTGTCAAAAATGTAAGTGCAAAGCCATTTCATACAAGAACAAATTTTCAATTTCAGAATTTGATGCAGTTAAACTTGCAAATAAAAATAATATAAATATAATTGAACTTCATGCTTCCATTTCCAAAACAAAAACAATAAAAAAAACCTTTGATAATTTAAATACACATTTTGATGGAATAATTTCTGTTTGTTTTTCAAGGGAGTATTTATCTGAAAATAAATTGTTAAAGTTAACGGAATATTTTATAAAAAAAAGACAAAATAAACCACTTATAATTCAAGCTGACGGTTTTTCAATGTCAGGTGGAGATAATAATTATTTTTCAACTTTAAATGCTGTTTCTTGCTCTCAATTATTCCAAAAGTATTTGAAATTGCCCTGTTTTTACCTTTTTATTTCAGGCGGTACAAATGAAAAAACAGCTCAACTTGCTTCGCTTTCTAACATTAAATACACAGGCATTACAGTTGGAAGTTATGCAAGAAAAATTATTGAAAATGTTAATATGGATACTGCAATAATAAATGCTAAAAGGCTTGTTGAATTATGCAAAAGTTAGAAAATAATATTTTGAATTTTTTATTACAATATAATATTCAAGAAAAATTTAAAATAATACTTGCAGGTTTTTCAGGCGGTGCAGATTCAACTTCTTTACTTTTTGCACTTAATAATGTTATTAAAAATAACAAATTAAACATAAAAATTATTGCTCTTCACTTAAACCACAATCAAAGAGGTGTTGAAAGCGATAACGATGAAAAATTTTGTCTTGATTTCTCTAAAAATCTAAATATCGATTTTTATTCCCACAAACTTAAATCAAATAAAAAATTATCCGAACTTGAAGCACGGGAGCAAAGGTATAATTTTTTTAAAACAATGGCTCTTGAACACAACACAAATGCTCTTTTCCTTGCACACAATAAAGATGACAATATTGAAACTTTTTTTTACCGCACTTTAAAAGGAACTTCCACATATGGTTTAAAGTGTATTTTACCTTTTAGAAAAGATGAAAATCTTCAAATCTTTAGACCTCTTTTGAATACAAATCGTGTGGATATTGAAGAATATTTAAAATTCCATAAACTTACTTATGTTAATGATAAAACAAACTTCCAATCTTTCTTCTTGAGAAACTATATAAGAAATAAAATGACAAAACATTTTCTTTATATTAATCATAATTATCAAAATGCTGTTTCAAATTTAATTAGAACAATAAATGACAATGAGGATTTTCTTGATAAAGTTTTAAAAGATTCTTTAAAAAAAATAATACTAAATTGTGATGATACCTTTCCAAAATATAAAACAACAAATTTTCTTGAACTTGATAAAGCTATAAAAAATCGCCTTATAGCACAGCTTTTAAAAGAAAACAAAATTGATTGGAACTATAAAAAAATTGATGAAATTTGTTATTTTATTCAAAAAAATTCTACATTAAAAAACGGAAAAATTATGTCAATATCCAACAATTTGTTTTTATTTTCAAATAATTCATATTTTTATTTGTTAAAAAAAGAAAATAAAAGTGATGAATGTTGTTATATAAATGATTTTGAAAAAATTTATACATTTGAAAATTATAAAATTTTTTTTAAAAAACTTGAAAAAATTCCTAACATTTTTCCAAAAGAAAATGAAAATTGTGCAATTGTTTCTTTTGATGAAGTAACGTCGCCATTTTGCATAAGATACAGGCAAAATGGCGACGTTATAAAACCTTTTGGTTTTCGTGAAGGGTCAATGAAGTTAAAAAAATACTTTATTAATAGAGGTGTTTTAAAACATAATCGTGATAAAATAGTTTTATTAGCGAAAGATAATGAAATATTGTGGGCAAAAAATGTAGGGCTAAGTGACAAATTAAAAGTTTATAAACACAGTAAAAAAATATATGAAATAGTTATTGAAAAGGTTTAATATTATGAAACTTGATAAAAATTTAAAAGATTTAAAAATTTTATTTGATGAAAACACAATACAAAAAAGAATAAAAGAACTTGCAATTGAAATTGAAAACAGTCATCCTTCTAAAGATGAAGATTTGCATGTTATTTGTGTTCTAAAAGGGTCAGCTTTATTTTGTTGTGATCTTATTAAGAAGTTAAATTTGCCTGTTGTTTTACATTTTATAAGAATTTCAAGTTATGGAAATAACTTTGAATCAAGTGGAAAAATAAACACAATTGATTTAACTTTGCCGGATTTGAAAGATAAAAATGTACTTATAGTTGAGGATATTCTTGATACAGGTCACACTGCAAAATTTATAACTGATTTAATAAATCTTAAATATTGTCCGAAGTCATTAAAATTTGCAGCTTTGTTAAATAAAAAATGTGCACGTCAAAATGATATTGATGCCGATTTTTCAGGTTTTGAAATTGATGATAAATTCGTTGTGGGTTATGGACTTGATTATAAAGAATATTTACGTAATATTCCTTATATAGGTTATTTTGAAAATTAGTTTTCAACTTTAACTTTGACGATTTTTGGTGTTAAAACTTTTAGAAGTAACATTTTATTTATTTCATCACTTAATTCATCAAAACTTTTTACTATTGTATTTATGTTATCGTCATTTCTATGTTCAATAAATAAAATTACGGTATTTAAAATTTCAATCAGCATTTCTGTATTAATACGGGCATATTCATAATCTTCAAAGACTTCCATCAAGTATGGATATGCTTCGTTATTATGACTTTTGTTTATTTTGTGCAATAGGCTGTTTATTAATTCATTTTTGGTTTTTTCATTAATAATAATATTATAATATTTTATATACTTTCTAATTTGAATAAAAAACTCATCAATAATATTTTTATTTTTATATTGATTAAATAAGAATATAAATATTTTAACAACATTCACACCATTTGTAATTTTTCCTTTATTTTGTATCGTTAAAAAATTAACAAGAAAATCAAAAATAAATGAATCACTATATTCAACTCTACATTTAATCCAAAAGTTATTAAAAAGAGAAAAATTAGAAGTGTTGTTTAAATTGTCATAAAGAAAAACATCAATTTGTTCAACTGGATTTATTGTACATAAACTATTATTATTTTTCAATTTTTGAATATTTTTGATAATATCTGTTTCCATAATAAATATTGTAAATGAAATTATTCATTATATCTTAATTTGTAAATTTTTGTATCGAATTATTTAAAATAATCTAAAAAAATTAAAGAAAGATGAAAAAATGTCGATAAAGTATATTAAAGATATATTTTTAAGGGATATAAAAATGGCTTCTGAGGTAAATAACAATACAAATGTACAAAATAATCAAAATATATTCACCTACGGTTCTCACGCTGCAAAACATGATGACAGCAATGATAATAGTAAGAAAAAGAATATAGAACAAGTTACATCGGATTTTTTTGGGCAACTTGTTGAAAATGTAGCGGATTATTTTGTAAAAGAAGGGCAAACTGATTCAACACCTCAAGTTGAAGAAGCTGCAGAAGCTTTTTTTGAACAACTTTCATTTTTTGTTGCAGAATATTTTAAAAATAATTCACTTGATGGACTTGGTGAAAAAGTTGAAACAAAAAGCTTTTTTGAAAATGTATCAAGTTTTATAACAAATTATTTTAATGATAACTTTGGTGAAAGAAGTCGTCAATTATATAAAAGCACAGCTATAAATTTTGCAAAAAGTCTTGTTCCGGATATTACAGGATATTTAGAACAAATAGACCCTGTTTTAACCGGTGAAACCGCACAAAGAACTCTTGATTTAAATATACATTCCTATAATTTTGCACAGGCTATGCGAAATGTGGATAAAAGAAACACCTCCAAAAAAGTTGATGGTATAGCTTAAATTTTCTCTATCCATTTTTGAAAAAATTTAATGCCTGCTTCGCTGCTTTTTTCGGGATGAAACTGACAGGCACAAATATTATCCTTTTCAATGGAAGAGCAAAAGTCACCATAATAATAGCTATTTGATGAGATTATATTACAATCATAAGGTTTGACATAGTATGAATTAACAAAATAAAAATAATCATTTGTAAGATATGAATTATTTAAAGTTACTTCAATTTTGTTCCATCCTACCTGTGGAATTTTTTTTGTCGGAAATTTTTTAACCTCACCTTTAAGTATAGACAAACCTTCAATTTGAGGGGCTTCTTCACTTTTTTCAAAAAGCACCTGAAAACCGAGGCAAATGCCCAAAAAATGTCTTCCTGAATTTATATAATCTTTTAAAGGTTGAATGAGATTTTTATTTTCAAGATTTTTTATAGCCTGTTCAAAATGCCCCTGTCCGGGGAAAATCAAAGCTTTAGCTTTTTTAATTTCATCAATATTATCACTAATTTTATAATCACAACCTAAAAATTTGAGCATATTCCCGATGCTTCGAACGTTGCCTGCTCCATAATCAAGAATTGTAATCAAAATTATTCATCCTTTCTTTTATAACTTATTTGTTATAATAAAATCCATCATCTTTAAGTCTTTTAAATACTTCTTTTAATTTTTCCTCACTACAAACAATAGAAATTCTAAAAAATCCTTCGCCATAATCGCCAAATGCATGTCCTGGAACAAGAACAACACCTGAAGTTTTTAAAACATCACAAGTAAAATCCCATGATGTTTTATAGCGTTTTGGAATAGGAAGCCACAGATAAAATGTTGCATTAGGAATATTTACTTGACTAAAATCCCAGCCTAATTCTTTAAATCCGTTTAATGCTATTTCCTGTTTAATTTTAAAGTCTTCATTGGCTTTAATAATATATTTTTCACCTTCATTGGAATTCAACACTTGAGATGCAGCATATTGAATACCTTTAAAAATACCTGTATCAATAGTTGATTTTAACTTTCCAAACATAGAACAAGCTTCTTCATTACCACAAACCCAACCTATACGCCAGCCTGTCATTGCAAATGGTTTTGAAAAACTATGAAATTCAACAGCAATATCCATAGCACCTTCAAGTTCAAGAATACTAATAGGTTTATCTTTTTCATCAAAGTACATATCACAGTATGCGGCATCTGAGATTAAAAGTATATTTCTTTTCTTACAAAAATCAACTACATTTTGTAAATATTCCCTTGTTGCACCAACTCCTAAAGGATTATTTGGATAATTAACGATTAAAGCTTTTATTTTCTTTTCATCATAACCATCACTTTTTAATTTATTAATAATTTCCTCCAAATCAGGCATATAATTGTTATCTTTAGTAAGCGGTAAACTATAGCCAACACCTCCTGACACTTTTACCATTTCTTTATAAGAGGCATATCCAGGGTCAGGCACCAAAATAATATCACGTTCTTTTTCATCATTTTTTGGATTAATTAACTCACGTATAATATTTGCAATACCTTCTTTTGAACCTATTAACGAAAAAATTTGCTTATTAGAATCAAGTTCAACGCCAAAACGATTTTTCATTCTTATTTTAACAGCATCTAAAAAATATTTTTCACCTTTTGGTGATGAATATGTATGAATACCTTCAATTGTTAAAGCTTCTTTTAATTTATTAATAACAAATTCAGGTGGATTTTGTGTAGGTGCACCCATTGACAAAAATATAGGTGTTCTGTTTATTTTATCCAATTGGGGTTTTAAATCAGAAGCCATTTGTTTTATTCTAAACATAATATAAGTTTGCAAATCTTGTACGTAATCGTTAAATAATTCTTTAATTGTCATATTTATTCTCCTTTTTTATTATCTTTTATTTTTTTTCTTCTGATTGGTAAGCCCAGGCACTATGATTGTGTATACTTTCAAAAGATTCTATTTCAACTTCATAATAAGTTATTCTTTCATCTTTTTTAAGTTCCAAAACAATATCACGTAAAACATCTTCGACAAACTTAGGATTATTATATGCTTTTTCAGTCACATATTTTTCATCCACCCGTTTAAGCAAGGGATAAAGTTCACAGGATGCACAATTTTCAATAATTTCTATTAAATCTTCAATCCAAATATGTTCATCATTATTATAACTAATTTTAACACTTGCAAGTGCTCTTTGATTGTGTGCACTATAGTCGGAAATTTCCTTAGAACACGGGCACAATGTTGTTAATGGAACTTTTACCCCGAGTATAAATTTATATCCTTTATTATCATCTAAAATTCCTTCAAAAGAACAATCGTAACACATTGAGGATTTTAAACCGCTTACCGGTGCTGTTTTTTCAATAAAATACTTAAATTTAAATTCCAACTCGGCACTTGATGAATTAAGTCTTTGACAAATTTGATTAAGACAGCCTTGTATATCCACCCCGAGAAGATTTTTTTGTCTCCAATCATTTAAAACTTCAACAAAGCGTGACATATGTGTTCCCTTATAATTTTGAGGTAAAGACACATTTAAACGTGCTTTTGCATAAACCACCTGATTTGCCTCGTCTTTACGTTCAATAATCAAAGGAACTTCAATATTTTTGATACCAACTTTTTGTATATCAATTCCACGGCTATCCTTTTTATTTTGTATATCTTTCAATATTTTTTCCATTATTTAAATTTATAATTCCATATTATCAAAACTGTTGTTTTCCAAAGCAAGAAGCAGTTTCAAAGCTGCTTTTCTTTGAACTTTTGGAGGTGCTTCTCTTAAAAACTCAATGGCTTTTAGCAAAAAAGGATCACTATCATACCACCTGTTACCTTTTCCATCACCATAATTATTTACAATTTCATAAACACGTTCAATAACATCGGCTGCAACTTGTTCCTTGATTTGCATCATAAATTTTGCAGCTTCGGTTTGTGTCAAATCGTCCTGTTCCTTTAACAATTCTAAAGCTTCTTTTAATATAGGGTCATTATCATACCATCTTCTAAAATTTGTCATATTTTCTCCTCAAATTTAGATTTTAAAATATCATTAACAACATTTTTTGTATTTAAAAAAACATCTTCAACATTTTGACAACCATCAATAATTTTAATTCTTTGATTGTTAATTTGTGCAATATCTAAATAGCCTTCACGCACACGTTTTAAAAAATCATCACCTTGATTTTCCATTCTATCTTTTTCTTTACCAACTCTTAAATTAGAAGTTTTTATATCAATATCATATAATAGTGTTAAATCAGGTTTTATTCCGTTTGTTGCTATATTATTTAAAAATATTATTTCATCAAGATTATTATTTCTTCCATAACCTTGATATGCAAGTGTTGAGTCTATGTGTCTATCGCACAAGACGATTTTACCCTGTTTTAAAGCAGGAAGAATAAACTTATTTATATGCTGGGCTCTATCAGCCAAAAACAAAAACATTTCAGCACGACTATCCATTTCACATTGAGTGTAAAGCAAAAGATGTCGTATTTTTTCACAAAGTATTTGGTTTGCTCCCGGTTCCCTTGTTATTAAAACATCATATCCGCATTTTTTTAGATATTCTTGAAGCATATTTAACTGTGTGGTTTTCCCGCATCCATCAATACCTTCAAATGTAATAAATAATCCTTTGTTTTTATTCATTATATTTTTTCAAATCCTGTATATTCCCTCAAAACTTCAGGTATTATAACTGAGCCATCACTTTCTTGAAAATTTTCCAAAATAGCAGCCACAGTTCTTCCAACTGCAACACCGGAGCCGTTTAATGTGTGCACATAATTTAACTTACCTGACTTTTTATCACGATATTTTATATTGGCTCTGCGTGCCTGAAAATCACCACAATTTGAACAGCTTGATATTTCACGATAAGAATTATATGAAGGCATCCATACTTCAATATCGTAACATTTATTTGCACTAAAGCCCATATCACCTGTTGACAATTCAACAGTTCTATATGGCAAGTTTAACAACTCAAGAACATGTTGGGCATTTTTTACCATTTTTTGATGTTCTTCCTCACTTTTTAAAGGATGTGTAATTTTTACCATTTCAACTTTATTAAATTGGTGAACACGTATTAATCCCCGTGTATCTTTTCCGGCTGACCCTGCTTCACGTCGAAAACAAGGTGTGTATGCTGTCATTAAATATGGCAAATTGTCTTCATCAATGATTTCATTTGAATAAATATTGGTTAAAGGAACTTCAGCTGTAGGAATTAAGTATAAATCTTCATTCTCACATTTATACATATCTTCTTTAAACTTGGGTAATTGACCTGTTCCTTGCATGGTTTGTGCATTCACCATAAAAGGAGGCAAAATTTCGCAATATCCGTGTTCTTTTGTGTGAATATCAAGAAAAAAGTTTATTATAGCCCGCTCAAGCTTTGCTCCTTTGTCTTTATATAATGTAAATCTTGATTGTGAAAGCTTTACCCCGCGTTCAAAGTCTATAATGTCTTTTCCGGAACCTATTTCCCAATGTGGTTTAGGTTCAAAATCAAATTTTCTTATTTCTCCCCACGAATTTATAACCGCATTTTTTGTTTCATCTTCACCAACAGGCACATCTTCTTGCGGTATATTAGGTATTGTTAGAAGAAGATTTGTAATTTTTTCATTTAATAAAACTTCTTCATCTTCTAATTTCTTTATTTCATCTGCTATATTTTTAACTGCTTCTTGTAAAGATGTTGTATCTTCACCATTCTTTTTCATTGTGCCTATTTTTTGTGAGTCAATTTTTCTTTTGTTACGTAATTCATCTATATTTGTTTGAATTTTACGTCTTTTTTCATCATAGTTTATTATATTATCCACATTCAAATCAGCATTTCGTCTTTTTAATAATTCGTTCACTTTTTGTGGATTTTCACGTATTAATTTTATATCTAACATAAAATTTTTCCTTTTTAATATTTATTATTTATTTCTTTGTTTATTTTACTATAAAATAAAAAAAAGAGTAACATAAATGTCACTCAGCCTTAAAAATTCTTAATTCCTAAAAACAATTTATTAAAAATTAAATGATTTGTCAATTCATATATTATAAAACTTTACATAAATATAAAATAGTGAATATAATAATATTATTATGGATATTCTTTCAAATTACATATTAGTTGACATTGAAACAACCGGCTTTAGCTTTTACAAGGATGAAATTGTTGAACTCTGTGCAGTTAAAGTTATAAACAATAAAATCCATTCAAATTTTTCAACACTTATTAAACCAATAAATAAGATACCTTATAATGTTATTAAAATTCATGGTATATCAAATGAAATGGTAAAAAATTGTGAAACTATTGATTTTGTTCTTCCAAATTTTATTAATTTTATTGAAGATAATATTTTAGTTGCACATAATGCAAATTTTGATTTATCTTTTTTACAAAGAGATATTTTTATAAATTTAAACAAAATATTCACACCCTTATATGTTGATACGGTTTCACTTGCACATAGAGTTTTAAATTTAGAACATTATAATTTAAAAAGCATAGCAAGTTATTATAACGTTGATACAAAAGGTCACCATAGAGGGCTTAAAGATTGTTTAATATTATATGAGTGTTTTGAAAATATGAATAAATTTGGAAAGACAAAATTCTATAAATTTGATTTCAAGATAAATCGTGAAAAAATAGACAGCTCTCTTTTAAAAGTACAAACTAAACTTTTTTGACACAAGCCACACATTCAACATGATAAGTGTTTACAAACATATCAAAGGGTTGTATGTATTGTGTTTTAAAATTATTTTTGGATAAATATTTTAAATCGCGGGCAAGAGTGTTAGGATTGCAGCTTATATAGATTATATATCCTTTTGTAAGTTGAATTAAATTATCAAGTGCTTCAATATCACATCCGTTTCGAGGCGGGTCAATTATTGAGATATCAAATTTTTCATTATTTTGTTTTAAATTTTCAAATTGCAGCTTTGCATCTCCTTTTAAAACTTTCATATTTTTGATGTTATTTAATTTTATATTTTCAACACAATTTTTAACCGAAGATTCAACCTGCTCAATTGCTGTAATTTCTTTTGCAATATCTGATAAATAAATACCAAAAGTTCCTACCCCGCAATAAGCATCAAGTATTTTTGGAGATGTTAATTTATTTTTTACTTCATCTTTTACATATTTTAAAATATTTTTAGTTTGAGCAATATTAACCTGAAAAAAACTATTTGCACTAATTTTATAAATAAAATCATCTAACTTTTCATATACAAAATCATCACCATAAAGAGTTTCAAATTTATCACTTAGAATAACATTAGTTTTTTTGGAATTAAAGTTTATACAAACCCCTTTGACATGTTCACATTTTGATATTTTATAAGCTAAATTTTTTATTTTTTTATGTACAAATTTTGAATTGACAACAAGTGTTACAATACACTTTTTTTCATTTTGAGAGAATCTAAAAACAACATGTCTTAAATCGCCTTCGTGTTTATCTTCATTATAAACCGACAATTGATAATTTTGTGCTTCTTTTTTTATAAACTTAATTAAATTATTAACAACATCACTTGCCATGGGGCAATAATTTATATTAACAAGTTTATGTGATTTTTTTTCATAGTATCCTGCAATTATTCTTTTTGAATTCTTATTAAAACCAAAAGGCATTTGTATTTTACTTCTATAACCCTCAAGTTTTGGGCTTGAAATGGTGTTAAATATTTTTGGCTTTTCATTTAGGATTTTATTTATAGAATCTTTGACTATTTGTGTTTTTTGGTTTAATTGTTCATTATAATCAAGTTCACTCCAGTCACAGCTGCCGCAAGATTGTGAATAGGGACAATTTGACTTTACACGATGTATTGAAGGTGTTATAATTTCAATTATTTTACCTTGAGCAAAATTTTTATTTATTTTAATTATTTTAATTTTTACTCTATCCCCTGTAACACCGTCATTTAAAAATATAGGAAAGTTTTCATACCTGCAAAGTGACTTGCCTTCGTATAACATTTTTTCAACATCTACAATTATTTCTGAATTTATGGTTAAATTATTCATATTAACAATTTTAGGAGAAAAATAATGATATTAAAAGTAAAAAAATTAATCTTAAGTTTTGTTTTGTTTACGGCATTTTTAATAACAAATATTTGTTATGCAGAAGAATTAAAGTTTGTTCAACTATCGGATATCCATATAAGTCATGAAACAAACATGCGTGGTGCAAGACTTTTACCATATAGTTATGAAATATTTAATGATGCTTTAAATCAAATTAAAACTAAAAATGACATTGATTTTATAGCTATAACAGGTGATGGTATAAATTTGCCGCAAAAAAAATTAGCAAATGAATTTATTAAAATAATATCCAACACAAAAATTCCATATTTTTGGGCTTTTGGCAATCATGATGTGTCCAAAATTGCATGTTTTAATTCAAACAAACTTTTAAAATATGTGAATTCAAAAAATAAATATTTTAAGTTAAAAAATATATATGATAGTTTTGATTATAATGAAGATTATAAAATAATAATTTTAAATGCGGTTATCGAAACAAGACCAACATCAGCCGGTTATATAGACAAGAATCAATTATGTTTTTTAAATAATGCATTAAATGAAGCTAAAATGGATAATAAAATTCCTCTTATTTTCATTCATCATCCTATAAAACCGCCATGTGTCGGTTCCAAAGATCATGAAATAAAAAATAGTGATGAATTAAAAGAAATTTTGTACGCATATAATAAACCTGTTTTAGTATTTCAGGGTCATTATCATATACCTAAAACAGAAAAATTAAATAATGTATTATATATTTCATCACCTTCTTTGATTCAATATCCTAATGCATTTCGTATTATTAGTATAGATAAAATAGAAAATGGTAAAATATTAATTAAATTAGAAACAATAAGAACAACTTTAAAAGAATATTCAAATATAAGTTATGAAAAAACAAAGAATAAGGAACTTTATGAAATTAAGGATTATGAAGAAATTGAACTATAATTTTATAGCATTGATATTTTTTATGCTATTCATAATCAATCCTGTTTTTTCTTACGATACAAAGATTGACCCGACACTTAACGGAATTAAGCATAATAATAAAGGTATTACATATATGCATGAAGGTTATTTGCCGCAGGCTATTAAGGAATTTCAAATAGCTATTGAATTAAATCCAAATATGGAAACAACCGGAATTTATTATGATAATATGGGACAATGCTATATGAAACTCGGGATTTATAAGCTTGCTATAAATTGCTTTGAACTTGCTTTAAAACAGAATCCTATGTGTTTTTTGTATTATCAACATCTTGTTTCGGGATTTAGGTTTGATAATGTGCTTGAGAAAAAAAAACTCGAGTATGAGAAAAAAATAAAAGATAATTATTTAAATACAGTAATTGTAGCCCTCATATTAATTGAACTTGGAGATAGAAATGAAGGTGAAAAAATATTATTTGAATTCATAAAAAAAGAACCCGAAATTTATATTTCTCATTCTATAAAACAATATTTAAAAAATATAAACGAAACTAACAAAAAAAATTGATATTATAATATATTTTATGTTATAATATAAGTAGAAAAGGAAAAAAACAAAAATGGATGACTTAATAAAAATAATAGAAATAATAAATCCGGTAACACTTGCAGCAATGGGTGTTATGTTTTGGTTTTTCTATCAAAGAATTGATATAAAAATAGGTAAACTTGATCAAAAAATAGACAACGTCGAAATTAAACTTAGAGACGAAATAAAAGAAGTACGAAATGAAATAAAAACAGTAGATGAAAATCTTAGAAATGAAATAAAAGAAGTACGAAATGAAATAAAAACAGTAGATGAAAATCTTAGAAATGAAATAAAAGAAGTACGAAATGAAATAAAAACAGTAGATGAAAATCTTAGAAATGAAATGAAGGCTATGGAAGGTAGTCTTAGAAATGAAATAAAAATTTTACGTGAGGAAATGACACATAATACAAAAGAAATAAATTCACGAATTGATAGTTTATATGGATTTATGTTTACTTTTTGCAGTATCAAGCGAAGTGATTTAGTAAATAATATGAATAATGATGAAGGCAATAAAGCAGCATAGAACATAACTTGTTAAATACTAAATAAAGATTTAAACCGGTTCAAAGCCGGTTTTTTAATAAAAATGAAGTTTTAAAATTTTTTTTTTTTAAATCTTGTCTAATAATAAAAATAATTTATTTACTATTTCCGTCTTTAATGTTAGGGCAGGAATGAGAAAGAATAAAAAAGTTGGAGAATAAGGTCAACAATGGCAACCCATACGCAGGTTTGAGTAATAGTCACAGACGAAACATTGTCAAAGCCTCCCTTTGTTTGAGTGCATGAAGTGCACGAGTTAAGGAGGCTCAAGTTGAGTCGTGTGAATATACGAAAACCAAGTGGGTTGGGTTTTGTGCAGCTTTTACGTAAAAGCGGATTTGCGTACGGATGGAGTGAAGCGAATCCGGATAGCGAACAGAACGAGCCGACTTGAGCGAAGCTCAAAAGGTGAGACTCTGTGAGCGTGGAGCAAATCCAAGACAGCTGCCCCGTCCGGAGGACTTAAATTAATTAATTTGTTGAAGTTCGACAATTTTGCCACCCTCACCCCCGCCCATACGCTAAAGGGAGAGGGAGAAAAAACAAGACGGTTGCTCTCTTCCGGAAGACGTAAAAATATTGGGACTTATGTACAACTTCACACAAAACTTAGTGTAAATTGATATATAAATTCCTATTTTTTAATTTAAAATTCTGAATGTTAAAATGTAATATAGTAAATAAAAGTATAACTTGTTATAATAAAACAAATATAATTTTAAAGGATAAATTATGGATTTAAAGACAAAAATATTTGAAGTTAATACATATATTCACACCCATTGGGATAGAGAATGGTATATGGAATATGAAAGTTTTCGTCTCCGGCTTCTTGAGGTTTTTGACAATATATTAAATGCTTTAAAAACAAATAAACTTGATTCATTTTATTTTGACGGTCAGATAAGAGCACTTGTGGATTATCTTGAAATTAGAAAAGAAAAAATGGATGAAGTTAAAAAACTTATAAATCAAAAGAAGCTTTTTATAGGTCCTTATTATGTTTCATCAGATAGTTTTCTTGTCAATCCAGAATTTTACTTGAGAAATCTTGAATATGGAATTGATATTGCCAAAAATGAATTTGGATGTTTGGATTTTATTTGTTACATAGCAGATTCATTCGGTCATAGCAGATTTTTGCCTTATGTTATATCTTATTTTGGTATAAATTATGCAATTTTGTGGCGAGGGCTTGAGGAAAAAATTGATTCTTTTTTTTGTTGGAATAATATTGTTACTTTAAATTTGAAACGAGGATATTTCCAAAATCAATTGATGTTAGATATTGATTATAAGCAAAAAGCACAATTAATTGAAAATGAATTAGAAAAAATAATTAAAGATAATGATAAATATCCTGTTTTATTGCCGCTTGGAGGCGACCATTTAAATATACCCGAAGATGTAAATTATGAATTACGTAATATTAATAAATTTATTGGTAAATATAAACTTAATACCGGTTTGACTTTGTTTGATGTTTTTAAAAGTTTGAATCCTGAAGATTTAAAACAATATAAAGACAAGGAATTTAGAAGTAATGACTCAACATTCATGCTTGATGGAGTGCTTTCAACAAGAAATGATCTAAAATATCAAAATGCAAAAACACAAAAACTTTTAAGTACAATTTGTGAACCTTTTTTAGCATTTTTGAATTTGTTAAAACTTTCCTTTAATACATATGAAGATGAGTTAAAATATGCATATATTGAAACTATAAAAAACCATGCTCATGATAGTTTATACGGGTGTAATATCGATAATGTAAATGATGAAATATATTTGAGATATAAAAAAGCACAAACTATTGCAAAATGGATTTTAAATACCCAAATAGCAAAGCTTGAAAATATTGGAAATTCATTAACCGTCTTTAATCTTGGGCAGTATGATTTTCAAGGGTGTGTTAAGCTAAAAACTGATAAAAAAATAAAAGGACTTTATTTACAAAAAAAAGAAAAGGGGTTTGCATTAAATAAACTTTATAATTCTTCTGATGTACCTTTAACGCAAGATTATAAAAATATTTATACTTATTTAATTCCTGTTAAAAATATTAAACCTTTTTCTGTTAATAAAATTGACATAAATCATATTTCAAATAAAAATGACTTAAAAATAACTCAAAATAGTTTAGAAAATGAGAATATAAGAATTGAAGTTTTAAATGGAAAAATTAATATTTTAAATAAACAAAAAAATAAATTATATGAAGATATGTTTATTATTAGTGATGCAGCGGATATTGGTGACAGTTATAATTTTGGCCCTTTAAAAAATGATAAAAATATATATGCAGTATTAAGTAAATATAAAATAGTTAAAAATAGTTGTTTTTGTGCTTTAAAAGCAAAATATAACATTAAAATTCCTAAAAATAGCAATAGCAAATTTAGGACGAAAAGTTGTTATAACACTTCAATAAATGTGGATTATATTTTAGAAACGGAATCAAAATTAATTAAAGCTAAAATACAATTTAAAAATCGAAGTAAAAATCATAAGCTTGAATTTGGTTTGAGGTTAAATACATACAAAGAAAATGAATTATATTGTGAGGATTTACTTGGAATAACAAAGCGAGAAATTGATTTAAATTATAATATTTATAATGAAATTCCGGCTAAAAAAGGTGTAGAATTAAAAACAAATGTAGTTCCTTTTAACCGCTTTATTTATTTTGATGGAGTTGGGATTATAACCTACGGGCTTCATAGTGCACAATTAAATCAAGAAGGCTTGTTTTTAAATTTGTTGCGTTCTACCGGTATAATATCAAATCCTGATAATCCCTCCCGCGGCACAAGTGCGGGCCCTCCTCTTAAGGCATATAAAAACTACATGCTAAAAGATGTAGTTGCAAAGTTTGCTATATGTTTTGAAGATGATGTATATAACATGTATAAAAATACAAATACTTATTATCGCCCTATTGTGTGTTTACATTCGGATATTGAAAATACACAATTTTTTAATGTAAAAAATGATAGCATTAAGGTTTTAAATATAAAAATTAAACAAAATATTTTAACAATGAGATTGTGCAATTCAAAACCTCATTCAAATCAAACGGTAATAGATAATTTGTTTATGAGTGATAAGTGTTGTATTTATGAAGAGGATATAAAAAATAAATCAAGAAAAATAATAAAAGATGGAATAATAAACTTTAAACCTTATGAAATAAAGACATTAAGTGTGATATAATATAAAAAATAAATCGGGGAAAGAATTTGGAAATGGATTATAATATAAGTATTGAATTTATAATAAAAGTTTTATTTTCAATGTTATTTGGGGCGATAATCGGGGTTGAGCGAGAGGTAACAAACAAATTTGCAGGTCTTAGGACTCATATCCTTGTAAGTTTGGGGGCTTGTATTTTTACAATATTATCAATATATGGTTTTCCTGTTGATACGACAAGATATAATGCAGATCCTGCACGAATTGCCGCTCAGATTGTTACAGGGATTGGTTTCATTGGCGGTGGAACTGTTTTAAGAATGGGGAATAATATTTATGGAATAACAACGGCTGCAACATTGTGGCTTGCAGCAAGTGTGGGAATGGCTTGCGGGGCAGGATTTTATTTGCTTGGCGGTATGTGTTCTATATTTGCTTTATTTACTCTTGTTGTTATAAGATTTATGGAATTTAAATTTTTTCCCAAAAGTATAAAAACTGCAATAAAAGTGAAAGCAATAGTTATGGTTAAGGATGAAATGGTTAAAAAAACTGAGAGTATTATTTTGAAAACAATTTCTTCAATATATGAAATTTCTCACAAAAAAGATGAAAGGGACTTAAATGATACTTCAAAAATAATAGTTAAAATTAACACTTATTCACCGGATGCCGTTAAAAATATTTATAATAAACTTAAGAATAATTTGGATGTTGAAAATATAATGGTGAGTGAACTTGATGAATAGGAAAATAAAAGGATATTTAAGAACATTTTTAATGACATTTGTTGTATTAAATGTCGTTGCATTTATACCTTTATTATTTCACGATTTTTTTATACAATTTGACCCGAGTTTGTCAAAGGAATATTTGAATAGCAGTGATTATTTGACAGTTGAAGCTTATAAAATACAAAAACTAAAAGTAAAAAAACCAAAAGATTATATTTTAAATGTTGAACTTGCAAGAATTTATATGAAATTATCATATTATGTTCTTGCACAAAATGAATATTTAGAAGCTTTAGAAAAAGAAAAAAACAAAAGTTATATTTATTTTGAACTTGCACAGTGTTATATTATACAAAAAGAATATGATAAGGCATTAAATTTGATTGAAAATCTTAATTTTAAAACGTCAAATAATTTGATAAATAACAAAATTAAGTTTTATATCTCACTTATGAATGCATATTATAATAATGAGGAATATTATAAAAGTTATAAAATATATAACAAAATAAAACATTATTATCCTAATATTCAAGAAATGCCAAAATTAATTCAAAATATGTATTATAAAGTTGGCATGACATTGTGTGATGATTATGTATTGGATGGGCAAGTTGAAGAAGCAATTGAATTATTGAATGAACTTGCACAAATAAATAATTCAAATTTGATAGATTATAAATTTGCGTTATTATATTTTGAGCAAGATCCTAAAAAATCTTTAAAATATTTTGAAAAGGTTTATAAATCTGATTATTCCATAATAAATTTTGAACTTTATAAAAAATTACTTGAAAATTTACATATGGATGCATATTATCGCAATGATAGTATAGAAATGGAATTATATGAATTGAAATTAAAACGACTAAATTTTAATCTTAACACCAAATACATTCTTGAGAATGATTTTACAGTTAATATTTTAAAATCTAAAATATATAGAATTTATCCTGTGAAATATGTTGTAATAGATTTTGAAATAAAGAATAATACAAATTTAAATTATAATGATTTATATATAACACTTGTATATGAAACAAATGATAAAATAAAAAAAGAAAAGACATTTAAACTGCTAAGTGAATCGAATAAACCCTTGAAAGCCAATGAAATGTCAAAGAAAATAAAAATAAGAGAAGTTTATTTTATTGGATTTAAAAATGAAGATTATGACAATTTTGTTCAAAATAAAATAAAAATATATTTAAATAAAAATAAAAAAATAGATAAGACACTTATTGGAACACTTACTGTTCCATAAATAATAAATTTCATGCTATAATTTTAAGAGAAACGATAATATAATTATATTTTTTATAAATAATTCCGGAGAAAAAGACAAATATGGGTTATGATTGCGATTTATATCAGGATATACCTCCTACAAAGTTAAGAAATATAGATGAAAAGTTTAGACGGGCACATCACTATAAGTTTTGGGGATTGATAGCTGATTTATTTTTTTATAATATGCTTGAGAATCGTTTTTTTGCGTTAAAAATAAAAAATCTTGACAACTATTACAAAAGGGATACTGATTATGCAAATATAATATATGCACCTCATACTAACTGGTGGGATGGTATTGTTGGATATAATATATGTAACCGTGTATTAAAAACTAAACTTATAATGATGATTGAGGAATTAAATCGTTTTCCTATTCTTGCAAAAGTTGGTGCGTTTCCTGTTAATAAAAAATCAGCCCAAAGTGCAATGAAGGCTTTAAAATATGCAAGTCTTGAGTTAAGTCGTGATAAAAATAAGACATTGTGGATATTTCCTCAAGGTATAATAAAGCCTCCAAATTTTCGACCTGTTGAGTTTCAAACGGGCTTAACTTATATAGCACAAAAAGTTGTTCAAAAAACAGGGGGAATAAATTTAATTCCTATGTGTGTAAATTATACTTTTCTTCGAGAGGATAAACCTGAAGTTTTAGTTGAGGTAAAGGAACCATACATAATAAAAGATCCCGATGAATTAAAAGATAGAAAATACTTTACAGCCAAACTTTCATCAGAATTTGAAGCAGCACTTAACGAACAAATGGCTCAAATACAAGCCGGACATTTAAATGGATATGACTTTTTATTCAAACAAAAACTTCCCTGGTATAAAAAACTTGAAAAACGATTAAAACGAATATAATAATATAAAATTAGAATTAAAAAGTATAATTAAGGGACTTATATACAACTTTACACAAAGTTTCTTTGTCTGGAGGACATTGAATTAATTAATTTGTTAAGGTTCGACATTAAATCCACACCCTGCCCTCACGCTTAAATGGAGAGGAGAAAAAAGTCTTGAAAAAGACAAGTGTTGAAATAAGCCAAATGTTGTTGAGTATAATTAAAATATACAACCCATACGCAGGTTTGAGTAATAGTCACAGACGAAACGTTGTCAAAGCCTCCTTTTGTTTGAGTGCACATAGTGCACGAGTTAAGGAGGCTCAAGTTGAGTCGTGTGAATATACGAAAACCTGCGTATGGGTTGCCATTGCTGACCTCATTCACCAAATTTTTTATTCCCCCTCTCTCCCTTTTAAGAGTGAGGGCAGGGGTGTGGATGATTCTAATGTAGCTTTGTTTTACGATTTTTTAAAATTATTTAAAAATATATTAACGTCTTCCGGACAGGGCAGCTTTGTGTAAACTTGTATATAAGTCCAAAAATAATATACAAAACTTATTGTCCCATGTAAACAAGTGTTTTTAATACTTCATTTGTTGTTGAAAATACCCGACTGTTAGCTTCAACAGCTCTTTGTGCCTGTATCATATTAGCAAATTGTTCAGATAAATCAACATTTGAAGCTTCCAAAGCTCCTGTTTGTAAACTGCCAAGACCGCTTACACCTGCAAAACCATAATAAGGTAAACCTGAATTTGCACTTTGTTGAAATAAATTTGAACCTACTTGCACAAGACCATCAGGATTTGTGAACTTAGCTAATTGAATCTGCAAGTTTTCAACTTGACAAACATCAGGATTCATTTTTACATCATTTCCTTCAATAATTATACCATCAGCTGTTGTGTATCTGAATATATTTTTATTAGTAGTTTCATCAAGTACAACAGTCAATTTATCACCATTTGCATAGGTAACTTCAACTGCTCCATTTTCATATATTGCAACATCTTCTTGTCCCTGTGCTTCAGCAACAACATCAGGCATGGAAATTTGCTGTTTATAGTCCAAAACCTGAGAAGAATATGAACCATCGGCTGCAGGTTGTGCACCAGCTAAATCAGCTACTGAAACAAAATTTGATGTCCCCGAACCAAAACTTAAAGACCCACACTTTGTTGTATCATTTGTAAATACAATTTTCCCATCAACCACTGATGCTTGAGATGGTATACCTGCTGTATTTAAACTATTATTTATCTCAGTTATTATAGAATTTAAGTCATTACAATTTGATATATCTATTGTAGCAACAACATCACTTGCTCCGCCTGAAGGACGCATATCCGCTGTTATTGTAAAAGTCCCTTTTATTATATCAACACCATTTAAATCAGATAAATTCTTTGTTAATATATCCTCTGTATTTGGAACTGTTTCTGTTTTTATTAATGTAGGTATTTTTACCGGTATATCACTTCCCTGACTTCCAAATATTACATTTGTTCCCATAACTTTATTACCATTTGGATCAACAAGAACTCCATTTGCATCAAATGTAAAGTTACCGGCTCTTGTATACATTATTGCTCCATTACTATTTTGCACACAAAAGAAACCATTACCTTGAATATTTATATCAGTATTACGTCCGGTTGTTGTCGTCGTACCAGGAGTAAAATTCTTACTTATAGCACTTACCTGAACTCCTAAACCTACCTGTCTTGGATTTGTACCTCCTAATGTTCTTGTAGGTGCACTACCTGAAGAATTGGTTATATAATAAACATCAGCAAATGTCATATTACTTGATTTAAAACCTGTTGTATTAATGTTTGCTACATTGTTTGCTATTACATTAATTTGTGACTGTGCTGCATTAATGCCACCCATTGATGTAAAAAATGCTTGTGCCATAAAAATTCATTCCTCCATTATATATAATTACTCTTTCATTTTATACTTTTTCTTCTGTTTCAGAATTATTAGTGTTATCGTTGCTGTCATTATTATCTTCTGTTCCATTAGTATTATTTTCATCACTTGGCGGCACATATTCCCAATTCATAGAATTTATTTCTTTAACGAGCGATAAAGGATAACTTTCTCCATTAACTTCAATCGTGGCTTCAGTTCCATTATAGCCAACAGATGTTACTATCCCTGTTATTTCTTTTGATGAATTTGAAGGATCCGTTAAAACAACTTCTTTATCTATCATAAGACTACCTTGTACAAGCTGGTTATTTGCACTAATTTCATTATTCAGCTTTTGTAACTCACTTACTTGAGTGAACATTGCCTGTTGTTGCAAAAATTCGGTATTACCTGTGGGTTCAAGCGGATCTTGATATTTTAATTGCTCTAACATTAGCTTTAAAAACATATCTTGATCATATTGCTGTTCACTACCTGTTGTTTTTGTTTGTTGAGCTTGCATAGCTGTTGTCTGGTTTTGCAAATTGATTATTTCTGTGTTTAAAGCCATATTATACCTCCTTTTTATTTACTTACACTTTTAAATCCACTAATCTGTCATTTATATGTGGTGTTTCATCTGTTATTTTATTATCAATATTATGATCTATACTCTTAGTGTTACTTATTATTTTCTCATGTTCTAAATCTTGAAATTTATTATTACCATTGAATCCATTTTTAGAATTTTCATTAAAGTTAAAATTATTATTCAAACCATCATTATTTTGATTGCTATAATTTAAACCGTTATTTGATGCTTGATTTGTATTTTCAATTTTTATATTTATATTGTTAACATTTACACCATGTGAATTTAAAGTATTTTTTAAATCATTAATACTTTTTTCAAGCAATTGTTTAACATCTTCATTTGTTGCAATTAAATTTGCACTTATTGCTCCTGTTTTATCACTTATTATTTCCAATTGTAAACGTCCTAAATGTTCAGGACGCAAAACAATATTAACCCGACTTTGAAAATCATTTAAATTTTCTAATTTATTTGATATTTGATTTAAAATATTGTCTCTGTTTATTAAATTTGCATTAACATTTTCATTTAATTTATTTGTTGTATTTATTTGAGAACTAGCATCTATTTTTATATTTTGATTAAAACTTATATTATTTGAATTTTCAAAGTTATATTTTGCACTTGTTTCATTCAATAAATGGCTAAAACCTTGGTTGGTGTCTTGTTTTAAACTATTATTATTCGAATTTTCTATATTCTTGACTTTTAAATTAAGTTCTTTTAAATCTACATTTTTGCTTAACATATTTAACTTATTTATAGCTTGAGAACTTTCTTCTAAATTAGTTAAACTTTTAACCTCATCTGTTTTAGAAATATAACCATTTTTTTGAATAACAACATTATTATCATTCATTTCATTCATTGACTCAATGCTTAAACTTTCTTCAAGTTTTATTTCATTTTGGATATTTTTACTATTTTCTATATTATACTTATTATTATTTATTTTATAAGTACTATTAAAAGGCTCAATATAATTTTTATAATTGCCATTTTCAGATTTTATATTACCTGCTTCTTTATAAACTATATTTTTATCAATTATATTCTTATCATTTGACAAATTAGCCACATCATCATTATTAGTAGTATCTTCAGTTTTATTACTATCAAAACTTTGATTTACATAACTTTCATTTGCAACCTTAATGCCTTCATCTTCATTTAATATATCTTCATTTAAATTATTAATAATTAAGTTATTTTCTTTATTTTCTTCTTTATTATCAATATTATTGCTTAAAACATTTGTAACTATATCTTTAGATTCATTATTTTCAAAACCATTATTTTTTTCATTATCATTTATATCTTTTTCATTTGTCTTAAGATTAAAATCAATATGACTATCTTTTTTTTCATCTAATTCTTTAATTTCACTATTCAATTCATTTTCTTTTGTATCATTTTTAACATTTACATTTGATTTTTTTTGAAAGTTTTTTTTATTTTTATCAAAGTTATCATTTATATTTTCATAACTATGCTTTTCATAATTAAATTCATTATTTTTATAATCTTGAAATTTATCATTTTTTTTATCTGAATGAATTTCATTTTTTCTAACACGTTCAAAAACATTTGAAAAATCAGAGTTTATATTAGTAGTAAAACTATCTTTTTTAGTTTTAAAAGTGCTATCAAAAATATTATTCACATTATTCTCATTTGAAATTTGAGGTTTTAATATGTTATTTAAATTCAAAATATCATTCATTGCCATAAATAAATGCATTCCTTAATTATATTTTCACTTACGAAAAACTATATCTACATATTGTAATATCATCAAGTTCATTATTTTGAGTTATTTCAAATTCTTTATAATAAGCATTTTTTTGTTTATCTTTTAGCTTTTCTAAAATTTCTTTATCTCGATATGCAGCATTAACTTCATCTTGCTTCAACTCAAGCACATTTTTCATATCATTAATAAGCTGTCTTTGTGATTTAATTTTATCTTCTAATTTTGGCAAATAATTTTTTAAATTTACAACTTGTTCAATATTAATATTTGAAGAATTTGAAATAAGACTTAAAACTTCTAAATTTAAAGAATTTTGTTTTTCTTCTAACTCATTTAAAATATCCTCCTCAGCTTTAATTTGAGAAAGAATCTTAGAAAGTTCAATCAACTTTTCATCCAATATTTTAGACTTTAATTCAAGTACTGTTTGTAACCTAAATTTAAACTTTTTCACTTATGCGTTTTTCCACCTTTAAATAAAAATGTCTTAAGTACCTTAAGTTTAACGCATATAAGTGGTCAATTATATCATCTATATTAAGTATTTTTTAATATACTATTTAAGAGGCTTTTTAATATAATCTTCTATTTCTTTAATTTGTTTTTGATTAATATATTTAAAAGCTCCGCGTTTTAAACCATCAATAACAACATTTGCGTGTTTAATTCTTTTTAAAGTAACAACCTTATGGCCGACATACTCACACATTTTGCGAATTTGTCGATTTAAACCTTGATAAAGAGTGATTTGTAAAACGGTTGTATCAACAAGCACATCAACACAATCAACTTGAGCGTATGCTATTTTTCCTTTTTCAATTTCAATACCATTTTCAAGCTCAAGCACTTTTTGACGTGTCATTTTACCTTCAACAACAACTTTATAAACTTTTGGTATTTTGATTTTAGGATGAGTTAAAGCATTTATAAAATCACCATCATTTGTCATAATAAGCAAACCTGATGAATCTTTATCCAAACGTCCAACAGGCTTTAGATTTTTAACTTCTTCGGGCAATATGTCATAAATAGTTTTTCTGCCTTTTTCGTCATTTGAACTTGTAATATACCCAGCGGGCTTATAAAAGCGGATATAAACAAAATTATTAGGTTTTATCACTTTACCATCAACCACAACATTATCTTTTGAAGTTACAACTACACCTAAGTTTTCAACTTTTTTACCATTAACAAAAACAACACCTGACAATATAAGCTCATCCGCTTTACGACGAGAACATAAACCGCTTTGAGCAATATATTTATTAAGTTTTAAAGTTTTTATTTTATTTTGTCTTGCCATTTTCACACACAACTTTTCACATTTAATCGTTTTAAAATTCCGCCCAAAGCAATTTTAACATGAGAATAACTTAACCCGCCTTGCATATAAGCAACGTAAGGAGCTCTTAATGGGCCATCCGCAGACAATTCTATTGTTGACCCTTCAATAAACGACCCGCCTGCCATAATAAGCTTATTATCATACCCTGGAACATCATCAGGCATTGGAGTAACATAAGAATCAATTGGTGAATAATGCTGAATTGTTTCACAAAAATGTCTTAAAGGTTCTTCTTCTCCAAATTTCACTTTTTGAATAATATCCGTTCTTGCTTCATTATATTTTGGATACGATTCAAAACCTATATTTTCAAAAACACAAGAAGCAAGAATTGCACCTTTTAATGCATTTGCAACAATCATTGGAGACATAAATATTCCTTGATAAATCAAACGACTTTGATTAAGCATGGAGCCTCCATATTCTCCAATCCCGGGAGCCGTCAAACGTTCTGAAGCATTTGTGACATATTCTTCTTTGCCTGCAATATATCCACCCGTTTCAACAATGCCACCCCCAGGGTTTTTTATTAACGACCCCGCTATTATATCAGCACCAACTTCCGTTGGTTCCATTTTTTCAACAAACTCGCCATAACAATTGTCTACAAAACATATACAATTGGGATTTTTTGTTTTGACAATTGATATTATTTTCTTTATTGTTTCAATATTTAACGACTCACGAAGTTGATAACCGCAAGAACGTTGGATTAAAACCATTGTCGTTTTTTCATTTATTGTATTTATTAAAGCATCATAATCAACGGTTTGATTGTTAAAAAGCGGTATTTCATAATATTTAACCCCATTTGCAATCAAAGAATTTTTTGAATTTCCTCGCTTACCAATAACTTCTTCCATTGTATCATAAGGGCTTCCAGCAACAGAAACAAGTGTGTCACCATAATTTAAATTTCCAAGCAAACAGCAAGATAAAGCGTGGGTTCCTGATACAAAATGGTTTCTCACTATTGCTTTTTCTGTTTTAAATATAGAAGCAAAAACTCTATCAAGCTTCTCACGCCCCATATCATCGTGCCCATAGCCTGAAACATATGAAAAATCAGTTGCACTTACTTTATTTTCAATAAACGCATTTAAAACCTTATTTTGGTTATATGTTTCAATTTCTTCAATTTGTTTTATATATGGTTCAATTAATTTTTCTGCTTGTTTTATAACTTCATGATTATACATTATGTTTTTTTAATACCTCATTTATTTTATTAAAAACTTTATCAACACAAATAGCTTTCATACAAGGTGAATATTTGTCATTGCTTCTATGAAGATATTTACATTTTTTCTCAAAACACCCGACACAATCATAGTCAGGATAAATATTATAACAATTTTCACCATAAGCTTCACACATGTTTGCAGTTGACCCCATAAGAGCAACTGTTTTAACACTATTTTGCGAAGATGCCATGTGTAAAGGACCGCTATCACCTGAGACAACTATATCCGCCAAAGAAAATAAAGCAAGTGTTTCATTCAATTTAAGCTTTCCGGACAAAATCATGGCATTTTTTATAGCTTTATATTTTTGATGTTCAACTTCTTCATTCTTTGACCCGGAAATAATAATTGCAGCATTTAAACTTTCATAAAGTCTATTTCCAAGTTCAACCCAATATTCAAAAGGCCAAATACGACCTTGCCGAATGTTGTCATTTTCACCGCCCGGATTAAAAACAATAATTGGTTGTTTTATTACATTAAGCATTTCTAATATATTATCTTTTTCAACTTGACCTGCTTCAATTGACAAATTTGAAGGATATTCTAAAGTATTATCAAACTTTAAAGCAGCATTAAAAAAAGCATCCAATGCAATTGTTCGTTTCTTACTCCTTTTAATAACATTTTTTGGATTAGCTATATAAGATATAAAATTTGTTCTAAAAGCATTGGTTAGATTAAAAATAACATCATATTTTTCTTTTTTCAATTTTATGCCTAATTTATATAAATATAATAAATTATTTTTTTTACTATCATCGAATTCAAATATTTTTTCAAAATTAAAATCATTTTTTAACATTTCTTTTATATAAGGTAAAGTCAAAAAATGTATTTTATATTGAGGATATTTATTTTTAATGGCAGTAGAAATAATAGTGCTATGGACAACATCGCCAATAGCACCAAAACGAATTATTAAAATTTTCTTTTCTTTATTTGCTGTATTTAAATCTTCCATTTTAATTTAAACACCACTTGGAACTTTATCTAAACTATCTTCTTGATTATTCATATATTGTTCAATAAAGCCCGTGTTAAAATTACCTGAAATAAAAACATCATGATTTAAAACTTTTTTATGATAAGGAATAGTTGTTTTAACTCCTGTTATTACAAACTCATCCAAAGCACGAAGCATACGTTTTCTTGCATCTTCACGATTTTTACCCCAACAAATAAGTTTTCCAATCATAGAATCATAATATGGTGGAATAGAATAACCAGTATAAGAATGTGAATCAACTCTCACTCCAAAACCACCGGGAGCAATATATCCTTCGATTTTACCGGGACATGGCATAAAATTTTTATCAGGATTTTCTGCATTAATTCGGCACTCAATAGCAGCACCTTTTATACTTATATCTTCTTGAGTGAAAGACAATTTTTTGCCTGAAGCAACAAGAAGTTGTTCTTTCACTAAATCAACACCCGTAACCATTTCAGTAACACAATGTTCAACTTGAATACGAGTATTCATCTCCATAAAATACCAATTATTTTTTTCATCAAGCAAAAACTCACAAGTTCCAGCACCTTCATAATTTATAGCTTTTGCAGCACGACGAGCCGCCTCACCCATTTTCTTACGTAAAGATTCATCAATAGCACAAGATGGTGCTTCTTCAATAAGTTTTTGATGACGTCTTTGTATTGAACAATCACGCTCTCCTAAATGAACAACATTGCCAAAACTATCTGCAATTATTTGAACCTCAATATGACGGGGATTTATAAGATATTTTTCTAAATAAACTCCAGAGTTACCAAATGCATTTTTAGCTTCAAGCTGGCATAAAGATATAGCTTCTTTCAATTCTTCATTGCTGTTTGCTATTCTCATTCCTTTTCCGCCACCGCCTGCAGTTGCTTTCACGATTATAGGATATCCTGTTTTTTGAGCAAATAAAATAGCATCATCTATATTTTCAACTAAATCAGTCCCCGGAGTTACAGGCACATCATTTGCAACCATAGTTTTACGAGCTGTTGCTTTATCACCCATTTGCCTCATAGCACTTGCAGATGGTCCTATAAATTTTATATTATGGTCATTACAAATATCAACAAAATCAGCACGTTCCGATAAAAACCCGTAACCCGGATGTATAGCATCCGCTCCACTCATTAATGCTGTTGAAATAAGAGCTGGGATGTTTAAATAACTTTTTGAACTTTGGTTTGGCCCAATACAATAGGCTTCATCAGCTAAAGTAACATGAAGTGATTCACTATCACCTTGAGAATAAACAGCTACTGTTTTTATACCAAGTTCTTTTGCTGCACGTATAACTCTAAGTGCAATTTCGCCTCTATTTGCAATTAAAACTTTTTTTATCATTTTCTTTTAACTCTTATCCCTCAAAAATAAATAATAAAAATGCACTATAATAAATTATAGTGCATTTTTAATTTTTATTCTACATACATTAAAACTTGTCCGTATTCGACGCTTTGCCCATCTGCAACACATACTTCGACAACACGTCCTGAAACTTCAGCTTCAATTTCGTTCATCATTTTCATAGCTTCAATAATACAAACAACCTGACCTGTTGCTACCATATCGCCAACTGTAACAAATGGAGAAGCATCAGGTGATGGTGCTTTATAAAAAGTTCCAACCATTGGTGAAGTAATTGGCTTTCCTTTTGGTTTTTCCTTAACTTCATCTTCTTTTATTTCAATAGTTGTTTGTGTATTGTTTGAACCGCTTTGAATCGAAGCAGCATAAGGCAATTGCATTTGAGCCATATTTGAAGCAGGCACAACTTGACTTATAACCTGATTTTCGTTTTTCTTTAATACAATAGCTTGTTCACTATCCTCTAAAACAAGTTCAGATAATTCACTATCTGAAACTAATTTTACAAGTTTTTCTATATATTCAAAATCAAATTGCATTTTTTATCACCTATACTCTATCTAAATATTCGTTTGTGCGGGTATCGACACGAATTTTATCACCTATTGAAATAAAGAAAGGAACGTTTACAACAGCACCTGTTTCTAATGTTGCAGGTTTTGTTCCACCTTGAGAGGTATTTCCTTTTTCAGATGGTGGACAATCAGCAACTTCCAATTCAACATGGTTTGGAATATCTACACCTATAATTTTGCCTTCATGCAACAAAACGGATACTTCCATATTTTCCTTTAAGTATTTTATTCCATCACCTATTTCTTTTTCAGGAACACTTAACTGTTCATATGATTGATTATCCATCATTATATAATCTGAACCTTCTTTATACAAATATTGCATTATGCGTCTATCCAACATAGCTTTTGCAACTTTTTCACCGGCACGGAATGTTTTTTCAACAACTTGTCCTGTTTCTACGTTTTTTAATTTTGTTCGTACAAATGCTGCACCTTTTCCGGGTTTTACATGTAAAAACTCGATTACACTCCATAAAACACCTTCTATTTCAATTGTCAAACCGGTTTTTAAATCGTTTACTGAAATCATGCTTTACCTTTCAATTAATTCTTCTCATTTTAAAAATAACATAAATATATTTTTTTGACTATATGTTTACAAAATATTCCTTTTCATTTAATAGCATTGGGTTTAAATCAAAATCAAAAAATATCTTTGAATTTTTTGAAAAAGATTTTGGATTTGAACTTACATAACAAGTTATCTTCCCTTTTTCTTGTTCATTTATTAAATCATGTTTTGCCAAATCATTTATTATTTCTTTAGCAAAACATCTTGCAGGATCTATAAACATATCTCTTTGCACATATTTTGATAAATTATCAAGTAAAAATGGATAATGCGTACAACCTAGAATAATTTTTTGAGGTCTAAATTTCAACAATTCCTCTAAATCTTTTTTTATTATATTTTGATTAATTTCATCATCAAAACTATTTTCTTCAACTATTTTTACCCAATTCGGGCAAGCATGCTCAAAAATACTTATATTATTTTTGTATAATTTTATATATTTTAAATAAGCATGAGAATTGATTGTTGAACTTGTTGCAAAAACACCAAGACGTTCATAATTTTGAGAAGCAATATATTTTGCAAAATTTTGAATTATAGGATAAATTTTAAAGTCATATTTATCTTTAATTTTATCATATACAACAGCACTTGTAGTATTACAAGCCATAACAACAGCTTTAACATTCATTCTTTCAAAAATATTAAAAATATTTGTAGCTATTTTTAGCAATTCATCTTCTTTTTTATCTCCATAGGGTAAATTTTTTGTATCACCAAAATAAATATAATTTTCATTTTTTAATTTGCTAAAAAGTTCTTTAAATACACTCAAACCACCCAAACCCGAGTCATATATCCCTATTGATTTATATTTTTCTATCATTTTACTGTTTTTAAATACTCCACTATAGCATCGGCTAAAACTTTAGCTGTTTGTTCTTTACGCTTATCACTTATTAATTCATTTCGTTCCTGAGTATTTGATATAAAACCAATTTCAACAAGAACAGCAGGAGCTTCAGTATGATTAATTACATAAAATTTCGACTTTACAACACCACGAGCAGGTGAATCAATAGTTGAAAGATGTTTTTGAACAACATTTGCATAATCAACACTATTATCTTTCCAATAATGAGTTTCGACTCCACTCACTGCTTCATTTACACTTGCATTAACATGAACACTCATAAACAAAACAGGTCGTTTTGCATTTGAAACTTCGACACGTTCCTGAAGTGAAACTGTTTCATCTTCTTTACGTGTCAAAACAATCTTAAATCCTTTTTTTGTAAGCATTCTAGCTAAGCGATTTGTTACATCTAAATTTATATCCTTTTCATAAATGCCATTTCTTGTTGCACCGACATCACTTCCACCATGACCGGCATCAAGTACTATCAATTTTTTATCCACATTTTCTGGAATAACAAAATTATTATCATCATCTTTTCCAATATTAATCGGCTTGGTTTTCATCATTGGATTCTTTATTAAAATGACAGCTTTTTTACCATTTGTTGTTTCAAAAAATTCTGTTTTATTATTTTTATTTATATTAATTGTTATTTTAATAATTGAACGACCATAAGATTCAACTTTTGAATTTTCATAAGAATTAGATAAAGTCGTTTTTATTTTCGTCAAATCTGAAAAACTTCCGTTGTATATTATAAATTCAACATTATTATCATTTCGAATATATGAAAATACACAAGGATTATTAAACTCAAATGTCAAATTTTTATCTTCAACATTATAATCTGAAATTGTAAAGGATTTTAATTTGGATATGTGCTCAGAAAGTTTTACATTTGAAATTCTATTTTTATTGACAATAAGTAAACTTTGTAAATCAAACGAAAAAACGCTTGTGTATTCATTTACCTTATCAGTATAAACCACAACACGAACTTTTGTGGGCTCAAATTGCGATATTACAACTTTCTCATTTTCAGAAATATTAAAAGTTTTATTCTTTAAATCTTTTGCAACAACCGCATTTGCCAGGTCAAAAGCTATTCTTGATGGATTTGATAATATTATTGGTTTTTCAACTGTGATATTTCCAATTCCATTTAGCAAAATATTACCATTTCTAACCGAAAGTTTTTGAATATAAGATTTGCTTCTAAGTCTCTTTGTATCATCCGGTATAAAAATAGAACTTAAAACATCCTCGCCAGTTTGTTTAACATTGCCTTCCGGATTATTTATTAATGAAGTCGTAGTTTTATTCTGAGTTTCATTATTAACTTTATTATTTGAAATTTGTTTTAAAAATGTCAACTTTTCAATAAAATCAGATGACAAACTTTTTTCTTCACGAAAAGAACGATGTAAAGAAGTATCTGGAATATTTATGCTATCAAGTTTAAATATAAGTCCATTTTTTAGTTTTAAAAGCTCAACTTTTGATAAATCTATATTATCATTATGGTAAAAAGTTAACCTAACCACATTAGGATTTACATTATTTTGAGCTAATATTACCTTTTCAACAGGCGAATTTTTAAAGTTATAGACAATACTTCCGCCTGTCAATATGGCATTGTTAATATCAAAAAAAGTTCTTTTAGGATTATCAAGACTTTTACTTTCAACATTTAATTTTTTAACATCTTCAAGTGTATTATATGCTTGTAAAAAAATTATCTTACTTGAATTATCATAAATTAAATCCGTTAATTTTATATTACTATCAGCTGCATATATTCTGTTTATAGTTAAAGATAAAAGTATAAAAATTATTAATAGTATTTTTTTTATCATAAAAATATTATACCGAAATTTAAAAATTATGTACAATTTTTTTTAGTATTGCAAAATTGCAAATAAATTATATTTTTAAAGATTTTTATATTCGTTTTAGCATATTGCCTATATGGGTAATATACAATTTATTATATTTAAAAAACAATATTTTTAATGGAAAATATATATAAAATCATTTTTTATAGCTTTATATATATTAAGTATGAAAGGATTATAAGAATTGAATAGTGAATTATTTAGCGAAATGAAAAGCTTTTTGCTTGAAAAAATTAATCGTAACGGATTATTATTGTTGATTTTAATAATCATTTTAATATTATTTCAATATAATAATGAAAAAAACTTCAAAAAAATACACAACGACATAAAATCCAATACAAACAAGCTATATTTACTTTTTAAAGAAGATAGATGAAAATTTATACATTATCATTTTCATTAGCTATTTTTTTTAAAATCATAATTTCATTTGAAGTTAATTCCGGATAATTAAACTCATTTTCTTTACCAAATTCATATCCATCTTCACCATATAAAAGCCAATTCATATCAACATTGAAACTTTTTTTTAAATTATTAAGCAATTTAATATTAGGCTCCTTTTTGCAAAGTTTTATATCTAAATAAGAAGTATGATTTATTTGCAAAATTTCAGCCATTTTAGAATCCGTATATCTATTATAATCCTGAATGAAAGTTAACCTTTTACCAAAATTTTTATAAGCTTTATCAATGTTTAAAAATTTATTTTTATCAACATTTTCATCATAAAAAAGATTACTTATATTATTGAAAATATTCTCACTTTTACCGGTTAAAAGCCAATATGCGTTAATATTAAATTTTTCAACAAGTCTTTTTAATATTTCTAATTTTGGTTCACGTTCTCCATTTTCATAATTCCAATAACCTTTAACTGAAATATTTAAAGCTTCAGCCATCTCTATTTGGCTTTTTTTAAGCTCATTTCTTACAATTTTTAAACGCTTTCCAAACATTCTTTCAACCATATTTTTTTAATTGCACAAATGTACTTGAAAAATTTTAACATTTGTACTATTATATTTTTGTTGTTACATATAATTAAGGTTTAAATAAATATATAATCTTATTATACAAACATAGGAGGTATTGTTGTACGCTCTTTTATGTTGAATTTTCATAAATAATAGTACAAAATAAAAAACTAATGTCAAGTACCATAGTGGATATAATTCTTATTATACATATTAACTAGTCGAATATGACTTTCCACATCTTATATGTGTCTTAATCTTTTTAAGACACTTTTATTTTATTCTTAAAAAATTTTTATTTTGTATATTTGTATACATAAACCCTGGTTTTAAAATGTACTTTCCAAACTTTAAATTTAAAGCATCAAGAGAATTTTCAAGTCTTTCTATCTTATCTATATCTTCTTTTAAAGTAAAAAGAGAAAGCTGTCTTGAAGTGTTTGACTTTAAACCTGACAATATAACACCACAGCTTCGGTATAGAATATTTTTATCATAAGTTTCATTTAATAGTTGAATTATCTTATTTGAAATATGAAACTCCCAGTCAGTTTCACTTTCAAGGTAATATTTTTTCTTAATAAGACTATAATCTTTTGTTTTTAACACAAGCGTAACTATACAAGTTAACATATTTAACTCTCTTAATTTTCGGCAAGCCCTATGAATATGAAAATTCAAACAATTCTTTATATAATTTATATCACAGGTAAATTGAGAAAAAGAACATGTTTTTTGTATTGATTTTGGTATTTTCATTAAATTGGTAACTTTATATATAATATTACCTTTTAATTCTTCTTTTATTTCAATAATACGTTTATTAAAATATTTTCTTAAAAAACAATCAGATAAACTTAAAAACTCATAAACTTTATATATTCCAAGTTTATTTAAAAACGAAGCAGTATTTTTACCTATTCCCCATATTTCTGCTATATCAACATTTTCAACTTCTTTTAATATATTTTTTGCCTTTATAGAGTAAACACCACTATCTTTTAATTTTGCTTTTTCACACGCAAGCTTTGCCAAAGTTTTAGTTTCACTTATTCCAATCGAAACAGGAATTTGAAGTTCCCGATAAACATCTTCTCGTATCATTTCAGCTATTTTTTCATAGCTTTTATGATAAAATCCTCTTAAACCAGTAAGGTCAACAAATGCTTCATCAATTGAATATTTTTCCATAACATTTGTATATTTACTAAGTACATTCATAACATCTTTTGAAATTTTTTCATAAAAATCAATATCAGATGAAATAAAAACAACCTGAGGATACTCTTTTTGTGCAAGAAAAAACGGCTCCCCCATTTTAATACCCAGTTTTTTTGCTTCCTTTGAACGTGCAATAACACAGCCATCATTATTGCTTAATACACACACAGCTTTACCATTCAAATCAGGATATCTTGTCTTTTCACAGGAAACAAAAAAAGCATCACAATCAACCAATCCGATAATTTTATTATATCCTCTTATTTAACACAATAAATATTTTATTTATCTTTCGTTTTATTTCCACTCAAATGTTACTTTATAAAATATAAAATTAGTTATATGATAACAAATTTCACCCCAAATTTGTAAAAACCTAAAACAAATTAAACATTAAAAAAGATTAATTAGAAAAACTTAAATTTCTAAAACCAACACCATAAAGTATTTTTTATATCTTTTATAATTTGTCTTAAAATTTTTAATTCCAAAAAACAAAGTAATAAAAAAAGAGAGTCCTAAACTCTCCTTGAAAGTGGTGGGCGTTTAGGGACTCGAACCCCAAACCCTCTCCTTGTAAGGGAGACGCTCTACCAATTGAGCTAAACGCCCTTCTTTACTTAATATATTATTAAAGAAATAATTTAAAGTCAAGTATTATTTTTAAGATTTTTCTTCAAGATAAATTATAAATTAGTTTTATTAGTAATTATTTCTAAACTATCTTCAACAGGTTTAAATTTAAAATCAATCGCTTCAACCCTATTATAAAGCTGCCATTTATCAATGCTTATTAAATCTTTAAATGCTTTATCGAAATTATAATTCATATCTTTATTTAACTCTATACATGGAATACCTAACTTAGAAGCCAGCACCTCAACCTTTTCATCATAACTTAAAGCACATGTTCTAATTCCATACTTTAATGCAAGTAAACAACCATGAAATCTCATTGATATCATAAAATCTAAATTTCGAAAACTCGATATAACCTCAGGAATATTTAAATTATGTTCTATTTGAAGTTTAATTTTAGGATTTATATTTAACAAAATTTGAGCAAACTCTTGACAAACAGGCATATCCAAATTTTCCTGAAGAGAATATATGTATATTTCCTTATGAGCAAAATACTTATTTATATATTTTGCAAGATCATTCAAAAACTTAGAAGATATAGTTTTCCATTTCCTTAGTTGAACACCAACTCTATTCATAGGTGTATTCTGTGGTAATGATAAACCAAACATAGGATCATTAATATTCTGAGAATTTATACCCCAGCTTTTTAAAAGCTCATAACTTTTATCATCTCGCACAGTTACAAGTTTTGCTTTTTTTAATAATTTCTTTGTTAAAAATTTTCCAAACCTATTATTTATAGGACCTATACCCTGAGCTACAATTATAACTTCTTTTTTTAAAAATAAAGAAATAAAAATAATAAATAAATAGTATAATAAACTTCTAAAACTTGTAGCATCCTGAAGAAGACTTCCTCCACCTGAAATTAAAACATCATTTTTCAAAATTTCTTTTAAAATTTGAAAAAAATTAAACTTATAAACACTATCAACAAGATAAACACTTGATGTAAACTTTGGATCTGATGATAAGACACATATATTCCTTGTAATATTTTTAAGTTTTTGCACAAGGACATATAAAATAGCTTCATCCCCAAAATTTTTACTTCCATAATATCCGGATAATAAAACCTTTTTCCTTAAATCAACATCCATAATACTCACACACTTCTTCTTTTAATGGTATAGATTTTATAGCTCCACTTTTTTGAGCTTGCAAGCCTGCAACTATTGAAGCAAACTTACCTGCTTCATAATAACTGAATCCTTTATTAATAGCATGTAGAAACGCACCATTAAAAGCATCCCCTGCTCCAAAAGCATCTTTTGTTGCTGCAAAAAATTTTACAAATAATATTTCATTATTATAACCTATAAAATATCCTGAATCAACAAGTGACTTAATGACTACAGATTGTACACCCTGATCCCAAAAATACTTAATAACCGAATCAACAGATTCAATATTATATATTGTTTTAACATCTTTATCAATATTTAAAAATAAAATATCCACATCGCTTATAATTTCGTCAAAAGCATCCTTAGCTTCAGCTTCTGACCATAATGTGCGATTAAAATTTGGATCATAAGCACATATTAAAGAATTTTTTTTAGCAAATAAAAAACCCTGTGACACAGCCTCTCTTGCATTAACCGAAAGAGCCTGAGTTGTTCCTGTTGCATAATATACAGATGCTTCTTTAAAATAATCTTCATTAATATCATCAATAGAAAGATAAGAAGCTGCTGATTTTTTTCGATAAAATTGAACTTCATTTTTAAAACACTCATCTTTGCCTACGAAATAAACACCATTAATAGCATTTACTGTTTTTACATATAATGTATCCAATTTTTCATCTTTTAATTTTTTATACAGAAACTTTTCAAAAAAATCATTTCCAATTTTTGTAATAAATCCTACATTTGAGCCAAGACGTGAAGCACATACCGATGAACATAATGCATCACCACCAAAATATTTTATAAAATCATAAGTTTCAGATAACGTCTCACTTGCTGACAATTCAAGAAGACATTCACCTATTGTAATAATATCAACTTGTCTCATAAATACAAACTTATCCTTAAAACCTTTTTTTTGTATTATTACAAAAAAATATAATTTGTCAAACAAGGAATTATAACTATAACAAAGTTAACCTGTTACACTTTAATGGTTTCATTTTGTATTTCAATATTTCAATTCGAGAATGCACACTAAAAACATTATTTGATTTAGGTTTTAATTTTAAATATTTTTTATAAAATCGCAATGCTTTTGAAAATTTACCCATTCTATCAAAACATATAGCTATGCCAAGATAAGCATTATAATATTCAGGATTAAGTTTTAAAATTTGATAAAAACAATTAGAGGATAATTCATAATTGCCTATATTGAGAAATAAAGTTGCCTTGTAATTGTAAGCAAGCAAAAACGAAGGTTCTTCTTTTATTATTTTTTCATAAATAGAAAAAGCCATTTTATACTCATCCATCAACTCATGTGATATTCCAAGTTGTATTTGATAATTTAAATTTTTTTTGTTTAATTTAATGGCTTTTCTTAAATTTATAACAGCTAAATCAGGTCTTGCTATTATATTATAACAAACTCCAAGCTGATAATAAATTTCACTTACAAAAGGACTTAACTTACGTGCTTTATTTAAACATTCAATAGCTTTTTCATATTCACCTATATTTTTATATGAAAGACTTAAACCCAAATAAGCATCAGAATTATTTCGATTTAAGAATATAGTTTTCAAATAAAATCCGATAGACTCACGAAACAAATGCCCCATTCTTAAAGCATTAGCTTTTGTTAATAATATCTTATCTTTCGTCACACGGTTGGGATTTGTTACTAAATCCAATTTTTCCACATTAAAAAAACTATCTTTAACTTCAATAACCAAGTCTATTTATATCCTCACAACTCATTTATTAATTATTTTATATTTATCTTGAAAAAAAAATATCAACCTCCGGATGTATATTTTATTAACCTTTAGATTAGTTATGGTAAGTTATAAAATATATACTTTTATAAATAAAGATAAAATTTTAACATTGAATACATTAAGTTTAAGAAAAATAAAAAATAAAAAATAAAAAATAAAAAATAAAAAATAAAAGATAATACTTATATTACACTTAATATTTTGTAATAAACCGCCAAAATAAGAAAAAATATTGTAAAATAAAATTATCATAAATACTAAAAATTAAAAGGATGAATTATGAGAAGTGATGAAATAAAAGAAGGAATATCCAAAGCCCCACATAGAGCGTTATTATATTCAACGGGAATAACAAAAAGTTCAATAAAACGTCCATTTATTGGTATAGCAAGTTCTTTTTCAGATTTAGTGCCCGGTCATGTAGGTTTACGAGATCTTGAACGTCAAATTGAAAAAGGAATACATACAGGAGGAGGGCAGTCTTTTATTTTTGGAATTCCAGCTGTTTGTGATGGTATATCAATGGGTCATAGCGGCATGAAATATTCTCTTCCATCACGTGATTTAATTGCTGATTGTATTGAAACAGTAGCACAGGCCCATCAATTGGATGGTCTTGTTTTGCTAACAAACTGTGATAAAATAACACCTGGTGCTATTATGGCGGCATTAAGATTAAATATTCCATCAATTGTTGTAACCGGCGGTCCAATGGATGACGGGTATTGTGAAGGTCATCATTTAACATTCATTAAAGGTTCATTTGAAGCTATAGGTAAACTACAATCAGGTGAGATAAATGAAGAACAGTTACATAAAATGGAAGAAAACTGTTGTCCGTCAATAGGTTCATGTCAGGGACTTTATACAGCAAATACACTTGCAGTTCTAACTGAAACAATGGGATTAAGTTTAGAAGGTTGTGCAAGTGCCCCTGCTACAAGTGCAAAGAAAAAAAGAATTGCATTTGAATCAGGTGTAAAAATAGTAGAGCTTGTTCAAAAACAAATATTACCAAACCAAATTATAACAAAAGAAAGTTTACAAAATGCTATTATTATGGATCTTGCACTTGGCGGGTCAACAAATTCTATTCTTCATTTGCTGGCAATAGCAAATACTGCAAATATAAACATAACTTTGAATGATTTTGACAAGTTAAGTTACAAAATTCCACAAATAATAAAACTTGATCCTTCATCAAATCTTACAATGCATGATTTTGAAAAAGCAGGTGGTGTAAGTGGAGCCATAAAAACTTTATATGGTAAAACACCATATTTCAATAATACAACAAATATTGAAGGTAAAAAAATAAGCGATATTGCAAGCAATAGTTATGTTGATAATAGTGTTATACATCCTTTTGATAAACCTTTAACAACGAATCCGGGGTTGGCTATTTTATATGGTAACATTTCAGAAAAAGGAAGTGTTGTTAAAATATCAGGTGTTGATAAAGAAGCTTTAGTTTTTAAAGGTAAAGCTATATGTTTTAATTGTGAAGAAGATGCTGTGAATGCAATTACAAATAATACAGTTAAAGAAGGTCATGTGGTAGTTATACGTTATGAAGGTCCTCAGGGTGGTCCCGGGATGAGAGAAATGTTAAGTCCAACATCACTAATTGTTGGAAAAGGTTTAGGAGCAAAAGTTGCATTGATTACCGATGGAAGATTTTCAGGCGGCACGCGGGGATTATGCATAGGTCATATTTGTCCTGAAGCATCAAATGATGGTATTATTGCCTATATTCAAGATGGTGATGATATTGAAATCGATATACCAAATAGGACTTTAAATTTAATTGTTAATGATAGCATACTTGCTAAAAGGCGTCAAAATAAACCTGCAAAGCCGGATAAAAAAATAAACGGATATTTAAAAAAATATGCACAAACAGTCAAAACGGCAGCTTGTGGAGCTGTTACGACAGATTAGAAAAGTTATTAAGCAATAAATATTTAATCTAAAAATGAAAGGAGTGAAAATATTATGTGGGAAAATGATATTGACATTAATGAAATTAAAGAACTACGAGTAAAAACAAATGTATATTTTGGTGTTGGTGCTGTTAATAAAATTGATGATATATTAAAATCATTAAAAAAAGAAAAAAAAGTTGATAAAATAATCGTTATATCAGGAAAAAATGCCTATAAATCTACAGGTGCATGGGATGTTATAAAAAAAGCACTTGAAGACAATAATATAGATTATATAAATTATGATAAAGTGACACCAAATCCTACTGTTTGTCATATAGATGAAGCTTTTAATATGGCTAAGGACTTTAATGCTGAAGCTGTTATTGGAATTGGAGGTGGTTCACCTATTGATACTGCTAAATCGGTTGCTTGTTTAATAAAGAATCCGCAATATAATGCACGTGATTTATATACTTTTAAATTTACACCTCAAGTTGCAGCTCCTATTATTGCAATCAATTTAACACACGGAACTGGAACAGAAGCAAATAGATTTGCTGTGGCAACAATTCCTGAAACAGAATTTAAACCAGCAATAGCTTATGATTGTTTATATCCATACGCATCAATAGACGATCCGGCATTAATGAAGGGTTTAAGTCCTAAACAAACATTATTTGTGTCACTTGATGCAGTAAATCATGCAGTTGAAGCAGCTACATCAAAAGTTGCTTCACCTCTTGCAATATCTCTTGCATATGAAACTATAAAGACAGTAGCAAAATATCTTCCCAAAATAATTAAAAATCCAAATGATATGGAAGCAAGATACTTTTTAACTTATGCATCCATGTTAGGTGGTATGTCTTTTGATAATGGGCTTTTACATTTAACTCATGCATTAGAACATCCGTTGAGCGGAATGAAACCTGAACTAACACATGGTTTAGGTTTGGCTATTTTATTACCTTCTGTTATCAAATATGCATATCAAGGTAAGCCGCATATTTTTGCTTATATATTATCTCCCATTGTCGAAAATTTAAATGGAGAAACAAATGAAGCACAAAAAGCTGCAAAAGCTGTTGAAAAATGGATATTTGAATTAGGTGCAACTCAAAAACTCAAAGATGAAGGTTTTTGTGAAAGTGATATTGATAAAATAGTTGATTTAACTTTTAATACACCTTCACTTGACTTATTATTGAGTATTGCACCAATTGATGCAACAAGAGATGTTGTTAAAAATATATTTATAGAATCCCTTGAAGGATACAATAAAAATTAAATAAGAAATTTTAATAATAATTAAGAATCATCTCAAATAATTTTTGAGGTGATTTTTAGTATTTTTCCTTCATCTTATTCCTTAGTATTAGATGATAAGTTTTATTTTTAGATTTTTGACTCCAATCTATAACTTTTTTAGCATAAGGATATGTTATAAGTCTATCGTATAAATGCTCTTATAAATTTAGGATATGAAAAATTTTATAATACTTGTATATTCAACAATATTTTAATGTCCTCCGGACGGGGTTACTTTGTTTATTTTTTTAAAGAATTAAACAGTTGTAGAATAAAGTTAATAAATGTAACCCATACGCAGGCACGAACAATTATTTTTTAAGAATTATTTAAAATTAATTTAACGTCCTCCGGATGGGGCAGCTTTTGCGTAAAAGCTGCACAAAACCCCAACCCACTTGGTTTTCGTATATTCACACGACTCAACTTGAGCCTCCTTAACTCGTGCACTTCGTGCACTCAAACAAAAGGAGGCTTTGACACTGTTTCGTCTGTGACTATTACTCAAACCTGCGTATGGGTTGTATATTTTAATTATACTCAACAACATTTGGTTTATTTCAACACTTGTCTTTTTCAAGACTTATTAAACAATTGTAGAATAAAGTCAATAAATGTAACCCATACGCAGGCACGAACAATTATCACTTAACGAAACAACAACAGGCAGCCTTTTGTTTGAGTGCGAAGCACGAGTTAAGGCTGCTTTAGTTGAGTTTAGTGAGAATGTGAGTGACAAGTCGGGTTACGGTTTTGGGCACTTTGTCCACACAAAGTGCCTCCGCCTGAAAGGCTTTATATTTTTATTATTATTTAAAAACTATTACTCAAACCTGCGTATGGGTTGCTATTGTTGCCCTCATTCTCCAACTTCTTTATTCTCACTTTTTCTAAAGGGAGAGGGCTGGGGTGAGGGTGACAAAATTATTAAGTTTAAAATTATTTTAACGTCCTCCGGACGGGGTTACTCTGTTTAACTTCTCCTATCGCACTTCGTGCTGTCGGTTTTGGCTTTTTTCCGCCTGAGGTATCCGCCCTCATTTCATTCGGGCGTCTTTCCTACGGCGGGAATTAGTAATTTATGGGGGGAGGCAAAGCCTCCCCCCATATCCCCCCACACGAAAGTTAACGTCCTTCGGGTGGGGTAGTGTCTCCGCCTGAAAGGCTTTATATTTTTATTATTATTTAAAAACTATTACTCAAACCTGCGTATGGGTTGCCATTGTTGCTCTCATTCTACAACTTTTTTATTTTCCGCTTTCTTTTTTTAGGGGGGGAAAGATCTTTTCCTATCTCCCTCTCCCTAAAGGGAGAGGGTTGGGGTGAGGGTGTCAAAATTGTTAAACTTCAAAAATTAATTAATTTAATGTCCTCCGGACGGGGTTATTTTGTTTATTTTTTTTTAAAGAATTAAACAATTGTAGGAAAAAGTCAACAAATGTAACCCATACGCAGGCACGAACAATTATCACTCTCTTGAATTTCCTTCAAGCTCAAAGCACTTCGCCTGTCGCACTTCGTGTTGTCGGTTTTGGCTTTTTTTCCGCCTGAGGTATCCGCCCTCATTTCATTCGGGCGTCTTTCCTACGGCGGGAATTAGTATTTATGGGGGGAGGCAAAGCCTCCCCCCATATCCCCCCATACGAAATTTAATGTCCTCCGGACGGGGCAACTTTGTTTATTTTTTTTTATTTTTCCTCTCCTTTTTTTAGTATGAATGTAAGATATGTATGGTGACTTAGAATAATAACTTAATAAAATATTAAGAAATGTTAACCTGAAAATCCTTGTAAATTTTCGTATTTGAAATTCATATCAATTTTATCAGAAAAATATTAAAGTTGTAGCAAAAATTACCGATAACAAAATCAAGGATACAATATATAGAGGAATAAAGGGAATGTATAATTTTCTAATCAATAAAAAAGAATTATGGTATATAAATAAAATATTAACCTTACCATGAAAATATCTCAATAGAATATTAATATATAAATAATTAAAAAAATAAAATAATAGGTTAGGAAAGTAAAAAAGGGGAACGAAAAATGGGTATGTCAGCATCAACCTTGCGTCTAACTATGTTAACCGCAA
>CALUPO010000014.1 GCA_944322675.1 Candidatus Gastranaerophilales bacterium | reverse complement strand
AGTGAAACTCATTTAATAGAAAGTTCCAATAGTTCAATAAGGGATAATCTTGCTAGGTTTAACAGAAAAACCAAGAGATATTCAAAAACCGAAGAAATGTTAAGAATATCTTTAGACTTGTTCTTTCACAAAGACCTGATCCTTAACGCAATGAAAAGTTAACAATCTCGCCAAATGGTGGGTTTGTAACAATACAATCGACTCTGTCTGCGGGTGAAATATTATTAATCGGTTTTGATAAAGTATTATCCCTTTTGATATTTATTGGAGTATCAATTCCATGCAAAATCATATTTGTTGTGCATAATTGGTGCGGAAGAGGTTTCTTTTCTATCCCGAATATAGAGTTATTTAAAATTTCACCTTCTCTTGTAGTATCGGTTTGTTTTTTCAAGTGTTCAATCGCACAGGTCAAAAATCCGCCCGTACCGCAAGCAGGGTCAAGAACTTTTTCTCCAAGTTGAGGATTAACCATATCAACAATAAATTGGGTTACAGCTCTTGGCGTGTAATATTCTCCAGCATTGCCTGCTGATTGAAGACTTTGCAAAAGCTGCTCATAAATATCATTAAAAAGATGTCTGTCTTCGCTTGAATTAAAGTCGATTTCATTAATCTTATTGATGACCTGTCTGAGCAGTGTGCCTGATTTCATGTAGTTATAAGTATCTTGAAAAATGTTTCTTATAATTAATGCCTGCTGGTTAGAGTCGTTTTCAAGGTTTTGCAAATAAGGAAAGAGTTTATTATTGACAAAATCAATCAATTCATCACCTGTCATTCCTTCGTCGTTTTCAGCCCAGTTCTGCCAGCGGTATTCATCGTCAAGCGGAGATTTGTAATCATCTTTCATAATCTCTGCTTCGGCTTCTTTATCGGCAAAGATTTTTAAAAACAGCATCCATACTATCTGGGAAAGCCTTTGTGCATCTCCGTCAACACCGGTGTCCTTTCTCATTATGTCCTGTATAGCTTTTATTACACTTGATATATTTGGCATTTAGTTATCCTCTAGTTTAAAAGTTTATTGTTTATTTCTTTTAACTCTTCTATTTGTTTTAATAACAAATTTCTTGTTTTTTCTAAATCTGTTTTTCTTTCATATATTTGTTCTAAGAACCCATCGTTAGTTCCATATAAAATATTTTCTTTTTTATTTTTTTCAATAAAAAATTTTATTTTTAACTCTACGTAAGTAAATATTTTTATTCTATATTCTTGAATGTTTATATTTATTTTATTTAATATCTCATTTTGTTTTGGAACATCAATTAACCAATTTTTTAGGCTTAATATGCAACTACCAAAACCTTCGGCTATTTCCATATCAATATAATTTGCTTGTTTCTCAATTAATTCATTATCGTTTAGATTTTCTTGATAGGACTGTCTTGTGTGTTTAGAAAATACCGTTGATTCTAATTCATAATATTGTAAATCTTGTATATATGCATTTAATGTTTCTAATAAATTGACAAGTTTTCGTCTTTTTTGCTCATTTTTCCATGTATTTAAAGCTCTCCAAGCTGCAACAGCCATAAAACCAGTAGCTGCCATCATTAAAAAAGTAGAGATTGCTGTTACCGCAGAGCAAATAATATTCCAATCCAATTTCAAAATCCAATCCCAATGCATCAAGCCACCTCGTTGTCATTAAAGAGTTCTTTTTCAAGTTCTTTTATTGCTTCTTCATACTTAGCCTTTCCGCCAAACTCTTTTATTATCTCAACAGGTGTTCCTATTTCATCAAACGGTTGAAAATACAAAATTTCTCTATTTTCAATTTCCTCAATTCCTGCATCTGCAAATTTATCAATCAAGGCATTTAAGACTTTACGGGCTTTTTCCGAATATTTGCCGAAATAGTTTCTTTTCTTAACTTTTTCTGCTCTTTCTTTACGTGACAATGGCGGGGTATCGAATGTCACATGGCATATTAAGTCAAATACGCTCAAATCTTTACCTGTTTTTTGTTTAACTTCTTGCCTTAGTTCATCAAGTAAAATTCCATGTTCCGCTAATTCTTCTATAATTGCTGATTTTTTATCCGCTTCTGACCATTTTTTAATAAAATCGTCAAGGGAAGAAAACTGTTCTTTTAAATTTCTCTTTGTATAATCAGTTAAACTTTCCGTAATTAATTTACCGTCATTGCCGTAATATTGAACTCTTTCGCCGACTTGAACGACTTCAATTCCGTTAACATAAAACTTTCTTGAGGGCTTTTCAATATCAGTGATATCAATATCAGGCGGAATTTCTACAACTGTTTCGTCTTCGGGAAGTTCATCAATCAAAATTTCAACTTCTTCTTTCGTTTGTTCCTCTTTAGGAATATCTTCATTTTCGTTGATTTCTTTTACCTGAACCGGTTCACCGTCAAATTCTTTATCTTCAAAGAGCCTTGTAACACCCCGAAAATCAAGGATTGTAAAATACCATTTATTATAATCGGGTCTAAGTCTTGTACCTCGCCCTATTATCTGCTTAAATTCGGTCATTGAATTTATATTACTGTCTAAGACAATCAGTTTACAGGTTTTTGCATCAACTCCCGTTGTCATCAGTTTTGATGTGGTTGCAATAACGGGATATGTAACCTCCGGATCAATAAAATTGTCCAGCTCTTTTTTCCCTTCATCATTATCGCCGGTAATCTGCATTACATATTTGGGATTTTTGCTGACTAAATCAGAATTTTCATTTACTAAAGCCTGTCTCATTCTGCTTGCATGGTCAATATCGGTACAAAAAACGATTGTTTTATCAAATCTGTTGTTATTCTTTAAGTATTGAGTTATTCTTTTTGCGACAAGTTCTGTTCTTTCATCTACAACAATTCGTTTATCATAATCTTTGACATTAAATTCTTCATCTGGAACTTCATTCCCATACTTATCAATGGTGCCCTCTCTAAGTTTTAAACCGTCTAAGTCAATATTAATTAAAGGTCTTATAACTTTATAAGGAGCAAGAAAACCATCCTCAATACCCTGTTTCAAAGAATATGTATAAATAGGTTCGCCAAAATATTCGATATTTGAAACTTCTTTTGTTTCTTTTGGTGTTGCAGTCAGCCCAAGCTGTGTCGCTGAAGAAAAATAGTCCAGAATTTCACGCCAGCTTGAGTCATCTTTTGCACTTCCTCTATGACATTCATCAATGACAATTAAATCAAAGAAATCTCTGGAAAATTCTTTATATGCATCTTTATCTTCATTATTTCCTGTAATTCCTTGATACAGAGCCAAATAGATTTCATAGGATTTATCAATATGGCGTTTTGTAATTTTCGTCATTTTATCGCCAAATGGTGCAAAATCTTGGGTTTTTGTTTGGTCAATTAAAATATTTCTATCAGCTAAAAACAGGATACGTTTTTTCTTTTTAGCCTTCCATAAACGCCAGATAATTTGAAATGCCGTATAAGTTTTACCTGTTCCTGTTGCCATTACAAGCAAAACCCTGTCTTGTCCTTTAGCAATAGCTTCAACCGCACGATTTATAGCAATTCTTTGATAGTATCTCGGCTCTTTATTACTTGCTATATCTTTATGGTAAGCCTGTGTATATATTTTCTCTGTTTCGCAGTCTTCCAGTTGTTTGTATTTTTTGTATTTTTCCCATAATTCCTGCGGAGACGGGAATTTATCCAAAGGTATTTCTATTTCTTTTTTACCTAAATTAACCGTTCTATCATGAAAAATAAAAGAATCTCCATTAGAAGAAAAAACAAAAGGAATATCCAGCATTTGAGCGTATTCTATCGCCTGTTGAATACCGGCTCCAGCACTATGTTTGTTGTCTTTTGCTTCAATGACAGCAAGAGGAATATTGTTTTTGTAATACAAAATATAATCTGCACGCTTGCCCTTGCCACGAGAAACAAGTTTACCCCTAACTATTACTTTACCAGCTGTGAATGAAACTTCTTCTCTAATCTGCGAATCTTTATCCCAACCTGCTTTTATTATTGCAGGAGTTATAAATTTAGTGCATATATCTCTTTCTGATAAATCTTTTTTATTCATTAAGACCTCGCAGCTTATTGTTTAATCTTACCATGAAAATACGTAAATAGTTGTTGTATTGCGATTAAAACTTTATTCGACTAATTATGAAGAATATGAAAAATTTATGGAACATTCATGATAAAATTAATTCGGAGATAGAAGATGCCAAGCAATACCAACTACTTATTTAAAGATTATGAAGAAAGGAACGAAATAATAAGTTTAATTCAAACTTCTGTTCCAACAAAAGTAAAGAAGCTAAATTTTACTGAGGTTTTAGATGGACATTATTCCGGAGAGTATGCTTTTTCTATTAAAAATACAAAATGTAAGAATCTTTGCATCCCTTTTATGGGTATATTGACGGATATAAATGACTTTTTGGAGTTTTTTAGAGTTTTTGACTCAAACAGATGAAACATCAATTTTATACATTGATGATGAAGGAAATGAGCAAATTCTATACATAGGAAGCGGTTGATAAAACTGATGTCAGGTTTTTCATTGCTGAAACTATGGAAGTTTATCACAGGTTTTGCAGAAATGAAATTGAAAACTACACATTTGAAGATGCGGATATTCTTTTAGATGTAATTATCCCCAAAAAAACATTAATTTCCCAATTCTATAAAAAATTGCTAGAAATATTTGACGGTTGGGAAAAAGTAACAGAGTTCGCTCCATGGGCAACCGATATAAATACCTGGCAAAAAGACTCAAAGATTATTAAAAACTATCTAGAACATAATATATGAAATATTTTTCGGCTTACATATCAGAGTTGTCAAAAATTTGATATGTTGATTTTTCTGAAAACTACTGTTATTTTTTCTGTTTTCTTATGTTACTTAACAATACGCACCAAATTTGAACTGTACGGATAATTTGATTATTTCGGAATAGTCCAGTTCCGCAAATTTTCACAAAAATATCATAAGGTTTGAGAATTTGAAACAAGGTCGGAAGTTTTTTCTTAAGGTTGGAAAACTATTTATTTTAAATACTGTAAAATAACATATAAAATGAATACAAACGGACAGGTCAAAACTTTCGACAGAATAGCCAGGAAGCAGATATTAGTATGTGGAACTTAGCACTCAAACTTTTTAAATAGCCTTTGTAGTTTATGCATTTTCATGCTATAAACAGTTTATGGCTAATAAAAAATATAATTACATAGAATGTGATACTCCTGAGCACATCAACCTTCATACAAAAACAGAAAAATTATTTAAAGAATACAATTCCTTGGATTACGAAAATACGGAAAGAAAAAGAGAAATTCTTAAAGATTTGTTTGGTTCTATTGGCAAAAATGTTTCTGTTGGTACAAACTTCTATTGTGATACAGGGAAAAATATTTTTATTGGTGACGATGTAATAGTGGGGCCTAATACAACTTTTATTGATAATGAAAAGATAATAATAGGTTCTTGCGTTTTACTTGCTCCAAACTTACAAATATACACTTCTCATCACCCAATATTACCAGAGGATAGATATATTTTAGATAGAAATGAAGCGGACACTATGTATTTTCGAACAGGTGCAGACCCTGTAGAAATCAAAGACGGTGCTTGGATAGGCGGTGGAGTAATAATTTTACCCGGGGTTACAATCGGAAAAAAATAGTGTAATCGGAGCAGGAAGTGTTGTAAGCCGTTCTATCCCTGATAACTGTGTTGCGGTTGGTAATCCTTGTAAACTGATTAAATTTTTTGAGGATATAAGAAAGATTAACAACAAATAAATAAGTAATAAATATTTAAATTGTTGTTTACTACAATGTTTTTACAATATTATTTTTACATTTAATTTGAGAATAAACGAAACCAAATTTGAAACAAGTATTTTTCAATTGATACGAAACCGACACAATGGTCGGATATGGAGTTCCAATCCTTTGTCTTCAGAGTTATCGTGTGTGTACGATGGCGGATTTTGACAAGGCTGAGCGGTAGCGAACACCGTCCTTGTGAAAAACCTGCCGGAATGTAGTTTTTACGATATGAAAAACGAAATGAAGTGCAAAGGTTTTGAACAGTCAATAATCCAAGAGAACAGAATCTTAAGGCTTTGCAGAAGGTTAGATAAATTTACACTTGATGAGATTTCGACTATTGCAGAAGATCTTGACGAGTCTGTATTATAGTTACTTCTCTTAACTATGGTTCAAAAGGAAAAACTCACACTAAGAAAAGGATTTTACTTTTACAATAAAAAACAAATAAGCAAAAAGCCCTCTATCCTGTCTTTTTATCCTAAACAAATCATTGATACTGCGATTCGTTGTTTCTGTCTTTCAATTCTGGCATACAAGGCTATTAAAATATTACATATAGGCAAAAATCAATCCTCAAAAATTTATAACATCTTTCAAGAATTAATTTACACACGTCAGACTAGAAAACTAAAATCTTTATATGAAAAATAACCGCAACAATGCAAAAACAGAATATTTTTTAACAAAGAATTATCCTTTTATGTCTACAACAATCAGGTCTTTGTAAGTAAAAATCTATTTCAAAGCTCTGATGAAAAAGCGTTTACTAAATCTGAAGAAAGGAATTCAAGAAAGTTTACTCCTATTTAACAAGGTTTACTTCGCACAATTCCAATAAAGTTGACCTACCGCAAAAACTCGCTGAGAGAATCTGGCGGAGAAATAAGGAGTTTAAGGAGCTGTATTTTGATTTGAAAATTAATTTGCTTAATATTTCCTAATCTTTTTGGGAGGTATTTAATTATGCAATTTTAAGAATTTATGCTTGTGATACAAGCAGTCAGAAAAACATAAAACAATACTCTAAAACAAGATAAAAGTTGTTAACTAAGCCACATTGTAAATATTATCTCCGGCATTGTTATAATAATCATAAAAATGTTCATAAAGTGCATTGCATTTTTCCTGGAATAAAGTTTTATCATATATTTCAGGTAATGTTTCATCGCAAATAGTTTCAATAGCTTCTTTTACTTTAGCTCTAGTTGATTGTTTTTTACGCCAGTCTAAGACTAATTTTTCTCTTTTTATTATTCTTATTAATTTTTGTGCAGCGGACTTAACTGTTTCAAATTCTTTTTTAGATAACTTAGGTTCCGGTTTTGCTAAAATATCAAGAATTGCAAGTTCTTCCTCTGATAAGTTTTCATCAAGATGCCGTTTTTCTTCTTGGGTCAATTCATTGGTTAGAGCAACAAGCTGCACATACATTTGCTCCATTGTTAATTTTCCGTTATTGTAATCTTCAATTATATATTCAAATTTTTCCTGCAAGTGTTTTCTCATATTGTTTAACTTGACCATTACGGATAGTTTAGAGCTAATGGCAGCCTTTAACTTTTCAAGCAAGGCAAGTTTTTTTTCTTTTAGTATTCTTTTTTGCAATTCTTCAAAATCAATTTTGCTTAAATCAAGTTTTTCTCCGGCATTTATTTGGTAGGAAGCCAGAGTTATAGACTCATTTAACAATTCTTCCACCTGCAGGGTAAGACTTTTAATTTCGGTTTTGTCTACAAATTTTGCAAGTGATTCTTTAATTTTTGAATACAAAATAGTACTTACAAAAACAATTTTCGCGTATCTTCGAGCCTCTGCGTCCGGCAATATTGCCTTAAATAATATCTTGAGATTTTGAGCAGACTTTAAAAATTCATTTTTATCCTTTTCATATTCTAATAAACTATTTACGGCATCTTCTGTATTTTTAATACATTCTAATGCTCTTGTATCAAAAATTTTATCCACTTCAATATTTTTAGAAGTAAGAATTTTTTCCATATTGATAGCTTCTTTATCAAGAAGTTCAATCAATTTAGCTTTTGTTTCGGCAGGGTCTTCTTCCTCTAATATCTCAGAACCATCGGGAGAACCATATATTGCTAATGCTTTCTGTAAAGCTTTAAAAATCCCTATATAATCAACTATAATACCGTTGAATTTCCCTTCTTCAACCCTATTTGCCCGTGCAATTGTCTGCATTAAAGTATGTTCTTTTAAAATTTTATCAAGATACAAAGTTGAAATTGTAGAACAGTCAAACCCTGTAACCCACATTGCACAGACGAAAACAAGCCTTAGTTTATCATCCTTATCTTTAAATTTTGTCGCTAAATCTTCTTTATTCATTCGTTTTCTGTGAGGAAGAATATCCACGCCTTTTAGTTTCATTTTCTCGATTTCATTTTGAGAAGGTGAAACAACAACAGCCATATCGGTTTCTTTCATAAAATCTATATCTTTTTGAAGAACCTCTCTATCGTCTGGGCTTGCTGTCATAAGTTTTTTTTCAAGTTTTTGAATGTATTTCTTCCATTCAAGCTTCACTTTGTCATACATTTTTATGGCAGTTGCTTTATCGATAGCAACAAACATGGCTTTTCCCATAAAACCACGATTCATAAAATGTTCAACAACATCTTTTGCAATTATATTTAGCCTTTCATCACGTGTGATTACCTGATACAGATTTACATATTCTTTTTCAAATTGTTCTTCCTGCTCTTGCGAAAAATCCGCAGAATCTATAATATTTTGCAAATCTTTTTCCAATTCATCATTTGTAATTTGCATTTCAGGAATTCTTGCTTCATAATACAGAGGAACCGTCGCTTTATCTTCAATGGATTGCTTGAATGTATATTTGCTGACATAATCACCAAATACTCTTTTTGTTTTTTCATCACCTCTCATAAGCGGAGTTCCCGTAAACGCAATGAATTTTGCATTTGGTAAAGCCTCTCTCATATTCAACGCAAGAGTTCCGTATTGTGTTCTATGTGCTTCATCAGTAATTACTATAATGTCATCTCTATCAGAAATCTTTTCAAAACTTTGTCCTTTTTCTTCAGTGCCAAATTTTTGAATCATAGTAAATACAGTCCTATGATCTTCTCTTAAAAGTCGTTTTAAATGTTCTCTTGTTTCAGCTTGAACATTCTGTTCTGTAACAGCACCGGTTGAAACAAAATTCTTATATATTTGATCATCAAGGTCTTTTCTGTCCGTAACGATTAAAAATGTCCAATTGCCTTTCACTTTTCTCAATATTTTTTGTACAAAAAATATCATGGAGAAACTTTTTCCGCTTCCCTGCGTATGCCAGAATACGCCTAATTTCCCATCATGATTAGTTATAAAATGTTTTATAGCGTTATTAGCACCTAAAAACTGATGATTTTTAGCACAAATTTTAATAGTTCCACCCTTAGTACCCTGAAAGAGTGTAAAATTTTCTATGATATCAAGTAAATTTTTCTTGCTGCACATTCCTTTCATTAAAGTATCGGCAGAAATTATACCTTTTTCATTTTCATCATTAATTTTTTTCCAATCGGAAAAATGTTCCCATTTAGAAGTTATGGTGCCAAATTTTGCATCTGTTCCGTTAGATACAACAATAAATGCGTTATACCAGAACACCTGCGGAATGGCTTCTTTATAATGGGTTATATTGTCAAAAAAAGCATTCTCTATGTGTTTGTGAGTCGCTTTTAATTCAATAAATACAAGCGGTAATCCGTTTACAAACAGAATCAAATCAGCTCTGCAGTTATAATGTTCTCCTGAAATCTTAAATTGTCGGATTAAAAGAAATTCATTATTATCCGGATTATTAAAATCCAGAACTTTAACAATATCCTCTGTATCAATACCGTTATTATCCCTGAACTGCACTTTTACGCCTTTTTTCAACATCTCATAAATAAATTGATTTGCTGCAACCGATGTTTTGTTGGACAAATCCTGTGTCAATTTATAATACGCATTATCAATAGCTTCTTGCGGCAAATCGGGGTTTAATTTAACTAAAGCATTCCTAAGATTTTTAGATAAAATAACTTCTTCTGTTGTCTGCCTGCCAAAAGTTGAATTATCAGAGCCGATAATTTCATAAGTTGTGTCAAAAAGCTCAAAACCTAGCTGGTCTTTGCATTCCTGCATTAAATCTTTTTCAAAAGCTTCTTCTGATAATTTATGCATTAATATCTCCTTTTGAATACCAGGCTCCTCTGCCTTTAGAGTGTAAAATCAAATATTTTTTATCAACTAAACCGGAAATAGCTTTTTTTATTGTGTTTCTATTTGATTGAATATACTCTACAAGTTTTAAGACTGTTCCACTTTCATTTTCATCAAAATATTTTAATATTTTATATTCAAGTTGAGATAAATTAGAGTTATCTGATATTGTATTAATATTGTTTTGATTTAATTTATATTCCAGTCTTATTTTTTGTTTTTGTAAAGTTTTCAAGAAAAATTCCAGCCATGGTTCAAAGTTTGGTTCTTCACTGTTCAACGTGGTTTGAGTTTGCTTTAATGCTCTATAGTAACCTTCTTTGTTATCTTCAATAACTGCTTCCATTGAACTGTAAGGAACATAAGTATAACCGGCTTTCATGAGTAATAGACAAGTCAACGCTCTTGATAATCTGCCGTTTCCGTCTTCAAAAGGGTGGATTGCCAAAAATTCAACAATAAATACTGCAATAACAATCAATGGGTGAAGAAATCTATCTTCAAGATTTTTTCTTGTCCATGTTACAAGTTCTTCCATTTTTATGGGAGTTTCAAAAGGTGTTGCCGTTTCAAAAACAATACCCAATTCTTTACCATCGGCAGAATATGCAGCTACCGCATTTGAGATTTTTTTATATTCACCTTTGTGCCTTTCATCTTTTGATGAAAATTGTAATAAAATCTTATGCAACTGTTTGATATAATTTTCGGATAATGGTATAACCTCCCAATCTTCAAAAATTGTATCCATTAATTTTGCGTATCCAGCAACTTCTTGTTCATCTCTGGTTGCAAAAGACTGTCTGTTGATTGATGATAAAAGTTTCTCGACTTCATTATCCGATAACTTGTTTCCCTCAATACGATTTGAAGACCCAACACTCTCTATTGTTGCGATTTTTTTTAAACTTTTTAATTTTTCAGGTGTAACTTTGCTCAATAATTTCCATGTGATTTTAAACTCATCAATTTCTGAAATTATTGAGAGCATTTGATTTGTGATTTTGATATCATCAGTTTTAATCATAAATTGGATATCCATTAAATATCTATTTTTACCCAATTTTATCCATTTTTATTCATTTTGTCAATTAATGGTATAAAAACCGTTATTACGTCATTGCGAGCTCGAGCTAAGCAATCTAATCAATAATTGATGTATACAAATCTTTCCATTCCGGATTAAAATCATTAATCAGGTCAATTATTTTTATCCATTTTGTCAATTAATGGTATTAAAAACCGTTATTACGTCATTGCGAGCTCGAGCTAAGCAATCTAATCAATAATTGATGTATACAAATCTTTCCATTCCGGATTAAAATCATTAATCAGGTCAATTATTTTTATCCATTTTGTCAATTAATGGTATTAAAAACCGTTATTACGTCATTGCGAGCTCGAGCGAAGCAATCTAATCAATAATTGATGTATACAAATCTTTCCATTCCGGATTAAAATCATTAATCAGGTCAATTATTTTTATCCATTTTGTCAATTAATGGTATTAAAAACCGTTATTACGTCATTGCGAGCTCGAGCGAAGCAATCTAATCAATAATTGATGTATACAAATCTTTCCATTCCGGATTAAAATCATTAATCAGGTCAATTTTCTTTTGCCGTGAACCGCCTTTTAGTTGTTTTTCTCTTAAAATAGCATTCTGTATATTATCAAAACATTCATAATAAACAAGAAAAGTAATATTATAACGTTTAGTAAATCCGTCAATAAGTTTATTTTTATGTTCATAAACTCTTCTTTTCAGGTTATTGGTAACGCCTATATACAAAGTTGTTTTATTGTAATTTGTCATAATGTAGACAAAAGATTGCTTCGTCATTTCATTCCTCGCAATGACGTTGTCTGGTTATGTCTGAAACATTACAAAATAGCATTTATATAATCTCCATATTTTCAACATCAATTTCGCCGGAGATTAGGCGGGGGAGTAGTATGTCTCGGGTTTGTTTTAGTGTCTGATTTTGATGTTCTAATGATACTTTTAAATCAAATATATTTTTAATTATTTCTGAAAATTTATTTAAAAGATTAGTGTCAGGAACTACTACTTGAAAATCTCTTACCGAAGATATATTTAACATTGTCATATTTGTAGCTCCTGTTTTTAAACTTGCAAAACGAGCCTGCCCCTCATCAGATGCTATATAACTATATATATATTCTGATAAAGATTTATTCAATCGACATATCGTTATATGTTGGTCGACAGCATAATAATTGTTTTTATCATTATAATAATGTACCCTTCCTATTGTACCTTCTCCTAGGGAATTTATTAAAATATCTCCTTGTTGGGCGAATTTTTCTTTTGGCACTTCTAAATCACTTGCCAGCTCTTTTAAATTGCTTAAGTCCAAACAAAAACCTCTATTAACTTTTTGATTTATTATGTACCTTTTACTGCACTCTTCATATTTAGGAGTTACACCTCTTGTTATTAATAATGATATTTCACTAAGTTTTTTAACCTCCCAATCTTTAGGAATTTTGCCGAGGGGGGAGTCTTTGAACGCGGTGGTTTCGTGTCCGGGGAATTTGAAATCCAAAAACCACTCTTTATATATCTTCTGTGCCATCTCCTCTAATATCTTTATACGTCTGTTGTTATTCTCAATCAAATCATCATAGTTTGACAAAATTCTTGCTATTTTTTGTTGGATTTTTATGTCTATATCGTTAAGTTCTAATTCTGTTAACTGTTCAAGTCTAATTCCTTTTACAGTTGTACCTGACCCCATAGACTCAATCAACGCTGCATTAAATTTTAACCAATATAATAAGTATTTATTATTTAGTTTATCTTTTTTAGGAATCAACGCTTTTAAATCTTGATTTATAGCTGTATCTATTTTGTTAATCACACATCTCCCCAACCCCATCCTTGTTGGTATTATTACATTTCCCTTTGGAATTAAATTTGATGAGCTTTTTGCCAATCCTTCTTTTGTTATTGAATCTTGAGTATATGATAAATATACCTGATTTTCACCAATATCCTTAACACTTGCCCAAGGGATATTTCCATTCCAATATTTATTTTCATTTTTAGATGGAGTGCCTCCACCTATTATTTTCTCTAATAATTCAACCAGTTTTGTCATCTTACACACCTAATAGCTGTCTTATATTATGTGCAATTTTTTCTTCAAGGTCTTTAGATTCTGAATTTAGTTTTTCTAGTTCAGAATTCAATTCTTGGAGTTTTTCTTCAAAGACGTAGCCATCTTCTTCAACCTCTTTTACTCCGACATAACGTCCTGCGTTTAAGCTCCAGCCTTGTTTTTCTATATCTTCAATTGTCGCAATTTTGCATAGACCTTTTACATCTTGGTATTTTTCATCGGGAAAATGTTCAAGGGTTAACTTCTTGCTGCCCCATTTATATTCAGGAGCTTCACCTCTATATAATTTGACAATATTTGTAATAAATTCTATCTGTTCATCAGTAAATTCTCTATGAGCCCTATCTATTTGAGTATAAATTTCTCTTACATCAAGGAAAAGCACTTTGTCTTTTCTTTCGGTATTCTTTTTTCCTTTATCCAAAAACCAGAGAGTACAAGGCAATGTTACGTTATGAAACATATTTGAGCCGACTGATACCATTACATCAACGGCATTATCTTTGATAATTTTCTCTCTTATAGTCTGTTCTGTTTGTCTTGCATCGCTTGCTGAATTTGGCATTACAAATCCTGCCCTTGAATTTTCACCGTCTTTTGGGTCTTTTAGAGCAGAATAAAACATCTGTATCCACAAGTAGTTTGCGTTATCGGCCTTTGGTAATCCAAATGGAAATCTTTTATCGCCTTTTAATCTTTCTTTATCAACCCCATCAACATTAAACGGCGGATTTGCAAGTACAAAATTATATTTCCCGACAGAATCAAAAACATCTTCATAAAAACTGTTTGCTTGCTTAACACACCCTTCAAGCCCATGAACTGCAAGGTTCATTTTACACCATCTTACAGTTTCTTCGGTCTTTTCCTGTCCTTCAACAGTTATTAAATCATTAATAGATTTATCTGAATCTTTGTTTTCTCTTTTTGCAAATTCGGCAGTCTGCACAAACATACCGCCTGAGCCACATGCTGGGTCATAAACATTACCATGAAATGGCTTCATAATTTCAACAAGTAGTTTTACCAGACAGGTAGGCGTATAGAATTCACCGCCCTTTTGCCCTTCCGAGCTTGCGAATTTTCCTAAGAAAAACTCATAAACCTTACCAAATATATCACCATTATTGCGGTCAAATTCAATATCATTAAAGATTTTCATTGTTGAAACTAATAAATCATCGGGAATTCTTAGATAGTTTTTAGGAAGTACACCTTTGAGAATTGAATTTTCATTTTCCATTAATGACATAGCTTCATTTAATGCACTACCTGCACTTTCACCTTCAGGAAGATTTAAAAGATATTTAAAAGAGGCTTTTTCTGGAACAAATAAAACACCTCTTGCTTGATAAGCATTTTTTTCATCAAAAGCTCTTCTGGATGAGTTTGATTTTAATTTTTCTATTTCAGGCTTTGCTTTTTGAAACCGATAATCAGCAAAACGCAAAAATATCAATCCTAATACAGGTGTAGAAAACTCATTATATTTCAAACTTGAATTAGCACGCAAATCATCAGCCGTTTTCCAGAGCTTATTTTCAAATTCTTTCAAATCAAAACCCATTCTTCACCTCATTTTATATTAAATATATTAAGAAATATTAAGAAAATAAATCCTCCCAATGCTTGATATTATTGTGTTAGAATAAATCTAAGATGACTGCAATATATTTAATTGAAGCTAGGGATAGCTTTTCATTAAAAATAATGTATGAATATTTTGATTTAACGGCAAATGAATTGCAAAAAGAAATAATTGCCGAACATAAAATGCTAACACAAGCATTGTCCCGCACAGGCACTCAATATAATGAATTTAGATATGTACTAACACCATCCAATAGCAAAGATCGCTTTGAACAGCTATTTGTATTCAGATTAACTCCAAATGATAATGAGGTATATAGAGATGTTTTAAAAAATATTGTTCAATTATTAAATAAAGATAGTCGGCATAATATTCTTATGGGCGATTTAATAACATCTGATTCTAATTTATATTCAGTTATTTCCCTGATGTATGATACTTTAGGTATAACTATGGATGAGAAGTGGGCTGCTGATTATTTCCTTATATACATAAATAATATTTCAAAGAGTGCCATAAAACTAATAGATGACTTTTTTAGAAAGAAATATTATTACATGGGTACTTGGGATATGAGTTTTGACTCAAAATTTAAGTCATATATTTCTCATGTATCAGTCGCAACGAAATATGTTAAAATTAGAAATAAAATATTTAATGCTGAACTTGACATTGAATTTACTGAATATAGCAATGCAAATAATGTTTGTTTAGATTGGGAAACTTCAGGTTATAAAGTGTTCGGTATTAATCAGTCCTTATTTAATGTATTTTTACGGTACAAAATTGATACACTAATTGGAACTGTTTCTAGTGATGATGACAGGATAATAAATACAATGTTTATAACTACTGATGAAACAGAATCATTACCAATTAATGCAATTGAAATTGATAAAGCTAAATATTCATATTTAGAAAATGAAAAACAAATTTTTAAACGACTAGGGATAAGCAAAGAAGAATTTATTACAGAAATAAATAAAAAAATATTAAATCAATCTTTATATAATATTGAATTTAAAAATGAAAATCACTATAAGAAATGTGTATTGAGTTTAGCATACAATATTAATACCAAACAAGTTTCAATTATAACAATGTATTGATAAAGAAGCCCTAACAAAACTTAAATTATAATTGATAATCGATAGTGAGATTAAAAATATCAGAATAAATCAAAAAGAATCTAGGCTTAAAGTTACCCAAAATAATAAAACCATCTTAACAGGAAATCAAAACACGTGTTCTTTTAAATATAAGGAGATTATTATGAAAAAAATATTTTTAATAACGGCATTTACTGTTTTAAGTGTTTTACTTACCGGAATTAGTGTTTTGGCAGATGGCTTAGAAGGTTTTATACTTATACCTGCAAATGAAAACATCAAAGAATTTTATATTGGGCAGTTTCCTGTTGCAAACTCACAGTATAAAGACTTTGCTGATAGTGAAAATGTCAAAAAACCAAGGTACTGGAAAAATGGAACTTACCCAAACGGCAAGGAAAATCATCCGGTGATATTTGTATCATATAATGACGCAATTGCTTATTGCAAATGGTTGAAGAAAAAATATCCCGATTATACATTCAGACTTCCAACAATACAGGAATGGGAATATGCAGCCTCAGGAGGAAAAGGCTATATTTATCCCTGGGAAAATCACATAAATGAAAATAATTTTAACTATAACAAACTTGTTGCATCTATTTATTTAAAACAAAATCCAAAAGTAACATATAACAATCCAAAATCTTTAAGCTTTGGAAAAAGCTTACCTTTAAATCAAATTATATCAATCAAGCCAAACGGACATGTATCAGGCTGGATTGACCACAAAAATTATACAGGTTTTGTTTATACGGATTTATTTAAAAAGATTATGAACAAAGGCGGCTATACAACTCCGGTAAACCAATACCCAGAAGGTAAAAGTCCTTTTGGGGTTTATGATATGGCAGGGAATGTTTGGGAATGGACAAATACACAAATTATAGCGACTAACGGTGCTGAAAAAGGATAGACAGTTTATGCAATAAAAGGAGGTTCCTGGTATGCAAATCCTTCATCCTGTAAAATAACAATGTCAGGAGAAGGAAGAAAACCTAATATGGGTTATAATACAGTAGGTTTTAGAGTTGTGGCTGTAAAAAAATAGTTTCATATTGGTTTATTATTAATTTAATTATATTAAACTACAACCATATAAATTAATAACATCCTTTGATTCTAACCCACTAATATTTTTACCCATAGCGTTAGAAATTAAGCCAAGTATACTTTTTGCACGTTTTATAAAATAACTGTCAAAATTATTTGAATAAATATCTTTTATAGATATCAAGTGAGATTCTAAATTTTTAGATAATTTTGAAGTATCCTCCATATTTTTTTCAATATTTTTAAGGTATTCACCTGGTGATTTTCCCCCAATCATTCTGTTTGATTTTGCACTTAATGGAGTTTTATTAATAATTGAATTCCATTTATCATCATTTTGACCAAGATTTTCTTTTATACAATAGTTTTTAGGAAAAATATGGTGTATATCTACATTATCATCAATAAAATAAGTTAAATTCATTTTTTCGCTTGATATAAAATCGCATGCACCATTTTTCATAATCAAAGCCATAACACCTTTATAAGCAGCTGAATTTCTGGTTTGTAATGATAATAATCTACAAGGATCAAAATATGCTCTTTTTATTGTATCCGGCAGTTCTCCATTATTGCATATCCAATTCATTAATCCTACCATGTCTAGAGCATATCTTGTTTCATTTGCACCACCATACATTTCACCAAAAATACCACACCAAAACCATTGAGCAATTTTGTCTTTAACATCACTATAATGGAATTTATTATCTAATGCAGCAATTACAGCACTTAAAGGAATTAATTGTGTAGAATATGGAACATCTCGCTCACTATATATACAAAGTCCATTTAAAAATTTTGCAGCTTCTAAAAATGCTCTTTCTAAACTATTAGCATATTTTTCATAATCCTGTTTTTTCAACTCTAAAACATTTTTCCTTTTACATAAAACTGCATTATTAGGATTTTCCTTGTAAGCAAGATATTTTGTATATAATGTCATTGCAGTTAGAAAATCTACAGCTGATACATTTGATAAAACTTTTGCCTTATGATCCTTAAAACACTTAACCCTATTTTCCCAATCTTGACGAAGTTTAAACCCGCTTGATGCAAAAATTGCCGTAACTAATTCAAAAGTATTTAAAGCCACACCACCTGTATTTACATTTTCAAATACCTGACATACAGCTTCTTTTGGAGTATTTTTATTTAATGTAATAACTGGAATATGATAATTAAAAATATTATTGCGAACTTTTTGTTCAAAAACTTGTAATTTATTTATATGTTCCAATAAATTATCTTTATAACCTTGAATATAATAATTTTGATACATATTACGCCAATTTGAATATGCCATTTCATCAAATATAATATTTACAGGAATATATTTTAGCTTAAATTCAAATTCAGAAGCGGATAAATCTAAATCAACCTTACGTCCAATATCACTTGTGATTTGCTTATTCTCATTAACACTAATTAAAGCTTCATCCCAATCTACATATTCTTTAGCAATTTCATTAATACTAAAATAATAAAACCTTTTTAATTTTTTCTTTTGAACATTTTGTGTTTCAACAGGATTAGTCAAATACATAGCATTCAAAATAGATGTAATTCTCTGTTGACCATCAAGTACTAAATTTGAAGGTATTTTTTCAAAGTTATCTTCTACACCTTTAAATTTTCTATAACTAAAATTAATTTCTCCACCTGTTTCTAAAAACATTAAAGCACCAACAGGATAATTATTTGCCAGACTAACTATTAAGGACTTAATCCTATTGTCATCCCACACCCAATCTCTTTGAAAATCCGGAAGTTGAATCAAACCATCATTAACCTCTTTTAAAATTTCCCTTAAAACACGGTCTTGAGATGCCATTTATTATCTTTCCTCCTTTTATCAACAAATAAATTATTTCCTATTGAAAAAATAATATCATAAATAAAATACAAAAAAAATGTATAACCTTAACTTTGTAAGTCATATTTTAATTAGTATTATAATAGCTTAAAAATTTTATTAACTTCAAAAATACACAAAATAAAGAATATTGTTTTTTATAAAATTTTAAAATTATTACTGTTCTACTAATTTTTGCTGTGATAAAGGATATCTTTCACCACATATAGGAATGTTAGCTAGTATACCTTCAAGTTCGTTAATATCATTCTTTGTAAGATTAAAATTAAGTGTGTTAATATTTTCAATCATATGAGCAGGTTTTGTAGTTCCAGGAATAGGGACAACAAAAGGCTTTTTGGATAAAAGCCAGGCAAGTGATATTTGTGCAGGTGTCATACCTCTTGTTCTTCCAAATTCAATAATAGCTTCAACAAACTTCATATTTTTTCTAAGTGACTCAGTTTGAAAACGAGGCAATATGTTTCTATTATCTGATATATTATTAAAATTTGTATATTCATTAAGCATTCCGCCAAGCATTCCTCTATTTATAGGACTATAAGGCACAAACCCAATACCAAGTTCCTCGCATAAAGGTAAAACATCTTTTTCAACATTTCTGTACATCAAATGATATTCACTTTGAATTGCCGCAACCGGATGAATTTTATGGGCACGTTTTATAGTATCACCATTTACTTCACATAAACCATAATTTTTAATTTTACCCTCTTTAATAAGTTCTTTCAAAGTGAGTACAACATCTTCAATTGGAACATTTTTATCAAGTCTATGTTGATACATTAAATCAATATATTCCACTTTTAATCGTTTAAGAGAATTTTCAACAACATACCTTATATGCTCAGGACGACTATTTTGAGTTTCTAAAGGTTTACCAGTCAAATAGTCATAATCATGTCCAAATTTTGATGTTATTGCAATTTTTCCAGCTTTATGAATCTTAGAAAGACCTTCACCAACAAGTTCCTCATTTGTAAAAGGACCATAACTTTCAGCTGTGTCAAAAAGAGTATAACCATGATCAACTGCTAAATGTAAAAGATTTATACAAAAACTCTTATCAGGATAAGGGCCCCTGTGATAATTTAACCCCATACAGCCAAACCCTATTGAAGAAACATCCATTGAAGAAATACCACTTCCTAAAGTTCTTTTATAAGGTGTTGATATTTTTTTATAACAAAATCCTTTTGCTTTGTTAATATTAAAAACAGATGAAATACCAGCAACAGCACCAATTAATGCGGCTTTTTGAATAAACCCGCGTCTATTTATACCATTTTTATCATCATTATTTTTCATTATTTTCCTTAAGCTTATTTAAAATAATATTTGTTAATTTAATAAATTAAACTAAACTTTGACTTTTATTAAATTGCATTTCATATAAAAACTTATACTGCCCGTTAGGAATATTCATAAGTTCATCATGAGTTCCTATTTCAACAAGTTTTCCTTCATTTATAACAGCAATACGACTTGCATTTTGAATAGTAGAAAGACGATGAGCAATAATAAAAACTGTTTTATTTTTAATCAAATTATCAAGAGCCTTTTGCACAATTGCTTCAGATTTATTATCAAGAGCTGAAGTTGCTTCATCCAAAACAATAATAGGGGAATCTTTTATCATAGCACGGGCAATAGCAACCCTTTGACGCTGCCCTCCTGATAAAGTTGTTCCTCGTTCACCTATTATAGTGTCAATACCATCCGGCATCTCATCAAGCATTTCTTCAAGATGTGCATATTGAATAGCTTTTTTAATTTCATCATCTGTTGCATAAGATTTTCCCATTAAAATATTTTCACGTATTGTTCCTGAAAATAAAAAATTATCCTGAAAAACAAAAGCAACATTTTTTCGTAAAGATTCCAAACTAAAATTACGTATATCAACACCATCAATTTTGATAGCACCATTGGTTACATCATAAAATCTTGGAAGTAAATTTACAAGAGTTGACTTTCCTCCACCGGAATTACCAACTATAGCAATTGTTTCGTTCTTTTTAACTTCTAAATTAAAATCTTTTAAGACAAAGTTATCCTCAACATAAGCAAAATCTACATGCTCAAATGTTATATTTTCATTAACTGAATTTAAAGTTAAAGGATTTTCTTTTTCTTTTATGCATGATTCAAGTTCAAATAATTCGAAAACCCGCCCCATAGAAACAAAAACACCCTGAAGACCGGTTAGTGTTCCGCCTAAAGTCTTAACAGGTTTATATAATAATAAAAGAGAAGTAACAAAAGAAGCAAAACTACCTGCTGTCATTTGATTTGAAATAATAAGCTGTGTGCCATAGCCTAAAACAATTGCAATTCCAAGTGAAGCAATCAAATACATTAAAGGAGACATCCACCCTGCACGTTTTATTAAAGACATATTAACATTAAAACTTTCATTAATTTTATCAATAAATATCTTTTGTTGTCTTTGTTCAAGTCCGTATGAAGATATAACTTTATGACCTGAGTATGTTTCATTAAAATTAGTCGTAATATTTCCACCAATAACCATATTTTTATTAGAAGCCTGTTTTACACGTTTACGAATTAAAATTACAGGTACAAAAGCAACACATAAAACCAAAACTCCAATAATTGCAAGCTTCCAGGAACTGTATAACATAACCCCTATTAATCCCAATGCCCCAAAAGAACTTACAATTAACGTTTGTATACTTCCAACAATACTTGCAGCTGCAGTATTGGGATCACTTAAATATCTTGTAAGAACAACACCTGATGAATTTTCATCATAAAATGATGTATCCATATATACTAATCTTTTATATAAATCAATTTTTACCCCATTTGTAATTTTTTGACTAATCCAAGATGATAAATAATCATTTAAATACCTTAAAACTCCCTGAATAATAGCAAACATAATAACAGCAAATGGAATAGCAACTGCAATTATTGAATAATTTATTGAAAAATTATAATTAAACAAAGCAAATTCCAAATTTTTTTGTCCCACAACAAAATCCATATATGGCTTTAAAGAAAAAGCAACCATACCATCTAATAATCCAACAGGAACAGCCACAAGAAATGCCAGTATGATACGAAACATATATGGTTTTATATATGGAAAAATCTTACCTAATAAATAAGTATAACGAAACGAATTTTTAGCTTCGGTTTGACTTAATTTCATTTATTTAATCTCCAATATAACATTTAACTTCAAAGTAACACGAAATATAAGGATTTGCAAATTTAAAATAACAAATAATATTATACCAAAGTATTAAATTTTTATATAATTTTAAATCAGAAGATGTATTTGAATTTAAAAAATAATATGTTAATTTTAAGTTATGTTAAGTAAAATTTTTAGGTTAAGGTGGTTGTATGGATTTTAAAATTGGTCGCAGTATAAAATCATCAAATGGTATAATTAATACCGGCAAGCAAAATAATAAATCATCACAAACAAATCCATTTGGTGTAAGTTTCAAGGGAAATATTATAGGTGCTGATGTATTTATTAATGAAAATAAAATTGAAAGTAAAATAACAAAACCTTTTAATAAAATGAAGCTTTTTTTCTCTGCAATAATAAACGGACATAATATTTTTAATGAAAAACTTAAACAATCAATGAATAAAGTAAGTGATTTTGCAAATAAAATAAAAAATGAAACAAAAGCTTTATTTATTAATACAAAAGATAAAATCAAAGAAACTATAAGTAATATAAAAGAAAATTTATCTTTAACACCCAAAGAAGGTACTTTAAAATATTATTCCAAAATGAGCGTTAAAGAACTTGAAAATGAATTTAATAAGGAAATAAAAAACATAAATAATAATGAGGGATCAAAAAATGGTTAGTGAAAAAGTTGCAAATATTATTGAAGCATTAGGTAAACATAATGATAACTCATCTATTGAAGTTCTTGTCAAAGTTGGAACAAATTGTGAAAATGATGAGATTAGAGAATTAACAGCAAGAGCTCTTGTTAAAAAAAATGACGAAAAATCTTTAAGATATATGCTTCTCTCACGTGGAAAGGGTGTTAATGATTTATCATCATCTGTTGCTATGAGCACTATTAATGAACTTATAGCTTTAAAGGATAAAACCAATTTATACAAAATAATAGACGAAACCATAACAGAAAATATTGATAATGATATTCGTGACACAATAAGGTCTATAAAAGCATTAATAAATTATTCAAATTAAATTTGGAGAAAATATAACCAATGGGAATGGCAGCATCTCAAGCGAGATTGTTGAGTATAACAGCTAGAAAATCAAGCAATGAGTTTCAAGGTCAGCAAATAAATCAACAAAGAGTCACATTATCCAACAATGCAAATGCAATTTGGATGAATATGCTCACAATTCAAGTTCCCACTCCTCCAAGTTCACAAGATTATCAAAAAGATATCTATCAATTTACAAATGAAGATGGTGCTATTGCTTCCATAACAAAATTGATAAAAATCAATGAACCTGGTCCTTATAGTTACTATGTTGAATATGAAGTACCTAAAAAAGAACCCATACTCACAAATTCAGGCACACAAACAAACAACATAACAGTCAACATTAACCAAGCTGCCACAAGTGATATATATATTCTTGCTAATAATAATGAATGGGTAAGGTTAAATCAAATAGAGAAAGATGACATAACTGACACTGATATAAAAAATGGACTAAATACATCACAGTATGTTTATACATATACAGACAAAGACAATAACGGCAATGATGTTCAATATTATTTAGGTACTGATAGGGAACTTACAAGTTACAACATCACCGAATCCAGCAATGGAGGTGATTATTCATATCTTTTATACTACAAAGATAACAATAATGTTCTAAATAGACAGGATAGCCAAAAATTAAAAGCCCAGGAAATAACAGAAGAAGATTCTGATTTATTTATTACTATTAATGAAGAAACCGGTGAAACAGCAAGTTTAGAATATATAACTTCAGAAAACATACCGGAAAATCTACAAGAAGCTGCCAAAGGTAAATTCGTATACCGGTATACAACTGAAAATGATGAAAATGGAGAAGCAATATATCAATATATTATTTATAATGAAAAACTATCAGGCAAAAATATTAATGAATTATCCGGTTCATTAATTGATACAGAAAAATGGGAATATACTGACACATACACAGATGAAATTATATCTATAAGACAAAGAGCCAATATTGTTATGTCACCTCAAGGACAACTTGAAGAAATCTATTTTGAAGACGGAACACATTATAGCTTAACCATTAATCAGGAGATTGATGATGCAGCCTATGAAAAAGCAATGGTTGACTATAATTATCAAAAAGATTTGTACGATAAAGAATTAAATGATATGAATGCACGTATCAAAATGATTCAATCACAAGATCAAATACTTGAAGTTCGTTTAAAAAATATTGACACTGAACACAAGGCTCTTGAAACTGAAGTTGATGCAATAAAGAAAGTTTTGGATAAAAATATTGAAACTTCCTTCAAAACTTTTGCTTAGCCCATAAGTTTCATTGCTTTTTGATGTTCTTCATCAAGTGCTTTTTGACTTTCAATCAATTTTTTAATTTCTGCTTTTTCCACATTAATCAAATTTTTTATATTAAAAGCACCTTTTTGTTCTAACAATTTTGTAGCAGAAGCAACAAACCCCTTTATTTCAGCCGGCGTAAAATCATAAAAACGTCCGTTTGATTTTTCAAATACCTCCATTCTAATCAAATCATTTTGAGCACTAATACGTTTTTGTAGACTAGTCAACTTATCTTGTGCTTCCTTCATTTGATTGTCTATATCAGAAGTATTTTCATTATTGGCAGTTTGTTCACATTTCGTTTTATATAGTACGTTATATTGTATCTTATTTTCGTTAAATTCTTTTTCTAACTCATCTAATTTTGTATATTGTTTTTGTATATCTCCATCTTTACCTTTCAAGCCATTTAAAGCTTCTGTTCTATTCTTAATATATTTATCAATTACTTTTTTAATATTTTCATTTTTATAAGCCTCACCAAATTGTTTTTCAAATTGTGCTTGCATTATTTTAGCTTGACCTTCCGTATCAGGACATTTTAACTCCATTGGTATACCTAAACGACCAGGTCTACGATATGGTCCATCAATATCATCTACGTAATTTGTAGTTACAATAAATTTAACATTTAACGGTAATGCCTTGTCGCCTTCTGTTTCCATAGCTCCTAACAACATAGAACGTAACATCGAATTTGTATTATTACCTCCAGAGGTTCTACCATTTCCAAGAATTGACTCACCTTCATCAAGGAATAATATAAAAGGTTCATCAGGTGATTGTTGTGCTTTTTCTTTTACTGTATTTAATATTAATTGTAAATTACGTTCACTTTCACCTTGATATTTATTCATAAAATCAGACCCATTTACAGATAAATAAGAGGCTCCGCATGCTTGTGCTATTTTTTCCATTGCATAACTTTTACCTATACCTCCACGACCATATAAAATTACACCACGGTTACCATTTGCAGGTATATCAAGACCATTATATCTTTCTAATCTAATTTTTTTATTTGCCATACATATATTATCTAAAACTTCTTCTTGCTGAGCAGGGTCAATTGCTAATTTGTCTTTTAAATAGTCTTTACAATTTTTATAGTTAATCTCTTTATCCATCTTTGCTTTTTTAAATTCCAAATCATCCACCGTTCCGTTAACACCAAAACTATGTGTCATGGTTTGCATCATTTCTTTACCTGCTTTTGTACATCCCACAATCAAGGCAGTACCACCAATTAAAGTGCCGCCAATTAAAATACCTTTTAAAACATCCATGCCGAATTGTTTCCACTTATCTTTCTTTTGTTTATCAGCATCCATTTGTTTTTGTTCTTGTTGTTGTTTTTGAATATATGAAGCAGCTACGCTTGAAGAGTATCCATCATTATTATACCCACCTGCTTTAAAACTTACATTATTGGAACTTTTATTAGGATTCGATTGGTTTGAATTATTGTAATATGGATAGTTCCTAACATTTGAATAACTGTTCACACTCATTTTTGACTTCCTTATAACTTTATACTTACTCTTATTTTATAAAAAACAAAAACATTAAAAAAATTGCTTTTAATTTAAAAAATATTAAGTTTTATTAACAAATTTATAAACTAATAACTGTTTGGTTTTTTGGTATTTTTATTGTAAAATATTAATATTAGATTAGAATTTTTGAAAGTTAGATAATTGGAAGAGAATATGCAAACACAAACAAATTCAAATTATGATGCAAGCAATATACGTGTTTTAGAGGGCTTGGAAGCGGTTCGATTGCGTCCGGGGATGTATATAGGTTCAACTTCTCAAAGAGGATTACATCATTGTATATACGAAATTGTAGATAATTCAATTGACGAAGCCCTTGCAGGTTATTGTACACAAATTAAAGTAACGATAAATAAAGATGAAAGTATAACCGTTCAGGATAATGGAAGAGGTATACCTGTTGATATAAAACCTGAAACAGGTAAATCTGCTTTGGAAATTGTACATACTGTTTTGCATGCCGGTGGAAAATTTGGAGACGGCGGATATAAAGTGTCAGGTGGGCTTCATGGTGTTGGGGCTTCTGTTGTAAACGCATTATCCGAAAAAATGGTTGTTGAAGTAGCTCGCAATGGTGGAGTCTATCGTCAAGAATACCTTCGCGGAGAGCCTGTTTGTCAGGTGGAAAAAATAAGGGAAACAGATGTAACCGGTACAAAAACAACTTTTTGGCCAGACCCTGAAATTTTTACCGAAACAACTATTGTAGATGCCGATATAATAGGCAATAGACTTCGTGAAATGGCATTTTTAAATAAAGGTATAAAAATTATATTCATTGACGCAAGAAGTGAAAAAGAAGAAACTTTTCATTATGAAGGCGGTATTGGAAGTTATGTTGAATTTTTGAATAAAAATAAAGTTGTCTTGTTTGAAAAACCAATATATATTGATAAGCAAGTTGATGGTATTCAAGTTGAGGTAGCAATTCAATATACAGATGCTTATAATGAATCTATTTTAAGTTTTGCAAACAATATAAATACTCACCATGGCGGTACACACCTGACTGGTTTTCGTATTGCTATTACACGAATTTTAAATGATTATGCACGAAAAAATAATTTATTAAAAGATTCAGAACAAAACTTAACAGGCGATGACGTTCGTGAAGGTTTAACAGCAATAGTAAGTGTAAAATTGTCAAATCCACAATTTGAAGGTCAAACAAAAGAAAAATTAGGAAACCAGGAAGCACAGGCTGCTGTTAATGATGCCGTTCGTGAAAAACTTCAAGAATGGCTTGAGTTCAATCCTAAAGCTGCAAAAATAATAATTGAAAAAACACTTCAAGCACAGCGTGCACGTGAAGCAGCACGCAAAGCCCGTGAACTTACCAGACGAAAATCAGCACTAGAAACTTCAACATTGCCCGGAAAACTTGCAGATTGTTCAAGTCGTGAAGCTGATAAATGTGAAATATTTATAGTCGAAGGTGACTCAGCAGGAGGTTCAGCAAAACAAGGAAGAAATCGCCAGTTTCAAGCTATTTTACCACTTCGCGGTAAAATATTAAATGTTGAAAGAGCCCGACTTGATAAAATATACGGAAACAATGAAATTCAATCTATGGTACAAGCATTTGGTATAAATATTAGCAAAAATGAAGATGATGTTGATATTGAAAAATTAAGGTATCATAAAATTATTATCATGACAGATGCCGATGTTGATGGTGCACATATTCGTACACTTTTATTAACATTTTTCTTTAGATATGCAAAACCATTAATTGAAAAAGGACATGTTTATATAGCACAACCACCTTTATATAAAATAACAATAGGTAAAACCTCTCAGTATCTATATGACGATCATGTATTAGATAAAACTCTTAGAGAACGTGGGATAAAAGGTTTAACTCTTGAAAATAAAAAGGGTGACAAAAAAGTTGAAGGTGAAAGTTTAGTACAGCTTTTAGGCAATATGTCAAATTATTACAAGACATTTCAAAGCCCTCTTGTAAGCAATATACCAAGTGTGGTAATTCGTGCATTGATAAGATCAAATATTGAAGCAGCTGATTTTTCAGATCAGAATAAAATGAATGAAATTATTGATTATATCCAAAATTACATTATTGACCATGCCAATAATTATAATATAAGTGATGCAAGCAATGCTAAAAATTATAATGTTTCATTAAAATTTAATCATGAAAAATCACTTTATAATATTTTTCTTGATTTAGGTAATCCTGAAATGGAGCCTGTCTTAATTACTCCAAACTTTATAAAAAGTATCGAATATAATAAATTAAAACAGGCTTATCCGGCAATTAGAAGCTTTTTAATCGACGAGGAAAAAGAACTTATTTTAGACGTTGAAGGTGAAAGACGTAAAATTACAACATTTGTTGACTTAGAAAATATAGTTGAAGAACGAGGCAAAAAAGGCATGCAACTTCAGCGTTTTAAAGGTCTAGGTGAAATGATGCCCCAACAACTCTGGGAAACTACAATGAATCCTCAAACAAGAACGCTACTTAAAGTAAACATAGAAGATGCCATGCTATGTGATGAGTTATTTAACATATTAATGGGAGATAAGGTCGAACCAAGACGCGACTTTATTGAAAGTAATGCAACATATGCAACAAATATTGACACTTAGATAAACAAATGTTATAATTCTATTAGATTGTGTTTGATTGTTTGTAAAAGTATGTTTCATGCTTTACAAAAGTTACTATTAATTTTCATAATTTTGTATATCCGTCTTTTATAAGACGGTTTTATTTTTGTTTTATTATTCTTATATAGAACTCATATAGTTATAAACTATTTTTGAAACAGCAATAATAAATTCCTTAGCGGCAAAAGAATTGTGGGGACGCTCAACAAGAGTGACAATTATATAGCGTTTACCATTTGGTAAATATATAATACCAGCATCCCCTAACATTTTACCAATATCACCTGTTTTATGAATTATTAAAGAGTTTTCATCAAGAATTTGAGCAAGAAGGCGATTATTTTTAACATTTGACATATAATCAATAATTTTTTCACGAGAATTCATGGATAAAAATGAAGAATTATCAATATTATATAACATTATTGCAATTTCTTTTGCAGTTGAAACATTTTCTCCTTCTAAATCAGGCAGCCAGTTTGACACATATGATTTCTTTAATCCCCACAAACGAATAGCACGATTTATATCAACTTTACCACCAATGGCAGACATAATCATATTAGTTGCACTATTATCAGATTCTGTAATCATTAATCGTGCTAAATTGTCAATATCATAATAGGCTTCCTTCTGAAATTGAAGTGAACCTGAACCTTGGGCTCTAAAGTAGTCTGTTAAGTACATTTTATTATCCAATGTCAATTGATTTGCTTCAATTGATTTAAATAACTCAATAAGAATAGGTATTTTTATTATACTGGCAACAGGAGTCATCTCATTTGCATGTATATCTACATAGTTGCTTGTTTGATAATCATATATAAATATATGCGGTTTTAGCTGTGGATATTCTATAGCCAAATTTTGAATACTTTTCTTTAAATCTTGTAGTTGATATGATAAATACATTTCCTTCATTTGTGGTTTCTTTGTATTTGCACTAACAAATGAAGGACGGTCAATAAAATAATTATTAGATAAATATCCAACTGTTTTATTCAAATATGATTCATAATCTATTTTAACAGCACTGTTTTTGTTATGAGATAAAAATATAGGTTTTGAAATATTTTCAAAACAATATGGCAAAATAAATATTCCTATTAACAAAAAAACAACAAAAGATATAAATTTTCTAACAGCCAAAATTGTTTTTTTTTCTTTTTCTTTCTTTATTTTTTGATTATTTTTATAATGCTGTTGATACTGTTTATTTCTATTTATATTATATTGATTTACAACTTGATTATTTGATTTATTTCTCTTAACAGGAACACCCAAAATAAATTACTCCCCTTCATTATAAAAAACAATTTATATCTATTATCTTAACTGAAAAATTATTATTTTTCCATAATGTTAAGAAATGAAATAATTTACAAAAAAAAGGAACAAGTTGTAGTTGTTCCAAGTATAAAGTGTGAATTATAATTTATATATAGTATATGCAATGTATATATTATATATAAGTATTTTTTATTATTTTTATTTCATTTGTAGTAACTATTGTTACAAAAATTAACATTTTAGACAAATTGCAAATTTATTATATTTAAGCTATATTATCCCTTATGATAAAGTTAATTGCTATATTTACAGGTGGAGGAATCGGAAGCATTTTACGTTATTTAATTGATAATCAATTAAAACAATTTAATTTGTCTTTTCCGATTGGTATATTTTTTATAAATATACTGGGGTGTTTCATCATGGGATTTTTATTTAGTTTATTTTTATATAAATACACAAATATAAATAATATTTTAAAAATTGGATTAACTGTTGGATTTTGTGGTGGTTTTACAACTTTTAGCAGTTTTTCATTACAAATTTTTGAATTATATCAAAAAGGTGAATTCACCAATTGTATTATTTATCTACTTTTAAGTGTTATACTATCAATATTATCACTTGTTTTTGGAGTACACCTTGGAAAAATTATATAAAAAACGTATTTTATTTATAGGTATGCCTGATTTTGGCGTAATTGCAATTGAAAGACTTGTTCGAGAAGGATTTAATATCGTTTGTGTAATACCGCCTCACAAATCTGATCCTTCTTATCAATATATGAAATCATGTGCTTCAAATTTAAATCAAAATGTCATTGAATATGATAAGTCTTTAAAAGATAACGATTTTTTAGCTAAACTTAAAGATTTAAATATTGATATTGGGATTTGTTGTTCTTATAATAAAAAATTTCCAAAAGAATTTTTAAACATACCAAAAGATGGCATAATAAACTGTCATCCTTCACTTCTGCCACTATATAGAGGTGCAAATCCATATTCGGCAGTAATAATTAATGATGAAACTGAAACAGGCATTACCCTTCATTATATGGATGAAAATTTTGACACCGGAAATATTATAACCCAGTATACTGTACCTATTGATAAGAATGAAACAATGGGAACATTATTTAATAAACTTAACTATTTAAGCTGTGATATAATAGTAAACACTTTAAAAAAATATGAATACGAAGATAAACTTGATTCAACACCACAGGATAAAGGAAATTATCCTTATGCTCCCAATATAAACCCGGCTAAAGCTGATAATTACATCAATTGGGATCTTGATGCTTTTTCAATTGAAAGATTTATACGTGCTTTAAATCCATTTATACATGCCACAAGCACATATCGCGGCATCACAATAAGAATTCATACCGCTTTTATAAAAAATAAAAAAATAAAATGTAAGCCGGGGTCAATATGTGATATAAATGATTATATTGGAATTGCAGCAAACGATGGTATTGTATATATTAAAACTTTACAAATAGGAACTTATTTAATATGTGATGCTAAAGAATTTATAAAACGATTTAATCCACAAAAAGGAGAACGCTTTGGATATTGATAAATTGAACTTCATAACCGCCGGAATGCCAATTGCAACGGGTAAAGGATCTTATGAAAAAGCTTTTAATGTTATTAAAGATTTAAATTTAGATGGCATGGAACTTGAATTTGTTCATGGTGTTAAAATGTCCGATACAACAAAAGAACTTGTTAAAAATATTAAACTTAAAAATAAATTTATTTTAACAGCACATGCTCCTTTTTATATTAATTTAAATTCCAAAGAAGAAGAAAAAGTTGAAGCAAGTATTCAAAGAATTATTGACACTTTAAACATTGCAAATTATGTAGGTGCATACAGCATAACCTTTCATGCTGCATTTTATATGAATCAAAATAAAGATGATGTATTTAAAAAAGTTGTAAATTCAATGAATAAAATTGTTGAATATTCAAATACAAATAAAATAAATGTATGGATAAGACCTGAAACAACAGGCAAAAACACTCAATGGGGTGATTTGGATGAAATTATTCAATTATCAAAAATATTTAAAGGTTTTGTCTTGCCATGCATTGATTTTTCACATCTTCATGCACGTTCAAATGGATTATACAACACTTATTCCGAATTTGCACAGATATTTGAAAATATAGGAAACAAACTCGGTGATTATGCTTTAAATAATTTTCATGCTCACATTGCAGGCATTGATTATGGAGTAAAAGGTGAAAAAAAACACCTAAACCTTGAAGAATCCGATATGAACTATAAAGATCTTATTAAAGCCTTTAAAGATTTTAACATTAAAGGTGTTATAACTTGCGAAAGCCCCAATATTGAAGATGATGCTGTATTATTAAAAAAATATTACCAATTATTATAAAACTAAAGAGGAAAATGATAAATACTATTTTCATATTCCTCTTTAATTTTACCTCCTCCTATTAATATATTTTTATAATTTTAATTATAAATCAATAAATATCATTTAATATTAAATAAAAATAAACTAAAAAATATTTTTTTTCACAACAAAACACGCCCTCAAATGGCTTGTTTTTTATGGCCATCACCTCAATTCCTGTAAACTATAATTTTATTATATGTATTCAAATCATGACTTCAAGTTAAAAAATTTATAAAAAAATTTACAATTAACCATGCCCTCCATTATTAAAAGAAAAATTTGTCTTTGCAAATCTTAATGAAGAAATTTTACACAATTTATTTTTTTATTAAAATACTTCTTTTACTTTGAATATCAATAATTTTGTATATTTTATCAACAAAATTTATAACACGACGTTCTTGAGTATATTTATAAACAGTTTTATTAATATTTGAAACTATTTTTAATAACACATTATTATCAAGTGTACAAATATTATTTAAAAGTTTAGAAAATTCTTCCTTACTTTCCTTAATAATAAACCCATTTGTACAATTGATAATAACTCCATCAGCTCCTGAATCTTTATAACATAATGGAATTACACCTTTTGACATAGCTTTTAAAAATAAAACATTAAAATCATAACCTTTTTGTGCAGATATAAATAAATTTGCCTCTTCAAATATTAAATTTAAATCATTATCACTTTCTATTTTTACAAAACTTACTTTTTCTAAAATACCAAGTTTAAAACATAATACCTCAATTTTAGGATGAATAAAATCTTTATATAAAATTTTTAAATTCCAATTTATTAAATCCAACTTTTCAACACTCTTTATAATATTTATAATGTCAAATTCATAAGGAATATTATACGTAGTAACAATTATAATATGTTTTTTTTCAAAAAAATTATTTAATTTCTGAAACATATCCTCCCGACTTATAATTAAATCTCTTGAAATTGAAGGATATGCGAAAAAAAGCTTATGTTTTAGCTGAGGGTATTCCTTTTTAAACTTTTTTATAATAACTGAAGATGAACAAGCTATAAGCCTTGCATAACGATATGCGTTTCTTAAATATAATCTATGTGGCAAAAATTTAAAAAAGAACGTAAGAACTTTATACTCAAACTCATTTAAAACATAAACCACAGGTTTTAAGGCAATTTTTTTTAATTTTTCAGCAAATAATATACCAAAAAAAGAAGTTGCCACTATTATATCATATTTTTCAAGTTCAACATCATTAATAATTTTATCTTTAACTGCTAAAAGCATGGGAGTTATAAAATTATAATTAAAAATAACACGATAATTCTGGTCATATATTCCATCTGAAAAAAATTTACATTTCTTATATAACCCTTTAAGCAAAAAATTAGGTTTTAAAACATCAACAACATGTCCAAGATTTTCAATACCCTCAATTAAATCTTTTAATTTTAGGTCATTATAATCCAACTTATCCTTCAGTTCCATATTATAATTATCATCAATAAATAATATGTTCATAAATATTATGATAACATTTTTTAACATTTTATTAAAGTATTTTAAAAACCTGCCGATAATATATATGTGAGTAAGTTTAGTGAAGAGACAAATATGGCAAAATTTTTAGAATTTATTGAATATCCGGTACTTATTTATAGAGACAATCGAGGATGTGGTTTTTTAGCTAATTGTTTAATAAAAAACATAATAGCTTTTGGTAAAACGGAAATTCAAGCAATTAATAATATTGAAGAAAATTTAAAAGAATTGACTCAAGATTATTGCGTAAAAGTTAAACCAATATATAAACTTCAATTGGAAGAATTATAATGCGGATTAAAACTTAAATGTTAAATATTAAATGTTACGCACATATTGGTGATGCTTTATGGGAGCTTGTCATTCGTGAAATAGTTATATATAAAACAAATAAACTAAGTGAGCTTCACAAAATGACAGTAAAGTTTGTAAATGCTTCCTTTCAAAATAATCTATTGGATTTTTTAAAGTATTATTTAAAAGATGAAGAATTAGAAATTTTAAGACGTGCAAGAAACATAAAAACATCTTCCCAACGAAGAATTAATCAAACGCTTCATAGAAATGCCACAGCTTTTGAAGCAGTTCTAGGCTATCTTTATATTAACAATATTGAAAAGTACAATTTTATTATTGAAAAGTTAAAAAATGAAGTAATAAAAAACTTATAAACTTCTATATTTTTATGATATTTTACATTAAAACGGCTTTTTAAGTATAATTGTTTGTTCGCGTTTTGGGCCAACTGAAATAATATTAACTTTAACTCCAACAATTTCTTCAATACGTTTAATATATTTTATAAGATTTGAAGGCAAATCTTTATAATTTGTAATTTTTGAAATATCTTCTTTCCACCCATCAAAAGTTTCGTAAATTGGTTCTAAGTGTTTATGAAGAGAAATATTTGTAGGATAAGTTTTATAAACTTTTCCATTCTTAACATCTCTATAAGCGGTACATAATTTTATTTCATCAAAACTATCAAAAACATCGATTTTAGTAAGTGCTATTTGGGTTATACCGCTTACAAGAACAGCATACTTTGCAACAAGAGTGTCAAACCACCCACATCGTCTTGGACGCCCGGTAGTTGTTCCAAATTCTGCACCAATTGTTTGTATTTTGCCTCCTATTTCATTATCAAGTTCGGTAACAAAAGGACCTTCACCAACTCTTGTAATATATGCTTTAAAAACACCAATAATCTCATTTATAACATTAGGTCCAAGTCCAGACCCTGTGGAAGCACCACCAGCTATAGGATTTGAACTTGTCACATAAGGATATGTTCCAAAATCAACATCAAGCATAACACCTTGAGCACCTTCAAATAATATTTTTCCATTTTTCTTTGCTTCAATTAACATATCCTGCCAATTTTCACAAAAATATGGTTCAAATATCTGTGCATAATCCTTACATAACTTTAAAATTTCTTCTTTGGAATAAGGTTTTAAACCATAAATCTTTGTCAAGATATCATTTTTTAATGGAAGTATTTTATCAAGTTTATCTGAAAGTTCTTCATCGTATAAATCCTGAATTTTAAGACCAACTCTTGCTATTTTATCTGCATATGTAGGTCCTATACCTTTTTTTGTTGTTCCTATTTTATTCTCATTTTGGCTTGACTCACTTGCTGAGTCTAAATCTATATGATATGGCATTGTTATTGATGCAAGGGGGCTTATTTTTAAATTAGATAAATCAATATTACGATTTTTTAAATCATCAACTTCACGTTTAAACGTCTCAGGGTGAATCACAACCCCTGAGCCTATAAAACATTTTTTATTTTTATTTAATACACCGGAAGGTATTAAATGAAATTTAAAAGTTTCATCTCCCACAACAACAGTATGTCCGGCGTTACATCCCCCCTGATAACGTATTATAAAGTTAGCATCTTTTGACAAAAGGTCTGTTATTTTAGCCTTACCTTCATCTCCCCATTGTGCACCAACAACAACTATATTCGCCATTTTATCCTCATGATTTATTATTACAGATTTATTTTATTACAAAGTAAAAAATAACTCAACACACAAAAACGTCTTACTGTTAGAATAACAGTAAGACGTTAAAATTAATAACATTAAAATAAAATTTTACAACTATTCTTCAACTTTAATAACACTAACCGGACAAGATTCAGCAGCTTCTTTAACGCAATCTTCATTATTGCTTACTTCAGCTTCATTAACAGTAGCAACATCATCCACGGTAAAAACAGCATCACAAATTGATTCGCAAGCACCACAAGCTATGCATCCGTCTTCAATAGTTACTTTCATTTAAAGTCTCCTTTTTCTCATCAAATTTAACACACAAAACAAAATAAAATATTTTGCTTTATTCTTAAAATACCACAAACTAAAAAATATTCAAGCTTATATTGAGGCTATATTTTTTGAATAATATTTTTAACAAGTGTTTTAAATTCGGTCTTAACCCTATTTGCAGTTTCAACAACTTCAACATGACTTAATTTTGTTTTTGACAAACCTGCAGCACAATTTGTAATACAACTTATTCCCAAAACCTTTAAACCACAATAATTAGCGTAAATAGCTTCATTAACAGTAGACATGCCAATAGCCGATGCACCAAAATTACGAAACATACGTATTTCAGAAGGTGTCTCATAACTAGGGCCGGTCACTCCAATATAAACTCCATTTTCAACATGTATATTTAAATCTCGAGCTATTTCATTTGCCTTTTCAATTAGTTTTTTATTATAAACTTCTGACATATCAGGAAACCTCACCCCCATATTTTCCTCATTTGGACCAATTAAAGGATTAGTACCTGTAAAATTAATATGATCATTTATAATCATTAAAGTTCTGGGGGTATAATTTTGATTTAACCCCCCTGCAGCATTTGTTATAATTAAATTTTTTAAACCAAGCAATTTTAACACTTTTATTGGAAAAACAACATCTTTAATAGTATGTCCTTCATAATAATGGTATCTTCCTTGCATAAACACAATATTTTTATTATTCAGCTTAGTAAATACTAAATTACCCGCATGTCCATCAATCGTAGTTCTTTTAAAACCCGGTATTTCACTAAAACCAATTTTTATGGAATCTGAAAATTCATCTGCAAGTTCCCCCAAACCAGATCCAAGAATACAAGCTGTTTCTGGAATAAAATTATCAAGTTTGCTTTTTATATAATTTAATGTTGCTTCCATAAGTTAAATATCTCCTTAATTAAACTATATTTATTATACCATAAACCTACTTAACAAAACTTATTATTCAATTATTAAAATTGTAAAAACTTCTTTTGACTTGCATTAAAGATTAATTTATAATTTAATGTATGAATATGATAAAGAAAGAATCAAACTTAACTCAAGATGAGTTTAATAATGAAGAAATATTATTTTGGCTGCATAAATATGAAGTTGAAAATGATAAGAAAATAAAAAAACATTATGAAACTCTTATATTGATGGCTTGCATGCCGCTTGTGACTAAAATTGCAAAAGGACTTGCAAGAAGAAGTACAGACCCTATTGAGGATATAATTCAAGTAGGAGCAATTGGGTTAATTAAAGCTATAAATTCTTACAAAAGTGATATAAGTAATAAATTTAAAACTTATGCAACGTATAAAATCACAGGCGAAATAAAACATTATTTACGTGATAAAATCGCAATGATAAGACCTTCACGTGCAATTCAAGAACTTGCCTACAGAATTACACAGATAAAAGCTAGTCTTATTGCAAATAACATTGAAAATCCAACTGATTATGATATAGCTAGAGTTCTTCAAATGCCACTTGAAAAAATTAATGATGTTATGGAGTATGATAGACGTAAAAACGTTATCTCACTTGAACAAATCTCTTTTGATAGTGAATTTACAAAAACTGAAAATATACTTGTAAATCGTGACGATTTAATAGATTTTAAATCAATTAACGAAAATAAAATTGAAGTTAAAGAAGCTATATCACAACTTGATGAACAACTTCAGAAAATAGTCAAGCTAACTTTTTTTGAAGGTTATTCACAACGCGAAATATCAAAAATTTTAAACACCAACCAAATGATGATTTCACGTCTTTTAAAAAAAGCTCTAAAACAACTTTTTCAAATATTAAGTGAGAAAGATAATGATACCAATTGTTAATAATACGAGTAATATATATTTTTTTATATATTTTTTCTTAATCGGATTGTGTATAGGTAGTTTTTTAAATGTTGTCATAATAAGAAATTTATCAAATGAATCAATAATCTTTCCTCCTTCAAAGTGCCCTAAATGCTTAAATAAATTAAAATGGTATCATAATATTCCAATTTTTTCTTACATATTATTAAGAGGAAAATGTGCATTTTGTCATGAAAAAATAAGTATTCAATACCCGATAATTGAATTTTTAAATGCAGCCTTTTATGGTTTCTTATTTTTAAAATATGGTTTGAGTTTAAACTTAATTTTTTATTTTATATTTACTTCATTATTTATTGTTATTTTTATGACTGATATTAAAGAAAAAGTTATTTTTACAATTCATACATATATCCTTGCTATCTTAGGATTATTTTATAATTTTTTTAATAACAATTTATTAGATTCTATTTTTGGTGCAATAGCAGGTTTTTTGTTTTTAGAAGTTTTAACATTTATTATTTATAAAATAGTAAAAAAACGAGCTTTTGGTGAAGGAGATTCTTATGTATTAATGAGTCTTGGGACTATATTTGGTTTTAAAAGTCTATTTAATATAATTATTTTAAGTTTTGCTTTGCAAGTTATAACTCTTTTGCCCCAATTTCTAACCGGATTAATAAAAAAGAAAGAATATAGTTTAATATTACTTTTATCTATATTTACTATTTCAACTATTTTAAGTCATTTTTACCCAAATAATATAATAAACATAGTAGTTTTATTTTTAAGCGGAATTTTAAGCTCATATAAACTTTTAAAAATGACAAAAATAAATAATGATATAAAGCAATTTCCATTTGCACCATCATTAATTTTAGGTGGGTTAATCTATTATTTTACAACATTTTTTTTTCTGGGATAATATAAAGTATAAAAGTATTTAAAATAAAGGAACTATAAAATGAGCAAACGAGTTTTATTGTGTATTATGGATGGTTTTGGAATAAATGTTGAAGGTTGTCCAAAAGATGGTACAAAGATGAATAATACACCAAATTTTGATAAATTAAAGGAAACGCAAAATTATACTCAAATCCGAGCAGATGGAGAATATGTAGGCTTACCGGAAGGTCAAATGGGAAATTCAGAAGTCGGTCATTTAAATTTAGGTGCAGGAAGAATTGTTTATCAAGAATTATCAAGAATAAATAATGCAATAAAAGATGGTTCATTTTATAAAAATGAACAATTTTTAAGTGCAATAAATCATTGCAAATCAAATAATTCTTCACTTCATTTGTTTGGATTATTATCAGATGGCGGTGTTCATAGCTCATTAAACCATTTAATAGCACTTATTGACCTTGCAGCAAAAAAAGGTTTAAGGAAAGTATATGTGCATGCTTTTCTTGATGGCCGTGACACACCACCAAAAAGTGCTTTAAAATACGTTGAAATCATTGAAGAAGAATTAAAAAAACGACATCTTCCTAAAATTGCATCAGTTATGGGAAGATACTGGGCTATGGATAGAGACAATCGTTGGGATCGTGTTGAAAAAGCATATAACTGTCTTGTTTTAGGTGAGGGTGAAAAAGCTCAATCAGCAAAAGAAGCTATTGAAAATTCTTACCGTAAAGATGAAACTGATGAATTTGTAAAACCAACAGTTTGTGATGTTCCAGAATCTCGCATAAAAAGTTCAGATGCTATAATTTTCTTTAATTTCCGTCCTGATAGAGCCCGGGAAATTACAAAAGCTTTAACTTTTGTTAACTTTACCGGTTTTGAACGTATGGAAGTTTTGGATAATCTTTATTATGTAACTTTAACACAATATGATGAAACCTTTACTTTACCAATTGCTTTTCCTCCACAAAAACTTACAAATATTTTAACTGATGTATTTGAAGATAATAAAATCAATCAATTTCGCACTGCTGAAACAGAAAAATATGCTCATATTACATTTTTCTTTAATGGCGGTGTTGAAAAAAAAGGTGAATTAGAAACAAGGGTTCTTGTTAATTCTCCAAAAGTTGCAACATATGATATGCAACCTGAAATGAGTGCAAAAGAAGTATGTGAAAATGTTTTAAGTGCTTTGGATGATAAAACATATCAGTTTATTTTAGTAAACTTTGCAAATCCTGATATGGTAGGTCACACCGGTAACTTTGATGCTGTTGTTAAAGCTGTTGAATTTGTTGATAAGTGTGTCGGCAAAATTGCTCAAAAAGCCATGGATAAAGGTGTAACTATGCTTCTTACTGCTGATCATGGTAACGCTGAATGTATGGAAAATCCAAAAACACATGCAGTTCAAACAGCACATACAACAAACCCTGTTCCTTTTATTGTTATTACAAACGATAATGAAAAAATTAAGTTAAGAAATGATGGTGCTTTATGCGATGTTGCCCCTACAATTCTGGATATAATGGGTATTAACCAACCAAGTGAAATGACTGGAAAATCATTAATTGTAGAATAAATAATATTAAATAAGAGAAAAAAGAGGTAAAAACAAGTGAGTAGTATACGTGATAAATATGAAGTTGTAATAGGTCTGGAAGTGCATGCACAATTAAAAACCAAATCAAAGATTTTTGCACCGGATAGTACAGAATTTGGAGCAGAGCCTAATAGTCATACAAGCCCTATTACGTTAGGAATGCCTGGTGTTTTGCCAGTATTAAATAAAGAAGTAGTAAATATGGGTATTTTATGCGGTCTTGCTTTAAATTGTGAAATACCAAGATATTGTAAATTTGACCGTAAGCAATATTTTTATCCTGATTTACCAAAAGGTTATCAAATTTCACAATATGATAAACCAATATGTGTTAACGGTTATTTAGACATAAATGGAAAAAGAATTGGTATTACACGTGCACATTTAGAAGAAGATGCCGGTAAGCTTGTTCATGCAGGTGCAAGCGGTATTGCCGGCTCAGCTTATTCACTTGTTGATTTAAACCGTGCAGGGACTCCTCTTCTTGAAATAGTATCTGAGCCTGATATGAGAAGTTCTGATGAAGCTCGTGCTTATATGGAAGAACTAAGAACAGTTTTACGATATATAAATGTATGCGATGGAAACCTTGAAGAAGGCTCTATGAGATGTGATGCAAATATATCTATTATGAAAAAGGGGGCTAAAGAATTTGGTACCCGTGCTGAAATCAAAAACGTCAATAGTTTTCGTGCACTTCAAAGAGCTATTGAGTATGAAATTGATAGACAAATTGATATTGTTGAAGATGGCGGCGTTGTTGTTCAAGAAACAAGACTTTGGGATGATAATGAAGGTATTACTAAATCTATGCGTGGTAAAGAAGATGCTCACGATTATCGCTATTTCCCTGAACCTGACTTAATGCCGCTTGAAATATCTCAAAATTGGATTGATGAAATAAAAGCTAAAATGCCTGAGTTACCTCAAGCCAAGCGTAATCGATATGTTGAGTTAGGATTAACACCTTATGACGCTAATGTTATCGTTGAACAAATGGAAACTGCTTTATTTTTTGATGAGGTTATAAAACTTAATACTAACGTTAAAATGGCCTCAAATTTTCTAATGGGTGAAGTTACTGCTTATTTAAAAGAAAATAAATTAACAATCAATGAAACAAAATTAACACCCCAAATGTTAAAGGATTTAATTGACTTGATTGAAAACAAAACAATTACAAATAATATTGCCAAAAGCTTAATTATAAAACTTTTAAAAGACGGTGGCAATGTAAAAGAAATTGTCGAAAAAGAAGGAATGGGGGCAATTTCTGATACTAGTGCTTTAAATAAAATTATTGAAGATATTATAAAAGCTAATCCAAGTCAGGTTGAACAATATAAAGCAGGAAAAGAAAAATTATTCGGCTTTTTTGTCGGTCAAGCTATGAAACAAACACAAGGTCGGGCAAATCCACAGTTATTAAATGATTTAATAAAAAATGCTTTAGCAAAATAAGGAAAATATAAATATCGGCACGGCGGCAAAATTTGCCGCCGTGCCGATAAAATAATTATGAATGAAGATATTTTTTGTCGAAATAAAATAATTTGGGGTGAAGACTTCCAAAAAAAACTCGAAAACATACATATAGCTGTTTTTGGTCTTGGAGGTGTTGGAGGATATGCACTTGATTCTCTTGTCCGCTGTGGCATTGGTGAATTTACCATTGTTGATTTTGATGATGTAAATTATTCAAACTTAAATCGACAACTTGTCGCTTTAAATTCAACTATTGGAGAAAAAAAAACACAACTTTTTAAAAAACGTATAATTGATATTAATAAAAACGCAAAAGTAAACATTTTTGACTGTTTCTATACAGAAGACTTAAATGAAAAAATATTTAAAAATAAACAAATTGACTATGTCATTGATGCAATAGATACAATGAAGTCTAAAATTGAACTTATTAAATATTGTTACAAAAACAATATTAAAATGATTACAAGCTTTGGTGCCGGCAATAGACTTGATGCAAGTCGCTTAAAAGTTTGTGATATATCTAAAATAGAAAAACCTAATTGCAATTTTTTAAAAAATATAATACGTATTTTAAAAAAAGAAGGAATAAAAAATAATTTACCAGTTTGCTATAGCAGCGAAAAACCTAAAAAAGTAATTAATAAAATAATTAAATCCAAGATAGAATATTGTGATAAAGATAATAAAAAATATAACCTAAACAAAATTTCACCAGGATCAACACCATTTGTTGTAGCTGTTGCAGGATATTTAATGGGAAATTATGTTTGTCTTGATTTAATACAAAAATAAATCAAATGTAAATTTTTCTTAAAAAACTAAAAATAACTAGCAAATTATTTTATGTTTGTTTTTAAAATAAAAGTAAGAGAATGTATAAAGTGTAAAATTATTTTGAAAAAGCTTAACATTAACATATTAATAAATATAAAATATTCATCAATAATTTTATTAATGAATCTTATGTGGGGACTATAAAATTATGTCATTTTCAAGTATATCATCAAATATTATATCAGCTTGTGGAAATCCTTCTTCAATAATACCATTAGCAATAAAAGATACTGTAAATAATATTGGTTCAATAACGACATCAAATCAAACAGGTGGTATTATTGAAGCAAAAGATAGAGCCTTTGATGAATTTGGAACGCAATTTATTTGGTTATTTGGTTTACCTATTTGTAAAAAAGTTTTTGATTCAACAATTTATAAAATATTTAAACAAAACCCAAAAGTCGACATTCGTCTATTAACAAAAGCACCTGAAGACATAATTAATTTTTCAATAAAAAATGCTCCTAGCAATACTATTAAAAAATCAATAGAAAATTTTAAAAATAATCCTAAAAAAGTAAAAGCATTATTTGGTTCAAAATTTGTATTTGCGACAGTTGCTACAGCATTAATGTACAAAACTACTGCAAATATTAGAAATTTAACAACAAAAAATAATGTAAAACATAAAATGGAACAACAAAAACAAAATGCCATTTATACAAATAAACATAATAATGAGATAAGCTTTCAAGGTAGTTTTAAAAATGCATTGCAAGATTTTGCTATGGATCCTGTAAAAAATATGATGCTCATTGATTGCACAATTACAGGAAGCCGGCTAACAGAATCAAGAAATAAAAATGAATGTATGGAATATGCTTTATCAGAAGGCTCGTTTTGGTTATTTATGTATGGATTAAACACACCAGTTCTAAATGCTTTTCAAAAAGCATCTGATAAATTAGGGAAAAATCCTATTAATCTTGATATACGTATTTTAAATTCTTCAAATCTTAGTAAAATTATTAAAGACGGCACACTTGAAAAAGATATTAAAAGTTTTAATCAAGCTTCAAAAATACTTGTTGATATCGATTTAGTTAAAAAAGCTATTAAAGAAGGTACCTTGGAAGATTTTATTAAAAATAATCCAGATAATGAACTTATAAAAACCTTAAAAGATAAATCTGTTAAAAAAATTGATGAAAATGCATTTAAAAAATTTGTTAAAAAACATAGTAGTTTTGATAAAATTGACATTACAAAACATTTAAATATTTCAAGTAATGAGTTAAAAAAACTTGAAACAAATGGTGAGTTAAAAGTTTTAGATTATCTAATCCAAAATCCAAAAAATAGTGTAGTTCAATTTGCAAAAGATTCTGATATTATTTCAAACTTTATCGAAAGCAAGACACTTAAAGAAAAGTTTAAACATATTTTTAAACCTGATAAAAATACAAATGAGTCATTTTTAGAAAGAGTTAAAACTGCATTTAAAAATACTGATACAGGTAAATTAGATACATCTCAATTTATTGATACAAAAGCGTTAAGAAACCTATCATCAGATTTAGATGATTATAACATAAAATGCAAAAAGGCTGGAACAGATGATAGTCTAATAAAAAAGTTTGTTAAAAAATCAAAAACAAATAAAGTATTGGCTGTTATGTCAACTATGATTTTAGGATGCTTTTTCTCAGGTTATGTTGTACCACATTTAAGAGTTTGGTTAAGAGAAAAAATGCAAGGCTCAAAAGAATTTCACGTTGCAAATGATTATCAAAAACAGCTTTCAGCATAATAAAATATTTAGTTAAATTCAATTAATACATTCATTAACTCAATATCATCATAGTCAATATAAGCTGTTTGAAATAGATTTCGACCTGTTTTAATAGTAATTTGATTATTTTGCCCAATTTTAATAAGTTCATTTGGTATAGGTATTTTTTGATTGTCGCCATTAATTTTTAACTCGGCAATTTGCTTATTATTAAAAAATATTTCAACAGGAGAAGAATATGCTATTTTAACTTTGGATTGCCCCATTTGCTTTGCCATTTGCGTGTCAATACCAATAACCGAGCCGATTGTTAGATAACATTGTTTATCCTTTGGCACTTTCTTTATTAAAAAATTTTTAGTTAAAAAAGGTCCAACAGCCTTAACATTAAACTCGGCTGCATTTGCACTATTTGACGAAAAAACATCATCACCAATATGACACAAATCAGTTTCAAGCACAATATCATAAGGTTTGCTTTTCTCAATACCTATTGTAAACGGTTTTTGTTTTGAATGTTCATCAATAGTTAATGAAAAAGGTTTATAACCATTTTTTTCAACACTCATAATAGTTTTATCCTTAATTTGAGCATTTAAATCAAACTCACCATTTGTATCAGTTTCAACCATAAAATTCTTAGATGGCAGCTTTACTTTTGCATTGCCAATCGGTTCTTTTGTTTTGCTATCAATAATTCGACTTCTATTCGTATTTTGTGTTTGCTTTTTAATATTACCAGATATTTGAGAATATGCACAATTGGCAAACAGGGCAAACATAATAAAAAAAATAAAAAAATATTTTTTCATTTAAATAAATTCCTCAAAATAGCTTATGTTTTTTTAATTTTATAATCTTCTAGTAAATTTAATATTACCAATGTGTTTAGTTTTTGATGTAAAATATAATTAAAGTCGAAATAAAGGTATAAAAAATGAAAAAACTTCTTTCATCAAGCATAGACTCCGATTTGGGAAATGTTGTTAAAATAGCTAACGAATTAAATTTAGGTATTGAAATAAGTCGTTTACCCAAACATTTGAATGTAGATGATGAGTTTGAAGAAATGAAAGATTATTTATGCAAAAACCTTGAAGGATTTAAAAATGAAATAACAATGCATGGTCAATTTTCTGATTTAAATATTGCATCTATTGATAAAGAAATAAAAAAAATTTCAGAAAAACGATACTATCAATCTTTAGAACTTGCACAATGTATAAACGCTTCGACATTACTTTTTCATACCAATAAAAAATCAACCAAACACATTGGAGCCCAAAAAAAGTTTGATAAAAATTTCTTAAATTTTTGGCAAGATTTCATTAAAGATATAGAAAAAACAAAATTGGTTGCTGTTTTAGAAAATGTACATGAAAAAACACCTAATTTCATTAAAAATGTTATACAAGAAATAAACTCCCCAAAATTAAAAGCTTCTCTTGATGTGGGGCATGTAAATGTTTATTCGGATATTGAAGTTGAAATTTGGCTTAACGAATATAAAGATATCCTTTATCACATGCATATTCATAACAATTTTGGTGATGATGATTCTCATTTTTCTATAACAAAAGGAAGTCTTGACTGTCAAAAAATAGTAAATACACTAAAACACAATAATTTAGAACCAATTATTGTGTTTGAAGTGTTTAATTTGAATGACTTAAAATCTAGTTTAGATTGTTTTAATAAATGTTATGCTTATTCTTGATTAGAATTTTCTTCTTCAATTTCTTCAATTCTATCTTTTAAAACTTCAGAAGCAACAATAACAACACGAAGTTCTGTTTTAACTTTTGAAGTAAGCTTAATTAGAAGTTTATACTCACCAATATGATTAATAGGTGCATCAAGTGTCATATTTTTACGATCAACTTCAATACCTGATTCAGCTTTTAATTCTTCAGCAAGTTTCTTAGTTGTAACAGTCCCAAAAAGTTTTCCACTTTCACCGGCTTTAACAGCAATTTTTAACTCACCAAATTCTTCAATTTGTTTTGCAACATTTAAAGCTTCGTTATGCAACTTCTGAGCTTTAGCCTGAATACGTTCAATATAACGTTCACGATTTTCTAAAGCACCTTTTGTAGCGATTTCAGCCAAATTTTGCGGAAGAAGATAATTCCTTGCATAACCATCCTTAACGTTAACTATATCACCTTCATCACCTAAATTTTGAACTTCTTTTTTTAATATTACTTTCATAAATATTTATATCTCCATTTTAAATTTTATTAGCTTATTATTATTATAACTAAAAAATAAAAAAAACAACATATAAAATTAAAAAATAACCGTTTTAGTTAAGTTGAATTTATATTAAATTTTGTATAAAATAGTTAAGAATAATAAAATAAGCAATAATGAGGCATTATGTTAAAAATATCTGATTCAATGAAACAAAATCCTGTGGAATTTAATCCACTTAATAAAAACGAAGTTAAAATGTACGTTTGTGGTCCAACTGTATATGATAATCCTCATTTAGGACATGCAAGATGTTATATTACATGGGATGTTGTATATAGATATTTGAAATTTTTAGGCTATAACGTTAAATATTGCCGGAATATAACAGATGTTGATGACAAAATATTAAATAAAGCCGACAAAAATAAATGTAAACCTTGTGATATAGCAACAAAATATTATAATATTTTTAAAGACTCAATGGACAAATTAAATGTTTTAAGTCCAACATACGAGCCAAAAGCAACCGAATGTATTAATGAAATGATAGAACTTATTGAAAAACTAATTGATAACGGATATGCATACGAAGTTCAAGGTGATGTCTATTTCCGTGTCAAAAAATTTAAAGACTATGGCAAATTAAGCAAACAACCGCTTGATGATATAAAAAGCGGTGCAAGAGTGCAAGTTGGTGACAAAAAAGAAGATGATATGGATTTTGCCCTATGGAAAAAAGATGAAAAGCATGGGTTTGAAAGCCCATGGGGGGTTGGTCGCCCCGGTTGGCACATTGAGTGCTCTGCTATGGCTAAAAAGTATTTAGGTGATACTATTGATATCCACGCCGGTGGTGCTGACCTTGTTTTTCCTCATCATGAAAATGAAATTGCTCAATCAGAGGCAGCCAATGGTGTAAAGTTCGTAAACTATTGGCTTCATAACGGATTTGTTACTATAAATAAAGAAAAAATGTCAAAGTCTTTAAATAATTTTATATCAATTAATGACTTGCTTCAAAAATATGACAAAAATACTATACGACTATTTATTTTAACAAATCATTATAGAACAGGTGTTGAGTTTAATGATGACGCTTTAAATTCTGCTAAAAATGGTGTAAAACGTTTGAATAACGCTGTTAATGAAGGCTTAAACCAATTAAATACTGACATTTCAAGTCTATTTAATGAGTTTGATATTGATATAAAGAATATTAATGACCTAAAATATACTGATATTAAAGAAAAATTTAATTTAAGTCAACTTGAAAGTTTTATTATTGCAATGGATAATGACTTTAATACTTCAAAAGCATTGGCTATATTATTTGATTTAGCATCTCAAACAAACAAATTTATAGAATTGGGAGATAAAAAAAGCATAAAAGAATATCTTACATTACTAATTATTCTTTCAAATGTTTTAGGCTTGAATTATATAAATCCAAGCTGTGATAAGAATGAAAAATGTAATAAAGCATTAAGCCAAATCTTAGATAAAATAGATTTCCTAAGTGACGAAGAAAAAAAATTGCCAATTAGCGAAATAATGAACTGTATACTTTTAAAACGAGCACAAGCACGGAAAAATAAAGACTGGAGTTTGGCCGATAAAATACGTGATACTTTAAAAGAAGCAAATATAACTATTAAAGATACAAAAAATGGCACAAGTGTGGAATTTACCCCTTTATAAGCCAATATAAAAGCTTGAGGGGGAATAATGCATATTTTAAATAGTACAAAAATACAAAAACTACTTTTAATTATATCATATTTAAGTTTTATAAGTCTTGGTTTGCCTGACCAGGTTCTTGGAGTGGCATGGGTTGATATGCGTTCTTATTTCTTAAAACCACTTGATTATGGCGGTGTTTTATTATTTATAACAACTATATTCACTATAACTTCAAGTTTTTTAAGCAGTTGGTTTATAAGAAAATTTAATATATCTAAAATACTTATAACAAGTTGTCTTCTCACAGCAATTGCAATAATGGGGTATGGTTTGAGTTTTAAATGGTGGAATTTAATATTATTTTCAAGTATTTTAGGACTTGGAGCAGGCACGATTGATGCAACCCTAAATGATTGGGCTGCAAAAAATTATTCACCTAAACACATGAATTTTCTTCATGGTTTTTGGGGTGTAGGTGCCACACTTGGTGCTTTTATTATGACAGGTGCCATAAAATATACACCTAGCTGGAGATTTGGATATATTATTGTTTCTATAATTCAATTTATTTTATGTATTATATTTTTTAAAAGCAGGAAGTTATGGAAAATTACAAAAACATCCAATAATATTAAACTAGAAGAAAAAAATGTTATTAATAAAAATATCAATATATTTAGCCTTGAAGCCATAGGTAGCATGATATTTTTTTCAATATATGTATGTTTGGAATCAAGCATTGGACTTTGGTTTTATTCAGTTATGGTAGAATCTTATAATATAAAAAAAGAAATAGCTGGTATTTTAATTGTATTATATTGGGGTTCATTGACTTTGGGAAGATTTTTAACAGGTCTTATGACAAAAGAATTTTCATCATCAAAATTAATCACAAATGGTATTATTTTTGCTATTTTAGGGATATGCTTCCTATTTTCAAAAAATTTATATTTAATCACCCTTGGTCTAATTTTAACAGGTTTATCCTTATCAGGTTTATATCCAAATATGATGCATGAAACGCCAAAAAGATTTAATTACGAAACAGCAACAATTTTAACCGGTTATCAAGTTGGATTTGCCAATATAGGACTTGCAATATTGACTCCAATGATAGGTGTTATACTTGAAAAAACAAGTTTATCTTTATTTCCAATAATATTGTCATCTCTTGGTTTTATATTATTGGGTATAAATTATTATCTTTTAAAAAAACTTGTAAAATCAGTTTAAGCTATCGTAAACCCTTCTTATTTCTTGAATATCTTGCCACATAAGCCATTTTGGGCTGCCTTTTTCACGACTTGCATTTCTCAACAAATATGAAGGATGGAAAATAGGCATCATTTTAGAATTATATGGTCCATCAAACCATTTGCCACGTACTTTTGAAATACCATAAGGAAGTTTAAGCATCGATTGCAAAGCAACATTACCACAAATTAAAATAATCCTAGGTTTTAAAATATCAATTTGTGCATCAAGATACTCTCGACATGCCATTTTTTCAGATTCCAAAGGATTTCTATTATCCGGAGGACGACATTTTATAGTATTACAAATATATATATCTTTTTCACGAGTCAATCCAACAGATTGAAATATCTTATCAAGAAGCTGCCCTGCACGTCCAACAAATGGAACGCCTTGCATATCTTCATGATAACCAGGTGCTTCTCCAATCAACATAAGCTTACTATTTGGTACACCACCTTCAAAAACAATATTAGTCCGACTTTTAGCAAGCTCACATTTTTGACAGGATAAACATTTTTCTTTTATTTTATCTAACTCATGCCTCATAAACAAATTATACCACAAACTACTTGACTATAAATTATATTATTGCTAAACTAAAATAGAAATAAGTCGGGATGTAGCGCAGCTTGGTAGCGCACCTCGCTTGGGACGAGGGGGTCGCACGTTCAAATCGTGTCATCCCGACCACCTTTATACATAAGGTTTGTACTTTTATAATTGAATAACAAATAAAACAATAAAATGCGGAAGTAACTCAATTGGTAGAGTCCCTGCCTTCCAAGCAGGTTGTTGCGAGTTCGAGCCTCGTCTTCCGCTCCATTAAAATTATTTGGTTTGGCGACATGGCCAAGTGGTAAGGCAGAAGCCTGCAAAGCTTTTATCCCCCAGTTCGAATCTGGGTGTCGCCTTTTTTAAAATCTGTTGGTTGTTCTATGTATTATTTTGATGGTTTTATTTGTTTATTACACTAGTCAAAATTTTAACATAGCCGGGATGTAGCGCAGCTTGGTAGCGCACTTCGTTCGGGACGAAGGGGTCGCACGTTCAAATCGTGTCATCCCGACCACGACTTAAGTTCGCACGTTTCACGTAATAAGCAATTCTAATTTTTGTTGCACAAAA
>CALUPO010000013.1 GCA_944322675.1 Candidatus Gastranaerophilales bacterium | reverse complement strand
TATCAAGTGCCATAGCATCATTAAAAAGTGTTGATGATGAAACAAAAGAAAAACTTGATTTTGATAATCAGAAAAAAATGGTGCATGGATTAAATGAAATTTATACAAAAGATAAGGATGTTGAAAAAACAGAAGAAACAAATGGTGAAATTAGTTTTGGTGGAAGAAAAGATAGGGCGATGGATATTGTAAAAAAACATACTGTATATGCAGGATTAATTTCTGGTGGGGCAAATGTTCTAGAGATTATTCCACCACCTTGGGGAACTACACTGGATATAGGTGTAGGGGTATCAGGTTTAATGGCAAATGAATATCTCATGGTTAAGAGAATAGCTGCTGAATATGGAATCGATATACCAAAAAGCAATAAAGATGCTAAAGCCACAGCTAAAAGTGGAACAAACATTGGATTAACTTCTTATGCAACAGGAACAGTTGCAATAGATGCTTTGCTAAATAAAGTAGCCGAAGAATTAACTAAAGAAGCGACCAAACAAGCATTATTGAAATTTATACCTTTTGTTGGACCAATTGTAGGTGTTAGTGTCGCAACAGCTACAACAAAATCATTAGGAAATGGCGTTATAAAAGTTTACCAACAACAAACAGGACATTATGATTAATATATAATTTAATATTATTCAAAGTTAATTAAGTTGGGGAAAAAATAATGATTATAAATAATAACTATAGATTAAATGGTAAAGCTTTTTATAATAAAAAAACAAATAATGGTTTTTATGCTAAAGAAAAAACACAGCAAACAAGCATTTTTAAAGTTAAAACACATGCACAAAGTAGTATCCTTTTTAATTCTATTTTAGGTGGTTTAGTATATACAGCTGTTGACGGTTTTATATTGAATAATGGTAAAGATGTTGCAAAAAATGTTAAGAATGAAGCAAATGATAATACTATAAAACTTTATCCTTTTATGGAAAAATTACAAGATGATGTATCACAAATAAGAAAAGGTAAACCCTGGTTATATGCACTTATGGCTTGTGGTTTAGTTGTTGGAGTTGCAAGCTTGCTTCAGGTGACTAAAAATAATATTTGGGTTAATAAAAAAGAAAATGAAACAAAAGAAGAAGCTTTAGAACGAAAATTAAAACGAAGTGAAGAATATTTGCCATCACTTTCAGTTTTAAGCGGTCTTGCAATTTCGCTTCCTTGTATGAAACCTTTAAATGAAGAAGTTATAAAACAATATAAACAAAATGATGCAATTAAAAGAGTAGGTTTAGCATCTCTTTTGGGTATTGCAACTGCCGCTTTGACATTTGTTGGAACTAAAATGACAAACAAACTCACTTTGGATAAGTTTAAAAAAGAAAACAAGCAGGAAGTTTAAGATATACTATATTTTTTAGTATCAATCATTAAACTTTTTTTGCATAAGATGAGTCAATTTACAAAAATAAGAAAATTAATATTAAATTTTGTAACAATTTTTATATAATATGAAATTATATTATTTAAATATTTTTTATATATATAGAGTTAATTAAGGACCAAAATACATAATGTCAAATAGTATAACAGTAAAATTTGGAATGCTTCAACTTGCCACATCCCGTGTCGCATCATTAACACGTGACGTGACAAGACTTGAAAAACTTGACATAATGCTAACTGAACAAAGTATTGATGCACAATCACAAATTGATAATTATAAAACAGCTGCAACCGAACAATTAAGCAGCAAATTTGATACAGATGTTGCATCATTAGAAGAACAATTAACTGCAGGAACAATAACTCAGGAACAATATCAAGCACAATATCTTGAATTACAACAAGCATATAACGATGGTGTGAAAGAAGTTGAAGAAGTTGCTGCTGATAGTATTGTCGATTTTGATGAAATTTCAAAAGAAGGTCAAAGAATAAGCCAGGAACTTAATAAAGCCAAAACAGAAAAAGAAATGTGGGAAAACATTAAAAATAATTATAACCAGGAAACTCAAGCTGCTGCACAACAATAATTAATAATAAAAAAACCTCTCAATTTTTTAAGTTGAGAGGTTTTTAAGTTTATATAAAACTATGCATTTTTTTCTTTTATAAAAGAAGTAATAAAAGAAGCAAAAAGCAACATTAACGCTCCAATAAATAAAGCATACTCCCAATGATAATTTATCATTCCATTTTGAGTAAAAGGTCTTGCATTTATTATCCAGGGAATTAAAGTACAAACAAACACTTGAGGTCCTGCAATAAAAATATTAAATATCCCCATAACAGACCCTTCAGTTCCCGGTTTTATATATTGAGATAGCATTGCAAAAGGAAGAGATAAAGTGCTTGCCCAACCAATGCCTGCTAGTCCCATAAAAAACATAACAGAAGGGATATCCTTAACAAAAGTCAATCCTAAAAATGCCAATGCCATTGATAACAAAGAAACGATATGAACTTTTTTATTACCAAATTTTGATGACAAAAGCCCAAGTGGGATAGAAATAATAAAACATATCAAGTTAAAAGCAGCAAAACCAATTGAAGATAAATTTGTACCATTTAAAGTAGCTTGTTCAAACTGTGTTTTAACAGCTTCGCTAACACTTGTTAAATCAGGTACTCCATATATTGTGTGGATTGTGTATTGTGTAAAGAATATCATCATACACATTGTGCCAATCCAGGTAAAAAACTGCATCCAACAAATTTTTCCAACTTCAGGCGAAAGAAGGAAAAACTCTTTTAAGTCATTAAAGAAACTAGATTCTACTTCATCTTTAGACGTTTCTTTTTCTTTATTTACATTTTTATTTTTTAATTCATTAATTGTTAAACAAGTCCATATCATCCCTAAAGAAAAAGCAATAGCAGCCATATAAAATTGAGCATTTATTGACATTTGAAAACCAAAAGCCCATTTTAGAATAGGAGCGGTACCTGCAGCAATAACAGAGCCAAGACCTATTGCAAAACTTAAAAAAGAATTGGCAACACTATGTTGTTCTTGAGGCATAGTGTCAGGAATTAAAGCACGATAAGGACCTTGAGCAATATTTACACAAGCATCAATAACCCATATCATTATCGCTGCAAAAAACAAAGCAGCAAATGTCGGAACAGCAATACCTATACTTGAAAATAAACCATTTATTATATTTTGTGAGTTTGGAAAAGCAATTAAAGCTATACTTGCCAAAATTGCACCAGAAAGTAAATATGGACGACGACGACCAAAACGTGTATGCGTTTTATCACTTAAAGCACCAACAATTGGTTGCACAACCATACCGGTAAATGGACCTGCTAGCCATATTAAACCAAATAATAATGGTGATGCACCTAAATTTTCAGTGACAGGACCAGATAAAATAATTCTCATTTGCCATGCAAATTGAAGCCCGAAAAAACCAAGACAAAAATTAAGCAATTGAAATGTTGAAAATCTTTTTAGTCCCTGGTTTTGAGAGTCTGATTCCTTTAAAGCTGTGTTTTCCATATTTTTTCTTCTTACTCCTTAAATTTTTATTCTTAATTGTATAGTATCATAAAATTAAGCTATTTTTCAAATATGTTAATTATTTCACTTAAATTTTTATTTTCAACATGATAATTACAAACTTTTTTTAATGCATCTTTTGCACAAAAAGCCACTTTATGACTTGCATATTTACACATACTTATATCATTTGCACCATCACCACAAACAAGCGTTTGAGTGTTATCGATACTTAAAAGGTTTTGAATTTTATTAATCATTATACCTTTACTATTTGAAAACATCATTTCTCCACCAACAAGACCTGTTAAAAAACCATCCTTTACATGCAAAGTATTTGAAAATGAAGCGTCAAAACCAAGTTTTTTACATATAGGTTCTGTAGCATTTTTAAACCCGCCGCTTAAACAAACCACTGTTACATTATTATTTTTTAAGTAACTCACAAGTTCTTTTGCACCACAAACAAGAGGTAAATTTTGACAAATATCATTAACTTTTTTTTCACTTAAACCTTTTAAAAGACTTACACGTTTAATTAAACTTTCAAAAAAATCTATCTCACCATTCATTGCTAAATGAGTAATTTCAGAAACTTCATTTTCAACATTTGCCTCTTTTGCCAAAAAATTTATTGTTTCACCATCCATTATAGTTGCATCAAAATCAAATACTGCAAGTTTTATTTCACTTATCTTTGTCATTTTGATATCCCCCCTTAAGCTTTAAAATCAACATAACTTATAAAATTTTACCTTAAATAAAGATAAGTACAAGAATTTAATATAGTTGTAACCTTATAATAATTTTTATATAATTAATAATTAAGTAATAAAGAGATGGAATGAATTTATGACTCATAATATAGATGTAATAATTACTTTAATAGGCGGTTTATCAATCGCTTTAGTTTTTGGTTTAATATCAAAATATTTAAAACTTTCACCAATTGTAGGGTATATATTTGCAGGGATTTTAGTTAATTTTATTCCAAATTTACATATTGATTATGACACAGCAGCACAATTTGCTGAAATAGGTGTAATATTGCTTATGTTTTCAGTCGGTTTAAATTCTCATATTAAAGATTTAATAGCCGTAAAAAATGTAGCTATACCGGGTGCAATTTCTCAAATAGTTATAACCACAATAACCTCAATGTTTTTAGCTCATTTTTTTGGATGGGATTATAAAGCCGGGTTAGTTTTTGGTATTTCTATCTCTGTTGCAAGTACTGTCGTATTAATGCGTGTATTGTCGGATAACAGGGTTTTACACACCAAAATAGGACACACAGCAGTGGGCTGGCTTGTTGTTGAAGATTTATTTACAATTTTAGTTCTTGTCTTGCTACCTGCTATTTTTTCACCAGATATTTCAAATGCAAATATTTTGCCAATTTTTGGTGTAACTATTTTAAAACTTATATTTTTAACAGTTTTTACACTTATTGTAGGTGGAAAATTAATACCCTATTTTCTAACTTTTATATCCAAAACAGGTTCACGTGATTTATTCACATTGTCTATTTTGACTCTTGCAATTGGAATTGCATTTGGTTCGGCTCATTTTTTTGATGCTTCAATGGCTTTAGGGGCTTTTTTAGCTGGTATTGTTGTGGGTCAATCAGATTTTTCATCCCGTGCAGCTTCAGAAGCTTTGCCAATTAAAGATATTTTTGCTGTTTTATTTTTTGTATCAGTTGGCATGCTGCTTGATATTAATGAGTTAAAAAATAGTTGGCAATTAATGTTTTTAACCTTATTTATAATTTTAATAATCAAGCCTCTTATAGCTTTTTTAGTTGTATTACTTCTAAAGAAACCTTTAAAACAAGCCATATCAATAGGTATTGCACTTGCTCAAACAGGTGAATTTTCATTTATACTTGCTTCTATGGGAACATCATTAAATATTTTACCACAAGAAGCTTATAGTGCCATAATTGCTTCAAGTATTATTTCTATAACTTTAAATCCTATATTGTATAAAGCTATAAATCCATTCGTTAAATTTTTAAATAAAAAAGGCATAAATATAAACTCTGTCCAAAACAATAACGAGGAAGGTGTTTTAAAAATTAATATAAATAATGAAATCAATGAGCAAGACTATGTTATTATAGTTGGATATGGGCCTGTTGGGCAAGCTGTTACAAAAATACTTAATGATAAAGGTATTAGTGTAAATATAATAGAGCTTAATATTGATACTGTTAAAAAAATCAAAGATAAAAATTCAAATTGTTTAAATGCATTATATGGTGATGCTATGCAACGTGAGGTTTTAATAAAAGCAGGAATTAATAATGCACTAGCTTTTATAATTTCTTCAACGCTTGCTTCAAGTAAAGAAATTATTGAAATAGTAAAATCCATAAACCCAAATGTTCAAATTCTTGTTAATACATCATATATTAATGACATTGAAGCTTTAAAAGCTAAAGGTGCAAATATTGTTTTTTCGGGCGAACTTGCTGTTTCTCAAATTCTATCAAACTATATTTTCAATGAATTTGGATTATTATGTAATGAAATTGAATGTGGCTGTAATAAACAAAATAATCAAAATGAAGAGGGAAATAATAAAGATATTTTACAGTAGTTTAATCTCGATTTTTAACAAAATTAAATGCTATATTTTCAATAATTAAACTTTCTCTCACATAAGAATTTTCCATTTTTTTTGAATTTTCAAGTGTTTGTATGTCTTTTTTTATCAGGTAGGTTAATTTATTGTTATTAATATTAGATAGCAACAACTTTTGAAGATAATATTCAAATGTATCGATAAGGTAGGAAAAACTTTCTTCTTTATTATTTTTTCTTAACTCATTTAATTTTTTAATAAACTCAAAAGGATTGTATTTAATGTTACTAAAATAAAAATCGAAAACCTCGTTACATTGAGAAGTATCAAATGTTGGTTTCATATTTGAATTTAAACAAAAAGTAACACTGCGAGAAATAATTGTTTCAATTAAGTCATTCAAATCCTTTGTTAAAAAAATAAAAAGAACTTTTGATGGTGGTTCTTCAATCATTTTTAATAAGGAATTAGAAGCTTCTTCTTGAAATACTTTACGACTTAAACCTTTTGGCAGATAAAATTCATTTTCTTTTAAGTTTTGACCTTGCGGATGAGGAAAATTTATACCATCTAACTTACTTTTCAAATATTGAACAGTATTAGTTTTAACTATTTCATTATCAGTAAAAATAACAACTGTATAATAATCAATTGGTCGCGAAAAAATCATCTGCTTTATCATTTCAATTTGTTTTACTGAAATTACGGTTTTTGAATTGTCATTATCAGGCTTTGTATCTGTTTTTGAAACAGTAATAACACTTGGATGCATATTTTTATTTATCCAATTGCAATTTTGGCATTGACAGTCTATTTTTTTATTCTCAAGACAATTCAATATTTTGGCAATGTTTAGTGAAAAATAATATTGTGCCAATGAATCAAGTCCATAAAAAACTATAGAATTTGGGATTTTTAAAACATCATTTGAAAACATTTTTTCAAAATAATTAGTTAAAAAAGGATAATTTTGTTTTAAACACAGACTAAACATAACAAATCAAGTTTAATATAAATAAATAATCAAAGTCAATTTAAGATTTATGAGAACCAAAATCTAAAGCAACTGTTCTGTTTAAAGAAGAAAGTAATTTTTTTATCTCAGAAAGTGAAACATTTGCAAAATTTTTATTGTCATAAATATTATATCTCAAACGATATATTTGTGGTGTAATATTAATCATAACTACATTAGCACCACTTTGTAAAGCGATTTTTCTCCCGTCCTCCAACAATGTTTCCATGGCTGTTGTTGCAGGGATATTGATATCAGGCATCAAAAGTCTAACAATTGCCATAACTTTAAAGCTTAAGAAAATGTCACCATTTTGAAACATTTCAAGTGGTGTTTTTTTTGTTGCAATAAAAGGACCAATACCGATCATATCAGCTTCAAGTTCTTTAAAAAATAAAATATCACAAGCCAAACTTTCAATAGATTGTTCCGGCAACCCTACCAAACAGCCACTTCCTGTTTCAAAACCAAGATTCTTTAAATTGTATAGACAAAGTTTTCTATTTTCAAAACTCATATTTGGATGCATTTTTTTATATAACGTTTTATCTGTTGTTTCAATACGAAGTAAATACCTGTCAGCCCCAGCCATTTTATAAGCTTTATAATTTTCATGTGTTTTTTCACCAATGCTTAAAGTCAAAGCAACATCATATTTCTTTATTTTTTTTATTAAAGAAATCATTTTTTTTTCATCAAAATAATCATCCTCTCCACTTTGAAGAACAATTGTTTTATACCCCAAATTTGTTGCTTCCGAAACTGTTTGAATTATTTCATCCTCGCTTAATCGATATCGTTCCTGACATTTATTTTGTGCTCTAATTCCACAATATTTACAATTTTGTTTACAAACATTTGAAAACTCAATAAGTCCACGAATATGGACACCATTGCCAACATATTTTTCTCGAATTTCATTTGCAGCTTTAAAAATTTCATCTTGATTTTTATATTTAAGCAAAGCTACAATTTCATCAAATGATAAATCGTGTTTATTTTTTGCTTTTAAAATTAAATCTTTCATAAAAAATATTATAACTTAAATTATGCTAAGTTGTTATATTTAATGAACAAATAAATGACATTAATAAAAAGTTTTAGGATTTATATACAACTTTACACAAAGCTTCTTCGTCCGGAGGATGTTAAATTAATTTTTAAATAATTCTTAAAAAAAATGTGAAACAAAGCTGCATTAAAATCATCCTCGCCCTAACCCTAAAGCTAAAAAAAGAAGAGGGGGAATAAAGAAGTTGGAGAAAGAGGTCAACAATGGCAACCCATACGCAGGTTTGAGTAATAGTCACAGACGAAACATTGTCAAAGCCTCCTTTTGTTTGAGTGCACGAAGTGCACGAGTTAAGGAGGCTCAAGTTGAGTCGTGTGAATATACGAAAACCAAGTGGGTTGCGGTTTTGTGCAGCTTTTGCGTAAAAGCTGCCCCGTCCGGAGGACATTAAAGTAATTAATTTGTTAAAGTTCGATATTAAAACCACCCCGCCCTCACACTAAAAAAGGAGAGGGATAAAATTATCCGGAAGACATCAAAATATTGAAATTTGTATACAACTTTTCACAAAACTTAGTGTAAACTAATATATAAATCCCAAAGTTTTTATTAAAATGAAAGGCGGCACAGCCGACAAATTTGCGATATTATAATCTAAATAATGTCGGCTGTGCCGCCTATATTATAAATACAAAAAGAATATTGGCGGATTTAATTTACGGGTTATAATATAAGTATGTTTAAATATGATGTAATAGTAGTTGGGGCGGGGCACGCCGGATGTGAAGCAGCTTTAAGTGCATCAAGATTAGGGGCTAAAATTTTGCTTGTTTCATTAAACTTAGATAATATTGCACTTATGCCTTGCAACCCGGCAATTGGCGGTCCTGCAAAATCGTGTCTGGTTCGTGAAATTGATGCACTTGGCGGTCAAATGGGAATAGCTGCTGATGAAACATATATGCAAATGAAAGTGCTTAATCGTTCTCGAGGTCCTGCTGTTCATGCTCTTCGTGCTCAAAGCGACAAAAAAGAATATATGGCTTTTATGAGAAAAGTCATTGAAAATGAAAAAAATATTTCTCTCAAACAATGCATAATTAAATCACTTATCGTTAAAAATGATGCTGTAATGGGGCTTGTTGATGAATTTGGACTTGAATATTATGCAAAATCCGTTATTCTTACAACCGGGACTTCATTAAACGGTAAAATTTGGGTGGGACACACCTCTCAAGAATTTGGAAGACTTGGTGAAGCAAGTGCAAATGGACTTTCTGATTGTTTAAGAACAATTGGATTTGATGTAAAACGACTCAAAACAGGAACACCGGCCCGTGTTGATGGCAGAACGATAGACTTTAACAAAATGCAGCTTGAACCCGGTGATGACATTTTAAGTTTCTTTTCTTTTTTGCCAAATAGACCAATTCGTGAGCAATATCCTTGTTATTTAACAAGAACTAATGAAAGAACACACCAAATTATTAAAGAAAATATTAACACTTCTCCTCTGTATTCAGGCTTAATCCACGGCAAAGGTCCAAGATATTGTCCAAGCATTGAAGATAAAATAATTAGATTTGCACAAAATCCTTCACATCATATTTTTATTGAGCCTGAAGGTAAAAACACTTATGAAATGTATGTGCAAGGGTTTTCAACAAGTCTTGCAGCAAATGTTCAAATCGAAATGTTAAAAACACTCCCGGGGCTTGAAAATGTCCATATAATAAAGCCTGCTTATGCTGTTGAATATGATTATATCCCATCATATCAGTTAAATCACACACTTATGACAAAAAAAATAAAAGGTTTATTCCTTGCCGGTCAAATTAATGGCACAAGCGGATATGAAGAAGCAGCTGCTCAAGGGCTTATTGCAGGTATTAATGCTGTTAAATATATTGATAATGAAGAAAATATGCTTACATTATCACGCAATTCCTCTTATATTGGTACATTAATAGACGACCTTGTTACAAAAGACTTAGACGAACCATATCGCATGCTTACTTCAAGAAGTGAATATAGACTTTTATTAAGACAAGATAATGCCGATGAAAGACTTACTGAAATAGGATATAAAATAGGACTCGTTGATTCCTATAGATATAAAATATTTAAAGATAAAGAAAAAACAATAAATGATGAAATTATTAGACTTTCAAACACTAAAATTCTAGCTAACGAACAAAATAATGCAATCTTGGCAAAATATAATGAAAAAATCTCAAAAGGTACATACCTAAATGAATTATTAAAACGCCCCGGCATTGAATATAATGTTTTAAAAGAGTTAGATGAAACAACAAAAAATTTAAATTTACCGGATGACATTACAACAACAGTCTCAATAAAACTAAAATACGATGGTTATATAAAACGTCAAGAAAATCAGGTATTGCAAAGTTCAAAATTGGAAAAAGTTAAAATTCCTCAAAATATTGACTATATGCAAATTAAACATATTTCAATTGAAACACGTGAAAAACTTGCAAAAGTTCGACCTTCAAATTTGGCTCAAGCAAATAGAATTGGTGGGGTTAAACCAGCCGATATTTCAGTTTTAATGGTTTTAATTGAATCTCACAAAATCTAAATTAAATTTAAATATGCAAAATTATCTTTTTGATAAATATTTTTAACTTTAAAGTCAACCATATTTTTAAAAATTGGTCCATCAAAAACAAAAGTATGATATTCTCCATTTTCTCCACAAATATCAACATTTGTAGGGAAAGTATCAAGCAATTTTTTATCTAAAATTTGACCTAAATATGATTTATCAAGCATATTTAAATCTATACAAGTTATTATTGCTTTAAATCCTAAATGTAAAAATTCATTTATTACATCTTTTGATGATTTTCCCCACAAAGGATAAACACCTGTCATATTAAGTTCATTCAAATGGTTATCATGAAAATCCTTTAATTCGGTCAAAAATATATCACCAAAAGCTATATTTCTAAAACCCGACATTTTAAACTTCATAAAATAAGGAGTCATTTTATCTTTATATTCTTCAATTGTTGCACTTTTATCTATATAAATTTTTTCAATATTTAAATTTAAAGAACTTGCCTGCTTAGCAATTAATTTTTCATTAATTGAATGAAAATTAACTCTTTTATACTCACTATTTAAAGTGACAAATGCGTTTTCAATTTTGTGACCATTTTGTAATAGATAATATAATGCCATAATACTATCTTTACCGGTTGAAAAAGAAAGGATTATATTAAAGTTAGAACTTTTCATATTTATATTGTCTCATTAAATTATTAAAAGTTTTATAATTAATAGATTTTGTAGAGTTTGGTAAAAAAAGTTTATTATATTTTGAAAGTTTTGCAAATTTAAAAGCACTAAAAATATCTTTTGGAGTTTGTATCACATCACAAATATCATTTTTATTTTTAAGAATTCTCCAAGTATCATCACAAGCAGTATAATAAGCATCAACACCATCCTTACCATTTTGCCCCCAAAAATATGTTAATTCTATATTAGATTTTCTAAAAAAGGATTTTAAAGTTAAAAATAAATGCTTACTTATTTTTTTAAAACTAGAATTTACATCATCTCCTCCAATTAAAAAACCATTTTTCTTTTTATCTTTGATTTTATTAAATCCCTTTAATAATTTTTTAAATATAGGACTATGTGAAGACTTAATTTGTTTAATATTATCATCTTCTGGTACAAAATGATATCTTAACTGTTTTTTATGATTATTTTTTCCTGTTATACCACCAGCTGAACACGTAAAAATTTTACCTGTAATTATATTTTTTTCTAATCTAACACTTTTAATATTCCACGGAAAACTTGACTGGACTGGATATTTTCTCTTGTATTTCATCTGTTTTTTAAAAAATTTATTATAGTCCTTAGGATATTCAATCACAAAATTTTTAGGTTGATTAGCCTCAAATTCTTCTTTTGTACAAAATTTAATATTGGATTTAAAACTTATATTACAAACATTATTCTTCATAAGAGAAATTTTACTACAAAATATAAAATTTAATATAAAAATATTTTATATTGTTTACAAAAATTTACACTAAAAAAATTATTTTTGTCTTATCATTAATCAATGAACAAAATATTAAAATCATTTATTGGAGAAAATAATTTAAAAAAAATAAATGAACTTTCTCCCAAAATGCAAGAAAAAGTTTTTAAATTTTATGAATTATGTTATCAAAATAATATAAAATTTGATATAGCAAGTGGCTTGAGAACTTATGAAGAGCAAAAAGAACTTTATGACAAATATGCTCATATATATGGTATGGAGAAAACGGGAATTCCGGGAAGTAGTGAACACGAAAGAGGTATTGCTATAGACATTACAATTGATAATAATTTAAGTAATAATGAAAAATATACAAAAGCAGGATTACTGTGGGAACAATTAGGAGGGATTTGGGGTGGAAATACAATTGATGAATACTGGCACTTTGAAATGGATGAAAAAATCTAATCAAAAAAAATATACAAAAAATAAATTATCCTTTTGCGGAAAATATGATAATATTATTACACTTAATACAAAAAGTGATAAAAAAATAAATATACTTATGGCATGGAGTGGCGGTAAAGATTGTGCTTTAGCATTATATGATATTATAAAAAGCGGGAAATTTAATCTTAAAGGCTTATTCATAACTTTGTCAAGCAAATTCAAAAGAGTGAATTTAAGTGGTATTCGTGAAGATATTATTGATAAACAAGCAGAAGCAATATGACTTCCTATTAAAAAAATATATATTGATAATGATACATATGATGGCTATGAAAAAACGATGGATGCTTTTTATAGTAAGTCAAAAAAAGAAGGTGTCGAAGCTATAGCCTATGGAGATTTATATCGAGGAGTAGCATTTTTTGAACAACATCCAAATGATTTATCATTAACAAGAGCTAGGCAATTAAACAAATTTAATTTAAAATTGCTTCTTCCACTATTTTCAGAGTCATATGACAATGTTTTAAGAAGTATAAATTTAGGATTTCGCTCTATATTGGTTTGTATTGATTCTCGAAAATTAGATAAAAAATTTGCAGGTAAAGAACTTGATAAAAAATTATTAAAAAATTTGTCTTCAAATGTTGATTTAAATGGTGAAAATGGCGAATACCACACATTTACATTTGCTGGTCCTATTTTTAAAGAAGATATGAATATAAAAACTAAAGAGCCAATTAAAATCGGTGATAACTTTTGTACTGAATTAATTGAAGATAAATAAATTAATTTTCTTTCTTCATATTTTCCATACATAGCTTAACAACTTCTTTTAATTTTTCAACTTCAACAATTTTTATTTTATAGTCTTTGAATTTTTTATTTTGTTGTTTTGGGATTATGATACGGTTAAAACCGAGTTTTTGAGCTTCTAAAATGCGTTTTTCAATATTAGTTACGTTCTTTATATCACCAGATAAAGCTATTTCGCCCAAAAGAACAGTTTTAGGGTCAAAAACCACATCATAAGCACAAGATAAAATAGCAACCGCAACACCTAAATCAGAAGCAGGTTCATAAATATTTAGACCACCTGACACATTAACATAAACGTCCTGCTTACTTAGATTTAAACCAACCCGTTTTTCCAACACAGCCAAAATTTGAAGCAGCCTATTATAATCAACACCATTAGCAACTCGCCTTGGAGATGGGTATGGAGTGACACCGACAAGGGATTCAATTTCAACAAGCAAAGGACGATTACCGTCATTTGTTGCAACTACAACACTACCTGAAACACCTTTATCATTTTGCCTATGGTTATTTAAAAATAATTCACTTGGATTTATAATTTGTCTTAATCCAAAGTCTTCCATTTCAAACATGCCAAGTTCATCTGTAGCTCCAAAACGATTTTTATTGCAACGTAACATCCGATATGATTTATACTTATCACCTTCAAAATAAAAAACACTATCTACCATATGTTCAAGAATTTTTGGACCTGCAATATTGCCGTCTTTAGTCACATGCCCGACAATTATTGTTGTTATATTTAATGTTTTTGCAATTTGCATTAATGATAATGTACATTCTTTTATTTGAGAAACAGTTCCTGAAACAGAACCCAAGCTTGATTTAAATATAGTTTGAATACTATCAATTATCAAAATATCAGGTTTTAATTCATTAATTTGTATCTCAATCAATTCAAAATTAGTGTTGGCATAAATATATAAATTATTAGAATCAATATTTAAACGATTAGCACGAAGTTTAATTTGAATAGCCGATTCTTCAGCCGAAACATACAATAACTTTAAACCGTTTTTAGCCAAATTTGAACAAACCTGAAGCAAAAGTGTCGATTTTCCAATGCCGGGGTCTCCAGCTATTAAGTTTAAAGAGCCTAAGACCAAACCACCACCCGTTACACGGTCAAATTCATCAATACCACTTTTTTGACGTTTTATACTATCATTTTGATTAGAATTTATACTAGATAATAATTCAGGTTTTTGGTTACTAAAATTTTGAATGCACAAACCAGATGTTTTACTATTTTGAATACAAACTTCTTCTTCGACAATAGTACCCCAACTTAAACAATCAGGACATTTACCTAAATACTTTGCAGTTTCATAACCACAATTCTGACAAACCCATTTAGTTTTAACTTTTGCCATAAAAATATACCATAAATTATTTAAATAAAATTTGATTAACTGAAGCTATATAAAGATAATGATAATCTTTATTTGGATACCATTTATCAATTATTTCTTTATTAATAAAACAATTTTCTTCAAACTTTTGTCTATATAGATTAGAACATAAAAGTACAAACTTAGCTTCATTAAAATAAGGAATTTGACTATTATCAAAAATAGTCAAATCAGAATTATTAATTTTATCCTCATCCCGACCTGAAATAGTACCAAAATAAGACAAAGTTTTTTTATATTTTTTATCAAAAAAACACAATGAAAATTCATTTGAAGAATTTATAAACTCAAGTGTATATCTTTGAGGACGAACAACAATAAAACAAACCGGCTTCCCCCACATAAATCCAAGACCTCCCCAGGAAGCAGTCATTGAATTAACTTTACCATTTTGTTTATCTTTAGCTGTAATCAACATCCACTCATCACCAATTAACTTAAAAGGATTTTGATTAAAATTATCAATATCAAAATTTTTAAACATAAAAGTTCTCCTAGAAAAAATATTTAAAGCATATGTTCTAAAGCAGCTATTTTCATTAATTTAACATCAGGCGACAACCCAGTCCAAATTTCAAAAGCTTTAGCAGCTTGAAACACAAGCATATCAAGTCCATTAATAGTTCTTATTCCAAAATTAATAGAATCTCTAATGAGTTTTGTTTTAATAGGATTATAAATAATATCATAAATAATACCATCTTGATTAAACGATTTTAACAAATAATCCCCAATAGGAGACAAATCCATTGAATGCCCGCGCATACCAACAGGAGTAGCGTTAACAAGCATTTTATAAGGCTCTAGCGTTTTCAAATTTTGCATTTGAAATAAGTTTACTTTAAGATTTGAAAAATTAATACGAAAATTTGACAAAAATTCATTTGCATTAATAACATTACGTACATAAACATCAACGCATTCGACATCAATTTGAGAAAATGCAGCTAAAATAGCACGAGAAGCACCACCTAAGCCAATTAAAGCAACTTTTTTTTGTTTCAAATCAAAATTAGAAGGAATAGCATTTTTAAATCCATAAACATCGGTATTATAACCTATTAACCTTCTATCAGGGGTAATTTTAACTGTATTAACAGAAGAAATAAGATTAGCTAAATTATCAACATCATCTAAAAATAAAGTAATAGGGACTTTAAATGGAATTGTAACATTAAAACCTAAAAAATTTTGAGACTTAAAATATTTTACCTGATCAATTAAAAATTCAGGCTCAGTATCAAAAAGTAAATACTCACCCTCAATCCCAACACTTTTCATAGCAGCATTATGAATTATCCCTGATAAAGAATGTCCCAAAGGATGCCCAATTAAGCCCAATTTTACTTTTTTAACATTATTTTGTATCATATAATAATTTTACAATAAAAGTTTAAAAAGTAAAATATTATAATAAAAAAGCGAGAGTTATAACTCTCGCTTTTTTAAAATAGGATCTGGCAACTAGCTATTTTGCCAGGAGGTCACCCTCCAAGTATCGTCGCCGCTAGCAGTCTTTACGACCGTGTTCGAGATGGGAACGGGTGGAATGCTGCCGCCTTGTCACCAGAAATTCTTTTTACATTGAAATTAATCAATGTTTTCTGTACTTTTAAAGTTGCACAATGCAATAAACTTAACGTAATTATCAATTTCCTATATAACAAAAAGTTATAATATCTAGGAAAAGCCCTCGTCCTATTAGTATCAGTCGACTACATGTGTCGCCACACTTCCATCTCTGACCTATCAACCAAATTATCTACTTGGGGACTTACTCGGATTGCTCCGATGAGAGAACTCATCTTATGGTGGGCTTCGTACTTATATGCTTTCAGCACTTATCCGCTCCGAACACAGCTACTGGGCGTTTACCCTTGGCAGGATAACCCATACACTGGAGGTTCGTTCTTCCCGGTCCTCTCGTACTAAGGAAGACTCCATTCAATTCTCTTGCGCACATACCGGATATGGACCGAACTGTCTCACGACGTTCTGAACCCAGCTCGCGTGCCGCTTTAATGGGCGAACAGCCCAACCCTTGGAACGTACTACCGCTCCAGGATGCGACGAGCCGACATCGAGGTGCCAAACCTCCCCGTCGATGTGGACTCTTGGGGGAGATAAGCCTGTTATCCCTATGGTAACTTTTATCCGATGAGCGATGGCCCTTCCATGCAGAACCACCGGATCACTATATCCTGCTTTCGCACCTGCTCGACTTGTAGGTCTCACAGTCAAGCTCCCTTTTGCTATTGCACTCAATGGTTGATTTCCGACCAACCTGAGGGAACCTTTGAACGCCTCCGTTACTCTTTAGGAGGCGACCGCCCCAGTCAAACTGCCTACCAGAAACTGTCCGCTGCCCTGTTCTTTGAGGGTCCAATGTTAGAATTCAAATTATCACAGAGTGGTATCTCAACGATGACTCCACTAAAACTGACGTTCTAGCTTCTTTGTCTCCCACCTATACTGCACAATAAGAACCCGAATTCAATTTCAAGCTACAGTAAAGCTCAATAGGGTCTTTCTGTCCTGGTACACGTAATCCGTATCTTCACGGATAATCCAATTTCGCCGAGCCTCTCGCCGAGACAGCGCCCAAATCGTTACGCCATTCGTGCGGGTCAGAACTTACCTGACAAGGAATTTCGCTACCTTAGGACCGTTATAGTTACGGCCGCCGTTCACTGGGGCTTAGTTTCGGAGCTTCGAATCACTTCTAACTCTTCCACGTAACCTTCCAGCACCGGGCAGGCGTCAGCCCCTATACATCGTCTTTCGACTTAGCAGAGACCTGTGTTTTTGGTAAACAGTCGCATGGGCCTATTCACTGCGACTCTATCACGCTCATTACCGCAAGGGTAAATCACGCTACCAGAGTACCTCTTCTCCCGAAGTTACGAGGTGATTTTGCCGAGTTCCTTAGCGAGAGTTATCTCGCGCACCTTAGTATTTTCTACCAACCTACCTGTGGCGGTTTATGGTACGGATACCTGATATTCTCAATGCGAAGCTTTTCTTGGAAGTGTGGAATCAACACCTTCAGGTCCGTAGACCCTCCTCATAACGCCTCACGTCATAACGTCCAAGCGGATTTTCCTACTTGAACTAGCTACACGCTTAAACAGTCACATCCAATCGACTGCGTGTTTATCCTCCTCCGTCCCTCCGCATCTGATAACGACTACCAGATAGTACAGGAATATCAACCTGTCATCCATCGACTACGCCTTTCGGCCTCGTCTTAGGTTCCGACTAACCCCACGCGGACGAGCCTGCCGTGGGAAACCTTAGGTTTTCGGTGCATTGGATTCTCACCAATGTTTTCGCTACTTATGCCGACATTCTCACTTCTGCCTCGTCCACTAGTCTTTTCAGTCTAGCTTCAACCTACTGCAGAACGCTCTCCTACCCAGAATAATAAATTATCCTGCCGCAGTTTCGGTTATATGCTTAGCCCCGTCGTATTTTCGGCGCAAAGTCGCTTGACCAGTGAGCTATTACGCACTCTTTCAAGGGATGGCTGCTTCTAAGCCAACCTCCTGGTTGTCAGAGCAATTTTACCTCCTTAATCACTTAGCATATAATTAGGGACCTTAACTGACGGTCTGGGCTGTTTCCCTTTTGGCCATGGATCTTATCACTCATAGCCTCACTGCCAGATAGTAACTTTATGGGCATTCGGAGTTTGACATGATTTGGTACACAGTTTCTGCGCCCGCATCAAACCAGTGCTCTACCTCCCATAAGATAAATCTGACGCTGTACCTAAATACATTTCGGAGAGAACCAGCTAGCTCTTGGCTCGATTGGCATTTCACCCCTAACCACAGTTCATCCGCTGATTTTTCAACATCAGTCGGTTCGAACCTCCACGTAGTGTCACCCACGCTTCATTCTGACCATGGTTAGATCGCCAAGGTTCGGGTCTATCCCATGTTACTTAATTCGCCCTATTCAGACTCGGTTTCCCTTCGGCTCCGGATATTAACTCCTTAACCTCGCAACATACGATAACTCGCCGGCTCATTCTTCAACAGGCACGCTATCACACTATTAATAGTGCTCTAGCTCGTTGTAAGCTAACGGTTTCAGGTTCTATTTCACTCAGCTTCTCACTGTTCTTTTCGCCTTTCCATCACTGTACTCGTTCACTATCGGTCACTAGCTAGTATTTAGCCTTACCGGATGGTCCCGGCAGATTCAGACAGGGTTTCACGTGCCCCGCCTTACTCGGGATACTTTCAAGAGATTGTCAAATTTAAATTACCGGGCTATCACCGTCTATGGCTCAACTTTCCAGTTGTATTCATCTATTAAACAATTTTTAACTCTTTTTACACTCTGCAAAGTGTAACGAAAGTCCCTCTACCCCAAATGCACAACGATTGCAGTCTATCACGTACATAAGGTTTAGGCTCTTCCGATTTCGCTCGCCGCTACTTTCAGAATCATTAGTTTATTTTCTTTTCGTCCTGTTACTAAGATGTTTCAGTTCACAGGCTTTCCTCCTCACAAACTATGTATTCATTTGTGGGTTATAAAGTTTTAACTTTATAGGGTTTCCCCATTCGGACACCTACGGATCAAGGCTTCTTGTCAACTCCCCGTAGCTTTTCGCAGACATGCACGTCCTTCATCGGCTGCTAGTACCAAGGCATTCTCCATTAGCTCTTAGTAGCTTTACCTAATTTCATTGATGATTACGCTTATACCTTCAAATATAATAAAATATTTTTGATATATGCTTATTACATTATGCAATTTTCAAAGTACAAAATAGAATTTCATCTATAAATTTTAGAGTTACTTAAACTCTAAAGACAAAATAGAAAAGAAAGAATGCCTTTTAATTTAGATCTCCAGTATAAAGGTCTCAGACAGCTTTACCTTCATACTATCAACAATCTCGACCTGGGATTGAGAAACAACATTCTCTATCTCCCTAGAAAGGAGGTGATCCAGCCACACCTTCCGGTACGGCTACCTTGTTACGACTTCACCCCAGTCACCAACCCTGCCTTAGGACGCTGCTCCCTTACGGTTAGCTCACGTACTTCGGGCGTGGTCGACTTCCATGGTGTGACGGGCGGTGTGTACAAGACCCGGGAACGTATTCAACGCAGCGTGCTGATCTGCGTTTACTAGCGATTCCGACTTCATGGAGTCGAGTTGCAGACTCCAATCCGAACTGAGACTGGCTTTAAGAGATTCGCTTGCCCTCGCGAGTTCGCTGCTCGTTGTACCAGCCATTGTAACACGTGTGTAGCCCAGAGCATAAGGGGCATGATGATTTGACGTCGTCCTCACCTTCCTCCGGTTTGTCACCGGCAGTCTTACTAGAGAGCTCAATAGCAGCAAGCCACTATCAGCAACTAATAACGAGGGTTGCGCTCGTTGCGGGACTTAACCCAACATCTCACGACACGAGCTGACGACAACCGTGCACCACCTGTCTTGACGCTCTCCGAAGAGCACCCCGAACTTTCACTCAGGTTCGTCAGATGTCAAGCCCTGGTAAGGTTCTTCGCGTTGCTTCGAATTAAACCACATGTTCCACCGCTTGTGCGGGTCCCCGTCAATTCCTTTGAGTTTCACACTTGCGTGCGTACTCCCCAGGCGGGATACTTATCGCGTTAGCTTCGGCACTGCAGGGGTCGACACCCGCAACACCTAGTATCCATCGTTTACGGCCAGGACTACTGGGGTATCTAATCCCATTCGCTCCCCTGGCTTTCGTTCCTCAGCGTCAATAATGGCCCAGTGAAGCGCTTACGCCTCCGGTGTTCCTCCTGATATCTACGCATTTCACCGCTACACCAGGAATTCCCTTCACCTCTACCACATTCTAGCCCAACAGTATCCAGTGCCGAACCGAGGTTGAGCCCCGGGATTTAACACCAGACTTGTTATGCCGCCTACGAACGCTTTACGCCCAATGATTCCGGACAACGCTTGCACCCTCCGTATTACCGCGGCTGCTGGCACGGAGTTAGCCGGTGCTTCCTCTGCGGGTACCGTCAAATTTCGTCCCCACTGACAGTGTTTTACACCCCGAAGGGCTTAATCACACACGCGGCGTTGCTGCGTCAGGGTTTCCCCCATTGCGCAAAATTCCCTACTGCTGCCTCCCGTAGGAGTATGGACCGTGTCTCAGTTCCATTGTGGCTGATCATCCTCTCAAACCAGCTACTGATCGTCGCCTTGGTGGGCATTTACCCCGCCAACAAGCTAATCAGATGCAGGCTCATCCTTGAGCACCGGAGTTTTCAAGATACCTATTCCAAAGTATCTCATATGGGGTATTAGCAGTCGTTTCCAACTGTTGTCCCCCTCTCAAGGGCAGATTTCCTACATATTACTCACCCGTCCGCCACTTTCCTCTTTAGCAAGCTAAAGATTCTCGTTCGACTTGCATGTATGAAGCACGCCGCCAGCGTTCGTCCTGAGCCAGGATCAAACTCTCCATTGTCAGAAAATTATTTCTAAACAACTTAAAGTTGTCTAAGACTCATTTCAAAAATCGCTTGGCTCTTCGCCTTTGCGTTGTCTGTCTTCTTTCTTAAAATTAACAGGCATTTATTTCTTTCGTCATATTTCTATTCTGTTTTCAAAGTTCAATTTATACAAGAGAATATAAAAATCGATAAAACATTATTCTCTTCACTCATCGCCTTTAACATAGTAGACATATTTCAAAGAATCATCTTTGAATATACATTAAACTATCAATGGTCACTTAATTAGTTTAATTAAAACATTTTTTATTGTCAAGAAGTTTTTAATATAATTTAAAGATTTATTAAATTTTATCTTAAAAACTTAAACAAAAACTTAATTTCTGCTTATACTATCTAAGATACAACAAAAAATATCTTTGTCAAATTATTTTTTATATTTTCAATCACTCTTTACTTTTTTGGGCAATCCCACCTTTTTTAATTCGGAAGGCTACTGATAAACCTTAACTAACGCATAAATAAAACGCTAAGCAAATTAAAAAATAAAGTTGAGTCTGATAATAAAATTAAATTAAGTAACTTAGAGCTTTAACTTAACCTCATCAGTTCCAACTCTTATAATATAACTCACAATATTTTAAAAATCAAGTCTTTTTTTTTATTTTTTTTTATTTTTGCTAAATCTTTTTGTAACAACAATTTTCAGGTTAACATTTTTTAATGATTATAAGCATTTGCTGCATTTTTATTTCTAATATACTCCAAAATGGCCCCGCCAATTTCCTCATTTGGATCAAAATTAACATTCTTATCTGGTTTTATACTATTTTTAATTAGCATGCTACATAAAGGACCAAATGCATCAGGTACCTGAGTTTTCCTATATATACCCGCTAAAAATACCTGAATATTGGGACTCTCGCTTTTATTAAAACGAGACAACGTAGGATATAATTTATCCACACCTTTTGTTCCATTTTCAATCAAACAATCTACTATATACAATCCCTCTACTATTTCTTTTTCACCTCGTGCTTCCTTTAAAAACTTATCTATATATGGCAATGAGGCTTCTTTTTTACTTGCTATTTCTTTTACTAATTTCTCATTAAACTGAGAATAATTTATTTTCCCCGAAGGTAAAATTGTTTTTTTACCTATCTGTTTTATTTTGTCATCCATGCTATCTCTATCGACACTGACACTAGACTTAAATGAAATAAGGTCATATTTGATAATTTTACTTATATACATAAGTTTTCCTCCTTTAAGTGAAAATATATGGCGGCCCATTTTTTATTTCCATTAATATATTTTCTGCCATAATCTTTAAATCTTTTATATCCTTTCCTTCACTTGATTTTTTGTCAAATTCTTCCATTAAAGGTGTTATTGCTGTATTTTTTTTAGCTCGGTAACTTCTTAATTCAACATCCACAAGTTGTTTTTGCATGTCAAGCTCAGTTTTTGCATTTGCTTTAATAACACCAGTTTCTCGAACTGCTTCAATAGCTCTTAAACCAATATATCCAAGTGAGGTTGTTAACATCATCGCTAAAAATAAAAATCCTAATGTTGGATCACAATCATTCACTATCCAATTATAAAAATGACCTCTTAAATCATCTACATGAGAATAAAATGTAGCTTTATTACCGGGTTTCCCAGCTATTGCTTCTGAAGCAGTATCTGAAATTTTTCTAACTTCATGCTTTATTGCACTTTTAAATTTCTCAAATTCACCTTTATTTTTCATTTTTGATCTTAAAGGCTCAAGCATGCTATCTATTTCTTTATTATCAGGTGCTAAAGTCACCATGCGATTTTTTATTTTCTCAACAACTTCATAAGGTAAACTTAAGCTTGTAGTTTCGTCTCCAACATTTTTTATAAAAGCACTAACTGTGTCTTTTAATTTTGACTGAAACTGTTTATAATACTTATCAGCATCTTTTAAATTTTTTTTTGTTATATATGCCATAAATCCCATGCCGCAAAGCGTTATCCCACCTAAGCCAAAATAAAATATGTTATCTTTTCCAGATTGTTTTGCCTGTATATCCTTTTCACCTGCTTTAAAATCAATTCTGGATTTTGCATGCCTTTTATGTTTGTTATCTTTACTTTCCAAAACATGCTCAAATTTCTTTGCACATTTTGACATTAAATCTCTTTGTATTTGAACTTTGCCAGCAAAACTATTGGTTTCAACCTCAATAAGTTTATTTTGCAATTCAATTTGTGTTTTAGCTTCTTGCTTTTTTACCCATATTGACTTAAAACCATCAATAAAATTTTTAGCAATAAGTCCTATAAATCCAAGTCCAAAAACACCTGTCACTCCTATTAACGTTTTCATTGATGGATTTTGTATTGCCATATATGTTGCAAAAATTTTTTCATCATTCAAACAAATATTTCTTGGTAATTCAGGCAATTGCCGTTCAAAAGCATTTTTCACTTTATTTCGTGCTGATGCCTTTATTATACCTGTACAACCTGCAATAAGAGCAGTTAAGCCAAATGAAGCAAGGCATGTAGCTTTAAATATCTTCTTATAATCTTTATCACTTTTATTTTCTTTTAAATAAACTTTATCATTTATACAAAAACTTTTAACAGACTCATCACTTGGTATAATTAACGAATTATACATTTCATTTAAATATCCAGTATTTAAAACAGCTGCATCATTTCCTAATTTTTTTTTCTTATCCAGATTTTGAGCATGCTTTTTTTGTTCGTTATTCTGATTATTAATGTTTATACCAGCTATATTATTCACCATAATTTACACAATCCCTCAACAAATATATAAAAAACAAACATAAAATTATTTGTCATGCTTTTTATGTTTATGTTTATTTTTATTTTCCTTCTTTTTCTTAAAAATATTTTTTAACCAATCTTTAATTTTATTTAATTTATTTAATAACTTTTCCTCTTTACTAACTTTTTTTTCATCATTATTTTGTTCTGAATTTACATTTGAAAATCCAAATAGTTTATATAATCTATTTTTTATATTATCTAATTTTTCCAAAATTTGTTTTTCAAAAAAATTTTTAATTTCTCCAAGCATGCCAACAAATCTATCGCATGCCTCCTTAAGCATGCCTTTTATCTGTTGGTAGGTATTATTTATATAATTCTTTATATTATTAAATACATTTCTTACAAAGTTTAAAGTTGGCATGATAACGTTATTTGCAACATTTTTAATGATTGTTTTAATTCCATCAGGTAATTTATTATAAGAATTCACAAGAATCATCTGAAATTTTTGAATCATATTATTCATATTTTTATAAAATAAAGCCAATTGTTGCTGCATTTGGATAATATCTTGTTTTGCATCTTCACGTCTTTGTTTTTGAGCTTTCAACATATTACCTATAGCAAGACATTGAGCATAACTCATTTCACCAGGTTTTGCAGAAAAATCAGCCTTTTTCATACTTCCTGCACCACCTGATGCATTACAAATAGGGCATGCTCCCATTGGCAATCCATGCGGACATGTTCCAACTTTAATAGGCGATACTTTATTTATTGCCGCCATTATTGTGTTTCCACTTTAAACTTATTAAACATTACTAAAAAATCCCTTTCTCTACTAAAGCTTTTTAACTTAGTTTTTGAAGCGGGATATTCAAGCTATTATTATATTAAACCTGCATGGCTAAAAAGACTTATAATGCTCGAAGTACCTTCGCCTATTTATAACAACTTTAAGCATTCCGACTTTACGGCCGCGGCCCGGCTTGGGAGTTTCACCCAATTTCCTCAAAGTTATTAACTAGAAAACTAACATAAATAAAATATTGTGTCAATATTATTGTAAAATAAATACTTATAATTATCACAAATTATATTCAATATTAAAACGCCGAACCCAATTTATAATATTGTCTACATTATATGGTTTTGGCAAATATAAATCAGCCCCACTTTTTAATATGGTTTGTTTATCATGAAAAACTGTAGTTAAAATTATTTTAGAATTATTATAATAATCTATATTCTTTAATTTTTTACATAAGTCAACACCTTCAAAATTTTCAACACTTCCAGCATCAAGTATTATAACAGAAGGTTTAAATGTTTTATTTTGAAGAATAGAATTAACATCATTTAATTTCAAGACATTATAATTATTTAACTTGCATTGTGTTTCAAGAAGTAAAGATAATGACTCGTCATTTTCAATAATCATAATATTATAATTGTGAGGTTTTTGAATAATAGAATCATTTGCAACAAGTTGATGACGTTCAATCAAATAACTAGAATCATCTTTCATTGAAGCAAGTTTATTAATATATACAAGAGCATGCAAAAGCTCATTAACATTTTTATATTTTTTATTAATATTAATTACACCACCTAAAAATATTTTAACAAAAGATGTTTTTGTTTCTTCAAAAAGATCACCTTTTAATATTAAAAACCCACGATTAATATCATTTTTAGCATAAAATTTTTCTTTTACTTTATTAAAAGCATAAATCATATACTTTGCAATATTTTCAATTTTATTTTGAGAAGTTATAATTAAAAAACTATTATCCTGTATAAAATGTCCTAAATAATCCTTTTCATCAAGACAAGATGTTAAAATAGCACATAAGGTCTGTAACATTTTCGAATAAGCAATATCACCATATAAATCCTTATATGATTCAATATTTTTAATAGTAATATATAAATAAGAATAACCAAAAGTGTCATTTAGTGTTCGTTTTAAAATTTTTGTTGTTATTTTATTTCCAAATAGCAAAGTGATATCATTCATTTGACTTTCATAAGTGCGTCTTAGATGAGCTTTAATTCTGCCTATAAATTCCAAAAAATTAATGGGTTCAGAAAAATAATCATCAGCACCTTTATTCAATGCTTCAAGTTTATCATTAATATCATTTGATTTTGATAATGCTATAATACAAGGTCTTGTTTTTGTGTTTATAGATCTTAAATATTCAATATTTTGTGACATTTTTGTATTTAAACTATCAGAAATAAGAATAATTTCAGGTTCATTATCAATTATGACACTTGAAGAATCATGTAAATCTTTTAAATGAAAAACAGCAAAATTATTTTTAGTCAATATTTTTTTATATTTAACAGCCATTATATCTCGATTATCAATTAGAAGAATAATATTTGTAATCATATTAACATTCCTCTCTTGACAATTTTCGATTAATTTCATCATTTGGATTTAAAGTACAAAAACCAATATTAAATATCGAACCACAAGGATAATTTGGTTCATATTTTATATATCCATGCATTTTTTCCATAATATTTTTGGCAATATAAAGACCAAGCCCGCTGCCTTCAACATTTTGAGTATTTAAGTTTTGCAGTCTTGTAAACTTTTCAAATATTTTATTTTTATTTTCATCACTAATTCCACACCCCTCATCGAATATTGAAACAACACATTTTTCACCATTTTCAAAAATAGTTTTAAGTTTTATTTCAATTTTTGAAGAATAAGGTGAATATTTACAAGCATTATCAAGAACATTAACAAGCACTTGCTGAGTTTTTTCAACATCAGCCCACACATTTGGCATAAGAGTATTTTTATTAAAGAAAAAATAATGACCTGGGTGTTTAATCTTAATTAAGTGTACACAATTTTCAATTACTTCATTAATATTAAAAGATTTAAAAATAAAAGTATCAACTTCATGGTTAAATTTTGATGCCATAAGCATGTCTTCAACAAGATGTATAAGTCTATTACTTTGTTCTTCAATAATTTTTAAAAAGTTAATTTTTTGCTCATCACTCAATTTATCGTAAGCATTAATCATAGTTTGAGCAAAACCGCGAATTGATGTTAAAGGTGTTCTCATTTCATGAGATAAAAGCTGTAAAAAATCATTATATTTATTATCCAAATTGTGATTATCCATGTAAAAATTATATCATTTTTTGTTAAAATTTGTAAATAATTATAAGAATTCTAAAATTTAAGATTAAAAATATACTTTATATATATATAAGATATATAGGATACATGTAAATTAATGACAGTTAATTTTCAACAGGTTAATAATCCATTCACCTTAGGTCAAGTTTCGGGGACCGCAAACCTTGGTGTGTCTGTTGGAGATATTGAAGAATTATATGAATTATTAGGCTACACTGAAAGTCAGGATTTAGCCTCTCAACTTGTATCCGCAGCAGGATTCAGTATGATAGGTGCTGCACCTGAAGTTATAAAAAGTATAAAATACAAAGATGATGTTCGTGCAGCATATAAAATTGCAACAAGTATAAGTGACAACAAATTTGAACAATTTAACTTAAGCAACCGTTTTGAAGATTTATTCATTGGAGAAACAAAAGCTTGTAATAAGATTAATGGCAACACTATCTTGGATAAAATAAAGAGCTGGTTCTCACCATCATCATCAGGTAAAAAAGAAACAACTAAAACTCCGCAAAAAGGTCTTTTACATAAAAAATTAGGTATAGCAGATGGTAATGTAGATATAGAAGGTTTCAAAACTGCAACTAAAGGAGAAAAATTGAAGGCAGAGCAAATAGAAAATAACATGAAAACTATAACTCAAAAACTAGCAAAAACTGCCGGAGTTGAAACAGAAGACTTAGATAAATACACGTCATTAAATGATTTAAAGGGAATTGACAATAAAACAATTAAAAATACAGCAAAAGATTTAGATAAAGCAGCAAGTTCATCTGTATCCAATATAAAATCAGTTACAAAATCCGTTGCAAAAGAAGCTTTTAGCGGTCCATGTATTGCAATAACAGCAATAACAGGTTTGGCAACTGAACTTCCTGAAATAATGAATGCATTTCAAACAAGTTCAAGTGAAGGTTGGTCTCAACTTGGAAAATCAGCCTTAACAATCGCCATAAGCGATGTCGGTATGAGTGCAGCAGGACAAATACTTGGCGGAACAATAGGATTTGCACTAGGCGGCTTGCTTGGTCCTGTGGGAGCCTCAATTGGCGGAGCAATAGGAAAAGCTGTCGGTTCTTCTTTAGGTTCTGTTATAGGACGCAAATTATCATCCTGGATTTTTGGCAAATCAACAAGTGAAAAACAACAAGAAGAACAACTTAAAGAACAAGCACAAACTGCAGCATCTTCACAAACTAATCTTGAAACACTTTTAGCACAAGCAAAAGAACAAGCAACACAAGAAACAGATTCTAAGAAAGCTCAAAAAATATTAGCTCAAGTACAGGTTATTGAAAATAAATTAGCAAAAAATACATCTACAACAACTCAAAGCTCTTATACAAATCCGTTTGTACTAGCCTCATAAATATTGTTTAAAACAAAATCAAAAAATTGAAAGGGTTAAAAAATGAACAAAGACTTAATTGACAACATTTTTTCATTTTTATTTTCTATTATATTTAACAAAGAACAACACAACATGCAATGTAAAAACCTTTTAAATATAAAAAATAAAACAAATGATGAAAGCGAAAAGCAAAAAATATCAATATTAAAACACTTAAGTAAAAAGTTTAACTAATCATTTTTCTTTTTACAAAGGAATATTCAACTGCTGCCCCAGTTGCAACTTATTCGGATCTTTCATATTATTTGCTTCTTGAATAGCTTGAACTTTGGCAGGATCAAATTTACCATAAAAACGAACAACAATGCTTTCTAATGTATCGCCTGCAACAACGGTATATGTTTCATTTAAAGCAGGCTCACTTTTAACAGTTTTTTTGTCTGGAGGAACAATTGTTAATTGTGAAGGTTTTAATTTTACACGTTTAATCAATTTTGGGGCATTTGAAATATTTTTTGAAATTGAAGCTGTGCTTGAAGGAGTTATAAAACTCATGCAAAGACTTAAAATAAGCATGCTTAAAAAACCTGCAAAAAAACCAACACCTAAATATACACCAGGAGATTTTTCAGATATACTCTGAGTTTGTGCAACCTTAAAATTACGCCATAAAACATCTAATTCTTTTTGATTATGCATTTGAGAATTTTGACGGGTATACTCTTTCATTTCAGACATTCCGTTATTTGACAAAATTGAAGCTTTATCATATTTTTTTAAATCCTCAAGAAAGGAAACTCTATCCTTTGTCAAATTTGAATTATATAATGTTGAATTTTTCATTTTATTTCCCCGTTTTTATTCTAACACATAAAGTCTTAAAAATTTCCTTACACTTATATAATATAAGTGTTAAAATTAAAAGTCAAGTTTATTTTAAAATTTCATACAATTTAATTATTGAGCATACTTCAAAAACTTCTGAACTTTAGTGTTCATAGATTCTTCAATAATTTCCCATTTTCCGTTTTTATTTTTATTTACAATAAAATAAACCGGCAAACGATAACTTTCACCTGATGGTTGACGCAATCCGGAAACTTTATATCCATTTGCAACAGGTGTGACTTTCAAATTACTATAATAATTTTTATATTTTGCAACCCTTGCACCAACAGCACCAAGTTTAAGCTGCTTTGTATATTCCTTCATATCAGTAACAACAGAAGCAGTTCCACCATTTGTTTTTTCCACAACTCTTATTATCTTTGCATTTGGCGAATAATAAGTTGGCAATGTTGTACTATAAGTATTTGCTGCATTTATATAACTTTGTATAAACTTTAATGCTTCACTTGAATCATCTTGAGCATAAGATATTATACCAACTAATAGTAATGCCAATGTAAATATTATTTTTTTCATATTTTTCTCCTTTTTATTTAATGGGCTTGGCACCCTTTATTTTTCCTTTTTTTCTGCTATTCTCTAAATTTATATACTTTATAAAACACCATTTTATTTATTAGGACTTAAACATTGTTTCACCTACAAAAAGAAGCTATAGCATACATCCTATTTTAAATTTACAAAATTAATTTTTTCATCCTATAATTGCTAGTTTATATTATTATACTTAATTTTCAACGTTTTATAGTTTTTACTTAACTGGCTTATAACCCCCTTAATTATCTAATATCAAGTGCCAATGTGGCATAATTTTAAACTTTTTTAACCCCTTATTTTTAGTTTTATATAATATAAATTACATCTTATTTATTTACCTACATTTCTACACTTATTATAACGACAAGCATAAATAAATGTTCATAATAAATAAAAAGGCGGTATTAAATTTAATACCACCTTTTATAAAATTTTACAATTCTACTCGATATTAAAGTCTGGAGTTCCAAACATACCTTCTATTTCTTCAAGAATTGCTGCAGGTTTTCGAGGAGAATTTTTCAAAGCAGCACGCTTTAAAGCTTCTTTTTCTTTTTCTTCATTTGCATTAATCAAATGATGATAACCTGTACCTGCAGGGATTAAACGACCTATAATTACATTTTCTTTTAGGCCTCGAAGTAAATCCCGCTTACCTTCAACAGCAGCTTCAGTTAATATTCTTGTAGTTTCCTGGAATGATGCAGCTGAAATAAAGCTTTCAGTATTTAAACTTGCTTTTGTTATACCTAAAAGAACCGGCTCATAAGTGGCTTCTTGTCCTTCAAGTTCTTTTACTTTTTTATTTTCAGCTTCAACAAATTGAACTTCAATTAATTCACCTGGAAGCAACTTGGTATCACCAGGATCAAGAACTTTAACTTTCTTAGTCATTTGACGTACAATAATTTCAACATGTTTATCAGCAATTTCAACACCTTGTGAACGATAAACTCTTTGAACTTCATCAACCAAATACTGTTGTGCCACCTCAGGTCCATTTAACCTCATAACATCATGAGGATTTAAAGGCCCACTTGTTAAAGGTTGACCAACTTTAATCTTTTGATTATGTGAAACTATAATATTTGAATCAATAGGATACTTAATCTCATGACGACCATAGTCATCAACAAGATATAAATGTGTAATATCATCTTCCACTTCTAACTCAACTGTTCCTTCAAATTCTGCAACAATTGCACTTTCCTTAGGTTTACGACCTTCCAACAATTCTTCAACACGAGGAAGACCCTGAACAATATCACCTGTTTTTTGTCTTTCAAATACAAGAGTTGCAACAACATCACCACGAAGAACTAAAGCACCGTTATCAACCTGAAGCATTGTACCAGGACTTATTAAATAAGGACGACCTATACGAATTGATATATTATCATCATTCACCTTAACAATCTTTCCTGATACAGGTGTTTTATCACCGTTTGAAGAAATAATGCTATCACGTTTAATAAAAGCACCTTCTTTAACTTGTGGCTTACCCTTAAACGAAACAATTTCTTCATTATCTGAAGATACAAGAAGTAAACGACGAAAATCAGTCATATTTTTCTTTATATTTGCAACAGCAGGATGTACAGCAAGAACTTGTGTTTTTGCAACAGGTGATTTTGACTCAATAATATCACCATTTTCAACAAGTAATTCTGTTTGTAAAGCATTTTCAATCCCCTGAGCACCTTCAGTTTCACGCCTTATAATTAAAGTTTCAAGAACAACAACTTTTAAATTGTTATCCTTATCCAACTCAACCATTCCTTTTAAGTGGCTTAAATAACCACCCATTTGCAATACCAAACTTGTGCGTGTTAACGTTGCACCATCTAAATTCCTAACACGAGCTCCATCCTTAAATTGCAATTGAGTAACAGGAACTATATCAATAGATTCTTCTGTTGAATTAAACTCAATAGCAACATCTTTAGGTTCTATCATAAATGTTTTAACAGGTCGCACCAAAATTTGAACAGGCCTATTAGACAAAGTATCTTCATCCATTGCAAGTTCAAGTTCCTCATCTAAATCATCAATTGTAATATCAGACTCAGCTTCCAAAATAGTAACAACCGACGTTTCATTTGCAACAATATCTTTTGTAATATATTCACCTTTTTGAACAACTTCACCTTCATCAACTTTCAAATCGCCTAAATTGCTCAATGTATGTATTTCACCGGGACGAATTACAACTTCATGTATTAAATCATTAAATTCTTTTATTTGAACAATACCATCAATATGTGTATACAAATCCTTAACAACTTCAGTACCGGCTGTCACAAATGTACCTGATTCAACCATTTTTAATGAAGAATCTTTATTTACCTGATAAACTTCTTCAGGTATAAATATCAACTGCCCGGGTTTTGTTATAATTTGATTTTCATCAACCTCAACACCGTTATAACGAATTTCACCACTTGAATCAACTGAACATTCATCACTTATTAACTCGGCAATAATCATACCGTTTTCAACAGTAGTATCAATAGGCGATTTTACAATGTATTTTTCATCACTATTTTTAACATTCCAGATTTGTTCTTTTTTAGTAGCTTCAAAAACAGCATTCTTAGGCATAATAGACGCAATAACTATTGTTATTTCCTTACCCTGAATAACCTTTTTAATGGTTTTACCATCAAATTCAACACTTTCAACTACTAAATCATTTCCTAAACGAACTTCACCGCCATGTTCTGATACAATATGAGTTTCTGCTAACTTTTCACCGGCATTAACAAATTGCTGATCTTCCACAAGCACCTTTGAACCACCGGGTAAATTGTAAACATCTCCGCCTAATACCCAAATAATACCACCTTTATTCGAAGTCCTTGAAATGTTTCCTTGCCTATCCTTTTTTTCATCAGCAACAAAATCTTCAAAAATAACTTCACCTGAAATATCCGTAGTAATATCTTTTGTAGCTTTTTCAGTCAAACGACTTCCATCACCTTGTGATTGCGGCTCAAATTCTGCTAATATCTGCCCTTTTTTTACAGTATCTCCTTGTTGCACATGTATAATTGCATTTGATGGAACATGGTATTTTTCCTCTCCACTTTGAGTTTTTATAACAATATCAGATTCATGAATTGTTACTTTAACAACGTCACCATGACGAGTTCTTAATTCTTTTATTAATATTTTTGAAACAACTTCACCGTCTTTTTGAGCCTCAATATGTCTCATAGCTCCTGAACCCTTAAATACACCACCTGTATGGAAAGTTCTCATTGTCAACTGTGTTCCGGGCTCACCTATTGATTGTGCTGCAATAATACCAATTGATTCACCTATATCAACAAGCTTTTGTGTTGTCATAGCCCAACCATAACATTTTTGACAGACACCATATTCAAGCTCACAGGTTAAACCTGAACGAACCATACATTCCTTTAAATTCAATGGTTCAATTTTTTTAATATCATCACGTGACATTGTTGTATTGGCTTCAACAATAACTTTTCCATTTTCGTCGACAATATCCTGAGCAATAGTCCTACCAAGCAAACGTTCAGTTAGAGGAACAATATTTTTTTCACCATCAGATATTGCCATCATTTTTATTGCTTTTTTAGTATGACAATCAGCATCACGAATTATAACATCCTGTGCAACATCAACAAGACGACGTGTTAAATATCCGCTATCCGCTGTTTTTAAAGCCGTATCAACAAGCCCTTTACGTGCACCATAACTTGAAATAATATATTCTGTAACACTTAAACCTTCTTTAAAGTTAGATTTGATTGGTAAGTCAATAATTTGCCCTTGTGCATCTGCCATCAAACCACGCATACCAACAAGCTGCGAAACCTGAGAAACATTACCACGAGCTCCTGAAAATGCCATCATATACACAGGATTTAATTTATCGAAATTTTCAACAACTTCTTGCGTCAACTTTGCCGTTGTTTCACTCCAAGTGTCAATAACCTTTGTATATCTTTCTACTTCAGTAATTTCACCTTTTAAATATCTTTGTGTTGATTTTTCAATTTCATCTTCTGCTTCTTTTAATAATTGAGCTTTAACCTCAGGAACATCCAAATCCTTAATTGATATAGTTGTTCCTGCTTTTGTTGCATACTTATAGCCTAAATTTTTTAAATTGTTTGCCAAAGTTGCAGTTTTAGCACCGCCAAATTCTAAATAAATCTGGGATAACAACTTATTCAAGCCTTTTTTATCAACAATTTTATTTATATAATCAAAATTTTTCTTAACATTTTTTTGAGATGAGTATGTATTATTCATTTTATTATAACTTCCTTACTTTATTAACCTATGATGCCAATATTGAATTTTGGACAACTTCATTAAAAATAATGCGACCTACTGTTGTTTCAATACGATTATTATCATCGTCACGAACAACAATTTTATCATGAAGATTTATAACACCTGCTTCATACGCAGAAATCGCATCTTTAAAACTAAAGAAATGACCACATATTGGCGAATTTTCATCTTTAATAATAGTTAAATAATATATTCCCAATACCATATCCTGTGATGGTGTGATAATTGGTTTACCGGTAGCCGGTGCAAGTATATTGTTTGTTGCCAGCATTAACATACGGGCTTCAGTTTGAGCCTCAATAGATAAAGGAACGTGAACAGCCATTTGGTCACCATCAAAGTCAGCATTAAATGCTGTACATACAAGTGGGTGAAGCTGAATTGCTCGACCTTCAACCAAGATTGGTTCAAAAGCCTGAATACCAAGCCTGTGCAAGGTTGGAGCACGGTTAAGCAACACAGGATGTCCTTCAATAACCTCTTCTAAAATATCCCAAACAATTGCTTCTGAACGTTCTATTTTTTTCTTTGCTGATTTTATATTTTGAACATGACCACGCTCTATTAATTTATTAACAACAAACGGCTTAAATAACTCAATTGCCATTTCTTTTGGCAAACCACATTGATTTAAAGCAAGCTGCGGACCAACAACAATAACAGAACGACCTGAATAGTCAACACGCTTACCTAACAAGTTTTGACGGAAACGACCTTGTTTACCTTCAATTATGTTGCTTAAAGATTTTAAAGGACGATTATTCGGTCCAACAACCATACGTCCGCGACGCCCGTTGTCAATCAATGCATCAACAGCTTCTTGAAGCATACGTTTTTCGTTTCTTACAATAATTTCAGGGGCACCCATTTCAAGCAAACGCAACAAACGATTATTACGGTTTATAACACGACGATATAAATCATTCAAATCAGATGTAGCAAAACGTCCACCATCCAATTGCACCATAGGACGCAAATCAGGAGGTGTTACAGGCAATACATCCATTATCATCCAAGTTGGTTCTGTTCCGCTTTCAATTAAAGACTCTATTAAACGTAAACGCTTAATCAACTTCGCTTTCTTTTGAACAGAACCACCGCTTTGTGCAAGCTCATTGCGAACTTCTTCAACTAATTCATTCAAATTAATTTCAGCTAATAATTCTTTTATAGCCTCAGCACCAATTCCAACTTTTAACTCAGAATCTTCATTTTCTAATATATAATCTTCATAATCTTCTTCAACAATTAGTTGGAATTTCTTAAAATCACTTTCTCCTGGGTTTATAACAACATAGTTATTAAAATAAATAACCTGTTCTAAATCTTTTAAAGTCATATCAAGTAATAAACCTAAATATGAAGGTATTCCTTTTAAAAACCAAATATGACTAACAGGTGCAGCCAATTTTATATGACCCAAACGATGACGTCGTACTTTTGAATCAGTAACTTCAACACCACATCGCTCACAAATTATACCCTTGTGGCGAACTCTTTTATATTTACCGCAATAGCATTCCCAATCCTTTGAAGGTCCAAAAATCCTTTCGCAAAATAAACCATCACGCTCAGGTTTTAAAGTACGGTAATTTATGGTTTCAGGTTTTGTCACCTCTCCATATGACCATTTAAGTATACGCTCAGGTGATGCGATACTTATTCGTATATAGTCAAAGTAATCAATACTTGTAGACAATTTTTATCTCCTTTATTTTTTATAATAATATTATCAAATTTTATTTATCACTTATCATTGAAGGTGTTTCAAAGAAATTTATATTTAATAACTCAGAATCAATATCCGACAACACACGCTTTGGTGCTGATTTTCTTAAATCATCGGTATCTGTCATTAAATCAACTTCCTCACCGCCTTTTTTAGCTACGGTTATATCAAGCCCTATACTTTGCAATTCACGGACAAGAACCTTAAACGATTCAGGAATACCAGGACGTGGAATATTATCACCTTTAACAATCGATTCATAAGCTCGTGAACGACCGTTAACATCATCTGATTTGATTGTTAACATCTCTTGTAATGTATAAGCGGCACCATAAGCTTCCAATGCCCAAACTTCCATTTCTCCAAATCTTTGACCACCAAATTGAGCTTTACCACCCAAAGGTTGTTGAGTAACCAAAGAATAAGGACCAGTTGAACGAGCATGAATTTTATCATCTACCAAGTGAACAAGTTTCAAGATGTATGAAATACCTACAGCAACAGGCTGGTCAAAACGCTCACCAGTGCGTCCGTCAAGAAGATAAACTTTACCATCTTCACGAACCCAGTCACAACCTGATTCTTTGATACCTTTTATCAATTCTTCTCTTGTTGCTTTCTCAGATTGATTTGCACCATACATTTCATCAAATGGAGGTGCTTCATAATAGTTTTTAGTCAAATAAGAAGCCAATCCAAGCAAGCATTCATATGTTTGCCCAACGTTCATACGAGAAGGTACACCAAGTGGATTTAATACGATATCAACAGGTGTTCCATCCGGTAAAAATGGCATATCTTCTTTTGGCAATATTCTTGAAACAATACCTTTGTTACCATGTCGACCCGATAATTTATCACCAACTGACACTTTACGTTTTTGAGCTATATAAACCTTAATAACGGTATTAGCCCCCGGTGGCAATTCATCACCCTTTTCTCTGTCAAATACTTTAACGTCAACAACACGACCACCTTCACCATGTGGTACACGAAGTGAATTATCTTTTACATCACGTGCTTTTTCAGCAAATATTGCACGAAGCAATTTTTCTTCAGGCGGATGCTCAGATTCACCTTTTGGAGTAACCTTACCAACTAAAATGTCATCAGCATAAACCCTTGCACCAATACGAACAATACCTCTTTCATCTAAATGTCTTAAAGCTTCTTCTGAAACATTTGGAATTTCACGAGTTGTTTCTTCAGGTCCCAATTTTGTTTGGCGGGCATCTATTTCTAATTTTTCAATGTGAACAGATGTAAATACATCATCATGCACCAATCGTTCAGATAATAATATAGCATCCTCAAAATTATACCCTTCCCAAGGCATATATGCTACAAGAACATTTTTACCTAAAGATAATTCCCCACCATTAGTCGAAGCACCATCGGCAATTACATCACCAGCTTTAACAACATCACCTTCACGAACAATAGGCTTTTGGTTTATACATGTATCCTGGTTACTTCTTACATATTTCATTAAAATATAGCGGTGAACACGACCTTGAGTATCCGTTATCTGAACTTCATCACCCACAACTCTTGTTACCGTTCCATCAACTTCTGAAACAGCTACCATACAAGAATCTTTTGCAGCCCTATGTTCCAACCCTGTACCTACAACAGGTCTATCTGTAATTAAAAGAGGAACAGCTTGACGTTGCATGTTTGAACCCATTAATGCACGGTTAGCATCGTCATGCTCAATAAACGGAATCAATGATGTTGCAACTGATATAATTTGAATAGGGGAAACGCCCATAAAATCAACACGTTTTGACTCACCCATTGTAAACTCAGCTCGATAACGAACAGGTACATACTCATTTTTAAATGTTCTATCAGGATTTAACTCAACATCAGATGGTGCAATACGCAAATTATTTTCTTCATCCGCACTTAAGTAAACAACATCTTCTGTAACTTTCCCATCTTTAACAACGAAATATGGAGTTTCAATAAATCCATAATCGTTAACTTTAGCATGTGTTGCCAAAGAACCAATCAAACCAGCATTTGGACCTTCTGGCGTTTCAACCGGACATATTCTTCCATAATGTGATGGGTGAATATCTCGAACTGCAAACCCTGCACGCTCACGCACCAAACCACCAGGCCCTAACGCTGAAATACGACGCTTATGTGTCAACTCAGCCAATGGATTTGTTTGGTCCATAAACTGTGACAGTTGAGACGAACCAAAAAACTCTTTTAATGATGCAACCAGAGGTTTTGTATTTAAAAGATTTAATGGTGTCAATGTATCAGAATCTTGCAAAGTCATACGTTCTTTAACAATACGTTCAATACGGGATAAACCAACCCTAAACTGGTTTTGCAACAATTCACCAATTGAACGTATACGACGATTTCCTAAATGGTCAATATCATCAATTGTACCTTCATCATATGTTAAATTTATCAAATATTCAATTGATGAAACAATATCTTGTACAGTTAATGTCCTTTGTGTGTCAGGTAAATTCAAACCTAACTTTTTATTCATCTTATAACGCCCAACACGACCTATATCATATTTCTTCTCATCAAAGAAACGGGCCTCTAGTATTTGACGTCCACCACCTGATGAAGCAGGATCCCCAGGACGTAATTTTTTATAAACTTCAATTAAAGCCTCATCTGTAGATTGAGTACCATCTTTATCAAGAGTTTTTTTCAAAAACTCAAAATGTGTAAATAACGTTTCCATTTCAGCAGGGGATATACCCAAAGCCTTAAGAAGGGTTGTAGCTAAAATTTTCCTATTTTTATCAATTTTTACATGAATTATATCATTATTATCAGTTTCAATTTTCAACCAGGCCCCGCGATTAGGAATCAATGTGGCATTATAAAGACGCTTACCTGTAGGAGATATTTCACGCTTATAATACACACCCGGTGAACGAACAATTTGTGAAACAATAACACGTTCAGCACCATTTACAATAAAAGTACCCTTATTTGTCATTGTAGGTATATCACCTATATAAACTTCTTGTTCTTTTATTTCACCTGTGTCACGATTAACCAATCGAACCATAACACGAAGCTGTTTTGCATATGTTGCATCATGTATACGTGCTTCTTCAACTGTATATTTAGGATTATCAAATGTATAATTTGGTAAAAAATGTAATTCCAAACGTCCTGTGTAGTCTTTTATAGGCGAAAAAGACAGTAATTCTTCTTTCAAACCTTCCTTTAAAAACCACTCAAATGATTTTTTTTGCACTTCAATTAAATCAGGTAAATCCTCCAATCTTGTATTGGGTATTCCCATTGGAGTAACTCTTTTTTTGTATTTTGTCGACATTTACTTATATACCTCGCTTAAAACATGCTCCACAATATTAAAATTATTATTAAATTTTATTTACAGTCATCAATTTATCTAACAAACAAATACAATACACAAACGTACATTATAATATCATACTCACTAAAATTACTTCGTCAAGTCAGGATAATTAAAACATATTCTTTACTTAATAAAACTTAATGTTACAAAGTTTTTTAAGCATGATATAATTCCTACTATGAAAAGGATGAGTTTTACAACACAAAACAAATTAATTTTTACAGGTCTAATCACTAGCACCCTGTTAATTATGTCTATTGCTTTTTTTTCAATTATTAATATTCAGGAAAAACTTGATGCAAGTTATACCGAATTTGGTAAAATGATGTCAAAAACTCTTGCTGTTGAAAGTTCTGAAATTGCTAAGGATTATGGTGAGTATGATATTTATGAAAAAATAAGCAAAAATATTAAATCTCTGCTTCAATCAAACAAAGATATAGCTTATATTGAATTTAAAACTAATGATGGTGAAATTATTTATTCAAGTAAAAATGATTTTCCTAAAAGAGCTAATGAAACTCGTATAACAGTGAGCTCTCCCATGATTATTGAAAATTTTAACCAAGAAGAAAACAATCCTAAGGTTATAGGTGCAGCTATTATAGGTTTGAGCGGTCATACAATACAAAATATTTCAAAAACCACAAGAAACTCTATGTTAATTGTATTTTCTGTAGCATGGATTGTTTTTACAATAACTGTATTAATAAATACTATCTTAATTACACGAGAATTAAACACGTTACAAATGGGTGTAAAAAATATTTCAGGCGGTCACTTTGGCTATAAAATAGATATAAATGGCATATCCGGAGAATTAAAACAACTTGTAGAAGCTTTTAATGATATGTCAAGCCGCTTAAATACTTATGAAGAACAAAATATTGAACAATTAACTCTTGAAAGAAACAAATTTGAAGCTGTTTTAATGAGTATTGCAAATGGCGTTGTTGTTTGTGATAACTATGATAATGTTGTGCTTATTAATAATGCAGCTCAAAAATTGCTGGACGTTGAACCGGATTTAATCAATTCAACTAAAATCCAAAAATATTGTGATAGCAACGGAAACCTTTGTTTCAAAGAAAAAATTGAACAATTTAAAGATACTCCCCTTGATATAATGGAGAAAAAACCACTTGAATTTAATATAGAAATTGATAAACGGGTTTTAAAAGCTGTTATATCTCCTATGTTTTCCAAAAATCAGGATTATTTAGGATATATTATTGTTCTAATTGATGTTACAAAAGAAGTTGAAATTGATAAGATGAAAAGTTCTTTTATATCTAATGTATCTCATGAACTTCGCACTCCTGTTACTGTTTTAAGAACTTATGCTGATACGTTATATAACCATTCATCTGAATTTGATGAGGAAACAAAGCATGAATTTCTGGCAACTTTAAATAAAGAAACTGACCATTTACACAGGATGGTAAATGAAATTTTAGATTTTTCAAGACTTGAATCAACAAATATTAAATTGCATAAAGATTTTTATGATATAAGTCAGGTTATTGAAAATAGTATTGAATCTATGCAAATACTTGCTGAGGAAAAAGGACTTCATTTTTCTATTCTAAAAGAAGACAATTTACCAAAAGTCTTTATTAATGAACAAAGTATTGAACGTGCCATTAAAAATCTTATTTCAAATGCTATAAAATATTCAAATAACAATGATAAAATTAAAATACGAGCAGAAATTGCAAAAGATCCTAATTATGTTGAAATATCTGTTATTGATAATGGTATTGGTATTGAAGAAAAACATTTAGACAAAATTTTTGATAGGTTTTATCGTGTCGAAAATGCCACTCATTCAATAAAGGGAACAGGTCTTGGTTTACATCTTGTTAAAATAACTGTTGAAAAACATAATAATGGATTTGTTAAAGTAAAAAGTAAAGTTAATGAAGGTTCTACTTTCTCTATTTTACTGCCAACATTTGACACAACTAATTTAAATAAAGAAGAGGTTATTTAAAATATGTTATTTGATATTGCATTTACAAAAAAAGCTAAAGATTTTAAAATTGCTTATGAAATACCACTTTTTACAAAAAAAGAAACAAATATTAGTGAAGAAAATTTTGATGAAATATTTGAAAATTTTAAATTTCGTATAATAAATGCTATCGATATTAAATCTTCTTTTTTGGCATTAAAATTTAATTTAAGTGTAAAAGATTTTGAAAAACAATTTAAATATATTCAAAAATCAATTGATTTTTTAAATAGTATAGATAAACCATTAATATTGTGTGGAATGAATAATGATAAATTAGATGTTAAATTATTAAATTATTTTTCCTCCAACATCAAAAAACCATCAATTATAGCATTTGCACAGGAATCTAATTATCGAGAAATTATTCCTTCAATTATAAAAAGTGAACACAAAATTGTTTTAAGAACTCCTATTGATATAAACTTAGCAAAAGAACTTAACATTTTATCTCTTGATATGGGATTAAAAAATGATAAAATAATTATTGATACAGATACAGGCGGGCTTGGGTATGGGCTTGATTACGGATATTCAATGATGGAAAAAATTAGAATAGAAGCATTAAAAGGTGATAAAATGCTTGACTTTCCTATAATTTCATTTATAGGTGAAGAAGTTTTTAAGGCTAAAGAATTAAAAACCAACAATTATAATGAAAATTGGGGACAACTAGATAAACGTATTGATTTGTGGGAAATAGCAGCTGCTTCATCAATAATTGCGGCAAATGCAAATATTATTGTAGTATGTAATCAAAATACAGTTAAAACTTTAAATGAGGTATTAAAAATTGAATGCAATTGAAATATTTAAATATCTGCCCGGAGGCAAAAAAATAGAAAATACTAATTGTAAAAAATGTGGTTTTCCAACTTGTATGGCTTTTGCTATAAAACTTGCTTCAAAAAATACCTGTATTGAAAAGTGTCCTTTTGTTTCAAATGAATTAAAGCAATTATTTATTCAGGCAAATATAACTCAACAACATGAAATAAATTTAGGCAATAATATAAAAACAGGTGGTGAAACTGTTATGTTTCGACATGAAAAAACTTTTGTTAATCCATGTCGATTTTATATAACATTATTTTCAAATGATCCTGATTTTGAATTTAAGCTTAATGAAATTGCAAATTATCAAATTGAAAGAGTTGGCGAAACTTTTAAAATTGATGGAATTTATTTAATTGATAATGGTAATATTAATTTTGCTTTAAATAAAATAAAATCAAAAAACCTAAATATAATATTAAAATCAAAAAATGATATAAATTTAGAAGATAATTTTAATGATATTATTTTAGAATTAGATAATTTTTCTAATATTAATAAAGATAGTACAATAATAGTTTCATCTCAAGATCTTAATTTATTGAGTCAAAAAAGTGAAAAACTTCAAAATGATGGTTTTAAGTCTTTAATTTTAAAATATGATAATATCGAAAATAAAAATATTAAAGATGTAATTAATGATTTAACAAATATTCGTTATCAAGCTATTGAAGAAAAATATCAACCTTTTGCATATCCTGTTTTAACACAAATAAAAGAACAGGATATAAATAAAGCAACTGCAATTGCTTCATTACTTATTTGCCGATATTCAAATATTATCGTTTTTGATATTTTTGATAAATCAATGTTTTCTGCTTTACTTACATTAAGACAAAATATATTTACAAATCCACAAAAACCACTTCAAGTTGAAAGTAAAATATATGAAATAAATAATCCAAAAGAAAATCTTGATAAGGCAATTGTTGTTATGACTACAAATTTTGCATTAACATATTTTGCTGTTGCTAATGAGCTTGAAGCTATTGAAACACCTACTTTTCTTTTAATTACACCATCTGATGGAATGAGTGTTTTAACAGCTTGGTCAGCTGAAAAGTTTACAGCTGATATGGTAAAGAAAATGGTAAATGAAAACAAAATTTTAAATAATTTAAAAAATAAATTAATTATTATTCCTGGATTATTAGCCTCTATGAAAGAAGAACTTGAAGATGCTTTGCCAAATTGGAAAATAATAATAGGAACCGTTGAAGCTTTTGAATTGCCACAATTTATTGAAAAACTTAATAATGAACTTACAAATGTTTCTTAATTTGATAAATTAAAAGCTACATCTTCAAAAACTTTATAAATTAAATTGTAATCAAATTTATAACTATTATTTTGCGGTGTGATTTTTAACTCACTTAAATTATCGTTAACTTTAACAACCTGAGCTAGAAATTCACGACCATACGCACTAAATAAAATATAACCGCTTCTTGTTTGAATTTCTAGAATTTTATATTTTGCATTCGATATTGAAGAAAGTGTAAGATAAAATAAACTTTCTTCATCTATTTTATAATTTTTTATACAGTCATTATAATTAACATAAGGAGAAACAGCACTATTTTGAACACCCGGGCTATTTGAATATGCTTTATGATGAATGTTTAAAAATAAACATATTAAAAATAGAAAAATTACTAAAAAATATTTTATAATCACAAACGCCAATCCTTTTTCACTTTTTTAATAAACTAATCTTTCATCCAACTTTCACCAAAAGAAATATCCACAACAAGAGGTACTTTAAGAGGCTGATTAAGTTCCATTGATTTTACAACAAGTTCCTTTACAAAATCCAGTTCTTCTTTTAAAACCTCAAGCACAAGTTCATCATGCACTTGAATTATCATTTTTGATTTTAAGTTATTGTCTTTTAATTTTTTATTCAACTCAATCATTGCAAGTTTAATTAAATCAGATGCCGTTCCCTGAAGAGGTGAATTTATTGCTGCCCTTTGAGCAAATTCTTGAATTTGCTTATTTGAACTTGTTAATTCCGGCAAATACCTTTTTCTTCCGTATAAAGTTCTTGCATATCCATTTTTTAAGGCAAAATTAATATTTTCTTCCATATATTTTTTTACATTCTTATAAGTTTCAAAATATTTATCAATAAAATCTTGTGCTTCATCTTTTGATATATTCAAAGCACTTGCAAGACCATATTTTGTTTGCCCATAAACTATTCCAAAATTAACAGCTTTAGCATGACGCCTCATATCTTTTGTAACGTCTTTTATATCCACTCCATAAACTTTAGATGCTGTAAGTGAATGAACATCAATATTATTCTTAAAAGCTTCGATTAAATTATTATCACCTGAAAAATGTGCTAAAAGTCTTAATTCAATCTGCGAATAATCAGAAGATAAAATAACACATTTTTCCTTATTTTTAGGAACAAAAGCCCGACGAATTTTAAGCCCCAACTCGGTACGTATTGGAATATTTTGTAAATTAGGATTAGTACTTGAAAGTCTTCCTGTGTTTGTTGCAAATTGATTATAAGTTGTATGAATACGATTATCCTTTACGTTAATTAACTTTGGCAATGCTTCTATATATGTCGTTTTTAATTTCATTAAATGACGATATTCAAGAATTCTTGACGCTATTTCATAATTTTCAGCAAGTTGTTCTAAAACCTTTGCATTTGTTGAATTTTTTGCAGCTTTTCTTCCTTTAACTTTGAGATTTAATTTATCAAATAAAACCTCTCCAACTTTTTTGGGAGAGTTAATATTAAATTCACATGAGGCAAGTTCAAATATCCTATTTTCAATATCTTTTGCCATTTTAGAAATATCAATATTTAAAGTATTTAAATATTCAACATCAATACTTACACCGTTTTGTTCCATAATAGATAAAACAAAAGCAAGAGGTATTTCGATATCAAAAAGTATTTTTTTCTCATCCTCCTTTAATGTCTTTAACCAATAATAAGTTAAAGCATAAATAACGTAAGCATTTTGGCAACCATAACATTTAAACTTACTTAAATTTAATTCACAAAATTTTAATGCATATTTTCCTCTGCCTAAAACATCATAATTTGAGTCAATAATATAATCAAGATTTTCTTGTGCCTGCGAGCTTAACAAATGGCGACGATTTGCATCATAAACATAAGAAGCAAGAACAACATCAAAAACAACACCATTAACTTTTATATCATACTGACTTAGCAAATTCAAAGCAAACTTTATATTATTGGCTGTTTTCTTTAAACTTTCATTTTCAAAGATAGGTTTCAATAGATTAAGCATTTGTTTTGAATTAATATGAAAACATTCATTATGATTTAAAGGAAGTAAATAAGTTTTCATTTTATTTTTATTTTCATCATAATTTTGAATATCTTCAAATAAGTCAAAATTATCAATAAAACCAAATGATATACCATTAATATTTGCATTAAATACACTTACTTCATCATCTGCCATCACATCAAATGAAAAAAACTTTTGTTTTTCTAAAATTGATAAAAACTTATCAAATTCTTCCTGATTTTGAATAATCTTTTGGCTAAACTCAGCTTTACTACATACATTAACTATTTTTAAATTATCCAAAGTTTCACTTTGCTCATTATCATCAATATTAGAAATAAACAAATTTAATTGCGAATGATTTGAAATATTACTTTCACTTTTTTCATTATAAACTTTTAAATTAAAAGCACCAAAAACAGATTCAATATTTTTTATAAAACCATACATTTGAAGCTTTTTAAAAAAAGCGACAACATCATCTAAATTGCTTATATCAAGTTTTGCATCATCAATATCAAAATTAATATCCACATTTTTATCAATTCTTGCAAGATATTGACTTAAATATGCATCCTCTTTTCCATTAATAAGTTTTTCTTTTAGTGATTTTTGAGTTATATCGTTAATATTTTCATAAACACTTTCCAAATTATTGTATTTTTCAAGTAAATTAGAAGCTGTTTTGGGACCAATACCCCGAACACCTGGAATATTATCTGATGTATCGCCTGATAATGCTTTAAAATCTACAATTTGATTAGGATACACTCCCATTTTCTCATAAACTTTTTGCTTATCATAAAAAACTAAACTACTAGCTTGTGGTATAATAACAACAATCTGTCCATCATCATCAATAAGCTGAAAAGAATCTCTATCACCTGTTAAAATATATATTTTATCACCTTGATTTTTAATTTTTTGTGCAATTGTTCCTATAACATCATCAGCTTCATACCCTTCTTTTGTATAAATAGGAATATTAAAGACCTTTAAACCTTCTATAATTAAAGAAAGCTGACTTTTTAAATCATCCGGCATTGTGCCTCTATTAGCTTTATATTCCTCATATTTTTCCAATCTAAATGTATGACGACCCACATCAAAAGCCACCGCTATTGAATCAGGACTTATATCTTTATTTTTTAATATATCAAATAAAGCACGAAAAAAACCAAAAACAGCCCAGGTTGGAATTCCTTCTTTTGTTTTCATACCTGTTCTTTCTAATGCATGATAACTTCTAAAAGCAAGAGCATGCCCATCAATCAATATAAGTGTTTTTTCCATATAGCTTTAAATAACTTTCTTTTATTATTTATAAATATATTATGAATTTATTATATCACACTTAAATATAAGATTATAGGATAATAAAAAAAGTTTTTTTTTGAATATAATATTAATATAGGCAAAATGAGGATTTATTTTTATGAAAAAACTTGCAATTATTTTAACCCTTTTTTTGTTACCTAAAATTATATGTTTTGCACAAAATATAGATGTTATAAATGCATATAATCTTCAGGGAAAGCAATACTTTGAAAAACATTTATATACAGATTCCATAAATTCTTATAGAAGTGCATTAAATCTTGAATCAATTAACACCCATGCAAATGCAGGAATAATAAATTCGTATCTAGCCCGTGCTACATATTATTACAACAAAAAACGAGATTTTAATTCTTGTATAGACGATTTAAAAAGTGCTTTATTTTATTTAAAATATAGCAACGACTTTTCATCAACACAATTATCGAAAGCTATACAAACTACCGAAGCAAATTTAAATGATGTAATTAAACAAGCTAAAAAAGACACATCTTCAAAGGGGATATTTGAAGAAGCTAAAAGATTAAAAAAAGAAGGCAAACTTGAAGCTGCTGCTACAACTTTTCATTATGCATTAAGTGATTCTAAATATCAAATGTCATCTTACTTTGAAATTGCTAATATTTTTTATGTATTAAATAATCTTGATAAAGCAAAAGTTTATTATGAAAAAGTTCTAAGTTATGATAAAAATCATTCTCAAAGTTTACTAAAACTTGGCAAAATATATGAAACATTAGGTGATAAAAATATAGCAAACAATTTTTATACAAAAGCTATGAATGGTGATATTGACGATATTGGGATTTTAAACAAATTATATTTAGATTATCAAAATAAAATAAAACAAAATCCAAAAGATTACCAAAGTTTAATAAATATAGGTGCCGTTTGTCAAAAAATGAATAAGTTTGATGAAGCATTAAAGTATTATAATATAGCTTCCAAATATGAACCTCCTTCAACCAATATTTCTAAAATTAATATTGGTAGCTTATATATGAATAAAAAGGATTATCAAAATGCTTTAAAAATATACAATGAAATCCTTTCAAAAAGTCCAAATAATCATCGGGCACAATTCTTAAGAGCTTTATGCTATGAAAAGTTAAATAAATATCAAGAAGCTATAAAAGACTATAAAGCATGCCTTGCTAATAATCCTGATAATAATGAAGCAAAAGAAAATTTAGATAATTTATTAATGAAGAACCTAAATTCAAATGATTTAATTACGTTTCTAAAACAAAAACTTAATAAAACACCAAATGATCCTGATTTAAATTATCAAATTGGTTATGAACTTCATAAACAAAAGCAACCTAAAGAAGCGTTATATTATTATAAACGCTCAATTGAACTTGGAAAAAATGACTCAAATACATATTTAAATTTATCAAAAGCATTATATGAATGCGGCAATTTAAAAGATAGTCTTGATCTGGCTAAACGTGCACAAAATAAGTTCCCTGACGATAAGAATTTAATTGCCCACTTTAATGAACTTTATAATGTTGATTTAAATAATCAAATTTTACAAGCATCAAAACTATTTGAACAACAAAATTATAACGATGCTTTAAATATGTATAATGCCATTGAAGTCAAAAATGAACCTGTTTTGCTTGGCATTGCAGGATGTAAATTTTATTTAAATGATTATAAAGCTTCAATAGAATCTTATAAAAAAGCTCTTGATATTAATCCTAAAAATTCAGATACAGCATATTATATAGGACTTTGTTATTACAATTTAAAAGACTATTTGAATGCAAAAAATTATCTTCAAAAATCCATTACTTTAAACAACGAAAATAGTAAAGCTAAAGAACTTATAAGTGCAATTGATGAAGAACAAAATACATTAAAACTAAATGAAATCATTGGATTAATTGATAAAAAAGATTTTAAAACAGCTTTAAATAAGTTAAATACTTTAATATCAAATAAATATGAAGATGCTTATGCTTATTATTATAGGGCTATAATTTTTGATGAACTTGGAAATAAACAAAATGCCATTAATGATTATTTAACTTCTATAAATAAAAATCCTGATTTAAAGGAAGTTTATTATTCCCTTGGTGTAAATTATGACATATTAAATCAAAAAGAAAATGCTATAAAATACTTTAAAGAATATTTATCAAAATCAATTAACGAAAAAAACGAACTTACAGATTATGCTCAAAAACGTATAAATGAACTTACAAATTGATTTTTTTAAGTGAGAGTAAATATAAATAATAAATATGACAAATACAAAACAAATAATAATAAATAAAAACTTTAAACTTCCCAAAACAATTCTCTCCCCAATGGCGGGAATAACAGATATTGTGTTAAGAAGTATTGTAAGAAGTTATTCATCAAATACGTTACTTACAACAGAAATGATTAGTGCTGAAGCATTATGCAATAAACCAGATGTAAAAATATCAGAAGTTACTCAAAAAGACTCACCAATATTTTGTCAAATAGTAGGACATAAAGTTGAAAAAATGGCAAAAGCTGCAAAAATATTGGAATCAAAATGCCAGGGTATTGATATAAATATGGGCTGTCCTGTCAAAAAAGTTACAAGCGGCGGTGATGGCTCTGCTTTAATGATAAATACCTCTTTAGCTTATGATATTGTTCAAGCAGTTAAAGAATCGATAAAGCTTCCTGTTTCAGTTAAATTTCGCTTAGGCTTTACTAAAGAACAAGAAAATTTTATTGAATTTGGTAAGCTTATGGAAAAAGCAGGTGCAGACTTTATAACACTTCATGGCAGATATAGAAGTCAAATGTATTCAGGTGCTTCAAATTGGGAAAAAATAGGTGAACTTGTTAAAAATGTTTCAATTCCGGTTTTTGCAAATGGCGATATTTTATCTTATGAAGACAGTCAAAAATGTCTTGAAATTACCAATGCTTATGGAGTTTCAATAGGTCGTGGAGTTTTGTATGATGTTTCTTTACTTTCTCGTATTGAAAATAATGATAAAGATGTTATGACTTTTCAAAATAAAATCAACGTTTTAAAAGATTATATAAATAAAGAATGTGATTATCGTGGTGAAAAAGTAGCTATAAAATTTATGCGAAAATTTTATCCTTTTTTTATTAATAATTTAAAAAATGCTTCAAAATATCGTCTTGCATTAATGACAGAAGAAACTTTAAATGGTGTAAATAAAATTCTTGATGATATTCTATCCCATTATTTACTTGAGGTTTAAAAATGGATAAAAAAAGACATTTTATTTATGTTATTTTAACTCAAAACAATAAACTTTATTGCGGTTATACAAATGATGTTATAGCTCGTTATAAAAAGCATGTTGAAGGCAAAGGCGCAAAATTTACCCGCACAAATAAACCAAAAGCACTTGTCTTTCAAAAAGAATTTCACTCAAAGCATGATGCATTATGTGAAGAAATAAGATTTAAGAAACTAACAAGGAAGCAAAAAGAGGATTATATCACCAGCAACAATTAATAGTTTTTAAACCTCTTGCTTTTCTCTTTTTTACATAAACTGTCTCAATCTATGCAAAAGAAGTTCAATGGTTGATACTTCGTAAACAAATGTTTATTTCTCAAACCTCTTGCTTTTCTCTTTTTTACATAAACTGTCTCAATTTATGCAAAAGAAGTTCCATGGTTGATACTTCTTTTTCCGCCTGAGGCATGCCGTCTTCACATTTGTGAAGCCGTCTATCCACGGCGGATTATTGTTTTATGCAGGGGGAGCCAAAGGCTCCCCCTGCAACCCCCTTGAATACAGCAAACTTACATGAAGAAAAAGTCAAGACTAAGTAAAGACAAAGGAACGAATAACTCCAAAGGGTTGCAAGGGTGTGACGAATTTATGCAAAAGAACTTCAATGGCTGACACTTCGTAAATCCTTATTTTATCCACTAATCTCTTGTCTGTTTTCTTTTTTAAACTTATCCAAAGAGAGTTCGTTGGCAATAAGAGTTAAACCGCCCACAACAGTTGCCACCAAAGCACCAACTGCAACACCTTTCAGTGCATTTTTTGTTTTATAACTTTTCTTTTTATTAACTTCATCTATACCGTTTAAGAAAACATTTGCTGATAATCCACATGTAGCACCACCACCTATACTACCTATAATAGTATTGGTAGTCATTTTTTTCTTTAGATTTTTTTCTTTATTTTCATCATCTTTTACCCATATATTCATTTCACTTAAACCATAGCTTATTGTTGAAATAATTAAAACTCCTAATGCTAACAAAGAATAGTATTTAGCCGGTTTATTTTTCTTAGTATTTTGAATCTGTTCAACTACATTTTCAAAAATGCTAATATTTTTTTGATTAGACTGCCTTACATCTTTTGCTTCTTTTTCTAATAATGGTTTCATGCTTTTTGTTTTATATGTATCAAGATAATCAACTGTGCCTACAATTGAAGCAAGTCCACCAAATGTTGAAATAATATAAAATGGATTTTTAGGAGGTCTTATACAACCTGCATTCTTTTTTTGTTCTGAAATATGATTATAGGGATTACTTGTGTTTACTATGTTATTTACCATACTTAAATCTCCAAACATAATTATTAAAATAGAATATTATGACTATTTAGTCATAATGTCCTGTTTGTTGTTGATAAACTTTTATAACACGCTCACCTAATTTATATGTTGTTGCTGATGCTACACCTGTACTAACAATAGGTCCAACAAAAGGTATAAATTTAAATATAACTTGTTTTGCAGCTTCTTTTGTAAGTTCCTCTGCAGCTGATGCAAGCAAAATATCTATTGCAGCGGTTCCTGTAGCGTATGAAGTTAAACCTACTTTGGTACCATTTGCAGCTACTGAATTACCATCTTGTGCACTTTGTGTATGAGTTATTACATATTCAGAAGCAATTTCTTGAACCATTTCATATTCATTAGCCATTAACCCACCGATGCTTGTACCCAAACTTAATAAAGGTCCAGCTAAAGGAACAAAATCAAGAGCACTAGCTCCTGCTGCAATAGCTACAGCAGATGCAGTTCGTTTTTTTACAATATTCATCGCCCTATCTTTTCTTCCACCAAAGCTAATTTCACCATTAGTTTCTTCTGTTTTTTCAACATCCTTATCTTTTGTATAAATTTCATTTAATCCATGCACCACTTTTTTCTGATTATCAAAATCAAGTTTTTCTTTTGTTTCATCATCAACACTTTTTAATGATGCTATGGCACTTGATA
>CALUPO010000012.1 GCA_944322675.1 Candidatus Gastranaerophilales bacterium | reverse complement strand
GAAGAATTTTGAACATAACAGCTAGAGCTAACCTTACTTACTCCACTTATTTGAACATTCAAACCCTTGGCTATAATTCCTGCACGCACTCTTGTATTGTTTATAGCATCCGGCAAAAGGTCATTACATATATTTTGTTCATCTTCAATATCAAAAATTATATTATTTATCTTTGATGCACCGTTATTAATTGCAGTATCAATAATTAAACCCGGTTTTGCTAAATCCTTAACCTTTACAAGTATTATATTGCGACAGGTATATCCTGTTACATTATTCTTTCCATTTGTTGAATAATTAGGATACACAACAAAATTTACTGTGCTTAGTTTTTCACCAGCCTTTGCATCAAGTTTTGAATTAATAGCGTCAATAACCTTTTGTGTTGTTTTTTTATTTTCTTCACTTGCTTTTAACGAGTTTTTATCAACTGTTTCTATAGATATTGAAATATTTGCAAAATCAGGCATAAATTCCTTTTCAACTTCACTAAATGTAGAAATTATTCCATTTGCAACATTTACAACTGAACTTGAAAAAGCACAACCACTTAATAATAAACCTACAATTCCTGCGGTAATTAATGTTTTTTTCATTTTTGTCTCCTTTTTATACTATACAATATTATTTTTGCGTATTATCAAATTCATTTTGTTTCAAATTCTCATTCAATGTTGATTGATTTTTTTCCTCTTTTAATTTTTGAATTAGACCTTTCATAAATTGATCATTATATGGGTTAACTCTTTGAAAACTAATAAATGATTTATTCTTATGACAGGTATATAAAGAAAGTGCTATTATTGCCCACAATATTACACCATGTATAAGTTCCATTTTAGGTATCTGATAAAAATAATTTGCAATAAAATTCCATATATGCATACAAGCCCAGGATGGGAAAAATATAAAACCTGTTGCTAGACAGCATATACAAAATAATACAAAAACTACACCTCGTAAACCATTTATTTTTAATATTTTCATTTATTTTTTTATATCCTTTCCTAAACTGACTTATTTAACTTTATTTTATTCCAAAAGTTTTTTAAAGTCATCTTCATTTAATATTATAACATGTAAATTTAAAGCTTTATCGTATTTTGACCCCGGATTATCGCCGCATAAAAGATAAGTTGTGTTTTTACTCACCTGAGATACAACTTTTCCACCATTTTCTTTAATTTTTTCTTCATAGAAGCTACGTTTTTGACTTAAAGTTCCTGTTATTACAAATGTTTTATTTTCTAATTTTTTAGAAACATTTGTAATTTTACTTTCTTCAAATGTAACACCATATTGTATCATATTTTTTACAATAGTTAAATTAATGTCATCATTAAACCAATCATAAAGACTTTTTGCTATTTTTTCACCGATTCCCGGTATTTTTGCAAAATCAATATACGATGTTTTTATTATCTCATCTATTGTTTTAAACTCAGAAGCAATAATAGAAGCTGTTTCTTTACCTACATGTTTTATACTTAAAGCAGTTAAAAATTTTGCAAGTGTAGTATTTTTACTTTTATTTATGGCATTTAGAAGATTTGTTGCCGTTTTTTCTTTTACTAAATCCAATTTTAATAAATCATCATACTTAAGCTTATAAAAATCATCATAAGTTTTAACAAGTCCAAGATTATAAAGCTTATTAACGATTTGAGACCCCATGCCATCAATATCCATACCACTTTTTGATGCAAAAAATTCTAATTTGGAAACAATTTGCGAAGGACAAAAAACATTTATACAGTAAAAATTAACCTCATTTGGTGGTTTAAACAAATTTGAAGAACAATCAGGACACTTTTGCGGCAATTCTATAGGAATGGCATCTTTTGTGTGATCTACTTTTATAACTTTAGGTATTATTTCGGCAGCTTTTTTAATTAAAACTTTATCACCTAAAGATAAATCAAGACGTTTTATTTCATCAAAATTATGCAAACTTGCTCTTTTGACAATTGTTCCGCCTAATGATACAGGTTTCATAACAGCAACGGGTGTGATTGCTCCTGTTTTTCCAATGTTATACTCAATATCCAAAAGTTGAGTCCAAACTTCCTCAGGAGGAAACTTATAAGCCGTTGCCCATTTTGGAGCACGTGATGTATAGCCAAGTTCATCTTCATAATTTAATTCATTTACCTTAACAACAATCCCATCTGTAGCATAATCAAGTTTAAATCGTTCATTTTCCCAGTATTTACAAAATTCAATTATTTCATCTACATTATGACAAAGTTTAATATTTTGATTTACATCAAACCCAAGTTCTTTTAAAAGTTTCATGGTTTCAAAATGAGTTTTTATACTTACTTTACTTTCAAAAATAGCCGCATAAGCAAAAAACTTTAAATTACGTTTTTTTGTTATTTCATAATCAAGCTGCCGCAATGAGCCGGAAGCAGCATTTCTTGGATTAGCAAAAGGTTTTTCATTATTTAAAGCCTGAATTTCATTTAATTTTTCAAATGAAGAAACAGGCATATAAACTTCCCCACGCACATCAATATCTAATTGTTTTGAAAGTTTTTGAGGAATATCATTCAATGTCAACAAATTTTTGGTTATATTTTCACCTATAAAGCCGTCACCACGTGTAGCACCGGTTTCAAGAACACCATTTTTATAGGTTAAAGCACAAGCAAGACCGTCTATTTTTAATTCACAAACAAAACTTACTTTGCTTTTTTCACCTAAATCTTTCTTGACTTTCTCAATCCATTTACACAATTCGTCAATATTATTTGAATTATCAAGCGAATATAGGCGATATTTATGCTGATGTTCTGAAAATTTTTTTGAACTTTTACCTGAAACTTTATCCGTTATTTTTTCTTCCTTTTTATATTCCGGATATTTTTCCTCAAGTTCTTTTAACTCTCGATAAATCCTATCAAAAGCTGCATCATCAATAAGAGGAGCATCTTTTTCATAATAAGCTTCATTATATTTTTTTATTTGATTTCTCAAATTGTCTATTTTATGATATACTTTATTCAAATCCATGTTTTTTACCTACTAATTTATTTGTATATAAAATTCCTGGTTAGTAAATTCTATAAAATTGTATTAAAATTATACTTAAATAATGTTTGAATTTCAACGAATGTAAAATAAAAAATGGGCTTAATCAAATTATTAAAAAAAATAAAAAATAAAACAAGCCGCTTTAGAAGACGCAGCTATTTTACAACACCTTCACATCATTTGGGGAATTTTGTTGTTCCTAAGGCAAATGAAATTTTGGGACATTCTTTTTATAATTGTGATATTTCAGAAATTGAAGGTTATAAAAATATAGAAGGTCCTCAAAAACAACTTATACATTCACAGGAAAATGCAAGTGAAATATATGGAACAAAAGCTACATTTTATCTCACAAACGGTTCGACATCAGGAGTGTTGGCTTCAATGTTATGTATTTTACGTCCATACGACAAAGTGCTTGTTGCAAGGAATTGTCATAAATGTGTTTATTCAGGACTTGTATTAACAAATGCTTTGCCTATTTGGATTATGCCAAATTACAACGAAAATTGGGGGATATATGAATCTGTGAATCCCGGTGTAATTGAACAGGTGCTTGAAGTACATCCTGATATTAAAGCTATCATTATCACTTCGCCAAGTTATTATGGTGCTTTATCAGATGTTGAAAAAATAGCAAAAATTGCAAAAGAAAAAAATATATACTTAATTGTTGACGAAGCACATGGTGCATTATACAAATTTGATAAAACTATAGGAACGTCAGCTCTTGATGTTCAGGCTGATTTTTGTATACAATCACTCCATAAAACGGCTGCAGGTGTAAATCCTACAGCATTATTGCATATAGGTTTTGACTCAAAAGTAGACATAAATGATGTTCAAGAATCACTTGATTTAATAACAACAACATCACAGTCATATCCTTTATTAGCTTCAATTGAGGCAAATATTGATTTTTTAAATTCTAATAAAGGAAAAAATAAAATTGCTCATCTTGTTAATGAAATTGAACGATTTAAAAAACGTCTTCAAAAAATTAAAAATATTCATATATACTCTCAAAATAATGATGTAACAAAAATTTTAATAAAAGTTGATGGCTTTTCAGGTTATGAAATATCAGATATTTTACTTAATAAATTTAATATTGAAGATGAACTTGCAAATGAAAAAAGTATTCTATTTGTATGCGGGCTTGGAACATCTTCAATGAAATTAAACAAACTTTATAATGCTTTAAGAAAAATATCCAAATTTAAATCAAAAAATATTGAAGATAAAGATGAAAATGAAAACAATGATAACGGGGAAGCAGCAAAACATAAAGAATTAGAAAAACAAGTATATCCTATTATGAAATATACACCGTTTATGGCAAAATTATTAAAAGGTGTAAGGAAACCTCTTGTTGAATGTTTAGGTTGTATTTCAAAAAGTGCAATAATACCATACCCTCCGGCATCACCTTTATTATTACCCGGTGAAGTTATACAAAATTGGCATATTGAAAATATTAATGAAGAGTTTATTGAAATTGTTGCTGAGTAATTAATATCTTAATAAAAAAAATTTCTTTATGTTAAAATATAAATAAGGAAAAGATATTTAAAATTATGGGAGAGTAAAAAATTGAGTCAACAAAATCTCTTTGAAGACGGAAAAATATTACCGGTTAGTATTCGTGATGAAATGAAGCGTTCTTATATTGATTATGCTATGTCAGTTATCGTTGGGCGTGCGTTACCTGATGTTCGGGATGGATTGAAACCTGTTCATAGACGTATTCTTTTTGCAATGAATGAACTTGGCATGACTCCTGATAAGCCATATAAGAAATGTGCAAGAATTGTGGGTGAAGTTCTTGGTAAATATCATCCACATGGCGATTCTTCTGTATATGAAGCTTTGGTAAGAATGGCTCAAGATTTTGCAACTCGTTACCAAACAATAGATGGTCATGGCAATTTTGGGTCTGTTGATGGCGATAGTGCTGCTGCAATGCGTTATACTGAAGCGAGAATGAGTAAAATTACAACATCGATGCTTGCCGATATTGATTGCGAAACTGTGGATTTTGGACCAAATTTTGATGGTTCTTTAGAAGAACCAACTGTTTTACCTGTAAGACTGCCTATGTTGCTATTAAATGGCGTTTCAGGTATTGCTGTTGGAATGGCAACTAATATACCTCCGCATAATGTTTGTGAAATTGTTGATGGTACAATTGCTCTAATTGACAATCCTAATATTACAATAGAAGGACTTATGCAGCATATAAAAGGTCCTGATTTTCCCACAGCTGCAACAATTATTGGTATAAATGATATAAAACGTGCTTACGAAACAGGTCGTGGGTCAATAAAAATGCAGGCTGTTGCAAATATTGAAGAAATCCCGGGCGGCAGCGGAAGACAGGCAAGGACTGCTATTATTGTTACCGAGTTACCATATCAAATTAATAAGGCACAATTGATTGAAAAAATAGCAGAATTAGTGCGAGATAAAAAAATAGATGGAATTTCTGATTTACGTGATGAGTCAGACCGTGATGGGATGAGGATTGTTATTGAATTAAAACGTGATGCAAAACCTGATGTTGTTAAAAACAACTTATTCAAATTTACTCAATTAAGTGCATCATTTGGAGTCAATATGCTTGCACTTGTGGGTAAACAACCAAGACTTTTAAATCTTTATGAAGTATTAAACGAATTTGTTGAGCATCGTGTTGAAATTATAACAAGACGTACTGTATTTTTCCTTAAAAAAGCAAAAATGCGTGCTCACATACTTGCAGGTTTAATGATCGCACTTCAAAATCTTGATGAAGTTATAGAATTAATAAAAAAATCTAAAACAACAGAAGAAGCCCGTATTGGGTTAATGTCAAGATTCGGTCTTGATATTGATCAGGCTAATGCAATATTAGAAATGCAATTGCGTAAATTAACAGGCCTGGAACAAAGCAAAATAAAAGAAGAATATGAAGATTTGAAACGTAAAATTGCTGAATACGAAGCTATATTGCAAGATAGGCAAAAGGTTTTAAATATAATAAAAGATGAGTTAAGAGAAGATAAAGAAAAATATGGTGATGAAAGAAAGACACAAATTTTACCTGAAACAAACGAAATAACTATCGAAGATTTAACTCCAAATATACCAATGGCTGTATTTATAACACGTCAGGGTTACTTAAAGCGGATATCTCTTGACACATTTGAAAGGCAAAATCGTGCCTGCCGTGGCAAAGGTGGCATGAAAACAAAGGAAAATGACGATGTTGAACATTTCTTTACTGCAAAAATGCATGATAAAGTTCTTTTCTTTAGCTCAAAAGGTGTATGTTACAGCCTAAATGTCTATGATTTTCCGGAAGGCTCAAGACAATCAAAAGGCTTACCTGTTATTAATATACTTCCAATTGAACAAGATGAACAAATAACAGCCGTTGTTCCTGTTTCAAATTTTGAATCAGGTGCAAATTTAATAATGCTTACAAAAATGGGTTACATAAAACGTATTTCACTTGATACTTTTAAAACAATTCGTCGTAATGGCATTATTGCAATAGGTTTAGAAAATAATGATTCATTATGCTGGGTAAAAGAAGCAAAAGATAATGAAGAAGTTCTTATTGGAACAAGTTCAGGCATGGCAATAAGATTTGCAATAAATGATTTACGCCCTCTTGGTCGAAGTGCCCGCGGGGTAAATTCAATGAAACTTAGAAGTGGTGATACTATTATAGGATGTGATATTGTACCTCGTGATTATGATGCTGATTTGCTTGTTGTGACATCCGATGGTTTTGGAAAACGTTCAAAGTTATCTGAGTTTAGACCACAAAATAGAGGCGGTTTAGGGTTAATTGCGACTAAATTTAAGTCAACTAAATCTCGTCTTGTTGCATTAACTATTGTTTCTGAAAAAGATGAAATAATGGTTGTAACAGCAAATGGCATAGTTACACGTATTAAAGCAAGCGACATATCTCGTCAAGGACGCCCTGCTACAGGTGTTAAAATTCAAAGTCTTGATGATAATGATCAAGTTGCTGGAATTAATAAAATTGTTGATCCTGATGAATCATCTTGTGATCAAATTGAAAAAGCATTTTTGGAAGGACAGGATGTAAATTTGACTAATCAACAAGATAATAACTTAAATCTTAAGCAAAATTCTTTATATGATTCAAATGATAATCAAAATGAAATAAGTGAATAGATAAAATTACATTTACATTTATTTTCTTGATATGAATTTATTATCACGAATATAAAAACGATAGGGATAATCAATTGCTTTTTTTATCCCTATTCTTGTTGTCGTTATAATTTCATCATCTTTTAATGGCGATATTCCATATTCAAGCCATATTAAAGAATTTTCATCAAGTAAATTAAGCCCATTTTGTTCTTTTGTTATATTAAAAGCTTTGCATAGTAAACCAGGACCTTTTGTTTTTAATGTTATATTATCTGATAATGGTTCAATAGCCCGTATTAAAACTGCACATCCGGTTCCCTCTTTTTCAGTAACTACATTAAAACAATAATACATTCCATAAGTCATATAAACATATGCAAAACCTGGTTTTTTAAACATTGTTATTGAACGTTTTGTAATTCCGCAAAATGAATGAGAAGCAGGGTCATCTTCACAATAAGCTTCAGTTTCAACTATTTTACCACAATAAATATCACCATTTTCAAGTTTTCTGCAAAGATTAGTTCCAAGAAGTTTCTTCGCAACATTTATAGTTGAATCATTAAAAAAAGTTTCATTAATTATCATTATAAATAATATTCCTAAATTGTAAAGCTTGAGCCAGATGTTTGGAGGTTATAACTTCATCATTTAGTAAATCAGCAATAGTCCTTGTAATTTTTAAAAGTCTATCATAAGAACGCCCTGATAATTGAAATTTAGTTATTGCCATTTTCAAAATAGGTTCACAGTCATTTGACATTTTGCAAAATTTTTTGACAAGCTTTGGAGTCATTTGCGAATTAGTTAAAATTCCATAATCTTTAAATCTTTCTTGTTGTATTTGACGGGCTTTAATAACTCTTTTGCGTATTTCCTCTGAAGATTCAGCCTCAACTCCATTATAATTTGTAAGTTCTTCAACAGACAATCGTGGGACTTCAATTTGAATATCAATTCTATCAAGCAAAGGACCTGACAATTTTGAACGATATTTCTTTATTTGATACTCATTGCAAGTGCATTTTTTTTCTTTATCTCCTAAATATCCGCAAGGGCAAGGATTCATAGCAGCAAGAAGCATAAAATCACAAGGATATTTAACACTTGTTTGTGCCCTTGAAATAGTGACAACACCATCTTCAAGAGGTTGCCGCAACACTTCCAGAACATTTCGCGGAAATTCAACTATCTCATCAAGAAATAAAACACCCCTGTGTGAAAGTGTTATTTCACCGGGTTTAGGATTTGACCCGCCGCCTATAATGCCAACAGATGATGCAAGATGATGCACAGCACGAAAAGGCCGCTTGTATATTATTGGCTTATCCTTATGTAAAAGCCCAGAAACAGAGTATATTTTTGTTAATTCAATAGCTTCATTTAAAGTTAAAGGCGGTAATATTGAATTAAAACATTTAGATAATAAAGTTTTTCCGGACCCTGGTGAACCAATCATAAGCATATTGTGCCCGCCTGCAGCAGCTATTTCCATAGCTCTTTTTGCCATAGTTTGACCTTTAACATCCTTAAAATCATAATGTAATGATTCTTTATCATTATTTTTTAATTCATCCAAATAACTTTTTATATCTATTTTAAAAGGTTCAATCGGCTTGTAATTAATATGGTCTTTTGTAAAGCTATAAATAACCTCACTTAAAGTTTTAACCGGATAAATTTTAATATTATCAATTATTGCTGCTTCAATACGATTTTCATAGGGAACAAAAATTTTATCAATATTTAATTCTTTTAATCCGCTAACAATTGGCAAAATACCGTTAACCGGACGTATTGACCCATCAAGAGAAAGTTCGCCTATAAAAGCTGTATTTTTAATTTCATCTTCATTAATTATACCATCTTTTGCAAGAATACCAATAGCTATGGGTAAATCATAATTTGTACCTTCTTTTCTTATATCAGCAGGTGCAAGATTAATTACTATTTTTTTTGTAGGAAAAGTAAAACCTGAATTTTTTATAGCACTTCGCACTCTTTCCTTAGCTTCTGAAACTGCAGCATCAGGAAGTCCCACAATTGTGACACCAGGAAGAGAATTATTTGTATCTGTCTCAACAAGTATTTTATAAGCATCAAGGCCTATTACTGTTGATGTTAATATATTGGATACCACTTTTTAACACTTCACTTCTTTTTTTTGTTAATAAATTAAGTTTGTTGCGGTGATAAAATTAATACCACATTACGACCATCCATTGATGGTTGTTTTTCAACGGCTATTGGATCTTCTTTTAAATCCTCAATAAAACGATTTGCCAAATCAAAAGCAAGTTTGCTATGCTGCATCTCACGACCGCGGAGCATAACTGCAACTTTTACTTTATTTCCGGCTTGAATAAATTTACGAATATTTTTTAATCTCACATTGTAATCGTGAATATCTATTTTATAACGTATTTTTATTTCTTTTACTTCAACAACATGTTGTTTTTTTCTTGCTTCTTTTGCCCGCTTTTCGGTTTCATATTTATATTTCCCGTAGTCCATTATCTTTGCCACAGGAGGTTCCTGACCGGGTGATACAACAACTAAGTCTAAATCTTTTTCCTTTGCCATATTTAAAGCTTTTGAAGTCGAAACCACACCATGGTTATGACCCTCATCATCTATTAAACGAACTTCTTTTGAATAAATCCTTTCATTTATTGGCACATTATTTTTATCACGACCATTGTTTTGATAATTGTTATTAATTGTTGTATCTCCTTTAAACTGTTTTTCTTATATACTGATATTAAAATAAATTTCTTTTTTTGGCAAGTATTTTTATATAATGCTTTATCGGATTATATTTAATATTTACTTTAATAAATTTCTCTAATTTATCATTTTAATTATTTTAATTATTTTAATTAAATAATAGTCTTATCATTATTTTTAATCACTTTATAAAGAGTACTACAAATAAATTATTTATAGAACAAATAAAGTAATACTATTAAACGAGAGTAAAAATATTTAAATTTATTAAGTAATACACAAAATATAATATTTTAGCCAGTAGGTTTAGATCTTTAAATTAATATTTTAAACAAAATTTATCCCACCGATTGATGAGAGATTATTTAAAAAGTTGTAATATCAATGATATAGAAAGAGGGGTTTAGGGGTAAAAAACACTTCAAATAAAGGAGAGGAATATAATATTATGAGAAGAAACACTACTTTTAAGAAAAAAGCCCGGTTAGTTATAGTTGATGACAATTTGGATCATTTAAATGGAATACGTGAGCTTATTACACTTGAAAGTGACTTTGATGTTGTAGGAACTGCTTCAAGCGGCTCAGTTGCCATTAGTCTTATTAAAAAATATAACCCGGATATTGTGTTAATGGACATAAATATGCCAGAAAAAGACGGATTATCAACTATTGCTGAAATTTCAAAACTAAATTTAGATGTAAATATTATAGCATTAACAGGTTATGATGATCCTGATTTAATTTATCGTGCTATGAAACTTGGTGCAAAAGGTTATATATTAAAAACAATGGCTTCGGCCCAATTGATTTATGCAATTGAAGAAGTTGCAGCGAATAAAATTTATTTGCCGCAAACATTATCTTCAAAGTTTTTTGATTATTTCCAACAGCTTGTTAGATCTAAAGAAAATGAAGTTATTACAGATGAGGACAACCTTCTTTCTTATTTAACACAAAGAGAAAATGAAGTTTTAGAATTATTAACTCAGGGTGTAACATACAAAGGTGTAGCTCAAAAACTATTTATTTCAGAAACAACAGTTAAAACACACGTTAATAATATCTTTCAAAAACTTCAAGTCAATGACCGCACTCAAGCAGTTTTATACGCTTTAAATAATGGTTTTAATGTTAATAAAAAATATTCCAAAGCATTAGCTGCTTTATAGATTATATTGTTTTAATATGAAAAATTAAGGAAAAAATAAAAATGAATATCCAACCGCTAAATGAAATAAAACATTTTATATATGGCGAAAAAGTCCAGGGTTTGAGCTTTCAAACAGTTAATTCCATAGTTAAATCAACCTTAACTCCTGTTTTAAACATACAGGATAAAAGAAAATCACTTGTTTTAATAAGAATGAATGATACATCAAAAGTTAAAAGTGTACTTCAAAGATTGGAATTTGCAAATGCCGATATCTTTTCATTTTGCGAAAATGAGGATCTTCTAAATTTTCCAAATCCAATAAAAAATGATGTCTATGATGAACTTGAATTTGTCATTGTTGTTGCTTCTAGATATTGTTCTTGTATTATGTGGTTTAATGACGGTATGAATTTAAATGAAAGTTGTCAAAGTTATATTGCTTTAAATTCTCGTAATATTCGTGATATTTTAAAATTTATATCTTCAAATTCAAATCTTGATTTTACTTCATACTGGGATAGATTGACACCTGAAAGACGTGCTAATGAAAACTTGAATGATGCAATTAATTCAATTATTACATTAATAAATAATGCCAATAATGAACTTATGGCAAATACAATTGAAAATAATGCTCTTGTTTCTCTCGAAAAGAAAATAAGCAATTTTAAAGAAAATATTCATGAAGTTAATAATTATATTTCAATAATAAATTTAAATTCAAAAATTCTTTTAAAAAAGATCGAAAATGAAAGTTCAAATTCTTCTTTAAACGAATATGCTTATGAAGTTATCGAGACAATAAAAAAAGCAACAAATGATATAACGATACTTCTTGACAAATTTAAAAATGAAAATGATATTAATATGAAGGAGTATAATTTATATAATTTTGTTGAAGAAATTATAAAAACATTATCAAACAAATTTAATGAAAGCAATGTACTTATTAATATTGACATTGAAAAAAATAAAGCAGCTATTTTTGATAATCTAATAACAAAAAACGTTATTTATAACTTATTGAATAATAGTATTGATAGCCTTGAAAATATTGAAAATAAAAAAATCAATATTTCATGTAGTGAAGATACCGAACATATTTCATTATATATAAAAAATAATGGTCAAGTTATAAATGAAGATAACTTTGAAAAAATTTTCTTAAAGGGTTATACAACAAAAAAAGAAGGTCATGGTCTGGGGCTTGCTATATCAAGAGAAAATATGCAAAAACAAAATGGAGATTTGAAGTTAATAAAAAGTAATAGTGAAGAAACAATATTTGAAATTGTATTTAAAAAATAATTGAAAGTTATTTAAGAAAATAGCTTAAAATATTATGCAAATATTAAAAGATTTAGGAGGGGGATATAAATAATGGACTTTATATCATCAAGCAAAATTGAAGTTACAAGACTTGCGCTTGACGGGTTATATGAACGCCAAAAAACAATAGCAGCGAATACGGCTAATGTAAATACTCCAAATTATCAAAGAAAAGATATCGTTTTTGAAGATAAATTAAGTGAAATAATAAATAAAGAAGAACTTAAAGATAAAATAAAAGAAACCAATAGTTTACTTGTTAAAAATCAAAATTATAAACCTATAGATGAACTTCTTGAAAAGACGAATGGAGCTGATGTAAAAGCATTTTTACAAGAAGATAATTATTCACAATTTAAAGTTGAAACTTTAATGGATATGTCAAAGTATGACAATGAAAATAATAATAATGTAATACTTGAAAAAGAAATGATGGATATGACAGAAGCTGCTATGCGTTATAACATATTATCAACACTTGAAGGTCGTGCTTTTTCCGGTCTTCAAAGTGTGATAAGAGGGGAATAAAAATATAATAATATAAAAAAACAAAAACAAAAAAACAGGGAGATTATTATAAAATAATGAGTTTTGACATATTTAAAACTTGTGCTTCAGGGATGTATGCACAAAAAACCAAAATGGATACAATTGCAGCCAATATGGCAAATATAAATACAACACGTAAAGATGACGGTTCCTTTGGTCCTTACATAAAGAAAACAGTAACATTTAAGGCTATATATGATAATGAGTTAAACCCTTCAAATGATATAGGTTTTCCACAGGGAACACATAAAGCTCAATTTAATAGTGAAACCGGTAATTTGTCACTTAATGGTGGAATATCATTTGACCAGAATAGAATAGCAAAGGGCGTTGAAGTTCAAACGATTGAAGAAGCAAAAAATCCATACAAAACAGTATATGATCCATCCCATCCTGATGCTGATGAAGAAGGATTTGTAACATTACCAAATATAAATATAGTTGAGGAAATGGTAAATATGATTCAAGCTTCAAAAGCTTATGAAGCAAATGCTACCATTGCTGAAACTACAAAAAATATGATATCGACGGCGTTAAAGATATAAAAACAAAAATCGACCCCTGGTTTTGTCGCAATCAATGGTGAATAAAAAAATGAAAGATATAAAATTAAAAGTAAATGGATTAAAAATTAAAAAGTTTCTTAAGGTTGCAAGGGGGCAAAGCCCCCTTGCACACACCTGCTTTGGCGAAACAAAATGTTTTCAAAAGAAAATAAGCAAATAAACCTGGTTTCGCCCCAACCAATGGTGAATAAAAAAAATGAAAGATATAAAATTAAAAGTAAATGGATTAAAAATTAAAAAGTTTCTTAAGGTTGCAAGGGGGCTTTGCCCCCTTGCACACACCTATTTTGGCGAAACAAAATGTTTTCAAAAGAAAATAAGCAAATAAACCTGGTTTCGCCCCAACCAATGGTGAATAAAAGAAGAATGAAAGGATAAAAACATGTCAATAAATTTTAATAACTTAAATAGTATTAATAATTTTAACGAACTTTTCAACAAAAATATAAATGACATTGATTTAAATAAAGAAGATAAATCGTTTGATAATATATTAACAAATAAAACAAACGAAAAGTTATATGGTGGAATAGAAAATGATTTTAGAAACGAAAATGCAAATGCAAATGCAAAAGATCAAACATCACAGGTTGAAAGTTTTTTAAATGGAGTAGGAAGTTCAATTGAATCAAGTATTAAATCATTAAATGAAACACAATTAGAAGCTGATAATGCACAAATAGCGTTTGCCCGTGGAGATGACATTTCAGTTCATGAAGTAATGATAGCTGCAGAAAAATCAAGTTTATCAATGCAAATGGCAATTCAACTTAGAAATAAAGTTTTAAACGCATATAATGAAATAAATCAAATAAGAGTGTAAACTTATATTTATATTAACTTTTATTAAGCTGATAAGAAAATATATACAATTTTTCTTGCAATAAATATAATTCTATGTTAGTATATCTTTGAAATATATACAAAAAAGAGATAACGAAGTATGTTTAAAAAGAAAAATATTGTAAGTTTGTTATTGTTTATTTTAATATCAAACTCGACAATACTATGTGTAAATTGTAAACCAATTACAATTCGAGAGGGTGTAAGTGTTTATGTTATTGTTGATAAAAAGAAAACAAGTAAAAACACAACACCTGGTGAGAGCATAAAAGCTAAAATACATGAAAATGTAATTATAGACAACGTAACTGTTTTTAAAAAAGGTGACAATGCTCTACTTTATGTTTCGGATGTAAAAAGTAACGGATTTATAGGCAATGCAGGTGAAATACTTTTATATGGAGCAACGTTATATGATTCAAAAGGTATAAAACATTCAGGTGAAATATATTATAAAATTAAAGGTGAAGAAAAAAACTATCCTAAAGTTTTAATGACAACCGGTATAATAATATGGCCATTATTGTTATTTGGTTTTGTTCGAGGAGGGCAGGCAAAAATTCCGCAAATGTTTCCTATTGAAGTTAGGGTAAAAAATGATTTTATATTTTAAAAATTAAACTCAAAAATATGTTTTTATGTTAAAGTATTTTTATATAAACATAAATAAATAAAATAGCAGGATAATAGGATATGTTAAAAAAAATCTTTAGTCGTGAAAACATAAAAGGAGCATTAAAAGAAAGCATTGAAACAATTGTATTTGTTGTTGTAATGGTTATCATTATAAGATTTTTTATAGGTGAAATACGTTGGATACCGTCATCATCCATGGAGCCGACTTTAACAGTGGGTGACAGGTTGTTTATTGAACGTGTAAGTCGTTTTTATAAAAAACCGACACGTGGTGATATTGTTGTATTTTATCCGCCAATGACACAGTTGCAAAATACGCCTTTAAAAGTATTTCAACGTTTAACGGGATTTTTTTGCAAGGATATAGCATATATAAAGCGTATTGTTGCAAAAGGTGGTGATAAAGTTGAAGTTAAAAAAATTAAAGATAACAAGTATAAAGTTATTGTAAATGGTAAGGAATTGAAAGAGGATTATATCCTAAACGATTTTGACTATATCGAATGTAACGATGACATGTATTGTGGTCCAATGACGGTTCCTGAAGGGCATTATTTCCTTCTTGGTGATAATCGTGGCAATTCTCAAGATTCTCGTTTTTGGGGGTTTTTAAAAGAAGACCGTGTAATTGGTCGAGCCATTGTTATTTTTTGGCCATTAAATAGGTTAAGAATGTTAAATGACGTTAAGTTTTAACTTTGACACTAAAGACTTTTTTGGTATATTAATATAAGCTATATAAATTATAAAAGGTGAGAAAATTATGAGTAATTTAAAAATATCAATGAAAACAAACAATTGTGGAGAAATCACTTTAAAAGATGAAAATAAAGAAATGACTTTATGTGGTTGGGTTGCAACAATTAGAGACCTTGGCGGTATCATCTTTCTTGAACTTCGAGATAGAAGCGGTTTGTTTCAATTGGTAGCTGACCCTCAAATTAATAAGAATGTTCATGATATATTTTCTACCTTAAAAATTGAATATGTAATAAAAATTAAAGGTGTTGTTTCAAAACGTCCTGAAGAAACATATAATGATAAACTTCCAACAGGCGAAGTTGAAATATATCCAAGTGAGGTTGAAATTTTAAGTAAAGCAAAATTGCTTCCGTTTTTGTTGGATAATGATGATGTGAGTGAAGATATTCGTCTAAAATATCGTTATTTGGATTTAAGAAGTGAAAAAACTAAAAATAATCTTATCCTTCGCCATAAAGTGGTTCAAGCAATTCGTAACAACTTGAATGAGAATGAATTTTTAGAAGTTGAAACACCAATTTTAATAAATACAACACCTGAAGGTGCAAGGGATTATTTAGTACCTTCTCGAGTTCATGAAGGAAAGTTTTATGCACTTCCTCAATCACCTCAAATCTATAAACAACTTTTGATGGTTGGTGGTATGGAACGTTATTACCAAATAGCTCGTTGTTTTCGTGATGAAGATTTACGTGCTGATAGGCAGCCTGAATTTACTCAAGTCGATATTGAAATGTCTTTTGTTAATCAAGATGACATAATAAATATGACAGAAAGCTTAATTGAAGATATTTTTAAAGCTGCAGGTGTTGAAGACATTAAAGGCCCATTTAGACGTATAACTTATAAAGAAGCTATGGATAGGTTTGGTTCTGATAAACCGGATACTCGTTTTGGACTTGAGCTTTTTGATATAACAGATATTTTTGCAAATTCAACATTTGAGCCTATTTTAAATGTTATAAAAGCAGGTGGAACTGTTAGAGCTTTAAAAATACCAAATATTGCTTCATATTCAAGAAAAGAAATGGATGACATTCGTAATCTAGCTATTTCTTTTGGAGCAAAAGGACTTGCCTGGATTACCTATATGGAAAATGGTGAAGTTAAATCACCTATGTTCAAATTCCTAAACGAAGAACAAATTGAAAGCCTAAAATCACGAGCCAATGCAAATTTGGGTGATGTTGTTTTCTTTGTTGCAGACAACAAAAAAGTTGTGTTTGATGTTTTAGGTCGATTAAGACTTCATTTTGGAAAGAAACTTGATTTAATTGACAATAAAAAACACGATTTATTGTGGGTAACTGATTTCCCTATGTTTGATTATGATGAAGAAAATAAACGATATACAAGCGTTCACCATCCTTTTACAATGGTAAATCCTCAAGATATTGACAAAATGGAAACTGACCCTCAAAATTGCCGTTCAATAGCGTATGATATAATTTATAACGGTAATGAGCTTGGCGGTGGTAGCGTTCGTATCCATTCAAGTGATGTGCAAAAACGTGTATTTAAAGCACTTGGCTTTAACGATGAACAGGTAAAGGAAAAATTCGGATTTATGGTTGAAGCGTTTCAATATGGAACACCACCGCATGCAGGTATTGCTTTAGGACTTGATAGACTTATTGCACTTTTGGCTCGAACTGATTCAATTCGTGATGTTATTGCATTCCCCAAAAATTCAAATGCAAAATGTTTAATGACAGATGCTCCAACTTCAGCATCTGAAGAGCAACTTCGTGAATTACATTTAAAACTTAATGTTAGGACTAAAAAATAGTTTAGTTAAAAGAACGGATAAAAATTTATGGTGCAAGAAAAATTAACTGATTATATTTCAGGTAAAGAAATTAACGCAACACCTGAAGAAAAGTATGCTGTGCAACCATTTTCAAAAATGCTTGTAGAAGATTATGGTTATAATAAATCAATGATCGTTACAAGACCACAATATCGGGTAAAACGAAATCCATCTGATAAAAAAGGATATCCGCTGGATATTACAGTTTTTGAAACAATCGACGGTGTCAAAAAAATAAAAATAATTGTTGAATGTAAAGCACCGGGAATAAAAATTTTAGATACTAAACAATTAGAAATCTACATGTCTTTATCTGACGCAGAAATAGGTGTAATCTTTAATGGTGAGGATAGTGTTTACCTCCACAAAACAAGAACTAAAAATGGTGATGTCTTTGAAAAAATACCTGCTATTCCAAAATCTGGAGAAAAACTTGAAGAAATAGGTTTATATAAAAAATGTAATCTAAAACCTACACACAATTTGAAAAATATATTTAAGGAAATAAGAGGCTGGATTGCTGCAAATGGAAATGTTAGCCGTGATGAAATAATAGCAAGTCAAATTATTCTTCTAATACTATGTAAAATTTATGACGAAAGATTTACCCCCCTTGATGAAAATTGTAAATTTAGAGCCACATTATCAGATAAAGATGAAGAAATAAAACAAAGAATAGATGCTTTATTTTTAGCAACACAAAAGAAATATAGTGATGTAATTCTTTCAAATGACAGTATACTTTTTAATGGTAAAACTCTTCGCGGGATTATAGGAAGAATACAATCTTTTAGTATTTTAAAAACTGATAGAGATTGTATTGCAGATGCTTTTGAAATTTTTATAGGTAAAGCAGTAAAAAAATCAGAAGGACAATATTTTACACCTCGCAATGTTATTGATATTATTATTCAAGCTATTGATTTAAAACGAGAAGATAAAATAATTGATAGTGCTTGTGGAAGCGGTGGTTTTTTAGTTCAGGCTTTAAAAAAAATAGAACAACTTACAGACGAAGAAGGTAATATATATGGCTGGTCACAAGAAGCAAAAAATGAAGAAGTTAAAGCTTTAGCAATAAAAAATATAAGAGGTATTGAAAAAGATCCTTTCTTAACAAAGTTATCAAAATCCTATATGGCAATTTTAGGTGATGGAAAAGGTGGTATATTTCAGGAAGATTCTTTAGATTTACCTCAAAATTGGACATCAAAAACACAAAATGAAATAAAATTAGGAACATTTGATGTTGTACTTGCTAATCCTCCTTTTGGCAAAAATATAAAAGTTGAAGGTGAAAAAAAATTATCACAATATGAACTTGCTCATTCATTTGATAAAAAAGGAACAAAAAAAATACAAAAACAATGTAATGTTTCAACATTATTTCTTGAACGTAATTTACAACTAGTTAAAAAAGGAGGTAAAATTGGTATTATACTTCCTGAATCTTACTTTGCACTTCCATCGTATCAAAATGTTATAAATTTTATATTTGAAGGTAATAATATAATATCAATTATTGATTTGCCGCATAATACTTTTAGACCTCATAATAATGCAAAATGCTGTGCTATTATAATACAAAAGGAAACTTCACAACAAGAATACATAAATATGGCTGTTGCTGAATATATAGGACACGATCATCAAGGAAGACCTATTTACGATGAAGATAAAAATCTTAAAGATGACTCTTCTCAAATTTTAAAGGAAATAAAAGAAAGGCAAAATAATAATGGAAATTTAATTAATAAGTATAAAAGACCATTAACTTTTCGGGTAAAAGCAAGAATTGTAAAAGAAAAAAATATACTTATACCCAGATTTTATTGGAATGCAAAACTCGAAAAAGTTAAACATGAAGCAAAAAAAAATAATATTGAACTTATTACCCTTAAACAACTTATAGATGAGAAAATTATTGAATATTTTACAGGTCATGGTTCGCCAAAGGGAGAATTAAAAGGTTTTGGCGATATTCCATATATACGAGTAAAAGATATCGTTAACTGGCAACCATATATAGATGTTACATCTATGATACCAATTGATGAATATAATAAAATATTTAAAAAAAATAAAGCTTTAAAACCTAAAGATATCTTATATGTAAGTCGTGGTAGCTATAGAATTGGTAGTGTTGCAATGGTATCACCTTATGACAATGAAATGCTACTAACACGTGAAATTGTTGTTATAAGAATAAAAGATGAAAATAATAAGTATAATATAACACCTGAATATTTGTTATATGCCTTATCTCATAAATATGTATGGGAACAAACAGAAAATAAAGTATTTTACGAGCCTTGTCTTCCAAATATAGCCGGACGATGGAAAGATATCATGATTCCTTTATTCAAGGACAGGCATATTTTTGATAATATAAAAGAACAAGCCTCAAGCATTGTTAAAGCTCAATGGAAGGCAAAAGAAGATATACAAAATCTACGTAAGAATTATGAAGCTTATTTAATATAGAAAAATATTAATAAATAAAAATAAAAGGATTTATAATTTAAATTATAAATCCTTTTATTTTTATACAATTATTTATTCATATAAATAAATTTACTTATCATTTAAAGCATCTACACCTGGAAGGCTTTTACCTTCAATAAATTCTAAACTTGCACCGCCGCCTGTAGAAATATGAGTAAAGCAATCGCTCATACCATATTTTTTAGCAGCTGCAACAGTATCGCCGCCACCAAGCACACTTTTGGCACCATTTTTTGTTGCCTGAGCAACAAATTTTGCAACTTCTTTTGTACCTTCTGTAAATTTATCCATTTCAAATGCCCCAACAGGTCCATTCCATAGAATTGTTTTAGAGTTTTTGATTACATCTTCATAAGATTTCACAGTTTCAGGTCCAACATCCAAACCTAACCAACCGTCTTCAATGTTATTAGCATCAACGATTTTAGTATTTGCATCATTGCTAAAGCTGTCACCGGCTACAACATCATAAGCAAGCAACAAATTGACGCCATTCTTTTTAGCTTTTTCTTCAATAGCTTTAGCTGTTTCAATTTGGTCATCTTCGCATAAGGAATTACCAATTTTTCCACCATTAGCTTTAATAAATGTGAATACCATACCGCCGCCAATGATTAAATTATCAACTTTATCAAGAAGATTTTCTAAAACACCTATTTTTGATGAAACTTTTGCCCCTCCAACAATAGCTGTAAAAGGACGTTCAGGATTGCTTAATAAACTGCCTAAAGCGTTTAATTCTGCTTCCATTAAAAATCCACTTACCGCAGGTTTAACAAGATGAGCTACACCTGCTGTTGAACTATGAGCACGATGTGCTGCACCAAACGCATCGTTTACATAAACATCAGCCAATTTTGCAAGGGCTTTTGAAACATTTTCATCATTTTTTTCTTCACCTTTATAAAAACGGATATTTTCCAACATTGCAACTTGACCGTCTTTTAGAGCATTAACTTTGTTTAATACTTTATCTTCATCAAATAAGTCATCTTGAATAAAAACAACTTCATCATTTAATAGTTCACTTAAACGTTTAACAGCAGGTGATAATGAAAATTCAGGTTTCTTTTCACCTTTTGGTCGACCTAAGTGTGCTGTTAAAATAACTTTTGCACCTTTATCTTTTAAATAATTAACAGTTGGTAATATTGCACGAACACGTGTATCATCAGTTACATTCTGGTTCTCATCCAATGGAACATTTACATCAACACGAACAAGAACTCTTTTACCTTTTAAATCGGTTAAGTCTTTTATTGATTTTTTCATAATAGAACACTCCTTTTTAATCTTTCTATCACAATTTTATTTTATATCAAAAACAAAATTAAATAAATATGATAAAATTATTCAAGCATAAACACTTGAAAATCAGGTTTCTGTCTTAATTTTTCTTCAATTTCACCATAATTTAACAACCCGCAAGTTGCTCCAAAATATTCAATTACACTTGAAGCATTAACAGCTGCATACTTTAAGGCTTTTTTAATATCATTCCATTTTGAATAAGCTGCAACAAATGTTGAAGCAAAAGCATCACCTGCACCAAGCGTTGAAACCACATTTGATTCATAATTTTCACACTTATAAAAAGTTATACCATCATAACAATATGCACCATTTTTGCCATCTGTAATTATTATTATTTGTCCATCACGTTTAAATAATGTTTTGAAGATTTTTTGTATATCCGGATGAATTAATTGATTAGAATATGTTTCACTCAAATTATCAGGTTTTACATCAATCTTTGTAAGCATTATGGCTTCTTCTAAGTTCATAACAAGTATTTTTGCAATTTCAAGTGTTTTATTTAAATGTTTAGCACATTTTTTGATACTTGTTGTACCTAAATTAACAGCAACATTAACTTTATTGTTACATGCATAAATGCTTAAATCATCTAAAATAGCGGCAGATTGTCCGCTAAGTGGTGCAATATATAACCATTTAGAATCTTTTATTGCATCAAAATCAATTTCACATTTTTTTATGGTTGCATTTGTTCCACGGTGTGTTAAAACTGTTCTATCACCTTGAAAACTTGTTAAAATTATTGAAAACCCTGAAATTTCATTATCTGTTTTTATGATATTTTTTGTATCAATATTTTTATTATCAATATGTTTAAATATTGTTTTACTTTGAAAATCATGTCCCAGTTTGACAATTATGCTTGTTTTATAACCAAGATTTGCAAAGTTACAAGCTGTGTTAACAGCTCCGCCTCCAATATCAAATGAAAATTCATTTATATCAAGTTTGCTTCCATATGGAAATGACATAAAATCAAGTTTACGGTCAATGTTCGTCACAGATACAATATTAGCTTGATCTGTTCCTACAAATACATCTAATGTTGCACTGCCTATTGTTATAAAATCATACCCCATACTTACTAAACCTTTTTTAATGTTTTTCCGTCTATTTTTATATTATATAAAATATAAAATGAAGTAAAGGTTTTTATAATTATATTCAGTTTAAAAAATGCACATTTTTTAATAATTTCAAGTAAGTTTATTTAGAATTAATATAGCGTTACAAAAAATCAATACAAGATTTAAAAAATTAAAATTTAAATAAAATTATTTAAAAATTATTTTAATGTCCTCCGGACGGGGTTACTCTGTTTATTTTTTTTAAAGAATTAAACAATTGTAGAATAAGGTCAATAAATATAACACATATGCAGGCACAAACAATTATCACTCTCTTGAATTTCCTTCAAGCTCAAAGCACTTCGCCTATCGTACTTCGTACTGTCGGCTCCGGCTTTTTTCCCGCCTGTGGTATCCGTCCTCATTTCATTCGGGCGTCTTTCCTACAGCGGGAATTAGTAATATATATATGTGTGCACACGTGTGCACGTGTGTGGGCGGGGGTGAAAGTGGTTTTAATAGTTTAGCTTCAATAAATTAATCGCTTTTTATAATCCAATCTCAAGTGAATTTTAAACATTTGTTTTTTTTAAGTTATTTAAAATATATTTTGGAAATTTATATATCAGTTACACTAAGTTTTATGTAAAATTGTATATAAACCCCATATATTAAATATAAATATCAATCAACCCAATCAATCCACATTGAGTAACAAATTTTTTCCTTGAAAGTATGGCAGCAAGTTATATAAAAAAGCACATATAGTTTTAGCATCATTAATTTTATGTTCAATAATCATGTTAAGAATTGAGTCAAGCTTAAATTTATAAATAGATAAAAACTCACCTTCATCAAGATGTTGCTTTGTATGTATTAGATTTGAGGCTTTGTATAAATAAAGCTTCTCACTTAAGATACCTGGAGAAGAATACACAAATCCTAGATTTTGCCAGTTTTGAGCAACAAGTCCGCATTCTTCTTCCAATTCTCTTTTGGCACATTCAAGTGGATTTTCATCTTTTTCAAGCCTTCCTGCTGGAAGTTCAAAAATTTCTTTGGATATAGCATACCTAAACTGCTTTACCATATAAATATAATCGTTTTCATCAATAGCAAGTATAACAACACCACCTGGGTGAAGCACAACTTCCCTTTTTGATAACTTACCATCTTGAAGTTGTACACTATCACAAACAACATCAATGACTCTACCATTATATATTTGTTTTCTATCTATTTGTTTTTCCTTAAATTCTTCCATTTTTTCATTATATAATTTAAAGACCATTTGACAATATGTTTTATTTTTAGTTAGTATTAATAAGTTAATAAAAATTAAGAGGCAAAAGTGATGTATGTTTATTATATATAACATTTTACAAATTATCTGCACATTAATATGTTTACCTTTAATATTTATAGTTATTTTGTTTATTAAAAAATTTCGTTTTGGATTTTTTGAAAAACTTGGTTTTTATAAATATCAAAATAAAAAAGACAATAAAGAAAATATATTAATTCATGCGGTGTCTGTTGGTGAAGTTAATGCCGTTCAAAATTTTATTGAAAAAATTTTATTGGATGGTAAAAGAAAGGACTATAAAATTTTTATATCAACCGTAACAAAAACCGGTTATGAACTTGCAAAAAAGAAATTTGAAAATAGGGTTGATGGTATTTTCTGCTTCCCTTATGATTTTTATTTTAGTGTTAAATCTTTTTTGAATAAATTAAATTTAAATAAAATAATAATAGCAGAAACGGAAATATGGCCAAATTTTGTAAATGAAGCAAATAAATCGGGCATAAAATTGTATATAATAAATGGAAGAATTTCACCAAATTCTTATTGTGGTTATAAAAAACTAAAATTCTTCTTTTCAAAAATACTTAATCAATATACAAAAATTTTAATGCAAACAAATGAAGATAAATATAGAATTATTGATATTGGTGCAAACGAAAATATAGTTGAAGTTATGGGAAATTTAAAGTTTGATATCGAAAAAACTTTAAATACAAATGATATTGATAATTTGAAATCACAGTTTGCTATTGGCGACAAAAAACTTATGATCGCAGCTTCTACACACAAAGGAGAAGATGAACTTGTTATTGAGGTTTTTAAAAAAATACAAATAAATAATCCTCAATTTAAAATGATAATTGCTCCAAGACATCCTGAAAGATTTAATGATGTTATGAATTTATTAATTAAAAATAATTTAAACACAGGTAAACGTTCGGAAAATGATAACTTTGAAGAAAAAGACGTAATCCTGCTTGATACAATAGGTGAGTTAAGTAAATTATATTCAATATGCAGCTTTGCTTTTATTGGAGGCAGTTTTATAAAAACAGGCGGACATAATCCGCTTGAAGCAATAGTGTGGGATAAGCCTGTAATAAGTGGACCATTTTATTTTAACTTTAAGGATGTTTATAATATTTTAAAGAATAAAAACTCATCATTTATTGTTAATAATAAAGAAGAATTTTACAATATCACTCAAAAACTAATAAACGATAAAGAATTCTATAATTTAGCACAAAAGAATTGTTATGAGGTTTTTAAAGAAAATAAAGGAGCAGTTAACCAAGCATTTGAATATATTTTCAAATAGAATGATAAATATTAAAGACTCTTTGCATATTTATGTATTTGTTTTATAATAGTAATTAATTTGAAGGCAGTTGAGGAAAAAAAATGGAAATAAAAGTAGAAAAAAATGAAAATAATACAATAGCAAAATTAGATATAACATTTGACGAAAAAGAATCACAAAAAGCTTATGATATGTCTTGCAGAAGAATAGCAAATAGTGTAAATATCGCAGGTTTTAGACGTGGTAAGGCTCCTAAACATATTCTTGAAAAGCATGTTGGAACTGACTATATAAAACGTGAAGCCATTGAATCAATGCTTCCAAAAGCATTTCACAAGGCTATTGTTGAAAATAATCTTGATATAATCGTCGAACCATCTGTTTTGGATTATAAATTTGAAAAAAATGAACCGGTTGTTGTTAAAGCCGAGGTAGAATTAAAACCTGAGGTTAAAATCGAAAATTATAAAGATTTAACTTTTGAAACTGAAAAATACACAAGAAAAGAAAATGATGTTCAAGAAGAACTTGATAATCTTGTTAAAAAAAGTGCAGAACTTAAAACAGCTCAACATACACAAGCCACAAAAGATGATAGTGTTGTTATTGATTTTAAAGGTTTTATTGATAATGAACCTATTGAACATGGTGAAGGTAAGGATTATTTACTTGATTTAGCAAATTCAGCCTTTATTCCGGGTTTTGCCGAAGGTATTGTTGGACACAATTTAAATGAAGAATTTGATATCAATGTAAAATTTCCGGATGATTACCATGATGAAAAAATTAAAGGTAAAGACGCTATATTTAAAATAAAAATAAATGAAATAAAAGAACGCATAATGCCAGAATTAAATGATGAATTTGCCAAAAAAGTTTCAAGTTTTCAAACATTAGATGAGTTAAAAGCTGATATCGAAAAATACTTAAAAGAATATGAAGAAAAAGAAAATATTCGCCGTAAGGAGAAAAAAATATTTGACGAAATTATGAAACTTGGTGAAGTCACTGTTACAGATGCAATGATTGAACGAGAATCACATAATTTGTTAAATGAATATGCTGCAAAATTTGATGCAGGGACAGGTATTGAATTTGGTAAGTTACTTGAAACTAAAAATCCACAACTTATGGAAAATATAAAAGAAGAAGCTAAAAACAGAATAAAAAATACATTGATTATTGCAAAAATAGCCCAAAATGAAAATATTCAAGTGACACCACAAGAATTACAAACAAAAATTGAAGAGTTAGCCTATGCATATAACACAAGTTTGGATGTTATTTATGAAGAAATAAGAAAAAATAGTAATATACTTCATGGTATAGGGCAACAAGCATTGATGGATAAAGTTAGTAAGTTTTTAGCCCAAAAAAATACCGTAAACTTAATATAATACAAAGATTTTAACAAAAAGTTATTCGGAAAAATAACTAAGAATAAAAGAAATATTAGTAAAAGATAGGAGTAAATATATGAGTTTTGTACCTGTAGTAATTGAACAATCATCACGTGGAGAACGCTCTTTTGATATTTTTTCACGTTTACTTCGTGAACGTATTATATTTTTAGGCACACCTGTTGATGATATGGTAGCTAATTTAATCGTTGCACAGTTGTTGTTGCTTGATAGTGAAAATCCTGAAAAAGATATTATGTTATATATTAATAGCCCTGGAGGCAGTGTCACAGCAGGATTTGCTATATATGACACAATGCAGCATATAAGGGCCGATGTTTCGACAATATGCTTGGGACAGGCTGCTTCAATGGGAGCATTTTTACTTTCATCAGGTGCAAAAGGAAAACGTATGTGTCTTCCTCATTCACGTGTATTAATTCACCAACCTCTAGGTGGTGCTCAAGGTCAGGCAACTGATATCGAAATACAGGCTGCAGAAATAATACGTATCAAAAAATCATTAAATGAAATTTTAGCTTCAAATACAGGACAGTCATTAAAGAAAATAGAAAAAGATACAGACCGTGATTATATTATGACACCTCAAGAAGCTTTAGAATACGGAATGATTGATAAGGTTGTTACACCTGAAACAATTTCGTAAAGTTTTGTAAAAATATTTTTCTAAATAACAAAAAAAATTTTTAGCGTTTTTATATAAGTATGGAAGTTAGATCTAAAAGCAGCATACATAGTGTAAAAACTAAGCCGAATAAAAAAGTTATAGCAGGTTCAACTATTGGCACATGTGCGTCAGTTGGAGCTGCTATTGCTTTAATTGGAAAAAAACAGGGATATAAAATTTTTAAAAAACCTGATTTTAGCAAATGGAATAAACCTAAAGACTGGCTTATAAGTAAAATTAATTATGAAGAAAAGGAAATGATTGCTCTTGCAGGAAGTTCCGTTGCCGGTGGATTTATCGGGGGAAGTTTATTTGATAAAAAAGAAAATATAAAATCCAAATTTAAAGAAGGAATCTTTCAAATGATTGCAAATATCTTAGTACCAATTTCAACTGTTGGTATTTGTAATAAAGCTTTTAACAAATTTGCGGTTCCAAAACTTAATATAAAAGGAAAAAAATTAAATATCTTAAAAGCATGTGTAACCATAGGCGGGCTTATTATCGGTATATTTGCAGGAAATAAGGTGGGAAATTTTATTAATGAAAAAATTTTTAAATCTAAAAATGAAAGAAAATTAAGTATAAAAGATTTATCAGCCCAACTTGATGATACATGCCTTGCCGCATCTATGCTTACTCAAGGCGGTGGACACTGGGGAAAAATTGTATCACGTTTTATCCCAATTGCTCTTCTTATGCCAGGCTTTGAAACAGGAATGAAGATGAGCAAAAATGAAAACAACGAAAATGAAAATCTAAATGAAACAAAAGAGAAGACTCAAACCTTAACTTAGCAAAATATATTATATTATCTCAAGATTGCAAAGTTGCTTATAAGGACAATATTTGCAGTTATCTTTTGACTTTGAGTTTTCCTTAAAATTTAATTTTTTTATATTTTCATAAGTTTTTATAATTAAATTTTCAATATATTTCATATCATCATTTGTAAGTTCTTTATATATAGTTTTGCTATGATTTTCAACATATATTAAACCAACTTTAGACACCTTTTTATTTGTTAGTTTTTCAAACGCATACTTATAAAAACAAAGTTGGTTAAAATAGTCTTCATGTATTTCTCCAATTTCAACTTTTTTAGAGCTTACCGGTGTTCCTGTTTTGTAATCATATAATTCGTATGTTCCATCTTTATTTTTCTCAATTCTATCAATTTTACCTGATATAAAATTGTCCTCAACACAAATATCATTAAAACTATATTCAATATACGCTATTGATTTTATTGGTGTTTCAATAAACCTACCATAATAATTAGTTAAAGCATCAATTCCCCTTTTTAAGAACATTTCTTTTTTTTCATCAGTTGTAAAAATACTATTATGAATATTGTTTTTAAAATGATTTAACATATCTTCTAGTTTTGGATAATAATTATTTTTTATAGCAAAATTAGCAGATTTTTCAAGAACATTATGAATAGCTGTGCCATAATTTGCACTATCCCAATTTGAATTTTGAATATCAATGTTTAAAACTTTTAAATAGAAGAATTTTTTTTGACATTTTATATAATCATTTAACCTTGTAGGACTCAAAATAATGTTATTAACCCTTTGTTTTATTTCTTGTTCAAAGGCTTTTTGATTGTCATAAATATCTTTTGATAAAAATTTATAATATTCATCTTCAAATAAATCACGATTATAGTCAATTTGATAAAATTCATAATTAAAATTATTCAATGTGGAATTTAAATATTTAGTAAGTTCCTGAGGTTTTTCATTATTATTATTTGCAAATGATAATGTTAAATCATATTTTGCACGGGTTATTCCAACAAAAAGAAGTTTTAGTAATTCCGAATCTTTTTTTTCTAATTCCTCATTTTGTGACAAAGCATCATCCGTTATAAACTTATAATCACCATTTCTACGAAAATCCTCCCAGGATGATGCAACTAAATTAGGTAAATAAACATAATCAAATTCCCGACCTTTTGAACCGTGGTATGTTATTAATTGAACAGCATTTTGTACCATATTATTTTTATCAACAGTAATATCAATTTCATTTTCCAATGCATCATCAAAATATTTTACAAAATCACTCATACTTGCAAGCGGATTTAAATCTGTTAATTCTTTTGCTTCATCAATAATCTTTTTAATTCCTAAAATATTTTCCATTTTATTTTTGTTTGATTCAAAGTAACATTTTAAAATGCCAGTTCTATTAATTACTTCAATAATTGTTTCATGAAGATTATTTTTGGATTCAAAGTCTTTTAGATAATTATAAGTATTTAAAAATTCTTTTATCTTGTTTTCTTCAACAAATTTCTCACCTTTATTTAACAAATTTTCCATATTAGTAATGAAATCTTTATTATTTATCCTATTTTCAATTAAAAGTCTATTGTAATCGTTATTATTAAGACAAAAAGGCGGTGACAATAAAAGACCGAATAATTTATCCGAATTTAAAAGACGGTTTACAAGTGATTTTATATAAAAATAAATTAATATAGATGAACGAATAGTAAAAATACTTTTTCCTTCATCAATTTGATAGGGGATATTTTTATTTTTCAATAACTCGGCAAATAATGACAAATCTGCTCTTTTTTTTGAAATAATTGCAATTTTTGATAAATCTTTTTCATTATTTTCATCAAAAGTTAAATTACAAGAATTTACAAGTTTTTCTATATTTTCGACAATATAGTTATATTCTTGCATGGTTTCACCAAACTGGTATAATTTTATCTTTCTTTCTTTTTCAATAACTTTATTATTTTTTGCTGTTAGTTTTTTTGAAATATTATAACTATTAAAATTTTTGTTATTTTCAAGCCGGTTAGGATCCTGACTTATAACAAGATAACTCAAATCAAGAACACTTTGTGTAGAACGATTATTTTCATCTAAACATATAACTTTTGCATCGGGATATTTTTTTAGAAAATTTTCTACATTATCCGACTTTGCACCCTGAAAACCATAAATTATTTGATCATCATCTCCAACAACCATTATATTTTTATCTTTCATTCCTTCCAAAAGACAAAATATAATCTTATTTTGAAGTGAATTAGTATCTTGATATTCATCAACCATTAAATATTTATATTTATTAGCTATTTCTTCTAAAAAAATATTATCTGACTCAAATTTGTCAATAACAAAATTTATCATATCTTGAAAATCTATATAATTATTGTCAAACATCTTTTTTGAATAAACTTCATATATATCCCATAGTTCAATAGCTTTTGCGATATCTTTTTCTATTTTTTGAATCTTTTTTTCCAACGTTACATTTTTAAAGTTTCCGACTTTTTCTCTTTCAAATATTTCATTTTTTATTTCATTTATTTTTGGTCTAAAATTTGGATTTATATCAATATATTTTAAATATTCTTCTTTTGAAATACGAAGTGATTTTAATTTTGAAATATGTGAAATAAAATCCTTAGCATAAAAATATTTATCACTCCTTTGAGAAACAAAATCTTTTGGCAAAACTTTGTCTATTGTTTTTTTCATAAATTCCAATGAAACTGTTTTATTTATTAGTTTTACATTTTCATTAAGTTCAAATTGAGCAGGATATGATTTAATAATTAAGTTACAAAATGAATGATAAGTATATATATCTACTTTTGTTGCAATTATACCTAACTCTTTAATAAGCCTTTGACGCATTTCACCGGCTGCGGCATCCGAAAAAGTTAGGCATAATATAGAATGAGGTTCTATATTATTATTAAGCATATTTTTTATTCTATTTATTAATGTAAAAGTTTTTCCCGTACCTGGCCCTGCAAGAACCATGATTTTCCCGTTAAAAGATCTTATACATTCTTCTTGCTTTTTATTAGGTGTTTTTTTTGTTTGCACTATTGTATTATTATTCATATATTTATTACCTGAACTCATTTATATATTCAACAAAAAAATAATTTATTTTGTATAAAATTATACCAATTTTAAAAACCAAGTTCAATAAAATCATTAACAATATTATTTAACGCATCCGGTTTTGAAAATTTACAGGTATTTTGACTCATTTCAAATAGCTTTTGACGGTTATTTATTAAGTCAACAACAACTTTTTCAAGAACATCACAAGATAAATCATGTTCACTAATACAAATAGAACAATTTGCTTTTTCAAGTTCTCTTGCATTTTTTTCTTGATGATTTGAAGCAGAAAATGGATAAGGAATAAGAATTGAAGGTGTTGATGTTGCACATATCTCACTTAAGCTTAAAGACCCGCTTCTTGCTATTACAAAATGTGCATTCTTTAATTCATTCCATATTTCATTTAAATATGGTTTTAAAGTAATTTTTGAATTATTTTTGTTCTCAAGCAATTTTAAAGCTTTTTCATAATTTTTAACACCTGTTTGTACAACAACATTTATGTTATACCCTTCATTTATAAGTTTTTGAAACACATTAATTGCAACTTCATTTATCTTTATAGCTCCTTGAGACCCGCCCATAACAAGTATATTAAGGTAATCTGAATTATAGTCTTTATAAATATTGTTTTTAATAAAAAACTCATTTCTAATCGGGTTGCCGTTTATTTTTATATTTTTACACTTTAAATATTTCTTTGCCTCTTCAAAATTTAAAGAAACTTTATTTGCAAACCGGCTTGCAACACGGGAAACAAGCCCGGGTATTGTGTCACAATCGTGTATCATAATTGGTTTATTTAAAATATATCCTGCAAATAAAACAGGAAATGTTATAAAACCACCTGTTCCAAATATTGCATCTGGTTTGTATTTTAGAATAAAATATAAACTTTTTAATGTTGAAAATATAAGTTTAAATCCCCACAAAAAAAGTTTAAAGCCTATTTTTCGAGGCATTCCTTCAAAATCAATAGATAAAAATTCAATTTGAGGATATTTTTGAACAAGTTCATACTCCATATTTTTTTTGTTCCCGATATAAAAAACTTTGTTATTTTCATTTTCACATAATTTTAAAGCAATAGATAAAGCAGGGTAAATATGTCCGCCTGTTTTACCACCTGTAATAAAATACTTTTTTTTATTCGTTTTATTTTTCATACTAATAATTTTTTATCCTACGAAGTCGTTTTTTAGAAATATTTAAAAGAATACCAACCATGCACATTGATACAATAAGTGATGTATTACCATAACTTATAAATGGCATTGGAACGCCTGTTGCAGGAATCATAGCACTTGAAACAGCCATATTTATAAAGGCTTGCATACCTATTGAAATTGTTATACCTAATGCAATAAGTTTGCCAAACATATCATTACAGTTTGACGATATAATAAAGCCACGATGCATAAAGGTTGCAAAAAGTCCTATAACAAAAAGACATCCTATAAACCCAAATTCTTCTGCAAAAACAGCAAATATAAAATCCGTGTGACACTCAGGCAGCCAAAAAAGTTTTTGTTTTGAATTGCCATAACCGACACCTGTAAATCCGCCAACCGCAAAGGCTATTAAAGATTGTATTATGTTATATCCTGCTCCTAAAGGGTCTGTTTCAGGATTTAGCCATATTTTAAGACGTCCAAGCTGATATTTTCTCATCTTTAATTTTAAAACAATAATACCCATCACAATAAAAAAGAACAAAAAACGCCATGAACCACCGGCACAAATATACATAGCTATACTTGTTATAACTAACAACATCACCATACTTAAATTTGGTTGTGCAAAAATAAATAAAATCATTAATATAATTGGCAAAAAATATTTCATTATTTTTTCATTGTCAAAAAGAATTGTATTATTATAAAAAGCACAGGCTAAAAGCATTATTGTTGAAAGTTTTGCCATTTCAGAAGGTTGAAACTGAAACCCAGCTATTGACATCCAACGCTTTGCATTATTTACCTCTACACCAAGCGGTGTAAATTTAACAAGAAATAACAAAAATACAACAAGCCACGCAAAGGGAATTGCAAGTGGAAACAAACGTCGGTAATCAAAATTTGTAAAAAATCGCATTAAAAATAATCCAATTATTGCGGCCACAAACTGCTTTATTGCAAACGATGCAGGGTTTACACCTTCTTGTATACACTTTGGTGATGATGATGAAAATATCATTATTATTCCTATTGCAACAAGAAAGTATACAACAGTTTTTAATATTGTATCAGGTTTTGAAATAACTACACCTTCTAAATTTTTCCGCTTTATTAACCTTTTAGGATAACTTGTTTGTGACATATTCTTTAAATTTTATTCCTCTATCTTCATAACTTTTAAATTCATCGAAACTTGCACAAGCAGGTGACAGCAGCACAACTTCATCATTTAAGTCAATTGATTTATCAATAGCTTCATACATTTTATTTGTTATATATAAATTTTTATACCCGCTTTTTTTTAATTCGTTATAAAATCGTTCTTTTGCTTCACCAAAAACGATTACATTATTTATATATTTTTTTACATCAATACAAAACTCATCCAAAGTTGTATTTTTATCACGTCCGCCAACAAGCAAAGTTACCTTTTTGCCAGAAAATGACTTTAACGCCACCATTGTTGCTTCAGGGTTTGTTGCTTTTGAGTCGTTATAAAATTTTTGAGTTCCCTTTTTTATATTTTGTACAAGTTCAATTCGATGCTCAACACTTTTAAAACTTTTTATTTGTTCTTTTATTTTTTCATTTGGGACATTTAGTAATTTTGCAACAATAATAGAACACATAACATTTTGATAATTATGATGTCCAACTAAGTTTATATCATCTATATCAATAATCTTTTCTTCAATATTGTTTTGTTTAAAATATATTGCGTTATTTTTTATGTATGAAGCATTTTTATAATTATAATCATCAAAGTAGAATTTTTCACCACTATAATTTTTTGCAAAGTCGTTTATTTTCTCATCCCGAGAATTAAATACGGCAAATTTTGTATTTTTAAATAACTTTGCTTTTGCATCAAAATAATTTTCCAATGACCCATGGTAATTTATATGGTCAGGTGTAAAATTGGTAAAAACAGCAACAAGAGGTGCAAAATCACTTGTATTTTCAAGCTGAAACGAACTTACCTCACAAACTAAATAATCATTTTGATTATCAATTAAGCTAATTGGTGGCACACCAATATTCCCGCAAACAGGTGCTTTATAAATTGATGATAAGATATGTGAAACAAGCATTGTTGTTGTTGTTTTGCCATTTGTTCCTGTTATTGCAACAAATGGTGTTTTGGTATTTTTATAAGCTAACTCAATTTCACTTATAACTTTTATATTTTTTTCTTTTAATTTTGTAAATATTTCAGATGTTGGGGGAATACCGGGTGATGTAACAGCATAAGTTACATTCTCAATAAATTCATCGGAATGTCTTCCTATTTCAACTTCAATTCCTGCGTTTTTTAAATCAGTTAAACAATTTTCATTGTTATTCTCATTTTTTTCGTTTAATTCTGTTATAAAACAACTTGCACCATGTTTTGCAAGATACTTCGCTGCAGCAATTCCGGTTTTTGATAATCCTAAAATAAGTACTTTTTCTTCTTGATTATTATTTACCATATTTCCCCTAAATCTTTATTTTATATTAAAATTTTATATAAATTATAATAGCAATCGTGCTTAAAATAAGAGTTATTAATGACGAAGCTATAACAATTTGATTTTCACTATAACCTGACAATTCAAAATGATGATGAATTGGACTCATTTTAAAAACTCGCCTACCAAACATTTTAAATGATGCCACTTGTATTATAACACTTAAAGTTTCAATCATATATATTGCACCAATTAAAACAAGCAACAATTCAAATTTACCCATAACAGCAACCGTACCTAAAACACCGCCTAAAGCAAGTGAACCTGTATCTCCCATAAATACCTGTGCTTTATGTTTATTATAGTATAAAAATCCTATCAAGGCTCCTGTTATTGATGATGAAATTATAGCAATATCTATATTTCCTGACAGTAAACATATTATTGAACAAGCAATAAATGAAAATATCAAATTAGAACAAGCAAGTCCATCTAACCCATCAGTTAAATTGACAGCATTTGAAACACCTGTTATTAAAAACAACGAAAATAAAGGATAAATAAAACCTAGATTTAATACAAAAGCACCAAAATTTAAAGTTGTTAGCCCTTCTAAAAATACATATAATGTTGGTAACAATGCTATTGCACATTGCAAAAACAGCTTATCTCGTGCTTTTAAGCCTTTATCATTACTTTTATTTTTAATTTTATTTATGTCATCTTTAAATCCTGCAAGTGCAAAAAACACAAAAGCGATTAAAATAATAAAAGCTCTACTTGTAGATTCTTGCTGCATAAGTAAAACGATTATTGAAGTAACAAGCGAAGCCAACACAATAAAAACGCCACCAGTTGTTGGTGTTCCTTCTTTCACCATATGTGATTTTGGTCCAACTTCACGTATATATTGACCATACATTTTATCTTTTAAAAACTTTATATATACGACACCAAATAATAGCGATAAAACTATTGCAGTCAAACAAGCTATAATACTTAATATCATTTATTTTGTCACTCCCTGTGTTATTTTTTCAAATTCCATGCTTCGTGAAGCCTTTATTAATATATTTCCCTCTTTTATTTTATCAAAAATATAACCTTTACACTCATTTATATTATCAAAATGAATTTTATGTTTATTTTTTGAAGTGATATTTATATTCTTTGCAAGTTTTCCTACTGTAATTAAAGCATAATATTCAAAATTGTTTAGATATTCTCCCAATTCTTTATGATAACTAATTTCATTATCACCCAATTCTGACATATCTCCAAGCACAAGAATATTTTTTTGATTTTTGTATATATCAAAAAATGTTTTTATCGCTGCTTTCATTGAATCAGGATTTGCATTATAACAGTCATTAATTATTGTCATTTTATCATTATTATACTTTATTACATTCCACCTCATTCCAACTGGCTTAAATTCGTTTAGACCTTTTGCTATTTGTGTTGGAGTTAAATCTAATAATAATCCCAATTCTATTGTTGGAAGTGCATTTTGAATGTTATAAACACCTTCAATATTCAAGTTATATAAATTATTTTTATATTCAAATACACTTTTTGATTCTTCTTGTTTTATTATTTTTAAATTTGGCGAATTAATATCAAAAGTCAAAATATTTATACTTTTATTAGTTATATTTTCTAAAATTAAAGGGTCATTGTTAACAACTGCAGTTTTTGGCTCCTTCATATAATGAGTAATTTCACATTTTGCTTTTGCAATATTTTCTCGACTTCCCAATCTTCCAATATGAGCCGTTAAAATATTTGTTATTATTGAATAATTTGGATTTGCATATTTACATATTAAATCAATTTCATTCAAACCTCGCATTCCCATTTCGACAATCAAAACTTGTATATCAGGATTTAATGAAAAAATAGTCTGTGCAAAACCAATTTCATTATTGTGGTTTAGTTTTGTTTTATGAGTTTTATATTTTTGAGATAAAACATTATATAACATTTCCTTAACTGTTGTTTTTCCACAACTTCCTGTTACGGCAATAGTTATTGGGTTAATTTTGTCCTTATAGTATTTTGCAAGCTTTAAATATGCTTCTTTAGTGTCTTTAACCAACAACCCTAGTGCATTTTTAAAATTATATTTCTTATCACTTGTAAAATAAATTTCAACATTAGAAATTTTTATCGCATTTTCAATGAATGAATGCCCGTCAAACTTTTCTCCAACAAGTGGTAAATAAACATTATTTTCGTTTATTGTTCTTGTATCTGTTGAAATAACAAATGTTTTATTTTCATCTATTTTAAAATCATTGAGTTTTTTGGCTTCTGTTATTTCTATTAATTCTTTTATATTAAACATTTTTATTCAAATCCGTCAAAAATAATTTACCATATTATCTATATCATTATTATCCTCTCATAAAAAATAAAACACAACAAAAAATTCTTGACTTAAAGATAAATATAACTATAATTGGATTATGGGGATTTATAGAAAAACTTTAAACAAAATATCAGATGTTTTAAATAATTTAAATTATAATGACTCAAATTTACATGATTATTTTGATAACTTATATGAAATAGTTAAATTTGATAGTTGTGCTTTGTTTTATTTAAGTTTGGATAAAATAAATCTTGTTGATTTTAAAAACTATACAAAAAAAAAGATATTATTGGATATATTACAAAAGGATATTCCATTTGATAACGAATTATATGTACTTATAAATAGTCAAAACACATATACACTTGATGCTAATGATAAGTTAATAAAGCATATTTTGTTTCAAGATAAAAATAACATTAAATTTTTTGATAAGGATTTTGAAAATAAAAAGTTTTTAATAACTAATTTAAAAATCAAAAGCACTTCATTTGGTTTTTTGTTGCTTGAACGAGATAATAATTTTAGTGAAGATGAAATAAACGCTATAGATGCATACTCATCAATTATGTCCTATCAAATAAAGGATAAAGAATTATCTCAAGTTTTTAAAATGCAATTAAAAATACTTGAAAATAATATTTCTGAAAAAACACAAGCATACAAAAAAATAGAAGAACAAAATGAAAAAATTGTTGAAGCCAATAAAGCAAAAAATGAATTTTTAGCAAATATATCGCATGAACTAAGAACGCCTTTAAATTCAATAATAGGCTTTTCAGAAGTTTTAAAAGAAGGAATTATTGGCGATTTAAACGATAAACAAAAAGAATACATAAATGATATTTACGTTTCAGGAGTCCATTTGCTTGGAATGATTAATGAAATTCTTGATATTTCAAAAATTGAGTCAAATGCAATGAATATTAACTATTCAAAATTTGATTTAAATATGTCAATAAATGAAGTAATAAATGTAATAAAACCATTAAGTCAAAAGAAAAATATAACCTTAAACTGCGATATTAAGCCAGATATAGAGCTTGAAGCTGATTATCAAAAAGTGCAGCAAATTCTTTATAATTTGTTAAGCAATGCAATAAAATTTACACCAAATAATGGTCAAATATCTATTATAACAGAATTTGAAGATGATTTTATTGTAATAAAAATAAAAGACACAGGAATTGGAATAGATTCAAAATATTTGGGTAAAATTTTTGGAAAATTTGTTCAACTGCATAGCGTTTATACAAAAAAAGAAAGCTCAACGGGGCTTGGATTAACAATTACAAAAGAACTTGTTGAACTTCATAAGGGCAAAATATACGTTGAAAGTAAAATAAATGAAGGCTCTACATTCATTGTTAAATTGCCACAAAATACTATGGTTATTAAGGATTAAACTATATGTCAAAAGGTCGTATACTAATTGTTGAAGATAATCAAATGAATATGACTTTAATGAATGATGTTTTAAATCATTATAATTATGAAACAATATGTATTGATAATGGGGAAGAAGCAATAAATATTATAAATAACGAAACTTTTGATTTGATTTTGCTTGATTTACAACTTCCCAAAATTTCAGGTTTTGATGTTTTAAAAAATATAAAAAAAGATGTAAAAGTTATAATTGTTTCAGCTTGTGCTATGGAAGATGATGTAAAAAAAGCATTGAATTATAATTGTTTGGACTACATCACAAAACCGCTTCATATTAAGGATTTTATTAGCAGAATTGAAAAGTATATAAAAAAATAAAATTGAGGTATCTATGTTAATAATAAAACAATATCCGACAGGTCCATTATCTGTAAATACATATTTAGTATGTGATGATGTGTCAAAAGAATGTATAATCATTGATTTAGGTGGTGAAATAGATAAAATTTATAACGATATAAATAAATTTGGCGGCAAATTAAAGTATATCTTAAACACCCACGGACATTTTGACCACATTTGGGGAGAAAAAGAAGCTCAAGATAAATATAATATTGATGTTTATATTCATAAAAAAGATTATGATATGGTAAAAAATCTTGAGGCATATACAAAATTGTGGGGTTTCCCGTTTCAAAGCCCGCCAAAGCAGGTTTACACTTTTGATGAAACAAATGATAATTTTTCAATAGGTGATAATAAAATTAAAATATTTCACACACCGGGGCACACAAAAGGCGGTTGTTGTTTTTTAATAGATAATAATTTATTTTCAGGTGACACCTTATTTTATAATTCAATTGGCAGGACTGATTTAGAAGGTGGCAGTTATAACGAGCTTATAAATTCTATTAAGACAAAACTATTACCCCTTGATGAAGATACAGTTGTTTATCCCGGGCATGGGTGTAAAACTACTATAAAAAATGAACGGCGAAATTTTTAAGATTAAAAACTTATTATAGGTTAGTAAGTGAAGTTAAAAAATGTAACCCATACGCAGGTTTGAGTAATAGTTTTTAAATAATTTTTTGAGAAAAATTTTAAATATTTAAAGAAAATTAAAGCCTTTCAGGCGGAGGCACTTTGTGTGGACAAAGTGCCCAAAACCGTAACCCGACTTGTCACTCACATTCTCACTAAACTCAACTAAAGCAGCCTTAACTCGTGCACAATGTGCACTCAAACAAAAGAAGGCTTTGACAATGTTTCGTCTGTGACTATTACTCAAACCTGCGTATGGGTTGGCATTGTTGCTCTCATTCTCCAACTTTTTTATTTTCCGCTTTCTTTTTTTAGGGGGGTAAAGATCTTTTCCTATCCCCCTCTCCCTAAAGGGAGAGGGCTGGGGTGAGGGTGACAAAATTGTTAAGTTTAAAATTAATTTAATGTCCTCCGGACGGGGTTACTTTTGAAGCCAAAAGTAACCAAAACCTTTCAACCCACTTGGTTTTCGTATATTCACACGACTCAACTTAAGCCTCCTTAACTCGTGCACTTCGTGCACTCAAACAAAAGGAGGCTTTGACAACGTTTCGTCTGTGACTATTACTCAAACCTGCGTATGGGTTGCCATTGTTGACCTCATTCTCCAACTTTTTTATTCTCCCTCACACTAAAAAGAGGAAAGGGAGAAATAATACAAAACGATTGCCCCACCCGTAGGACGTTAATATATTTAACATAATATTAAGAAATATTAATTAAGTTGTAGAATATTGATATAACTGTATTTTTAAGACTTTAATGTGTTAAAGAAATAAATTTTTATTCAAGTTAAATATATAATTTGTCGATAAAAAGAAGTAGTAGTTAAAAATATATTGATGGATGAAAAAATGGGTTGGGATACCGTAAATTTTACTACAACATCAACGAATAACAATATATATAACACATGGTTAAACCGTGTGAAAAATGGCAATACCAAAAGTTTTAAAGAATTCTTACTATCAAGTGATGAAAATTTACAGTTGTTCGCTAAAAATTTTGATGGCTATCAAGAAGGAGATATGTTCGTCAAACAATCAGTTGTCGAACTTCAAGATGGAAGACTTTTGTGTTTTGATGCCGATGAAGCTAAAGCATATATTATTGATCTTGAGAATATAAGCTCAACCTCTGAACGCTTTAATATGACTATAGTTGAAGCAAATGACACAACTTTATCTTATGATAAACAAATTGAAAATATAATAAAACAAATAAGAGCACAAATAGGTGACGCAAAGATGGTGTCAAAAGATGGAACAAAGCTTGATGAGAGTTATATAACTTCTAATATATTGTCATCTAATTCGCTAGCACAGTATCAAGAAGCAATAGGACTTGTAACAAATAGTGAAACAGGCGAAACGACAACGACAATAGATAGTAAGAATTTGAATAAAATATATTATACTAATATAAATCAAATGTCAACAGATGAAGACGAGAAGGCATATTATATAAATTTGTTAACTTCTCTGGGTTTGGAGGTTGATTCATCGGGAAATATTAATGATAATGATGAGGTATTTAAGAGTATAAATGAGATAATTAGTACTATTTCAAAAAATCTTAATCCATCAACATTGACTCTGGCAAATCAAAGCAGGTTAAACTTGCTTGAGTTATTTCGTAAGTTAAGCATAAGCGAAATAGAGTTAATAGAGAAGATGAACCCGGGGTTATTAGATGCTGTGGGTAATTTTATAGGAACATATCAGGGCACAACATACACCGATCAATATGGCAACAGGACACAAATAAGCTCTAATATCACCTGGAGCGACTTAATGAAAGAAAAAAATGAATTAATCAATGACCCGCTTGCTTACTTAAAATTTGAAGATAGACAAAAAGATTTTACAAAAGAAGAAAAAATGGAGTTAAATACCAGTCAAACTCAATATGAAACTTCTATAAATGGTAAAACATTTATAATAAAGAAAAATGAAACTAATCGTATTAGAGTAGGTGAAACATATTATGAGGTTCAAGATGGTAAATTTACTGTAGATGGTGTTGAATATAAAATTACAACAGATGAGGATGGTAACAAAGTTTCACTTGAATTGCCGTTATATCAACTCGTTAATATGGGTATAGATGTTAATAGTATTAATTCTAATGATCCACAACTAAATGCAGCAAAAATCCTATCACAAAATCAAAATCGTTCATCTTCAAGTATATCTATGCAAAGTTATTTTGACAATACACAATCGCAAGGGGTTAGTGACTTTGCTGTTGAAGAAACTATAGAAGATTTTAATGATTATTTCGATACGAATGGCAATTGTACAAAACCGGATGAAGCATTAATGTTTTTAGCAGAATTAAGAGATCCGGAATTGGCATATAAGATGTTAAGTGATAGTGGTGTTCAGGAGAAGATAAAGAAAATAGCGGAGGCAAAAGGGACATTAAGCGGAGGCAAAGGACAAACGCCTTTAATGTATTATATAGATGAAACTACAGGACAAGTTGCCTGTGATGAAAATGGCAATTTGTTAACAGCAAAAATGGATTTGAATGTAGTTAATGTGGCTCAGCATTTGAATATATTAACACAAATGTATAAGGCTTCAAGATGTGATGAAAACGGAAATTATATCGCTGGCGACAACGAAAAAATTAATGATTCTAAAAATGATAACGCTATTCAATCTCTTCTCAACGGGTTGACTAGCGGAGAAAATGTTAAAAATACTAAAAATGGAACAGGAGCAGGTTTTGCAACAGCAGGAATTGCAGTTGGCGTAGGTGCAGCAGCTGCTGGCGTTGGGGCTGGCGTTGGGGCTGGCGTTGGGGCAATTTGTTCTACCTTCTTCTCAAGTTCAATTACGATTGGGGAATCAGCTGCCATAGGAGCTAAGGTTGTGGGGAGTTATGCCGCACCGATAGCGGGTGCAGTGGCAGGTGGTGGAATTGGTTATGGGATAGCTAATGAAATTGTAAAAAATGATACATCCGGTGATTTTGTTGACCAAAATGGTAATTTTAGAGATGGTAAAGCAAATGCTTTCAAAGCAACAGCAACGGTAGGAGGAGCTGCAACAGGGGCACTTGTGGGAGCAGCTATTACAACTGCACTAGCAAGTGGTCCCGTTGGTTGGATTGCTTTGGGTGTCCTAGCTCTTGGAGCTGTAACAGTTGGTATTTGTGCATTAATTAAAAAGTGTGTTTAAAAATACACCAAAATTTTACACATTTACTTTAACATCTTTTAAAACATTTTCAATAATACCCATTGCCTCATCAATATGATTTTTCTTGACAATTAATGGCGGTAAAAACCTTAATACATTATTACCTGCATTTAATACAAGCAAACCATTATCTTTTAAATTGCTCATCGTTGAAGCAACCTCAAAATCAAACTCAATACCAACCATAAATCCTAAACCTCGAATGTCTTTTATAAAATCGTATTTTGTTTTTAGTTTATTTAGTTGAGCAAATAAGTATTCACCGTTTGTTTTTACGTTATTTAAAATCCCATTATTTATTATTTCATCCACAACAACATTTGCTCCTGCTGTTGAAATAGGATTGCCGCCAAAAGTTGAAGCATGGTCTCCATAGGTTAAAATTGAAGAATATTTTTTATTAATCATAAATGCCCCAATGGGAAGACCGTTTGCAAGTCCTTTTGCCATTGTTACAACATCAGGAATAACGTCATAATTTTCAAATGCAAAAAACTTGCCTGTTCTTCCAACACCACATTGCACTTCATCAAAAATCAATATGATATCATTTTCGTCACATATTTTTCTCAAACCGTCCAAAAATTCTTTTTTAGCCGGTTTTAATCCACCTTCTCCTTGAATAGGCTCAACTATAATTGCACAAACTCCTTCACTAATTAGTTTCTTAACACTTTCTATATTATTAAATTCCCCTTCTAAAATATTAGACAATAAAGGTGTAAAACTATTTTGGTATTTATTTTGAGCGGTAACAGATAAACTTCCTAATGTTCTTCCGTGAAACGAGTTTTTCATTGTTATTATTTTGGTGTTTTTTTTTGTATTACCATATTTCTTTGCAAGTTTTAAAGCACCTTCATTTGCTTCAGCTCCGCTATTTGCAAAAAAAACTTTGTCAAAAGGGCTTATGCTTATCAATTTTTGAGCCAGTTTAGATTGTGTTTCCCAATAATATAAATTTGAGCAATGGTTAAACTTATTGAGCTGGTTTACTATTGCCTCATTATATTTTTTGTTTTGGTAACCTAAGCTATTCACTCCAATGCCTGAAACAAAATCAAGATATTTTTTACCGTTTATGTCATACAAATAGACATTATTTCCCTTGTCAATTACCAAATCCTGTCTTTTATATGTATTCAAAATATAATTATCAGTATTATTTATAATATTATTTTCCATATTTTTAATTCCTTTCGATTATTGTTCCAATGCCTTGATTTGTATAAATTTCAAGAAGAAGTGCGTGTTTTATGTTGCCGTTAATTATGTGTACGGATTTTACGCCATTTTCAACCGCTTTTTTACAGCTGTTTATTTTGGGAAGCATTCCGCCTTTAATTTTGTCTTCTTCAATCATTTTCTCTATTGTTTTTACATTTATTTTTGAAATTAGTGTTTTTTTATCATTTTCATCTTCAAGTAATCCGTCAATATCTGTCATAAATACAAGTTTATTAGCTCTTAAAGCTATAGCAAGTTCATTTGCGACATAATCTGCATTAATATTATAAGTATTACCATTTTCGTCTGTGCCAATTGGAGAAACGACCGGAACAAAATCATTATCAATAAGTGTATTAATGATTTTTGGGTTTATTTTTTCTATTTCACCAACAAAACCTATATTTTCATCACTTTTTTTAGCTACAATCAGTTTACAGTCTTTACCCGAAATACCACAAGCTTGCATTCCTTGTTTTTGAAAATCCGAAACAATGGATTTATTTACTTCTCCAGAAAGGGTCGTTTCAACTATTTTAACTGTATTTTCATCTGTTACTCGTAAGCCGTTTTTAAATTGTGGATTTATATTTAATTTTTTTAATGCTTTGTTTATAAAAGGCCCACCTCCATGCACAACAATAGGTTTTATCCCAACCATTTTCATAAATGAAATATCACCAATAACAGATTGTTTTATTTTTTCATCAATCATTGCTGAACCGCCATATTTTATAACAACAACTGAACCGTTAAATTTTTGAATATATGGTAAAGCTTCGATTAATATATCTGCTTTTTCAATATATTTTTGCATATTTAGTGTGTATCCTTTCTTTTTTTGTTTTACGTTGGTAGGGGCGAAACTAGCACGATTTTTGTTTTTTGCATCAAACCTTTGTTTCACCAAAATAGTTTATTTAGGAGGCGGTAAAGCCACCCCCCCCCATACAACCCCTGTGGAGTTGTTTAATTTGTTGTGAATATTTGTGGGATGAAGTTAACATTTTCAATCCATACGCAGCTTGGAATAAGCAGTGCTGTCTTGAATTTCCTTCAAGCTCAAAGCACTTCGCCTGTCGCATTTCGTGCTGCCGGCTCCGGCTTTTTCCCGCCTGTGGTATCCGCCCTCATTACATTCGGGCGTTTGTCCTATGGGCGGTCATTAACTGCTTCCTTTATACTCGAAAGCTGGGTCGCTTCCTCGTCTAAAACTTCGCACGGCTTACGCTTTTCACGCATTCCCCCGATTGTTGCGTTGAAGTCCAACTAATGAATTACGCTTTTTTCGCTCTCCGGGGCTTTGCCCTACCAACAGCTCCTCTTGTAGACGAAACGAAGTTGAGCCATACAAGGAGGGCACTCGATAGAGTGAAATCTGCTTTGTCCACACAAGCGGATTTGCATACGGATGGAGCGAAGTGAATCCACATAGCAAACAGACCGCACCGACTTGCCCAAAGGGCAAAAGGTAAGGCTCTGTGAGCTTGGAGCAAATCCAAGACAGTTAGCCCCGTCCGGAGGACATTAAATATATTAATTAAATATATTTCGCAATTTATTGCGGCGAAACAAACATGTTTTTTTGCTTTCATTAAACAACCCTTATGTCCTATAATCTGCATTTATTTTTACATATTCATAACTTAAATCACACCCCCATCCTTGAACATTTTCTTCATTACCCTGATTTAAATTTACATTTATTATTATTTCTTTTTCTTTCAATATTTTTAGTGCAAGTTTTTCATCAAAATTTAATGGTTCTCCGTTTTGGAATAAAACTATATCACCCGCATTGTTACAAAAACTTATTGTTATTTTATTTTGGTCAAATTTAACACCGGTTGAGCCCATAGCCGATAATATCCTCCCCCAATTTGCATCGCAACCAAAAAAGGCAGTTTTAACAAGATTTGAATTAATTATTGATTTGCATAAAATCTTTGCTTCGTTTTTGTTTTTTGCATTTTTAATATTAACTTCTAAAAATTTTGTTGCCCCCTCACCATCTTTAACAATCATTTTGGCTAAAGATGAACAAACAAACATCAAAGCTGTTTTAAACAATTTATAATTTTCATCTTCTTTTTCAATTTTATTGTTTGAAGCTTCACCATTAGCCATTATAACAGCCATATCATTTGTGGAAGTTTCTCCGTCAACCGATATCATATTAAAACTTGAATCGATACATTCTTTGAAAGCTTTTTCAAGAAGCTTTTTTGAAATATTGCAATCGGTTGTTATAAACCCTAGCATTGTTGCCATATTCGGGTGTATCATTCCTGAACCTTTTGATATACCACCAATTTTAATAATGGCATCATCTTTTAGTTTTATTTTAACAGCTATTTCTTTAATAAAAGTGTCAGTCGTCATAATTGCTTCTGCACAATCTTTTGCATTTTTTGTGTCTTCACTTATTTCCTTAACGATATTTTCAATCCCGTCAAGAATATTTTCTATAGGTAAATATGCTCCTATAACACCAGTTGAACTTACAAGCGTTTTACTTACTTCAATATTTAAGCATTTTGCCAATGTTTTTGTCATAAGTTTTGCATCTTGATATCCTCTATCACCAGTACAAGCGTTTGCATTGCCACTATTTATAATAATAGCTTTTATTTGGTTATTTGAAGATTTTAAATTTTCTTCACAAATTTTTAAAGGTGCTGCTTTCATAGTATTCTGAGTGAAACAAGCATAACATAATGATTCTTTCTCACTTGTGATAATCGCTAAATCTTTCTTTCTCTTCTTTATTCCACAATGTATTCCTGCTGCTTTAAAACCTTTTGGTGTTGTAATTCCACCATCTTTGATTACTTCCATATTTTTATTTTAACCCTTCACTTTCATCTAAATTAAACATTATATTCATATTCTGGACAGCTTGACCTGATGCCCCTTTTATCAAATTGTCTATAGCACTTGTGACAATAATGTTATTTGTTCTTTTATCATACGAAATTCCAATGTCGACAAAATTTGAATTTGTAACAAATTTAGTTTCAACATCGTTTGCACTATTCTTTATTCTTATAAAAAATTCGTTTTTGTAAAAAGTTTTGTATAAATTTATTAATTCTTCATACTTAACTTGATTTTTCGCTTTAGAATAGCAAGTTGCAAGTATTCCACGGTTCATTGGTGTCAAATGTGGAGTGAACGTCAAATTAATTTTGTTGTTATGATTTAATATTGAAAGTTCTTGTTCTATTTCAACCGTATGACGATGAGAACCGACTTTGTATGCTTTAATTGTTTCATTTGCCTCACAATATAAATTTTGAATATTTAAACTTCTACCTGCACCACTTATACCTGATTTTGCATCAATAATAATACTACTTGTTTCAATAAGTTGATGTTTAACCAAAGGACTTAAAGCTAAGATACTAGCTGTTGTATAACAACCTGGATTTGCAATTAATTTTGCTTCTTTAATCTTTTCCCGATTTAATTCACATAATCCGTAAACAGAATCATTAAGCAATTCTGGTGTTTTATGCTCAACTTGATACCAAGTTTCATAAGTGTTTTTATCTTTTAGTCTGAAATCAGCTCCAAGGTCTATAACTTTTGTTCGTTTTAAAATATCATTATTTATCTTTCCACTTGCTATCCCATGAGGCAATGCCATAAATATTACATCGACATTTTTTGATATTTCATTTATATTTTCTTCAATGCAAACAAGATCTGTAATGCTTTCAAACTTAGGATATATTTGCGAAAACTTTTCCCCTGCATAACTTTTCGAGGTGATATATTTTATTTCAACATCTTTATGTTTTAACAAAATATCCATTAATGTTATTCCAGTATAACCTGTTGCGCCTATAATTGCTGCTTTAATCATTGTTATTTTTTTCCTTTTTTTCTAACCATTTTTCGTTTATTTTTATAACTTCAAGAACAGAGTTTTCACTTGGACTTCCCACAATTGTTTTATTATTGACCTGTGCTTCAGGTGTTATTTTTTGATAAATGTCTTCTTCAAATAGTGATGATTCTTTTTTGTATTCGTTTAATGTTAGCGTTGTTAAGTTTTTATTGTTATTTATGCAATATACAACGAGCTTTCCTGAAATTCCGTGTGCATCACGAAACGGAACACCTTTCTTTACCAAATAATCAGCAACTTCTGTTGCATTTAAAAACCCTTCATTTACAGATAAAAGCATTTTATCTGTATTAATTTTCATTGTTGTTAAAACTTGAGGCAAAATTGCTAAACAATCTTTGACAGTTTTAATTGAGTCAAAAATTCCCTCTTTATCTTCCTGCATATCTTTATTATAAGCTAAAGGCAGTGATTTCATAATGGTTAAAATCGAAAACAAATTGCCATAAACCCGACCTGTTTTTCCACGGATGAGTTCAAGGATATCAGGGTTTTTCTTTTGTGGCATCAAACTTGAGCCTGTTGTAAATCCATCGTCAAATTCAACAAATTTAAATTCTGAGGTTGTATACAAAACAAGTTCTTCAGCAAAGCGACTTAAATGCATCATAATAATTGATAAACATGCCCCCATCTCAATTACAAAATCTCTATCAGAAACAGCATCAAGGGAATTTATCATTACATGTTTAAATTTCAAAAGTTGAGCTGTCATTTTATTGTCAATATTATAAGTAGAACAAGCCAAAGCACCAGCTCCCAAAGGCATTGTATCAATGCGTTCAAAAGCATTTTCAAGTCTTTCAACATCACGTTTAAACATTTCAACATATGCACCTAAATAATGTGCAAAAGTAATAACCTGTGCTCTTTGAAGATGAGTATAGCCGCTTAAATATGTTTTTGTGTGTTTTTTTTGAAGATTTATAAGGGTTTTTAATACATTAAGCAATAAAGTTTTTATATTTTTAACTTCTTTTTTTAAATACATTCTTAAATCGAGTGCCACCTGATCATTGCGACTTCTTCCTGTATGGACTTTTTTCCCTGTTTCACCAATTTTATCAATAAGCCATTTTTCAACTTGCGTATGGATGTCTTCTAAATTATAATCAAACTGCAGCTTACCTTGTTTTATATCTTCTAAAATTTCTTTTAATCCGTTTGATATTTTTTGACTTTCTTCTTTTGAAATTATATTTGTTTCTCCAAGCATTGTTGCGTGTGCAATGCTACCTAAAATATCTTCTTCAAACATAACACTATCAAAATGAAGTGAAGAATTAAAATCATTTGCTTCTTTTGCTAATGATTTTGAAAATCTTGCCCCCCAAAGTTGTTTTCCCATTTCTATTATTTCACCTCACAATTATTTTTTTGTTTCATTAAAGCATTAACCTTTAATGGTAATCCAAATAAGTTGATAAATCCTTCTGCATCTTTGTGGTTGTATAATTCACCTGTTGTAAAACTTGCAAGGCTTTCGCTATATAAAGAATATGGTGAACTTGCACCGTTTGGTATAATATTTCCCTTATACAATTTTAGTGAAACTTTCCCTGTTACTGTTTCTTGTGTTTTGTCGACAAATGAACTTAAAGCTTCTCTCAATGGTGTGAACCATTCACCGCTATAGACAAGTTCTGCAAACTTATTTGCAACAATTGATTTAAACGATAAAGTTTGCTTATCCAAACATAAATACTCAAGTTCCTTATGAGCAGCATATAAAATAGTACCTCCGGGTGTCTCATAAACTCCACGTGATTTCATCCCGACAACACGATTTTCAACTATATCAATTATTCCTATTGCATGTTTTCCACCAATTTCATTTAAATATTTAACCAGATTTGAAGGACTAAATTTTTTACCATCAACACAAACAGGTATTCCTTTTTCAAATTCTATTTCAATAAACTGTGGCTCGTTTGGTGCATTTTCAAGCGTATTAGACATTTTTAAAAGTTTTTCATAATTTGGAGGATTTTTGGGGTCTTCAAGTTCAAGCCCTTCATGTGATAAATGCCACAAGTTTTTATCCCTAGAATATGTATCATCTTTTTTCATTGGAACGGGAATATTTCGATCTTCTAAATATTTTATTTCATCTTCACGTGATTGAATATCCCAAATCCTCCACGGTGCAATAATTTCAAGATGTGGTGCAAGTGCTTTTATGCTTAATTCAAATCTCACTTGATCATTGCCTTTCCCTGTCGCACCATGACATATCGCACTTGCACCTTCGTTTATTGCTATTTCAACAAGCTTTTTGGTAATAATTGGACGAGCAATTGAAGTCCCAAGCAAATACTTACCTTCATATATCGCATCAGCTTTTAATGTAGGATAAATATAATCTTCAACAAATTCGTCTTCACAATTTATTAAATAATACTTTATAGCTCCTGTTTTCAAGGCTTTTTCTTCTAATCCATCTGTTTCTGTGCCTTGACCAACATCAATACAAGCTGCTATTACATCATAATCATAGTTTTCTTTTAACCACGGGATAATAACTGTTGTATCAAGTCCGCCTGAGTATGCCAATACTACTTTCTTTTTCATAATTTTTATTCCTTTCTTTTTTTTATATAAACTTAGTATACTTTTAGCAAAGAAGTCCAATTTTGACTTTTGTTATTTTATTGTGGTTTTTAACGTTTTATTCCTTTCTTTTTTTATTTTAATTTAGTGTAATTATTCATATTGAGTAGATTTTCAGGCGGGGGCGGCGAAGCTGCCCCCGCCTGAAAATCTACCGCCGTGGCTAGATGGCTTTACACCGTGAAGACAGCATGCCTCAGGCGGTTTATATTATATTTTATTTTCAAATTTCTTATCATTCGTCAATACTAAATATTGTTTTTTAATTACCTGCTTTAAATCTGTTTTACTAACCTATACTTTTCATTATTGCCATTTGGGCATACATCCTGTTTTCGGCTTCTTCATATATAATAGAAGCATTTTTATCAAAGACTTCATCACTTATTTCCTCACCTTTATGTGCAGGAAGACAGTGAAGAACTATTGCATTATCACTTGCATTTTTTAATAACGTGTTATTAATTTGATAATCCTTAAAGATTTCTTTTCGCATTTCTTTTTCATCTTCTTGCCCCATTGAAGCCCAAACATCAGTGTATAAAATGTCAGCACCACTTGAAGCATTTTTTACATTGTTTAATATCTCAACAAAAGTTCCATTTTCTTTTGCATATTCTTTTGCAAGATTAATATAGTCTTTATTTGGCTCATAGCCTTTAGGACATCCGACTTTTATGTTTAAACCTAACATTGAACATCCAATAAGCAAGCTATTGCAAACATTATTTCCGTCACCAATATAAGACAAAGTTAATCCATCAAGTTTGCCAAAATGTTCTTTTATGGTTAATAAATCCGCCATAATTTGACATGGATGGGATAAATCAGTTAAAGCATTAATAACAGGAACTTTTGAATGTTTTGCAAAGTTTTCGATATCTTCATGTGCAAAAGTTCTTATCATAATCAAATCACAGTAACGAGAAATTACATTGGCACTATCTTCAATGCTTTCACGTTTCCCGAGAATTATTTCATCCTGCTTTAAAACATAAGCATCACCGCCTAATTTTTTCATACCAATTTCAAAACTTAACCTTGTTCTTAAACTTGGCTTTGCAAAATACATTACCATAATTTTGTCTTTCAACAAATTAATTTCTTCTTTGCTTTTAACCTTGGATTTCAAGTTTTGTGCTTCTTCAATCAAATATTGAAGTTCATTTGCTGTAAAATCTTCTAAATTAATAAAATGTTTTCCTTTTAAATTTAAATTACAAGTATTTGTCATATATTATCCTCTTTTTTTATATACACAAAAAGCCGCCCTATTCAATGTTTTGAATAGGGCAGCTTAAAATTTATATTTTTATTGCAAACTTAAATAACCCGATTCAAAACTTGATTCGAGCGGCTACGTCGTAATTGAATTTTATTTGCAACTTTCTTCAAATTAATACCCTTTTACAAGCTAACTTTCTTATTATATATTAACTGTAAAAAAATGCAAGAGAAAATTGTAAAGTTTTGTTACATTTTTGAACAATTTAAGCAATTTTTAAATGTGAAAATACTTTATATAAATATAAAAGCTCTCTCTTCTTATTTAAACAATTACTCCAATTAAATTTTAATTGGAGTTTTCTTTGTTTATGGAAGTTATTATTTTTAGGTCTTTTCCGACATTGCCGGTTAGCAGTATTAATCCAAATATTGACCTTAAAGTTTCAATTATTTGAGGATTAACATGGTCACTTATTCTATTTGGGATATAAATATTTTCATATTGAAAATTATTTATTATGTCAAAAATACGTGAAATTAAGCTTAAATTAAATTCTGTCATTATAATATTTATTGGAATATTTTTTTTAACACAAACAGGCTCAAGTTTTTCAAGTATTTTATAAGTTAAAGAATAATCATAATATGAATCAATATGATAAAGATTTTCTTTATTTGCATTATATGAAAGTGATATAATATACGAGTTATCGTTAATTTTATCAATAAAATGCTTAAAATATTCGTCTAAATCCCCAATATTATTTAAAAGACCAAACATATAAAGGGTTTTTATTTCATTATTATTAATTTTTTCAATAATTTCATTAATTTTTATTTCTATTTCGTCAAAATTATATCCGATTTGAATTTTCCCAAATTCTTTATCCTCTTTAAACCCAATTCTTTCATTTGCTTGATTAACTAAGTTTTCAAAGTTTCCATCTTTAATCACGGTAACGCCTTTGCCGCCTATTTCATTTGTTGTATAAATTAAACCACGAATAATATTTAAATAGTTACCGTTCCCATTTCGAGTAATAAGTATAACACCAGGAAATGAAGAAAAATCCATTTCTAAATTATCTATTGATTTTTGATAATGTCCAACCAGGTTTTTAAATTTTTTAAATTCATCATAACAATGAGCAAGTATTAATGCATCATGTGTATAAACATTAATATCCGTTCCTTCAACATATTTTAATAAATCGTATAAATCCATAAGCGAATCGCCTGTTACCAAAATAGCTTTTCCTTTTTTATAATCAAGTTTAACTTCGCTTAATTTTGGAATACCAAATTTTTGAGAAGATAATTCTTTAAGTTTTTTATAAAGGTTGTAATTAATCTTGGAAGCTTTTTCTATACGATTTTTTAATTTTTCGGTTTGCGTTGATTTAAAATTTGTGCTCGAAATTAATTTAATTATTTCAAATGTTTCATACTCAACTTCATTTTCCTTAAACAAGTTTATTTGGGCTATATTACGACAAGCATTCTGGATTATTATATATAAAATGTCATATAAACTTTTTTTATCTTTATCAAGTATTTTATTTTTTTGGATATTTTGTAATTCGCCTTGCTTTAAAGCATCAATAAAATTAAAATCACTACATTTATCAGTGTATGCTTTTAAAATTTGAAGGTCTAAATTATTTTTTTCGCTATAATCAATATAATTTTTTTGGGCAACACAGCGTAAATCAATTAAATTTAATAAATAGTCACTAAATTCATTCCTGTTTATCTCCATATTAAGTGAAGCAACGCAAACACCATCAATAATATGTTTTGCATATTTGTTATACTCAAAATTAAATTCCTTGAGTTTTAATGTATAATAAGCAAGAAGTCTTATTTCATACAACAAAATTTCTCTTAAAGATGCTTGAATAGGATCTGAAACACAAGACACTTCAGCATCAAATATACATTTATCGGCATTATACATTTTAAAATAGTTATGCATTTTTTTTACTTCCCAAATTATCAATCCAAAAATACTTCGTTAAATTTACCCTCTTCATCGAGTTTTTTTATATCATCATATCCACCAATTCGTTTATTATCGACTATTATTTGCGGAACAGTTACTTTTCCTTCAATTTTATAATATTCGCCTAGTTTTTCACGCAATTTATCTTCGTCATCATCAATTGCATAACTTTTATATTCAACACCTTTTTCATCTAACATTTTTAATGCTTTTATTGAATACGGGCAATATGTAGCATAATATACTTCAACTTTTTTCATAGTTTTAGCCTCCAAAAAATAGGTTTTTAATTTATATATATAAATCTAAACATACTATGTCAAAAAATTTTATACACGTTTGGAGACATTTTATGGTTAAAAAAATTTTATGCTTGATTATGTAGTGTATTTGAAGTATCATTTTGTTATAGTTAAGAAAATAATCATGAAAGGTTTATAAATATGTCAAAAATATGTGAAGTATGCGGTAAGAAAGCTTTAAAAGCAGCAAAAATATCATTTTCTCATAAACAAAATGTTCATCGTCAGTTTCCTAACTTACAAACTGTAAAAAGAACTATTAACGGGCAAACAAAAACTATTAAAGTTTGTACTTCTTGTTTAAAAGCAAATAAAGTATAAGTTATTGTTTATAATAAATATAAAATAGCTTTTGACATAATTGTCAAAAGCTATTTTATATTTATCTTTTTAATTTTTATAACTTTTTTTATAACTTTTCCAGGTAGCAATATTTGATATTGTCGTGGCGGCAAGTGCAATGCCTGAAAGGCAAGCGGCAATTATGCCGCTTTTGCATTTTGCTTAAGCTTATTAACTTCATCTTCACAGGTTTTAATATTATAATTTTTAAATAAATAAGTTAAAGTTGAACTTATAACTGCTATTGCTAAACCGATAGTACTATATTTTTTATCCTTACTTGTTATTTTTTCACCTGTGAGATAATTAATTACTGGGATAAATAAAGGCAATGCAGAAGCCAATATATATTTCCAAGGTTTTTCTTTTTTTAATGGTGTATTTTGTACTTTTTCTTTGTATTCTTCATTATATATTTTTGAATTTGAAAATGAATTTATAATTAATCCAGGTATTAAACAAGCTAAATATGTTAAAGTTATTTGATTATAATTTTCCTTTTTATAATTTGGAATAAGTAATGTTGATACAGTTAAAGCTATACCAAACAATGTGTCAATTAGTTTATTATTTTCTTTTGTATTTTCTCTAAATAAAAAAACTTTTTCACTATTTCGTTTTTTTATTTCATCACTTTTTTTAAAACTATTATTAGAAAATTTACTACTTATATTATTTATTAACATAACATCATACCATCTCCATTTTTAAGACCATACCGATTATAAGAATAAGAATTGGTGTTCAAATGTAAAGGAGTATAGGAATACGAAATAACATTTAATATTGCTTCTTCTTTTTCTTCTTCTTCTACTTCTTCTGATATAGTATTTAATAATTCAATAGGAAGGTTTTTAACATAAAAAACATCTTCACATTCAATTTCATCATATATGCATATTCTTTTATCTTTTTTTTCTAATTTAATTGAATATGTTTCATTAATATCCATTTTTTTAGGTATATATTCTTCCATATAGCTTTCATAAACTTTATGGTATTTTTTTAGTTTATCCATATCAATATTTTCAAAAAAGTTATCTATATCATCAAAATCTGTATCAAAACCTTCGCTGTCAAGAATTTGAGAAATATGTAAAAAATGTTTTTTTGTTGCATTACAGTTCGTTAATATACTTCCACTAACTAAACCTAAATGTTTACCTAAAGCCGCAGTAACTGTCCCTAATGCTGTATATTTTTGTAAATCTACTAAAGATTTAAATAACGGGTTTTTATCCGTCCATTTTTTCCAATCCTCAATGCCGCCAAAACTTATGGATTTAACTTTATTTAAGTTTATCGTATTTATTTGTAAATTGTATTTATTTCTTAAAACATTTATAGGTAATGAGGTTAAATTTTGAGATATATTTTTACTATCCATTGCTGATTGTTTTTGTTTATTCATCTTCATTCCAAAGCTTTTGGGATTTGAATGAATGTTTTTTACTTTCATGCCATTTCTATTTAATTTTGTTTTGTACCCATTTGTACCCATTTGTACTCATTTGTACCCCATAACTTAAATTGTTTATTTTTTATTTTATTTATCCTCTCTTTTTTTAATAATCTTTAGTTTAATTTTTAATTATATAAAAAACGTAAAAAAATAATTTGCTAGTTGAATATAAAATGTTTACAAAAGTTAATATTTGCTATTTTTTTCTTTTTATGTATAATTAAAATTGTAGAAACATGATGTATCGAGTTTTAAAAAATTAAATTTGAGACAAGCTTAAGCGAAAATATAAAATAAGCTTTTTAAGTCTCACAAGGGCATATTAATAAAAAAATAAATATAAAAAATAAAATATGGAAATTTGCAATTTTAATTATAAGTACGTTAAAGATAATTCAACACCTGGAAGTTTTCGTCGTGGATATGAAGCTTATAAGTCTAATGGTGTTGGTTACATTTATGATGTTGTTCAGCAAAATAATGTATATAAAGCTAAAATAAAAGGGAATTTTAAAGATTTTTACGAAACAAGTTTAAGTTTCAAAAAGGATAGAATTATACCTCAGTGTAATTGTCCTTTGAAAGAATCATGGTGTAAACATTCAATTGCACTTGCTTTAAAGGCTATTGATGAAAAAGTTTATGACAAATATGCAATTCAACAATATAAATATGAACCGGATTATAGTGATGAATATACACCCCCAATTGAAGATCCAATGGGTGATTACATTTTTCATTTTAATCCTCAAAGGAGGCAAAGTTTCTTTTCTATTCTTGTAATTTCGCGAAATACAGGCAAAGTTATACGTGATTTGGAAAGCGTTTTAAAAGAAATTATAAATTGTCAAAAAGAAAATCCAAATTTTAAATTAACAAACCAGCAAACTATTGAAGTAATGATTTTTCAAAATCTTCTTAAATTTTCTAGACTTGATAAACGTGCAGGTTGGTATGATATTCAAATAAACAAGTTTGAACCGTTTTTTCAACTTTTATCAAAAGCGGAGGAGGTTTTAGATGGTCGTACAAAAGATATAATAAAATTTAAACATGAGGTTTGGAACTTAATACTTGATGTAAATTTTTCAATGGTAGGAAATGTTCTTCTCTCATTAAACTGGCAAAGAACTGATAAGGATGATGTTTTGCCGTTTGAAGAGGTAAGGTACTTTTCTCGTCAGTTAAAGTGGGGTCGGTATAAAAATATTATATTTCCAATAAATATTACAATAAATTCAATACCGCAAAAGCTTATTAAATCAAGTTTTACTGATATAAAAGATGCTGATGGTGCACAATTTTTATATGAAGAATTACCTAAAATAAAAGAAATTATGCCTGTTAATTTATCAGAAATGATAAAAAAATTGACACTAGAAGATAAAGTACCCAAAAATATAGTGACACTAGGGCTTGATTATGACGGTTCATTAAAGGCTTCTCTTGAGTTTGATTATGATGGTGTAATTGTGCCTTATTCTAAACATACAAATCAAACTCCTTATGTTACAATAAAGAAGCCAAAAGAAGACTTGCTTTACTGGGTTAAACGTAATATTAAGCATGAAGATGATTCTTATAGAATGTTACTTGCATGCAAATTTGCACCTATGCAAACTAATAATCTTGGTATGGATAAGGAAAGTGCTATTGATTTTTATAATTACTATATGAAACATGCTCCCGAAGGGTGGGAATTTGTTGAAAAAGACGATATGCAGTTTTTTAATATAGCAAAACAAAAACTTGAAATAGTTGCAAAAATAGACTTTTCAAATGAAATATCAGATAGTTTTGAAGTTGAATTATCCGGTCGTGTTGGTAATGAAGTAATGTCATTGGATGAAGTTCATGATTTAATGAGTGAAAACAATAAATATGTAAGGTTTAAAAACCTTGGTTTTGTTGAAGTCCCTTCTTCAAATTTGTGGTCTCTTTTAAGGACTTTTAACACCTTTGATGTTTATAAAAATGATAAAGATAAATATATTGTAAAAACATATCGTGCCGGTATTCTATCTGAAATGAAAAATCTTGAAATTGTACTTGAAATGAGCGAAAAATTTGAAAAATTTTGGAAGCAAATTTCAACATTTTCAGTTTCAGCTAATGTTCGTGTGCCTAAGAAGCTTAATGCAAATTTAAGAGATTATCAGAAAAAAGGGTTTAGCTGGTTATGGTTTTTATATGAATATGGTTTAAATGGTATTCTTGCAGATGATATGGGGTTAGGTAAAACTGTTCAAGCCTTGACTTTGCTTCAAAAAGCAAAAGATAAGCATAAAAAGCAGCCAAATCTTGTTGTTTGTCCAACTTCGGTTGTTTTTAACTGGGAAAATGAGATTCAAAAATTTACACCTGATTTATCTGTTTTAAAACTTTCAGGAACTGATAGGAAAACTAATTTTGAAAAAATTAATGATTATGATATTATAATTACAAGTTATGCATTGCTTCGGCGGGATATTGAAAATTTAAAAGATTATAAATTCAGATACGTAATACTTGATGAGTCACAAAATATAAAAAATCCAGAATCTATAACATCAAAATCGGTTAAGATGTTAAATTGCTCACATAAATTGGCACTATCCGGTACACCTATTGAAAATAAATTGGAAGAATTGTGGAGCTTATTTGACTTTTTAATGCCCGGATTTCTTTTTGATAAATCTGAATTTAATCATAGATATGTAAATCCTATTGTTGAAAAAGAAGATAAAGTCGTTGAAAAACGTTTAAAATCACAAATATTTCCTTTTATTCTTCGTCGTATGAAACGTGATGTAGCAGAGGATTTGCCTGATAAAGTTGAAAACGTTGCATATTGCGAGCTTACACCTGAACAGAAAGACTTCTATTTAGAAGTTATGGATTCAACAAAAGAAGAACTATTTAAATCCATTGAACAAAATGGATTGGAAAAGAGCCGTATGTCAATATTTTCAGCTTTGCTGCGTTTAAGACAGATATGTTGTCACCCAAGACTTTATGACAAAGAAAATAAAAAAGGCATTAATGAATCAGGTAAATTTGAACAATTAAAAGAAATGCTTTATGAAATAATTCAAGAAAAGCATCGTGTGCTTTTATTTAGTCAATTTGTTGATATGCTTGACATTATTAAAGAATGGCTTATATCTAAAGGTATAAAATTTGAATATTTAACAGGTAACACAAAAGATCGTCAAGCTGCTGTTGAAAGATTTAATAATAATGACGATATTCCGATTTTCTTAGTTTCTTTAAAAGCAGGAGGAACAGGTTTAAACTTGACAGGTGCTGATTATGTTATCCATTATGATCCATGGTGGAACCCTGCTGTTGAAGATCAAGCAACTGACCGTGCTTATCGAATAGGACAAACTAAAAAGGTATTTGTATATCGCCTTATTACAAAAGGTACTGTTGAGGAAAAAATTCAAAAACTTAAGCAAACAAAACGCAACCTTGTTGATTCCGTTATTTCAATTGATAGAAATATTGGCAAATCTCTTACTTATCAAGACTTGCAAGATATTTTCTCACTTGATTAAAATAATTGTGAATTTTTGTAAACATTTTATATTCAACTAGCAAATTATTTTTTTATGTTTTTTATATAAGTGTAAATGGTCATGTTTTAATTAAAATAGGAGGAAAAAGAGCATGAGAATCAATGGTATTAATTTAGGGCTAACAAACAAATGTAGTTTCTAAAAATAAAATAGGCATGAAACAAAAGACAAGCTTTGGCATGAAGATGAATAATCAACATGCTTCACAAAAAGATAAAGTTAGTTTTGGAGGATCTTGGGATATATTATTAGACGAGCTAGTAAAATTTTAGGGCATAATATTGGTTATAATTTAGAGGTACTTGAAGAATATATTAAAGAAGATAAAGGCAAGATAATTTCACCAAAAGAACAAGAAGCAAGAATTGTTGTTAATACTTATACTGTTGCATCTGCAACTACAGGAGGAGCATTTTCTTTAGTTCCATTTGCTTCTTTGGCTGATTTATCTTTAGCTCCAAAACAACGTAAACTTATGGTTGAAGAAATTGCTGATATATATGAACTAAAACCCGAAGATAGATATATAATAACAAGAACTTTGGGTTTGGAAGATATAGACCAAATAAATAATTTTATAACTAACGGTACAATTGAAGCATCACGAGGCTTATCTAAATATATTGAAAAGAAAGCGATAGAAGAGTCGTTTACTTCGGTATTAGGAGAACTTTCACAAACAGTTGTACAAATAGCACCTTTTATTAAAGCAGGATTAAATACCCGTTCAGCTAAGAAAATTGGTGAAGCTGTTATTGATGCTTGTAAGTATCTAAGTAAAAACTATTAATTTTTAAGGCAAACAAAATGACAATATCTCAAATAAGTTTTAGACAAAATAAGAATATCGTTTTAGACAAATCTCAAAATAAGAAAAATGATTTTTCACTTAAAACACCATTGGAACCTATATGTGCACCAATATATATTACATCTTTGATTAGTGCCACTTCTCTTGCAATGGATGGAGAAAAAAAGTTTATTGAAGAATATAAAAAATCAAATAAAATATTACTTTGTTTTTGTACTGCAATAATTATCCTAATTGGCTCTTTGCGTTCGTCTGAAACTATAGATGATATTTTTGGTAATACAAATGATAAAAAAGCAAAGAATTATTTAATATATAAACAAATAGGTCAATCAGCTCTAGCATTAATGTCTTTGATTGGAGGATTGGATAATGCATTTGGGAAGAAAAAATTTGACCGCAAAGGCGGCATAATTGCCGCCTGCCTCTCAGGTATTGCACTTACCGCTACGACAATCTCAAATATTGCAACTTGGAAGAGGTATAAAAAAAGTGCAAACCCTGCTGATTTTTAAACGAGCCCAAAGACCTAACTTTTAAGTATAAAGTGAAATATAAATAATTAACATATTAACACAAATTTTTTCGCTAAAATATAAACTACTTTAAATTTGTAATAATAGCTTCAACAAACTCGTTTGTTGTTGCATTACCGCCTAAATCACGAGTTAAAACGTTTCCTTCATCAAAAACTTTGTATAAAGCGTTTTTAATATTATTGGCTGCATTGTTTTCACCCATATATTCAAGCATCAAAATTCCACTTCTTAAAAGTGCTGTTGGATTGGCTATATTTTTTCCTGCAATATCAGGAGCACTACCATGAACAGCTTCAAAAACAGCATAATCTTTCCCTATATTGGCTCCAGGAGCCACACCAAGCCCGCCAACAAGACCTGACGTTAAATCAGAAACAATATCACCATATAAATTTGGTAACACCATCACATCAAACTGATTTGGATTTATAACAAGCTGCATACAAGCATTATCAATAAGAATTTCATTATATTCAATTTTGCCTTCATATTCTTTTGCAACATTTCTTACACATTCCAAAAACAATCCATCAGTCAGTTTACAAATATTAGCCTTTGTAATGGCTGTAACTTTTTTTCGACTATTTTTTATGGCATAGTCAAAAGCATACTTTCCAATTCGCATTGAAGCCGCACGTGTAATAATTTTTATTGACTCACAAGTGTCATCATCAATTTTTCTTTCAATTCCTGCATATAAATCTTCAGTATTTTCACGTATAACAGTAATGTCGACATTTTCGTATCGTGTTTTTATGTTATTTAAATTTTTAGCCTCACGAACTGAAGCATACAAATCAAGTTCTTTTCTCAAAGCTACATTTACACTTCTAAACCCTTTGCCAATTGGTGTTGTGCAAGGTGCTTTAAGTGCTATTTTGTTTTTCTTTATACTTTCAATAACTTCATTGGGCAAAGGAGTGCCATATTCCTCAACAGCCTTCAAGCCTGCAAGTTGTATATCCCAATTTATATTTACATTTGCTTTTTCAAACACTTTTAAACAAGCATCAGCAATCTCAGGCCCAATACCATCACCTTTAATCAATGTAACCGTTTTCATACTAATTCAAAATCCCCGTGTTTTTTAATATGTTCAATTAATCCACCTTCGTTTAAAAGTTTTATCATAACAGGTGGAAGCGGCTGTATTTTTATTTCTTCGTTTTTAGTGATGTTTTTTACGACACCATTTTGAATATCAATTTCAAGTTTATCATTAGCATCAATTCTATCAGTATCACATTCAATCAATAAAAGTCCAATGTTTATTGAATTACGATAAAAAATCCTAGCAAAAGACTTAGCCAAAACAGCACCAACACCTGCTATTTTAATAATTTGAGGAGCATGCTCACGACTTGACCCAAGCCCAAAATTGTTCCCTCCGACAACAAAGTCACCCTTTTCCATTTGACTTGCAAAATTTGGGTCAGCATCTTCAAGCACATGTTTTGAAAATTCTTCTAAATTTGACCTCAAGTGAAATAAACGACCGGGTGCAATATGGTCAGTTGATATATTATCTCCAAATTTCCAAGCTTTTCCTTCAAGAATCATATTTTTTCCTTAACCTCGCTTTTAACTTTTTAACCGATAGCTTTATTAAACATTTCACTTGGACATACAATATGACCAAATATAGCACTATAAGCTGCAACTGCAGGAGAACAAAGGTAAATAAAACCATTTGTATTTCCTAAACGTCCTTGAAAGTTCCTATTTTGAGTTGATAAACAAACTTCGCCATCGCCTAAAATTCCTGCATGCACACCAACACAACATCCGCAACCTGATGTCACAATTGAAGCCCCTGCTTTTACAAATATTTCAATTAAACCCTCACTTAACGCTTGAAGAAAGACATCTCTTGAAGCCGGAGATACAAGCAACCGAACGCCTTCTTTGACTTTGCGTCCATTAAGTATTTTAGCGGCAATTCTCAAATCTTCAATACGACCATTTGTACAGCTGCCTAAAAATATCTGGTCAACTTTTACATCTCCTAATTCACTTGCTAATTTTGTATTATCAACAGTATGTGGACAAGAAACCGTTGGTTTTATTTTTGAAGCATCTATTTTAACTATTCTATCATAATGTGCATCACTATCAGGTTCAATGACTATAAATTTATCACCACGACCATGTTGTGATAAATATTCAAAAGTTTTTGCATCTGTTTTGAATAATCCTGCTTTTGCACCTGCTTCAACAGCCATATTAGCAAGGGTAAATCTATCTGTCATTTCCATTTTGTCAATAGTATCGCCGCAAAATTCTAAAGCACAATAAGTGGCACCATCAGCTCCAATTTCACCAATCAAATGCAAAATTAAGTCTTTTGGATACACACCAAAACCAAATTTACCGCTTACTTCAACTTTTATAGTTTTTGGAACTTTTAACCAAGTTTTACCCAAAGCCATAGCAACAGCCACATCAGTTGACCCCATACCTGTTGCAAATGCTCCCAAAGCACCTGAAGTGCAAGTATGTGAATCTGCTCCAACAAGTATTTCACCAGGATTTACATAACTTTCAACAAGTCTTTGATGACAAACACCTTCACCAACATCGGATAATATTGCACCATATTCTTTTGCAAACTCTCTTAAAACCATATGTGAATTTGACAATTCTTTTCTGGGGCTTGGTGCAGCATGGTCTATAAATAGTATAGTACGGCTTGGATTTGCAAGTTTATCCCGTCCAAGCTTTTTAAATTCTTGACAAGTCAATGGCCCTGTTCCATCCTGAACTGCAGCCACGTCCACTTTTGATATCACAAGTTCGCCTGCTTTTACGTCACAACCTACATGCTTTGAGATTATTTTCTCGGCTATTGTTTGTCCCATTATCTTTAAAACCTCGTTTTTTATTTCTCCTTTAAAAACAATAGCACATTTTTTAATTCCATTCAATAATATTACAAATGTTTACTCATTTCTTAAAAAATGTTATAATCATCTTCAAGGAGAAAGCTTTAATAATGAATATTCTTATAATTAACGGTCCAAATTTAAATTTGCTTGGTACACGTGAACCTCATATTTATGGAAATATGACTTTAAACGATATCAATGATAAAATTAAAACTGAATTTTCAAAAAATAAAGACATAAATTTTGAATTTTATCAAAATAATATTGAAGGTGAAATAATAAATAAACTTCACGACTCAATAAGCAAAGTGGATGGAATTATTATAAACGCAGGAGCCTATACTCATACGAGTCTTGCTATAGCAGATGCAATTAAAGCCGTTCAAATTCCAACAGTTGAAGTTCATCTTTCAAATATATATTCTCGTGAAGAAGTTAGGCATAAGTCATTTTTGAGCACTTGCTGTATTGGTCAAATTTCAGGATTTGGGTGTTATAGTTATATTTTAGCCGTTTATGCTATAATTAAACATTTAAAAAATCTGTAATTAATTATTTTTTTCCTCAAATAGTGTATTGTGTTTTTGTTTCTTTTATACAAACTTAGCACAACTCAAACCAAGAAGTCCAATTTTGACACTTACGTATTACTTTACATCTTTAACTAAATAATTGTTTTTTCTTTTTTATACAAACCTAGCACAACTCAAACCAAGAAGTCCAATTTTGACACTTACGTATTACTTTACATCTTTAACTAAATAATTGTTTTTT
>CALUPO010000011.1 GCA_944322675.1 Candidatus Gastranaerophilales bacterium | reverse complement strand
GCACGAACAATTATCACTCTCTTGAATTTCCTTCAAGCTCAAAGCACTTCGCCTATCGCACTTCGTGCTGCCGGCTTCGGCTTTTTTCCGCCTGAGGTATCCGCCCTCATTTCATTCGGGCGTCTTTCCTACGGCGGGAATTAGTAATTTATGGGGGGAGGCAAAGCCTCCCCCCATATCCCCCACACGATAGTTAACGTCCTCCGGACGAGGTTATTTTGTTTATTTTTTTTAAAATTTACTTAAAAATATATTTATGTCCTCCGGACGGGGTTACTTTTGAAGTCAAAAGTAACCAAAACCTTTCAACCCACTTGGTTTTCGTATATTCACACGACTCAACTTAAGCCTCCTTAACTCGTGCACTTCGTGCACTCAAACAAAAGGAGGCTTGACAAAGTTTCGTCTGTGACTATTACTCAAACCTGCGTATGGGTTGGCATTGTTGCTCTCATTCTCCAACTTTTTTATTTTCCACTTTCTTTTTTTAGCTTAAGGGCGGGGGTGAAGGGTGAATTTATTGCTGAAGCTTAACAAATTGTAGGTTTAGCTTTAACATAGATTCATTTGTTTACTCTTGGCTTAGCTGTGCCAACAAATACTGTTGTTAATGAAACTTAGTTAAATCTTTCAAAAAATTTCTTATTAAAAATATAATCTATCAATAACAAATAGAATGAATAATATTTTTTAAGTTTATAAAACTACATACGTATTTCTTTTTTATATATCAAAAATAAAAAATAATGCAATAATGTAAAGTTTTGTAAATTTTAATTAATGTTGATAACATTAAAATATACTTTACATTATAAAAACAATTCAAATCTTTTTGTTAATTAATATTAATATAGTAGGAAAATGTCAAAAAAAATGTTATAATAAAAAAGTAAGTTAAATAAAGTGTTGGGATAACAATCATTAATGAAACTTAACAATCTTGAAAAATTTAGCAATTTTTATTTAATAAAATACTTTATATAAATGTGTAGTGTGAATTATTTAAAATGCTGGAGGAATAGCATGTCAATTAGTGTGAATTCAAGAAAAAAACAATCAAAAAAAACATTCGTCGAATTACTTGAAGATTTACAAACAAGCAATTCAGAAAAAGTTCGCTATAATGCAGCACGTGTGTTAGGCGAAATGGGAGATACAAATGCTGTTGCACCCTTAATTAATGTATTGAAAAATGATAAAAATGGTTCTGTTCGTTTATATGCTGCCCGTGCATTGGGTGAGTTAGGCGATTGTCAGGCAACATTACCTTTAATTGAATCGCTTCGTGAAGATAGAAACGTCGACGTACGTGTGCGTGCCGCCCGTGCTTTAGGTCGTTTAGGCGGTGAAGAAGTTGTTGAACCTTTAGTAACTGCTTTAAATGATGAAAATCCACAGGTATGTATTACTGCAACTGATGCTTTGATTGAAATCGGCGATATTGCAACTGATGCTTTGATTGAATCTTTACATAACGAAAAAATTAACGTTCGTTGTGATATTACCCGTGCTTTAGGTGAAATAGGAAATAAAAAAGCCGTTCCCTATATTATTGAAATGTTGAAAGATGAATGGGTAAATGTCCGCATATATGCTGTTACCTCTTTAGGCAAATTAAGCGATAAATCATCTGTTCCGGCTTTAATTGAAGTTATGCAAAATAAATCCGAAAATGATTTAGTTCGTGCAGGTGCTGCAGCTGCTTTAGGTGTTCTTCGCGACCAAAGAGCTTTATTACCTTTACGTCAGCTTATTATGGAAGCTGAAGAATTGGGTGAATTAGAAGATACAGCATTAAAATCTTTCAAAAAAATTATGGCTGCTAATTGGCAACAAATTCCAGGTGCTATGCAAAGCAAGAAAATGACAGCTTAATATCTTGTTCTAAAATGACATAAATATATTCAAAAAATATCCTTTATATTTTAAATATAAAGGATATTTTTAAGCTTTATAAAATAATTAAATTAATATTTTTTAAAAAGGTTTTGTTTGATTAAGTTTATTTCTAAGTTCTTTAAATTTACTTAATTGAGCAGTAAAATCCCTTGCAGGTTCTTTAAACAAAGCTTGAGATATTGGATGCACCATAAGAACATAATCCATATGAACTTCTAAAAAATTATACCGTCTAGGCGTTTGAGATGAGTTTCGAGGTAATATTTCAGCATTTGTGACAGCTAAAAAACGTCTTTCTTTGTCGTTAAGCAAATCGGTTAATTCTCTATTTGAATCTGTATATTTTGCAACATAAACTGTTCCTTTAATATCATAATCCGCAGTTAAAATATATACTTCAATTGGCGTTGTATCAATATGTTTACTCATCTAAATATCCTCTATTCCATTCTTTTTTAAATTATATTACAAATTTATAATAATTTCCACAAATTTACAAATTTTTCATACATATATGTTATAATAAACGTTATGAAAAGAATATTTATTTTAATTGTATATGTTTTATTTTTAAATAGTCCTTGTGTTTTTTCACAAGAAACTCAAAATTACAAAAATGACTTAAGAACTTTATTTTTAAATAATCAAGCAATAATCTATGAAATTAACCTGCGTACATTTAATGCAAATGATGCAAACAATAATGATATTATAGATTTTGATGATGAAAATGAAAGAAAAGGCACGTTTCTTAACGCAATATCTCGACTGGATGAGTTAAAAGAATTTAATATAAATACTTTACATGTTTTACCAATAACAAAAACAGGTAAAATAAAGTCCTTAGGAACAGCAGGTTCTTTATATGCATTATTAAGTTTTGGTGAGTTGAACCCCCAATTAAGTTACTCAAACGATCAAGATACCATTAAAAAAGAAGCAAAAAAATTTATTGAAGAATGTCATAAAAGAAACATAAGGGTTATTGTTGATCTGCCCAGTTGTGGAGCTTATGATTATTTTTTAACAAATCCAAACCTTTTTATAAAAGATCAAAATTTGTTAAGCGTGACACCTCTTGATTGGGTTGATGTAAGACTTTTTAAAACACGTGATAAAAACGGTAAAATATTTGAAGATCTATATAAAGAACATATTAAATTTATTGATTTGATGCTTGAATTAAATGTGGACGGTATTCGGGCGGATGTTGCAACTATTAAACCTTATCTTTTCTGGAAAAATTTAATTGATTATACAAAATCAAAGGATAATGAATTTTTATTCTTAGCTGAAGCTTCCGATAGTTGGAATAAACCACCATCAGATTATGCACCTTTTACTAACTATTATAACCTTTTAAAAGCAGGATTTGACGGTTATTATGGCTCATTTTTTAACTTGAAAAGTTTTAAAAATGTTTCTGATTTTGAAAAACTAATCTCATTTAATCGTAAACTCTTTAAAAAATTTAATGATCAAAAATCAGTAATCGGTTGTTTTTCAACACATGATGAATTGAGTCCTATATTAATTGGTGGAAAAAATTTCTCAATTTTAACAATGTGGCTTAATGCAACATTAAATATCAATCCTTATTTTGTTGATGGAATATATGGAGCAGATAATTATATTTATAAATTTTCAAATAAAAAAATAAATCAAACATTCACTGACAATGAAATTGCCTATGTGCATGAAGGTAAATTCGACATTTTTAATTTTTCTCGTAAGCCCAAAAACAATGATATTTATTTAATTAATGCTTTTAAAAAAGCACTTGATTTCCGTGTAAAAAATCAAGAAATAATTAATAATGGTAAATTTTCAATATTAAAAACATCAAATAAAAATGTTTTTGCCTATGAAATAACATACAATAAGCAAAAAATTGTTGTTATATTCAATAACAATTATGATATTCAATTAAAAAATATTATTGTCTATACAAATTTTGACAACTTACAACTTATTCAATCTTTAAATAGCAACCAGGCTTTAGGAAAAAATAAAATAATTCTAGATTTACAACCGGCTGAAATACAAGTTTATGGTGAAAATTTATAATTAAACATTTTCAATAATCTATTTAAAGTATTTATATAAAATTTATTCCACATAAAGTATGATGTGGAAGTTTTTAATTGTTGCTATTATATCCAAGTAATCGGTTGATAATTATATTCAATAACGATACACACATATCCCTAATCTGACTAGCTATGAAAATTAATATTCATAGCTTTTTTTTATTATCAGAAAAATTATAACTTTTTAGTCCAAATGGATATAAACAAGTAGTTAATGTTAACTAATTATTTTTATCGGATACTTTTTTAGGTAGAATAAGTAGATATTAAATAAGGAGATCAATTTTATGAATACATGCGAAAAAATATATAAACTTGCTAAAGACTCAAATGATGCTGATAAAATTATAATATTTACAAACAATTTTAAAGTTTATGGAACACTTTATAAAGGTGATAATAAAGAAAAAGATATTTTGACACTGCAAGATGCAATGATATGTGATTCTTTTGATGATTGTGATTTTGGAGACAATTGTGCATGTGATGAATGCGGATGTAATGATTATCCATCGTATGACTGGTTAAATATCACTGATGAAAACATTGTTGCTTTTTCTTTACTAAAGGAATAAATAATTTTACTCCGAAAATAATAAAAAAAAGAGTCTTTAACTTTTATTTTAAAGACTCTTTTTTATTATATTGTTATATTTATACCATATAAAATACTGTTGTATTCATATCTTTTTGACTTAACTTTATATTGCCTCCACCTTGTTTCTTGATAACACATTGTCCATCACTTTTATTTTGTATAATATATTCTTCATTTGTATCATCACCTTGAATTTTAAATGTAGCACCATCCTTAAATCTAAAAGGAGAAAGACGTGCATCTTGACTGCCATTAGGATCATAAACAACAAGTTCTTCAAGTTCTAAATCAGTATTTTGAACCACATCTGTATTATTTTTATTATCAATTCCATCAAAATTATAAACATTTATAATTACATCACCTTCCTGATTATAGCGTAGAAGAGAAGCGAGTCTAACATCTATTCCATCACCAACTCTTTTAGCGACATTTATATTTTTATCTACACTATCTTTTTGCGTAAACGGCAATACATAAGTATCACCATCAACTAATGGGCTTAATTTTTCACTATTTTTCATATTTTGAATTTCAGCAACTGGTTCCAATAAACAATCCTTCAACCATTGTGGAAGCTTATCCTTTTCAGGAATAGCAGCACGACATTGCTGATAAGGGTTTTTAGAAGTAGCTTCCCAACCTGATAGCCCCATTGAAGTTCCTAAATAGTCTGTAGTACAACCCGGCAAAGTCGATAACATTTTATACAAACGCACATACTTGCTTGCTGCCGGTTTTATGATTTCCTCAAGTATTTTATCAGCAACTTGAGCTTTTTCTGCAACTGTTTTAGATTTCATAGCCTGAGACTGTTCAATTACATCCCCTATTGCATCATTTATAGGTTTAACACCAAATGCTTCATTAGATTGTTTTACATCACTACTTGAAAGTTTTCCTATAGTATCACGTAAATCTTTAATTTCACTATCGCTTAAACCTAATTTATCTTTTGTTGCATCAATTGCCTGATTCAATCTATATCCCATAGCAATTGATTTTGCACTTAATTTTGTAAAATCTATTGAACTATAGTTTGTATTCTTGAAATCACCACCATTTACAACTTTTGCAGCCATTTGTTTATGTTCTTCATTATCAAATTGTGAAAATAACAATTGCATATCCAAAGCAAAAACTGACAAAATTCTAGGTTTATCGTGATTTTCTGCAAAAGTATATGATTGGTTTATTCTTCTTATATCATCAGAAGTTAAATATCCTGAGCATGAAGCCCAATTTTCCGGCATAAAACGGCCCATTAAGAAACCAAGCGGATCCTCTCCTTTACCTTCTTTATTAGCCTCACCTGTTTCAGAATCAAGCCCAAAACATCCAACTAATCCATAAGTAAAATTAAAGTTTGCTGCAGATGTCATGTTTGAATCTTCACGAATTTGTGATTCTGCAATGATATCTGTTGGATACTTTAAATTTTTATCAGCATAATATCCATTATCTTTATAATATCCAGGATGAAATTCTCCCATAGCAGTAAACTCACCAACTACATAGGCATGGGGATTTTGTTTATAAATAGCATTATCAAATTTTTCCCAGAATCTTGTTACATTATCCATTACATTATCATAAGTTTCTTGATGTGCACGTAGTAAATTAATACTTGATACATCCTTTGCAGCATCTAAACGCCAATCAAGACCTGTTTCAGCTTTATCAATTAACATTGAAGCAAGTTTTAAAGATGTTTTATCATATTTTTCAAATCTTTTCTTTAATATATCAGCAAGTTCTTTTTTATCACTATCTTTAATATTTCCCAAACCTTTTTTCAAAGCATTCACAACATTTAATGCGTCATTTTCAGGATTAGTTCTGTTAAAACTGTTTAAACGTCTTAAACTTAATCCCTCACGCTGTTCAAAACTTAAATTATAATATAGACGTCCTGTCTTTTTATCTACTTCTGGTTTTATATCATTATTTAAAGCCTTATACATAAAAAATTTAAATATGTCAGACGCCATAAACTTAATTGCATACCTGCCGACATCTGTTAATTTATCACCATCAAAGATTTTTTTATCGTTAGTTTCAACTGACTTTAAAACATCCTTAGCCATTGGAACAAGAATTTGTGTAAACATTTCATCTGTTGCTTTATAAGATTTTAAATCTTCTTTTTGAACATTTTCATAAGGTTTAACATCGTAATCACCGTCATTATATCCTTTCATAACTTCATAACGAGTTTTCCCAACTTCATTTTCAACAGAAGCACGCTTACTTATAGCAGAACTGCTTAAAGTTGCCAATAAAGACTGTGAAACATCCAAAGTTTCAAAAGGAATAGACATCAATTCTTTTGTTAAATAATCGTCTGCATTTGAGAAAAAGTCTACATTTTTTATTAAATATTTATCATTTAACGAATTTTCAATACTTTCTTTGTCAATTCTATTTGGTGCTGTTTTAACCATATTTTTTATTGCAGAACTTTCACCCTTAATCATGTTTAAAATTTGAGACGCATCCTTTCCCATAACCCCCATATCATGAAGGATTATTGCTGTATCTTCATTAATGACATTTGCAACTCTTTTGGTTGAATATACACCTGCTAAAACCTCAGCATCTTGAACTTTCCAACATCCTTTTTGACGTTTCTCATATTCACCTTGAGTTAAATTAAAATTAAGATTATCCATATTATCCATGTAAAATTTTTCTTTTACAAGATCCTGCATACCATCCCACTGGTCAAAACCTACATATTTTGACTTAGAAATTCGATAATTTTCAAATTCTAATGAATTTATGTCAAATTTCTTTTCTTTATTACCTTTTATTTCATTAGGATTAACAGGAAAATAATAAGGAACGATAGCTCTATTTGAGCCTATAAAATCATTTTGTTTATCTTTTGGCACGTTATCATTCTGATATCCCATTATAATTTCATTTGAAGTTGCTTCTTTATCTGTAACTAATCTTTTATCAAAAATTTGAACATATGTATCTTTCTTTGCATCATAATCACTTCTATTTGGACTATTTATAAACTTAAAACCAATATTTGAGGTGTCTTCCGTTAAAACTCCAATATCTATTAATCCATTATCTAAATCATTTATAGAATAATAATTCCAATATGGTGAATTTTTGCCTCGCATTAAAACATCCTGGAATTGATAACTTGCAATGCCTGTTTTACCAAAAGCTGCATCAGAAACAGTATTTATTCCATTTCTATTGGCAATAGATATCATCTCATCATAATCTTTTTCAGTTCCAAGACCTTTATCAGTTTGATAAAGATTAACAGCCCAATACTTATGAGAGGACAAAGGATCTGATGTTGTAGGAGTAAGCACAAGCCTACGATACCCTGCGTTTTGAAATTCCTCAACCATCTTTGTTATGTTTTCTAATTTGCCGCCAAGTTGATTTACACAGTTCCTTTTTTTGTCATGCTTATTAGTAAGTGAATCAGGAAATATCAAAACCATATTTCCTGCTTTATTTACAGTAACTTCTCCAAAGTCACCTAAAACATTAATAACTTTGGCATCCGTTGTATTTATTCCTAATAATTTATCATTAAAAGCATTACACATTCTACCGGGATCTAGAACTTTTTTGCCGTCTATTTTGAAAAAATATCCTCTTTCAGCTCTGCTTGTTGGTATTTCTAATTGAGGATTTTTACCATCTTGTGATTTTATATCATATTCCTTTACTTCTCTATCTACATTATATACTCTTGCATTTTTATACTTACCCAAACCAAGAGTTCGAGCTACTTTTTGCATACATAACTTTAAATCAGAAGTTTTTAAATTTTTAGGCAAATAAAACTTATCAATTAAATGCCCGTCGCTTCCAACAATTGTTCGTACACCTGAAAACGACACTGTATCTTTACTTATATTATTTTTAAATTTTAAACCCGTATTTTGATTATATTTCTTGTCTTTGCTGTTAACTTTAGTTGTATAAAAACTCTGATTACTTTCGATTTTCATTGGATAACTCCTTTTACTTGCAGACAAACGCTCAATTATATAAAAACCCTAAATATTTTTTTTGCTAGTTCTTTAAATAATTTTTACAAATCTTTACATTTATTATATAATAAAGTTAATAAAAAACTTTAGGAGAATTTTATAAAATATGAAAATAGCTGTAATCTCTGATATTCACGGAAATATAACCGCACTTGATGCAGTATTATATGATATTAAAAAAGAAAATTGTGAAAAAATATTCTGTTTAGGTGATATTATTATGGCAGGCCCTTGCGTTGTTGAAACCATTAATAAAATTATTGAATTAAATAAAAACGAAAATTTCTATCTTATTGCAGGCAACACGGATAAAATGCTTGCATCAAATGATACTAATCAAATTTACCAAAAACTTCTAAATAACAATCAAATTATGGCTAATGCATACTTAGACGATTTAAAATTACTAAAAGAAGAACATATTAAATTTTTAGATTCACTTCCTCAAACCATGACATTTGAATTTGGAGATAAAAAAGTCTTATTATGTCATGGTTCACCAAGACAAATTGATGAAAATATTTATCCTGATTTAACAATTGAGGAAGTTGAAAATATAACAAAAGATTGCGATGCTAATATTATTTTTTGCGGGCATACACATTTGCCATGCGGCTTTCAAACAAACACAGGCAAAACAGTTGCAAATGCCGGTTCCGTCGGTCGTCCTTTTAGTTTGGATCCTAAAAGTTGTTATATTATTTTTGAAATTAATGAAAGTTATAACTCCCAAAGTTTTACCATACAGCATAAGTTTGTAAAATATGATGTTAAAAAAGCAAGTGAACTTTTGAAAAAAAGAAAATTTGAAGGAGCCAATAAACTTGCAGAAATGCTTATTTGTGCTACATCCAGATATCCACAGTAACATTTTTCTTTTTTAATAGTTCTAAGTATTTTAATAATACCTTCTACTTGTTTTTTTTAATTTTTAGGAGTTTAATGATACTAATGAAGAGAACATTTTAGATTATTAAAAAATATTTTAATAAATTAAAAATAAAAAATTTACTTTGTGCTATTTTTATAAGGTTTAAATATTATTTATGATAAATAGAATTAATGGTCATAAAACAAATACAAATACAAAAAAAAATAAAAAAATATTTTCTAATATTTCAAATAAAATATATTATAATAGGCAAAACTTGATAGAAAAAGGAATTGATTGGAGTTGTATTTATTTGACTAAAAATTTATTAAATGATTTAATTTTAAATAATTTTTTTAAGAACAATATGCTCAATAAAAAAGAAATAAATGTTATTCAAAAATCTGCAAAACAAGCTATCACAAATAATAAAACATTAAAGTCAAATAATTTAGAACTTTTATATTTAAATTCGGATGTTTATAATAAATTAAAACCCCAATGGCAAAACAATAAACTGGTTAAATCGGTTAAAGAAGGCAATAATGCTGCTTTTTTTGCAAGAGCTAACAAAATATTAATGCCTGAAAAAGAGCTGCAACTATCTATCTTTCATGAAATAGGTCATGCTTTAAACTACAATTGTTCAAAATTATGGCAAAATGTTTATAAATTTTCAAATATTTCCACATTTTTAACGTACTTAATTTTTGGAAAAGAAGTATTTAACATGCCTAAAACTCAAAAAAAATCATCTTCAAAAAAAGAAGCTTTAATTTCAACAAGTCCAATGATTCCTAATTTAATTGAAGAAGGTGTTGCAAGTATAAAAGGAAATCACGAAGCTAAAAAATTTGTTAATAAAAATTTATATAAAAAAATCATAAAAAATAATAAACTTTCTTTTGCCACATATATGCTTAAATTCGGCTTTATGTATATCAGTTTTAAATTTATCTTTGATATTAAAAACTTACTTCAAAAAAATATATAGAACATTGTATAATATTGTTATATGGATATTCAAGAACAATTAAAAACTCTGCCTGATTTGCCGGGGTCATATCAATATTATGATAAAAATAATGAGATAATTTATGTAGGTAAAGCAAAAAACTTAAAAAAAAGAGTTTTAAGTTATTTTCATAAAACTTTAGACACTCCTAAACTTCGTGTTCTTGTGCCGCAAATTGTGAAAATTGAATTTATAATTACAAACACTGAAGTTGAAGCTTTAATATTAGAATCTCATTTAATAAAAAAATATAAGCCAAAATATAATGTACTTTTAAAAGATGATAAAAAATATCCATATTTTGTAATAACAGATGAAGATTATCCTCGTATAATAGTTGCAAGAAAAGGCAATAGAAACCCCATTAAAGGAAAATATTTCGGCCCTTATACTGATTCTCGAGCAATGTATGCAACATTGGATTTATTAAAAAAAATATTTCCATTAAAACAATGTAAAACACCAAAATTTAAATCAAGACCTTGCATTTATTATGATATTGGTCGTTGTTGTGCACCCTGTCAAAAGATGGTTTCAGTTGATGATTATAAAAAAATATTAAACAAAGTTGAGTTATTTTTATCCGGTAAAAAACAGGAACTTATTACCGAATTAAAAAAAGAAATGCAAAAATGTTCTGATAATTTTGAATATGAAAAAGCAGCAAAATATCGTGATAGTTATTTAGATATTGAAAAAACGCTTGAAACACAAAGAGTCGTATTTGAAAATACCAATAAAAACCAGGATATAATTGCTTTCTTAAATAATGGCACCTTATTTGCTTTTACCCTTCTTCAAATTAGAGAAGGTCGTTTGATTGATAAACGTGAATTTTCTTTTGATTTTTCATCACTTGATAATTATAGTGAGGTAATTGAATTTTTCTTGAAGGAATATTATGAGCTTTTATCAAATATAGATTTTCCCGATGAAATTATAATAAATTATCAACTTGAAGACGACACAATCAAACTTTATAACGAGTGGTTAAGTACAAAAGCAAAAAAAAATGTAAAAATTATTAAAGGCACAACAAAAAAATATGAAGATTTAAAAACTTTGGGAATAAAGAACGCAAAAAGTTACATGGAAAAATTAAAGCAAAAGAAACTAAATGAAATTCAAACTGATTACAATGAAATAGGTTCTTATATTATGGAAAAACTTTATTTAAATAAGTTTCCATCACTTGTTGAATGTTTTGATATTTCTCATATTCAAGGAACAAACACCGTTGCTTCAATGGTTGTTTTTGAAAACGGAATAAAGAAAAAATCTGCATATCGTAAATTTAAGATAAAAACTGTAGTTGATAAGCCTGACGATTTTGCTTCAATGAGTGAGGTTGTGTTAAGAAGATACTCAAAACTTTTAAAAAATAACGAAAAATTTCCTGATTTAATAATTATTGATGGAGGAAAAGGACAACTTTCCTCTGTTGTCAATATTTTTGACGAACTTGGAATAAAAAATCAAAATATAGTATCGCTTGCAAAACGTGAAGAAGAAGTCTTTTTGCCACACAAAAAAGAACCTGTTATTTTCCCTCGCAATTCCAAAGCTTTATACTTTTTTCAACAAATACGTGATGAAGCTCACCGTTTTGCTATAACTTTTCATAGGGATTTAAGAGGGAAATCGTCTGTCAAAAGCCAACTTGATGACATTAAAGGTTGTTCAAAGAATTCAAAAGAACTTCTTTTAAAGGCTTATAAAAGTGTTGAAACCATAAAATCAAAAACAGTTGAAGAACTTTCACTTGTTGTTAACAAACGCACAGCTAAAGCTGTTTTTGAATATTTTAAAGATAAAAATAAATAAAAATTTTGGGATTTATATACAACTTTACACAAAACTTATTGTAAACTTGATATAATAAGCTTTCAAAATACTTTTTAAATAGTTTTAAAAAAACAAGTGTTTGAAATGCACTTGAGGTTAGATTTTAAAAACAATTAATTTATTGAAGTTTAGCTATTAAATCTACCCTTACCCCTGCCCTTCTCCTTTAGGGAGATGGGAAAGGATAAGAACCACCCTTGTACTTTGCTCTCATGCTTAAAAGGAAGATGGGGAAAATAATCCAAGACAGTAATCCCGTCAGGAGGATGTAAAATACTAAGATTTGTATGCAACTTTATACAAAGTTTAGTGTAAACTAATATATATCCCAAATCCCATTTTTAGTTATTTTTAATGAAACTATAAAATTATAAAAGGCACCCTTTATTTTAAGAGTACTTTTGTGTTATTATTTGTTTTGTTATATAGGGATTTTTTATTGATGCATGATGATAAACAAATTAAAACTTTATTAAAAACTGCACGTGGTCAAATTGACGGAATGTTAAAAATGATAGATGAAAATCGTGATTGTATTGATGTTTCAACTCAACTTATGGCAACTCAGTCTATACTTAAAAAAATTAATTTGTTAATTTTATCAAACCATTTAAATCATTGTATACGTGAAACTTTTGAAAGTAATAATGAAATACAAAAACAAAATAAAATTGATGAAATTGTAGTAATATTAAATAAACTTTTGAAATAAAATTCTAAATATGAATATAAAAAAGTCCTCTTTATTAATAAAGAGGACTTTTTAGTTTGTATTAAAATAAACTAATTTTCTTCACTATGTTCTTTAATTCTCATACCGTAAAAAGATCTCCATACAAAGAATAATGCAACAATAAAGAAGAATACAGCTACATAAGGTGCAATGTTTTGGAACTTAGCAGAAATAGCTATTTCCATAGCAAGCAAACCAAATAAAGTTGTAAACTTGATGATAGGATTCATTGCAACAGATGACGTATCTTTAAATGGATCTCCAACTGTATCACCAACAACTGTTGCATCATGAAGTTGAGTACCTTTTACTTTTAAATCTACTTCAACTATTTTCTTGGCATTATCCCAACAACCGCCTGCATTAGCCATAAATACAGCCTGGAATAATCCAAATACGGCAATTGCTATTAAATAACTTATAAATAAGGAAATTGCATCAGCTGTTTTTATCGGTGAGGAGAAAAATGCAAAAGCCAAAGCAAATGAAAATAAAGCTATAAAAATATTAAACATACCGCTTTGAGCATACTGTGTGCAAATTTTAACAACTTCTTTTGAGTTTTCAATGCTTGCTTTGCCGCCCTCTTTATTTAAATCAATATGTTCTTTGATATACTTAACAGCACGGTAAGCACCTGTTGTAACAGCCTGCATTGAGCTTCCAGTGAACCAATAAATTACAGCACCGCCTAAAATAAAACCAATAAGTGTATAAGGATTTAACAAGTTCAAAATAGATTCAGGTTTCAACGATAACGTATTTTGAATTAACAAAATAAGTGAGAAAATCATTGTAGTAGCACCAACAACAGCTGTAGCTATAAGAACAGGTTTTGAAGTTGCTTTAAAGGTGTTTCCTGCTCCATCATTTTCTTCAAGTATTGTTTTTGCACTTTCAAAATCAGGTTTAAAACCATATTCTTCTTCGATTTTTGAAGCAATATTTTCTTCTTCCTCAATCAATGAAAGCTCATAAACGCTTTGAGCGTTGTCTGTAACTGGACCATAGCTATCAACTGCAATTGTAATTGGTCCCATACCAAGAAAACCAAATGCAACTAAACCAAAAGCAAAGATTGAAGCATATATCATCATTTCATTTGGTATTGCAAGGCTGGCAAAATAAGATATAACCATTAGTATAACAATAATAAGTCCAATCCAAAATGAACTAAAGTTCCCTGAAACAAGACCTGAAAGAATTGTTAATGATGAACCGCCTTCTCGTGATGCATTTACCACTTCAACTGTATGACAAGCTTTTGTTGAGGTAAACATTTTTGTAAATTCAGGTATTAATGAAGCTCCCAATGTTCCACAACTAATAATTATTGATAATACCCACCATAAATTAGGCCCTAAATCTTTAAGTAAAGCATAGCTTACACCAAAAGTCATTATAATTGATAATATTGAAGTTAACCAGATTAAAGAAGTTAAAGGCTTTTCAAAATCCATTGTTTTAGCTTCTTTATATTTAATATTTGTAAAAAATTCATTAATCTTATAAGCAACAACCGAAGTTATAATCATAAGAAATCTCATTGTAAATATCCAAGTTAATAATGGAATTTGATACTGAGGTTGAACAGCAAGAAGTATAAAGCTTACAAGAGCAACACCAGTTACCCCATAAGTTTCAAATCCGTCAGCTGTCGGACCAATGCTGTCTCCAGCATTATCACCTGTACAATCAGCAATAACTCCAGGGTTTCTTGGATCATCCTCTTTGATATTAAATTCAATTTTCATTAAATCGGACCCAATATCTGCAATTTTGGTAAAAATACCGCCAGCCACACGGAGAGCACTAGCACCAAGAGATTCACCTATCGCAAAACCTATAAAACAAGCACCGGCAAGGTTCCCTGGAACAAAAAGCAAAATTGTAAGCATTAAAATAAGCTCAACACTTACAAGCAAAACACCAATGCTCATACCTACATTTAACGGTATATTCATAACTTCAAGTGGCTTGCCTTTTAATGAAGCAAAAGCAGTTCTTGCATTTGCAAGTGTGTTCATACGAATGCCATACCATGCAACACCATATGAGCCTAAAATACCAATAATAGACCACAACAAAATTGTTGCAACGCCCATTATTCCCATACCTTGAAGGACTCCAAAGTAAAACGCTATACATATTGCAATAAAAAATTCAAGCAAAAACAGAAATTTACCTTGCTGAATAAGGTAGGTTTTACAAGTTTCAAAAATCAAATTGCCAACATTCAACATCAAAGGGTGAGCTTTGATATTTTTAACCTTAACAAATTCAATTAAACCGTAAATAAGTCCCAGAAAGCTAATCCCAATACCTAACAAAAGTAAATTAAAACTTTGTGAGTGATTTGAAAAATCAGGTACAACCAAATCTGCTTCACCAGCAAATGCACAACAACTTGTTAAAAATATTGTCGCACAAATAGACAAAACAAAATGGCTAAAATTCTTTTTTAAATCCATTTTTTTCTCCTATATCTAAATTTTTCCATAATACATTCAAATTATAATGTTTTTTTATAAAACAATCAATACATATATGTATTGATTGTTTTAAATTTATTATTAATTTATTATTCTTATGAAATAAAGGGAAAAGGAGTGTTTAATAGTTGATTTTTCATTGTTTCTTCATATTGGTTTAAATTTTCAATTATATTTTTGAGTATTGGTATACTTGTATTTTCAATCTTTGTTAAAAATTCGGGATGCGTTATTAAAATTCTTGGATTGCCGTTTAAGTCAGCTTTACCTAAAATTTTAAGCATTTTTAAAAATTTATCCGGTTCTTTTTCTTTTGCACATAATTTTGCTATTTCTTCTGCATCATCTTTTATATTAGCGTTAAAATGATGGTTATATATTAAATTTGATATTGTTGTACGATCCTCCTCATTATATTCAGGAAGTTTGCCTAGTTCCTGATAAGCAAATTTTGCACCTTTTTGGGGATGATAAGTATCTCGTCCTCCTTCATTTTTTTGAATGTCATGCATTAAAGCTGCTGTAAGTAATAATTTTTTGTCGTGATTATTCAGTTCTTTAAATTCGGGATCATTATAGACACTTTTGGTAACAGCAAGGATATGTTTATCGACAGTATAACAATGACCTTGTTGTGTTCTTCCTATTGTGTTTATCAATCCGGGAATTTTTTTAAATATTTTTTTTAATGCTTGTGTTTGTTTTTTATTAGTGCCTTCTATCTTTAAATATTCATTTTTTGTTTTAAATATTTGAAGAGTATCAAAATTAACGTCTGATATATCTCCAACAATATTTAGTAACTCATTATGGTTAATAAGATTTGTCATAGGATAGGTACAATTAAAAACAGTGTTTATTGTATTTGATAAATCATAATTTTGTATAACTGGCAATGTTAAATTAGAAGAACGTTTATAGCCATACTTACTATTTATTATGGTGTTTTTTACGTAATCATTATCAATCATTATATTCTTTTATATATATTCTACAATAATAAAGCCTAAATAATAAAGCTATTTATGTGTTTTTATTAAAAATTTACAAAATGTAACATAGAACTAAAATAAATTTATTTTTGATAAAATATAAATTATGATAAAAAAATTAATTGAAGTTAAGAAAAGTTTAAAAGAAATAAAAGAGGGTTTACAAGGTGTAACCGAACGTGTGGCTCTGCTTGTTATTGTACTTGGTGTGTGGCTTTTTTTAGATATATTTCAAAATAGGCTTTCGAGTTTTTACGCTGTTTTAAGTTTGTTAATAATCATGACATTATATGCATTGTATATGCAGGCAGCTTATAAATATAAAAAACGTAAAGCTAAAAAACATCCAGTTATTTTGAATGAAAATTATAAACCTTTTGTAAGTATTATGATTCCATGTCATAATGAACAAAATGTCATAAAGGACACTGTTGAAAATGTTTTAAAAATTGAATATCCTAACTATGAAGTTATAGTTATTGATGATAGAAGTGATGATAATACTGCTTCGGTTTTAATTGAGTTAGAAAAAAAATATGACAATGTAAAGGTATTAATACGTGAAAAAGATGCTTTTCCGGGCAAGTCCATTGTATTAAATGAAGCTATGAATTATGCAAAAGGCGATGCAATTTTAGTATTTGATGCCGATGCTTATATTGAGCGTGATTTTCTTTGTAAACTTGTACCATTTTTGGAACCTCATGATATAGGAGCAGTTCAAGCAAGAAAGGTAATAATTAATCGTGAAGAAAACTTCTTAACAAGGTGCCAGGATAATGAATATGCTCTTGACACTCACTTTCAAGTGGGACGGGATGCTGTTAAAGGTGCTGTTGAACTTCGTGGTAACGGTGAATTAATAAAAAGGAAAGCTCTTGAAGATATTAATGGTTGGAATAATTATACAATTACAGATGATTTGGATATGTCCACAAGACTTCAAATAAAAGGTTGGGATATTCGTTTTTGTCCTGGTATTTGTGTTTATGAAGAAGGTATTTCTAATATTTTTGCTTTATATAGGCAGCGCAGGCGTTGGGTTGAGGGGTCAATTCGCAGATATTTGGAAAATATACGTCCAATATTATTCTCAAAAGATATGTCAATTAGAACAGGTGTTGATTTAATTGCATATTTAACTGAGGTAATCTTGCCATTTATGGCTGTTTCTGAGTTTTTGCTCCAAATGGGACGTAGTTTGCTTCATTATTCAAACACATTTCCGGCTTCTATTATACTGGGTGGAGTGATTTGTGTATTTTATATGATAGGTATAACATATAGCATTCGACGTTATAATAAACTAAGTCGTTTTCAAACAATAAAGCAAGGTTTGGAAACAAGTATTTATTTTATAGCCGTATGGTTTCCACTTGTTTTGTTTATCGTTTTTAAAATTTTATTTGGTAAGAAAACTATGGAATGGGGAAAAACAACTCATGGTGTGAAGCAAAAGAATATTAATGAAAATGCCGGATATAGTGTTGAAAATTTGGAATTTATAAAATAAAGAGAGGAATAAAATATTATGGATTTTGTTACATTAACGATAAATTTTTTGAAGATGCTAAGTAATTTTGTTGGCAGTTATGGTTTTGGTATAATTATTTTAACTATAATAATACGACTTTTATTGTGGCCTTTAGGAGTGTCACAACAACGTTCGATGCGTGCAATGCAAAAATTGCAGCCTAAATTGAAAGCCCTTCAGGATAGATATAAATCAGATCCTCAAATGCTTCAAAGAAAAATGATGGAGTTTTATAAAGAGCATAAATTTAATCCGATGGCAGGGTGTTTACCTATGTTAATTCAATTACCTGTTTTTATACTATTATATTCGGCATTAATGAGCCCTCAATTTATACAAATGGCAGGTGATTCAAAATTTTTATTTATTAATAGACTTGATGCTACACTTCGTGGCAATGCTGGTGTTCCTTATGATGGAAGTTTTGCGTCATCAAAAAATGCTTATTTTAATACTGCTAAAACGGCAATTGTGTATTTAAATGACGGTACGGTATTAAATGATGTTAAATTTAATTCTAAAAAAGCATTAAAAGTTCAAGGTGATGTGATTCCGGGTGAAACTGTTGATTTTAAAATAAGTTTGGATGAATTGGATTTAAAATATTCTCAACTTGAAAAAGTTAATAAAATTGAAACGGTAATAACCGATTCAACAACTCGTGAAGTTGAAAATGTTACTTTTACACGTGATGGAGATATCCTTAAAGCTCAAGTACCTACAGTTATTTCAAAAACTAATTTTCATATGGATGTCTTAATATTAATTGTTATATTTGGTTTGACAATGTATATTGCACAAAAAATAATGATGGCTTCTAATAAAAACCAAAAACTTGACCCGCAGCAGGAAGCTATTCAAAAGTCAATGGGAACGATGATGCCTATTATGTTAACTGCAACATTTGTATTTATTCCAATTCCGGCTGGTGTTTTACTTTATTTAATTGCAAGTAATATTATTCAGGTTATTCAAACTATTATTATTAATAAACAAATTGAATGTGAAGAAGCAGGAAAGAAAACATCTAAAACTTATGGAAATGTTACAAATGTTATTGATGCTGATTTTAAAGAGTAAATTTTATTTTTAATAGTATTTATTAAAAAAAGGCTTTTTCAAAAAAGCCTTTTTTGTTGTTAAATTACCTTCTAATTTGTTTGTTTTGGAATTGCTGGTTTTATGTTTATTGTCTGATATGCAAGCTGTTGTGATTTATCAGCCTGGTTTTGTGTTGTTTGATCTTGTGATGCACTATGTTTTTTTTCTTCAAGTTTTGAATTTAATTCTTTTAGTTCATCTTGTGCAGCTTTAACTTTTTGAGTTAAGTCATTAATTATATTGTTTAGTATACGTGCTTGACTTGTTGATATTCTTCCAGAGTTTAATTCATTTTGCATGGATGATATATTATATTGCCAGGATGAAATTAAAAATATTTTTGCACTTATTTTTTCTTCAATATCCTGTATTTCTGAAGTTACTTTATTTGTAATTTCAGGTGATTTTAGATTTTTTGTTTCTATTTTTTCAGGATTTACTTTGTTAATAGTCAAAGGTGTTGATATTAAGTTTGGTTGTATTGCTGTCATATTATTTTCCTTCTTTTATACTTACACATTATAAAAAACAAATAATTTAATAAAATTTACTTATTTTACAAAAAACTTAACAAATGTTAATATTAAATAAATATAAATTATGAGGAGAAAGCTTTTTTGGAATGTGTTTATTTTGTTTTAGGATTTATATCAGGTATTATAATTATTTTGATAATCTTAAAGTTAGTTAAAAATGATACTAATAATATTGAAAGTACTTTTAATAGGGTTTTAAATAATTATAATAAGCACTTTTTATTTTCCAACAATCAAAATGCAGGTGTTTTTGGCGAATATATCCTGGAAAATATATTGTCATCTGCAGGTTTAAAAAAGGATAGGGAATATTTTATTCAAAAACAATTTGACGATAAAAGACCTGATGTTGTTATAAAATTAGATGATTCAAGATGTGTTTTTATTGATTCAAAGACTAATTTAAAACATTATAAGGAGTATTTAGATGCTAATGATACAAAAAATAAAGAAAAGAAATTAAAACAATTAAAAGCAGCTATTAAGTTGCAGATAAATAACTTAAGTGTTAAGGAATATCATAAAATTCAAAATGTGGATGATACTTGTGGATTTACTTTAATGTTTATACCTGTTGAAAGTATGTATGAACTTATTTTTGATAATGATAATGAACTATTTGATTTTGCAATAAATAAAAATATAATTATTGTTTCACCTGTGTCTTTAATTTGTATTTTAAAAATAATTAAATCTTTTAATTTGAAATTAAAACAAAATGAAAACATAAGTGAAATAGTTTCAATATCTTCAAATTTGGGAAATGAATTTTATACACTTATAAATGAAGTAAAAAAAATTGGTAATATTTGTAATAAAATAAGAAATAATGTTTATGGTTCAAGTAATATTCATAGTCAAATTGAAAAATTAAGAGATTATGGAGTAGAAATAAAAAATAATTAAAATTTGTTTAAATATATAGACGCATATTTTTGTGTGACGTATAATTAATATAAATAAGAAGGTTAAATATCGGGAATAAATAAATTGGAAGAGATAAAAACAAATCAACAGCAATATAAAGTTAAGTTAATAGATTATAATTGTGATGCTGCACAAAGTTTTGGTGTTTATCAAAAAGATGATAACGAGTATAAATTATATGACTATGTAAGTTCGCTTAGTATTTCATGCGGTTTCCATAGTGGTGATCCTGTAAAAATACAAAAATCGTTAAAACTTGCTAAAGAAAAAAATTTATGTGTGGGGGCTCATGTAGGTTTTCCGGATATTCAAGGGTTTGGGTATCGTGAAATGAACTTAGATGATGAAGAACTTGAAGCTGTTGTTATTTATCAAATAGGTGCCTTACAAAGTTTTGCAAAAATTTATGGTATTGAAGTTGAATTTGTCAGGTTTCATGGTGCTATGTATCAAATGATGAATGATAATGTTGATTTTGCTTTAAACCTTGCAAAAGCTGTAAAAAAATCAGATCCATGGTTGATTATATATGGCGGTAATAATGAAACTTTATCTAAAATTTCAAGTGAACTTAGTATTAATACAGCTTTTGAGTTAAATATTGAAAAAGTCTATGATGAAAATTTAAATATAGTTAACGAAAACATTAATGAAGATAAAATGGAGCATAGAATTAAAGCTTATTTGCAATATGGAAAAATTCATAATATAAATAATGATTTTATACCTTTAAAGTGTGATACTATACATTTTAAAAGTTTAAAAGCATTACAAATTGCAAATAGTCTTGTCAAGCCAAAACCTGTTAATTATAACAAAGTTGAAAATTCAGGATGGATATAAAAAAAGTATTATGAAAAAATTTATTGAGAAATATATAAAAACTCATATAAAAACTCCAAAGGATATGTTATGGCTGCTTCCAGGGCTTCAGGTGAAACGTTGGTTTGCTTTAATATTTTTTGGAACAGGTGCAATAATTATTGGTATTTTAATATTAATGAATTTGCGTCCTGTGTATTTTTTAATGACACTTATGATAAAGTTGTTTCAAAATTTTTCAAGTGAAATAATAGGGGTAGTTTGTATATTATTTGGCGTGTTTTTATTTATTAAAGGTTGGATATATGCCAATTATTCTTTACTTGGAGCATCAGATAGCAGAAAGCGTCATGAAGTTCTTGAGTATTTGTATAGAAGGCGAATGTTAAATCGTGGTCCTAAAATAGTTGCTATTGGTGGAGGAACTGGTTTATCAACTTTATTAAAAGGGTTAAAAAATTTAACTAATAATATAACAGCCGTTGTAACAGTTGGAGATGATGGAGGTTCAAGCGGAAGGTTACGTCATGAACTTGGTGTTTTACCCCCTGGTGATATTCGAAATTGTATAGCAGCCCTTGCAGATGATGAGGATCTTGTTACCAAGTTATTCCAATATAGGTTTAAAACAGGTGAAGGTTTAGAAGGACATAGTTTTGGTAATTTATTTCTGTCGGCTTTGTGTTCCATTACAGGTGATATGGTTAATGCGGTTATGGAATCATCAAAAGTTTTGTCTATTCGTGGAAGGGTCTTACCTTCAACACTTGATGATATGAAACTTGTTGCTAAGATGGATACAGGTGAAATTGTTTGCGGTGAGTCAAATATTCCTGAAGCAAAAGGTAAAATAGAAAAAATATACACCGACCCTATAAATTGTCGTGCTTTAAAAGATGTTATTGTGGCAATTGAGGATGCAGAATTAATTATTTTAGGGCCGGGAAGTTTATATACAAGTGTTATTCCAAATTTATTAATTAAAGATATAGCAAATGCAATTGCAAAATCTAAAGCAAAAAAAATATATATTTGTAATATAATGACACAGCCAGGTGAAACTGATGGGTTTACGGTTTCTGATCATATTAAAACTATTAATGCACATGCAAATGTTAATAAAAATCTAATTGATGCTGTTTTAATTAATGATACTTTAAATCAAACATTAGTGGAAGATTATAAAAAATCAAATTCCTACCCTGTTGATTTAGATGAAGAAAATGTAAAAGCTATGAATATTGAAATTGTTAAAAGAAAATTACTTGAAGATAACACAACAACACTTGTCCGGCATTCCCCAAATAGACTTGCACGTGCTATTTATTATTGGTATAAAAAAATGTTAAAATCGGATTAAAAATTATTTTGGAGAAAATGTTAATATCATGAAAAAAACAATTGCTGGTATATTAAAGTTATATCAAGAAAATAAAAAAATAAGCATGGTGACATCTTATGATTATTCAACAGCAAAAGCAGCTGAAGAAGCACAAGTTGATATGATACTTGTTGGTGATTCTCTTGGAATGGTGATGTTGGGATATGAAAATACAATAAATGTGACTTTAAATGAAATGGAAATATTTACAAAAGCCGTATATCGAGGTGCAACTCAAAGCTTTATTGTTAGTGATATGCCGTTTTTAAGTTGTGGTGTGTGTGCATCAGAAACATTAAAGAATGCAGGTGTTTTAATTAAAGCAGGTGCACAGGCTGTTAAAATTGAAGGGGCAAATGATAAAATAATAGAAGAAATAAAAATATTAACGGATAATGGTATTTTAGTTATGGGACATCTGGGTTTTACTCCGCAATATATAAATACATTTGGTGGTTTTAAAATTCAAGGAAAAACATACGACAAAACGATGAAGATGCTTGAGGATGCAAAAAAGCTTGAAGAAGCAGGTGTGTTTGGTGTGGTTTTAGAAATGGTGCCTCAAGAAAGTGCAAGTTATATTACTAAAAATATAACTATACCAACAATTGGTATTGGTGCGGGCAGTGCTTGTTCAGGACAGGTTTTGGTTATTGATGATCTGCTTGGACGTTATTGTGATTTTACACCTAAGTTTGCAAAAAGATATGCCAATATATATGAAACAATGGTTTTAGCTATAAAAGAATATAATACTGAAGTTAAGAGTGAAAATTTTCCATGCGAAAGTTATTGTTTTCATTTAAGTGAAGAAATTTCAAATAAATTATTATATGATAATAAGTAATATCCAAAAAGAGGTTTTAAATGGAAGTAATAAAAACAATATCGGATTTAAAAGATTTTATAAAAGATTATAATAATGTATCACTTGTACCTACAATGGGGGCACTTCATGAAGGCCATGGTGCTTTAATAAAAAAAGCTATAACGGAAAAAACTCAAAATGAGAAGGTTATCGTTTCTATTTTTGTTAATCCTATTCAATTTGGTCCTGGTGAGGATTTTAATAAATACCCCAGAACTTTAAATGAAGATGTAATATTTTGTGAAGAACTTGGTGTTGATGTTGTTTTTGCTCCAAATGCAGCTACAATGTATGGTATAAGTAGTGATGAAAATGATAATGTTCATTTGTCAAATAATTATTTAACTTATGTGTGTCCACCATATCTTTTAGTGGATAAATTATGCGGTAAGTCAAGAGTAGGTCATTTTGATGGTGTTGCCACAGTAGTATTAAAATTATTTAATATAACACAGGCTAAAAAAGCTTATTTCGGTCAAAAAGATGCCCAGCAATTATTTTTGATAAAAAAAATGGTTAAAGATTTAAATCTTGATGTAGATATAAAAAGTGTTCCTATTGTTCGGGATAAAAATGGTCTTGCATTGTCAAGTCGTAATAAGTATCTTGATGAAGATGGATATAATAAAGCTTTAACTTTAAATAAAATGCTTAATAAAGTTAAGGAGTTATATGATAAAGGTGTTGTGAATGTAAAAATATTATTTGAAGAAGCTATATTGTTAAATAATGATGATAAAGTTGAAATTGAATATTTTGAATTTTTAGATTTTAATAATCTTGAACCTGTTAATATTGTTACAAAAAATACCATTGTTGCCATTGCGGCAAAAGTTAATAAAATAAGATTAATTGATAATATGATATTTTAACATTTTTATAATTTTATAAATTTGTAAAAGGGAATTAAATTATGATAAATAAGATAAAAACAGTGTTTAATACTATTTCCGAATTTGTTCAGGTTTTTTTGTATTTTTATGCATTTTTTGCAATAATGGTTTGGTTATTTATAATTGGACATATTCCTTTTGGAGAGACATTAAGTTCTTATTTTATATTATTTAAAAATCTTGTAGATAAATTTTATACCCCTCAGAATGTTGATTGGACTTTAGTTATTATTTCTGTATTTTGTATGGTGTTATCTTATCTTTTGTCTAAAATTACTGAAACTATTAACCTTTTAATGAATAATATCAATTTATTAGTGTCTAGTATAAAGGAAAGGCAAGAACAAAAAGAACAAACTAAAGCAAAAAATGAACTAAGACAAGAATATTTAAAATACAATCAATTTGTTATAGGTATAAAAATAAATGTAAAAATTGAAGAAGAGCAAATATATGAAAGTTTATCACAACTTGAGGTTTCCAAGTTTCAATCTGATATAATTAATAAAATTAGAAAATGTATAGATAATGCCAATATTAAAACTTTTTTAACAATGGGTGAATATTTAATTATAAGACTAAGATCCTTTTATGATATTGAAGAGTTCATTGATTCTATTAATGAATTATCATTAAAGCTTAAAAATAGTATTTTAAATGATGAATATATGTTTTCAATAAAATGTTATATTGAACCTTTAAAACCTGAAGATATGATAAATCAGGAATATTTAATGAAAATTTTAAATATGAATTTGATTCCAAAATTTATTACAAACGAAAAATTTTATGATATTTATGATGAATTTGGACTAAAAAAATTTAAAGTTTTAACAATAGGTCTATATAATATTCAAGATAAAAATGGCAAAAATTATAAGAATATTGAACTTTTTCAAATAAAATAAATTAATAACTCAATTTTTAATTGTTATTAATACTTTCATTACTTGTTTTATTAATTGTAGTTTCTTTATTTATGATGAATTTTTCATTTAGATCAATATTTTTTAAAATATTTGCTCTTTTTTTACGGAATAACATATCGACGAAAGCTTCAATACGTGTGATGAAGCCGGCTTCACCTGTTTGTTCATCTATAGTTAAATTAAGGATAGGTTTATTAAAATTTTTAGAGTTTTTATTTATTTTTTCAACCATCAATGAATCAGGCCCGCAACCAAAAGCAGTGATAGTAATTATTCCATCGATTTTATTATTTTGCATAAAATGACCGGCAGCACCTGTCATTTCAAGTTCATTTGCCCAGTATAAATTTGTATTCAAAGCTGAAACACCTTCAATCATTTGTTCATTTGAAAGATTTTCTGCTGTATATACCTTAACATCAAGTTTCTCCATTTTATTAAATATCTTCATTGAAGTTAAATCATCATAAATATTATATCCATGAGAAATTAAAGCTATATTTATAGGATATTCTTTTTCAACATTTGGAATAATAACTCTATTTTGACTTGCATATTTTAGTGCTGTTTTAAAATCTATTCCTGAACGTCGCATAATATGGAAGTTGTTAAACATTTTAAAACCTTGTTTTGAAGCTTCTTTTATTTTATTTAAGTCATTTATATTAAAATGTTTTGCTATTTCAAGAAGGAAATCATAAAGTTTTTTATCGCTTGATAAATCAAGAGTTGCATCAATAATAGTTATATCTTTTTTTACAATATTTCTAATTAAATCAGGTAGTCCTCTAAGTTTTGAACAATTATAAATTTTATTTTGCAATGATTGAATTGAGGGTACAAATATTTTATTAATTCCTTTATCGATTAAGTTTAAAATGTGTCCAACATAGACTTTAACTGGCAGACACGTTTCAGTTACAACAAGACTTGCACCTTTTGACAAAGTGTCTTTAGTTGTTGTATCTGACAAGCATATTTCTATTCCTAATGATGAAAAAAAACCAAGCCAGAACGGATAAAAATTGTAATATAATAGTGCCCGTGGTATTCCTATTTTCATTTAAATTGCTCCTGTTATCTTATAATCTAATTATATAATAAATAATGTAAAAAGGAGGTTAATTATGAATAAATGTAAATACAAAAAAAGAAAACAATAATTTATAATTATTGTTTTCTTTTAAAATTTTTAAATATAAATTTTATAATGCTTCTTTTTTCTTAGATTTTGGAGCTCTTTTAACTCTTTCCGCCATACGTTTATTTTTAAAGTCAATTAAGCGGTCGAAGTCAGGAGCTGCAGTAATTTCGAAATGGAACCTTGGCATGTAAGTGTAGGCCAGATAATCGCTTTTTAGGAAAGGGAAGCCCCAGTAAAATTTTCCTGTTAAATCAAATGGTAAGCTAACACGAAGTCCAAAACCTGCTGATGCCATAAAATTATTAACAGTTGTATCTTCACCACCCGGGAAAACAGCACCGTGATCAACGAAAACAGCACCTTTAATTAAGTTACGAGGATATATAACCCTTTCTTTACCACGTAGCTTAAACCTCCATTCAGTTGGTGTGATAGGGAAAATAAGCTCAGCACTTGCAACATAACCTGTACGGCCTATTAAACCACCTTCGCTATAACCACGAACGGTTGAAACACCACCTATTTGGAACTGGTCAAGTGAAGGAATGTACTTTTCAGGTGAATATTGCCACAAGCCGCGGAATTGACCTATTATACCTTTGCCAAAATCATGAATACGAATTATACCGCCTTCATATCTAAAATAAGGGTCATAATAGCTGTGGTCAAGCGGGAAAGAATAAGACACATTGTGATTTGTATACCAAATACCACGGCGTGTATCGTGTCTTAATAATACACCTGTACCTAATGTAATAACCTTATCTTTATATATTTGAAAATCTGCAATATCTGTGCTTGCTGTTTTATATGCAACATTTGAAATACTTGTCAAGTTTAACCATGGTTTATCGATAATTGGTTGAGAATAGTATAATTGAGCCAATTGTGATTTACCACTTATATCAAACATTGCATAGTCACCTTTAGTTATGTCCATATTACTAGCAGAATATGACACACCTAAACGCCCGCCTGATTTATTTAATGGTATATTATAGTCAACAAATGGAGTAACAGAAGATGCTGACAAATAAGTACCTCCTGTCAATTTATCTCTGTGACCGGTTAAACTATCTATTTGACCGATTACACCAAAACGGTTTTCACCTATAGTTTCACGACCTGCATTATCTGTTGCGAATGTTATATGAAAAGGAAAATTTTCACGAACTGAAATCTCTAAATCAGATGTACCAACAACCTCTCCGGGAACAAGGTTCGCATTAATTGCAATACCTTCATTAACGTGGTTAAACTGGATTACATCCTGCTCAAGTTTTCTAAGTTCAAGAAGGTTACCCATTTCCATATTGTCAAGCCGGCGCATGATATAACCTTTTGTTGTGCACTTATTGCCATCGATTTTAACTTCACCCACACGTCCTTCAAGTAAAGAAATTCTTATAGTTCCATCTTCAATCACTTGATCTTCAAGATAGGCACGTGCAGTAATATAGTTTTTTTCTGCATATAAAAGATTAATTTTATCAATTGCTTGTTTAATTTCTTCCAGCTGAACAACACGACCGACAAGCGGTTCAATAATAGCTTTAATTTCATCATTTGATAAAATGTATGATTCATCAACTTCAATGTTTTTTAAATAAAACCCTTCATTTTTATATTTTTCAACTGTCATTTGAAGCTGCGGGTCAGCATACTGTTGTTCTTGAGTTGAATTAATAGGCTGCATGCTTTGTTCTTTAACATCAAAACTATCAGGTTCAACTTCCTGTCTTTGTTCAAAATCTTTCATTTTTTGTTCTGTCATTTCTTTGTTTTTTAAATAATCAATTTGATGCTTATTTAAAGCCCCGGCATCAAACATTCCACCGGCTTGCGGTAGTTGAGGCATATTCATATTTGGTGCAGCTTGTGCAACACTTAAAGGTATTAAACCTGATAAAATCCAACACAATAAAAATTTTTTACTTCTAAAATTCATATTCCCTTTACCTTTGTTAAGTTATTATATTATATTAATTCTAAATAATATAAAATCATATATATATATTAAGTTTTTGTGATTTTGTATAATATAAGTATTATTGTAATAAAAACATGCTAATGTGCAAATACAATTTAAAGATTTGTAAATTTTTGTAAATAATTGTAAAGATTTTCTTATTTTTGTGCAAATATTAATTTAAACTTGACTTTTCTATTATTATAGTGGTAAAATTTAACTTGCTTTATTATGTTTATATGTTTATATTTTTAAATAATGTGGAACATTAATAATGTGAGTGAAGAAATCAAGGAGATCATATGACTATGAAATGTAGCAAATTTAAATCTAAGTCCAGGATGAAGCGTGTTGTTGCTTCATTTTTAGCCATGACGATGATAGGGTTTCAAGCTAATCTTGTATCCTTTGCGTCAAACATTACTGGGATAACCGGTAATAATGGTGTTTATAATATTGATCCTGCAAAAGTAAACGGGTCAACAGGTTTTCGTCATTATACTGATTTTCAGCTTGACCAGGGCCATACCGCCAATTTAATATTTAATGGAATAAATAGATTTATAAATGCAGTTGATAATCAGGTTACAATTAATGGTATTTTAAATACGGTTAATGGTAATGGTGCATTTGCAAATGGACGTGCTATATTTGTATCACCAAATGGCTTTGTTGTAGGTTCAAGCGGGGTTGTAAACGTTGGTTCATTAGGTGTTTATACACCATCTAAAGCTGTCTATGATTCATTTAAAAACCTTGATGTAAGCCAAATGACAGATGCATTGTTAAATAGCGACCAATTTTATGGAGGCGGTAATATAACAATTAACGGCATGGTTTTAACAAAAGAAGGCATGACTTTAAATGGTTCTAATATTAACTTAGATAATTCCAAAATTGCCACCGGTTTTGTTTCTAATAATGCAGAATATTCGCAAGAAGCCGTTGCACAAATTTCTCAATCTGATATAGCCAATGCTCGCAACAATGCCGGAAGATTATTTGAACTTATTGTTAATGGTGGTCAAAATGATTTTTCATCAAGTGATATAGATTTTGGTATTAAAAATGGAAATATCGCTATAAATGGAACTAGAGCTTATACTAGTAGTAATGCAACAATGGTTGCAAATGGTGATGTCGATATTAATATAAATAATAATAATATATCAACAAATTATTCACGTACTTATAACAATGTAATTGGTGGAAAAACTTATGTTGCAAATGATTTTAGTTTTAATGCTATAACAAATGAGACATTTATTAATAGTGATAATGAAATATTGAGTAATTCCCCAAGGACTTTTATTGAAGGAGAGGTTAATGCAAGAAATATCTCTATTTCAAATAAACAAGATATTGATAGTACTGAAGTTCCTCAGAACTTGATAGGGTCTACTTTACGTCTTGAAGAAACAGGGAAACTAAATGCCAAAGAAACTGTAAATTTAGAAAATGCTGGTTTACAGATGATACTTTTGGGTGATATAAATGTGGATAACCAAAATAATGTTGAAGGTGCTGGTGTAACAATAAAAAATCATGTAACGATTAATTCTGGTTCGAATTTTGGTTTATATGGCTTAGGTGATATTAATATTAATAATGGAGACTTAAATATCATACAAACAACTGAAAATGGTGGTTCAATTGGTTTTGATAAGACTGCTAATTTTAATATTACAAATGGTGATGTTAATATAGTTGCAAGTTCTGATGGTGAGGGTAGTCAGATATATTTACTTAATGATATAAATATTTATGATAGCGGTAATTTAGCTGTTTTAAATAATAGTAGTGTTGTGCAAGGTGATATATATTTAAATGGTAACATAAATCTTGAAAATGGAGATGTTAATGTAAAAACTTCACAAGCAGACTCATTAAATCCAGTTAAAAAAGGAGAAATTTATCATTATGGAACAACAACTGCAAACGGAAATATTAATATCGAAAGTAATTCAGGTTCTATTATTGCAAATGGAACTATAACAAGCACTAATAATGGAAGTGCAAATTATAATGGTATTAATATTGAAACAACAGAAACATCAAAAGGTGGTTTATCAGTTGGCGGCAAGTTAACATCTGATAAAGATATTAATATTGTTCATAAAGGAAGTGCTGATGGTGTTTCTGATACTACTTATATGTATAGTAAAGATCTGAATATAAATGAAAATAAAGATAATTTTCAAGGATTTACCCCTTGGGGTATCAATATAAGAGATAATCAGATACTTTTGACTGAATTCTTTGGGCAAGATAGTGCAAATTTAAAAGATTTATATATAGCAAATAGTGCAGTTCTTGAAAGCAAAGGTGTTAATGGTGTTGTTTCTTTGACACGCACTGGAAGTTCAGGCGGTGTTAATATAAATGGCAGCATTATAAGTGCAGGCGGTGTTGATGTTATAAATTCCGGTAATAGAGGTATAATGTTTAATAACGCTATAAATGCAGCCGGAACAACATTTATTAATGACACAGGTATTGCTGATATTAACATTAATAACACTATAACAACAGGTGGTTTAGTGGTACAAAACGACAATGAAGGTGATATTAATTTAACCGGAACAGTTAATGCAAATGGTGATGTTCTTGTACAAAATAATACAACAGGTGCTATAAATCTTGCAGGAACTTTAAATAATGGAACAACACAAGGCACAACCCAAATAGTTAATGAAGCATCCAATACAGGCGGTATAAATGTTTCAGGAACACTTGGTGCACAAAATGCAACAACAATAACAAACAAAGGAAATAGCTTAATCAATATAACAGGCGATGTTGTTGATAATGTAGCCGGTATCACAGTTGAGCAAACAAACTCAGGAGCAAATGGCGGAATAGCAATATCAAAAGATATAACAACCGATGGTTATTTGACATTATACAATGAAGGTCAACAAGGTATAACATTGGCTAATGGAACAAATACCACAAGCGGTGGCAAAACAACAATAAAAGACACAAGTAATGTATCCATAAATGTTGGTAACAATACAAATATAAATGCCGGTTCACTTGCAGTTATTAAAGAGGGACAAGGCGGGATAAATATGCAAGGAGTTGTTAACTCAACAGGCGATACTCTTGTAGCTAATTATGGAACAGATAGTATAAATATTTCAAACACATTTGCAGGTGGTAAAACAACAATATATAATGATGTAAATGGTAGTGATTTGAATATATCTGGTTCAGTTACAACAAATGGAGACACATTAATAGTACAAGGTGCAGAAGGTGCATTTAATATAACAGGAGCTATTAATAATACTTCACAAGGTAACACAGTTATAAGCAATGTAAATGGTTCATCATTTAATGTAGGGAATATGAATACAAATGGCTTTACATTAATTGAAAATTCATCAAATACAGATATAGCTTTAAATGGAAACATAAATGCAAATAATGGAGATTTGTCAATACAAAATCAAAATTATCAAATAGCAATAAATAAATCGGATGTAGAAACTTCTGATGCAGTTTCATTGACACGTAATAGTGTGGATTCAACTAATAAAAATGGTGGAATTGTTGCAAATGGAACTCTTGCAGGTAATAATGTATACATCCAAAATTCAGGTGCTAATGGTATATCAACAAACAATAATATAACAGCATCTGGTAATTTAATGATAACAAGTGATAACGCAGGTATTAACTTGCAAAATGGTAACATATCAGGTAATAGCGTTATAGTATCAGCATCAAATAACACAACAGGTGGTATAAATGTTGGTTCAAATATATTGTCACAAGAAATGTTATTACTTGAAAATGCAGGTAGTGGTAATATTGTAGTTAATGGAAATCTTACAGGTAATAATGGAAATGTATTGATTGAAAATCAAACATACGATATAACAACACCACATGTTTCATTTAATAATGACTATATAGTTCTTGATGTAAATCGTGTAAATCAAGCATCACAAAATGTTGATGGTGGTATATTTACAACAGGAGCAATAACAGGCGGTAATGTTTATATTCAAAATTCTGGCAGTCAAGGTATTGAGGCTAATTCAAATATCACATCTCAAGGTGATGTGTTGATTACAAATAATGGTGGCAGCATTAATTTAGAAAGTGGAAATATAATCGGTAATAATGTTACTGTTTCAAATTCAAACAATGCAAATGGCGGTATAACTGTAGGTTCAAATATCACAGCTCAAAATGGTGGTATGTTAACAATTGAAAATGCAGCACCTGGCTCAATAGTATTGAATGGTAATTTAAATGCAAATGGTGGTTATGTTATAGTAGAAAATCAAACCTATGATATAACAACACCACATGTTTCATTTAATAATGACTATATAGTTCTTGATGTAAATCGTGTAAATCAAGCATCACAAAATGTTGATGGCGGTATAGTTGCAAACGGAACAATAAGTGGAGGTGATGTATTTATACAAAATGCAGGTAGTGAAGGAATTGCTATAAATAATAATATAACATCCGATAATTTAATGATAACTAATGATAATGGTGGAATTAATATTGGAAATGTTGATATTATAGCTCAATATCGAGATGTAGTAATATCAAATTCAAGCAATGCTACAAGTGGTATAAATATAGCAGCTGACATTCAAGCAAATAATGGTGATGTTGTTGTTGAAAACTCAGGAAATGGTAATATAGAGTTAACAGAGACAAGTTCACTATCTGGACAACGTATATTTCTTGAAAATCAAACATATGATATGGAAACACCACGTGTACCGGAAGGTAATTATATATTGTTAGGTGTTGAGCGTAATGAGAATGCTTCACCAAACCTTGGTGGTGGTATAATTTCAAACGGAGACATAACCGGAAATGAAGTTTATATCCAAAATTCAGGAACTAATGGTATAACATCAAACGGTGATGTTCAAGGTAATGATATAGTTGCAATAACTAATAATGGTGGTGCAATAAACTTGAACAATGGTGGAACAGTAACCGGAAATGAAGTAATTATAACACAATCAAATCAAGGAACAGGAGGCGTTACAATTAATTCAAATATTCAAGGTAATGATATAGTATTAATTGAAAACGCAGGTTCAGGTGATATCGCAATAGGCGGTGATGTAAATGGAGGTAAAATATTAATACAAAATCAAACATACGATATAGAAACACCACAAATCAAACATAATGATGGTTTAATCACACTTGATGTAGATAGAATAGATCAGGATTCACCAAATCGAGATGGAGGTATAATAATAGATGGTGATATCACAGGTGATGATAGTACTTTAATTCAAAACTCAGGTGATGATGGAATAACAACAAATGGTGATGTTCAAGGTGGTGATGTTACAATAACTAACAATGGCGGTGACGTTAATGTTAATGGCAATGTTGATGGTGATAATGTAACAATATCAAATTCAGATAATGGTGGTGAAGTTAACATAAATGGTAATGTTGATGGAAATGATGTACTTGTTGAAAACAATGGTAGTGGAGATATCAATAATCCAGGTAATGTAAATGGAGACGTTAAAGATCACGAATATAGTATTGAAACACCAAGAAATACAACTGAAGATCCATATATTACACTAGATGTAACACGTACACCATTCCCTGATGAACCAAATATACCTCCAGTTACACCTATAGATCCGACACCAAATCCAGGAAATGATAATTCTAATTTACCAATAATTAGAGATAATGATCCAACAAGATTAATATACGATAGAGAAGAAGATAATAATTTCTTGGAATTAAAACGTGAATCAATAAGATATGGTGTAAATGGCGATTCATTATCTCTTGGGGCAGCAAGTGAACATATTCAAAATATCTTAGATATATCAAAAACAGGTTTAGCTGTAAAAACTGATGGTAGTTTGAAGATTAATGATGAAGTAAAAGTAAGCTTTGCTTACAAAGGAATAGAAGTTGAAGCAACAGCAAAAGTTATGAGGGTTGACCAATCAACAAATATTGCAGGATTAAGATTCACAGATGTTGATAATTTAACAGCAAATAAGATATTGTATCTAAGTATGTTAAATGAAGCCCAAAAAGAACAAACAGCTGCAAATGATCAAAATCAAGAAAAACAACCATCGTTTATGAATATATTGTCAAAAATATAATTCATAGGGGATATATAAAAATAAAAATGAGAGTTAATGATTAATTAACTCTCATTTTTTTTTATTTATTTTTATAATAAAATAAAATTAAGAAAGTTAAAGAATAAGGTGGTAATATGGAAAAATTAACCGGAGAGCAAATACGTAGTATGTTTTTAAATTATTTTAATGAAAAACATAATTGTACAATAGTTAAAAGTTCAAGTTTAGTACCTGATAATCCTACGGTTTTGTTAACTACAGCAGGAATGTTACAATTTGTTCCTATATTTTTAGGGTTAAAAAAAGCTCCATATAATCCACCAAGAGCAACAAGTTGTCAAAAATGTGCAAGAGCCGGAGGCAAGGATTCTGATATTGAAAATGTGGGTAGAACTCCAAGACACCACACTTTTTTTGAAATGCTTGGAAATTTTAGTTTCGGTGACTATTTTAAAAAAGAAGTTATTCCTTGGGCTTGGGAATTTGTAACTGAATATTTGAAACTCGATAAAGATAGGCTATATATAACAATATACAAAGATGATGACGAAGCGTTTAAAATATGGCATGAAGTTGTTGGTATTGATGAAAAACGTATTATTCGTAAAGGAAAGAAGGATAATTTTTGGGGACCTCCGGGACCAACAGGGCCTTGTGGACCATGTACTGAAATACATTATGACTTAGGAGAAGAGTATAAATGCTCGCCTAATTGTTCTATCTCAACTTGCGAGTGTGATAGATGGGTTGAAATATGGAACCTTGTTTTTATGGAATTATTTCAAGATGAAGATGGCAAATTGTCTCCTTTGGAGAAAAAAAACGTTGATACCGGAATGGGCTTAGAGCGTATCGCTATGGTATGTCAAGGCAAAAGTTCAACATTTGAAACAGATTTATTGTTTCCTATTTTGGAAGAAGTTGCAAAACTTGCAAATATTGAATATCATAAATCTGAAAAAACTGATATTAGTTTACGTATTATTGCTGATCATATTAGATGTTGTACATTTATGGTATCTGATGGTTTAATACCAGGCAACGAAGGTCGTAATTACGTTTTAAGGATGATTTTAAGACGTGCTTTAAGACATGCTATGATTCTTGGTATAAAACTGCCTAATTTGTTTAATCTTGTTTCTTTCGTTATTGATAAATATAAAAAAGTATACCCTGAATTAGAAGAAAAACGAGATAAAATTATTAGTGTAATTAAGGAAGAGGAAGAAAAATTCCAAGGAACACTTCAACGTGGTGAAAAATTATTAAATGAACTTCTAAACCAAAATGATAAGATGATAAGTGGTGAAAATGCTTTTAAATTGTACGATACATTCGGATTTCCGCTTGAGTTAACAGTTGAAATAGCAAATGAAAATAATGTTAAAGTTGATATTGAAGGCTTTAATCGTTGTATGAAAGAACAAAAGCAAAGAGCCAAAGATGCCGCTCAAAAAGTTATTTTAACAGATGATTTAGTTTATGTTGAAATTGAAAATAAATATGGAATTACAAATTTTACAGGTTATCAAAACTTATTTGAAAATGATTCAAAGGTTGTAGCAATAGTTGAAAATAAAAATGATGAAAAGATATTAGATATAATTTTAGACAAAACACCATTTTATGCAACAAGCGGCGGACAAATTTGTGATAGTGGAAAAATATATAATGATAATTTTGAAGGCAAAGTTGTTAATGTTTTTAAGGTTAATAAATTATTTGTTCATAGGATTAAAATTTTAAAAGGTGAAATTAAAGTTAATGATATTGTTTTATCTCAAGTTGATAAAGAAAAAAGACAAAATATAGCTTGTCATCATACATTAGCACACTTACTTCAGGCAGCTTTAATAAAAGTTTTAGGCAATGAGGTTCATCAAATGGGTTCTCAGGTTGAAGAAGGAAGAACAAGATTTGACTTCTCGTATTCTCATGCTTTAACGAAAGATAATTTATTTGAAGTTGAAAATATTATAAATAATTGGGTAAATGAAAATCTAGCTCAAAATACTCAAATTATGGATATTGATGAAGCAAAAAAAACAGGTGCAATGGCATTGTTTAATGAAAAATATGATGCAAAAGTAAGAGTTGTGAAAATAGGTGATGTATCTTGTGAGTTATGCGGCGGCACCCATGTTAAAAATACAAGTGAGTTAAAATATGTAAAAATACTGCAAGAGTCTGCAATATCAAGTGGTGTTAGGCGTATTGAGGCTTGTTGCGAAAATTTTGCAATAGAATATATTAACAAAAAAGCTATTGAACTTGATAAATTAGTTGAATTGTTAAAAGCTAGACCTGATGAAATTTTAAGTCGTGTTAATAAGTTAATTGTTGATAGTAAAAATTTAGAAAAGCAAATAATAAAACTTGAATCTGATATTATTAAATCTAAAATAAGTGAGCTTTATAATGAATTTTGTGATTTAAATGATGGTAATGGAAAAATACTTATAAAATTTATAAATGATGTTAATCCTAAATATTTAAAAAATGTAGTTGATATGTTAAGTGATAGATATAAAGAAAGTATTATTGTTTTAGCATCTAAGAATAGAGATATTAACAACGACAATAATAAAGTTTCAGTTATTGTAAAAATAAGTGATAAATATATTAAGAGTAATTTGGATGCAAAAGTTATTTTAAATCAAATTCTTGAAAAAATTGGTGGAAAAGGTGGTGGAAAACCAAATTATGCACAAGGATCAGCATCTGTTGACAATGATATTGATTTTAAAGTAACTTTTGATGCTTTATATAAGACAATTATAGATAAATTTTAATTTTATTAATTATAAATAATTTAATAATTCTTAATCATAACTTTACTATTGAAGTTGGTTGTGTTACAATTACTATTGTATTAACATAAGGAGAAATTATCTATGTCTTCAGTTCAGCGCATAACTTTTAAACCGGCACAGCAAATAAAAAATGGGTTAAAAACAAAATCAGAAAATGGAAAATTGGTTGTATCAACTCTTCTTGAAAATAAAGATAAAATAAAAAAAATGTCAAAAAAAAATGATATTTCAGTAAAAAACCTTAATGTTAAGCTTTCAAAAAATAAAATTGATTATAGTTTACCAGAAAGCTCGGATGGCAGTTTTTCTAAATTTAATCAAAGTGGTGATTTAAAAAATAATGAGAATCAATTAAAGGTAAATTATAAAGATATTGTATATTATTTTAATATGAATAAAAATAATGAAGGTGTAATGAGTCTTGAACCTGCAAATCCTGTTGAACCTTTAGTTATAACCTATTCTGATAGCAGAAGTTTTTATAATTATACTCTTCCATTATACAATGTTGAGGTATCTAAAGATAATCCCGCTTCTTATAAGTTTACTACTTTCTTTAATAAAGATCCTCAAGATGTTCAATATGAAAGTGTTGTTAAATTGAAAACTAAAGATGAAAAAAATAATATGTTGAATGATTTTGTTGAAGCTAATGAAAATGTTGCATTAACAAAAAAAATAGCATCAAGGTATTACAATACTGATATAAATGAGGATACTCTTACAAATCATAAAACTGGTGAATATTTTAAGCTTCAACGTAGTAAAGATAATATATTTAATTTAAATTTTTATAATAAAGATGGAAAATTGAAAAGTACTACAGTTCTTACACCAAAAATGACAGAAGTTACCGATGGTTCATATATGGTTTTAAAAGAAGATAAAAATGGAAATATTGTTCCTCCTGGTTCCTATAAATATCATAATCCTCAAAATGGGATATCTTTTGACTATAAACAAACAAATTATTATAGCGATTTAGAAGATGGGCAAAATAAAGTTGTTGAAAGCCATTTTGAAAAAGATGATACAAAACATGAAGCTAGTGTGTCTTTATATGATAGACAAGGTAAGGTTATAAGAGAACATAAGAAAAAGTATAAAGATGAAGATACTTTTATGACTTTCATTAAAAAAAGATATATTAAAGTTGCAAATGATGCATATAAATCTAATGCAAAAAATGTGTATGCTTATTGTGATCAAAATATGATAAAATTAGATGACTTAAAAGGTTTAAAAGTATAGTTATTTTTTTAGCTATTGTAAAGAATTGTAACAAAATAAATAAAACGTGAAATTTTAACTCCCTATATTTTTTTATATATATATATTAAATAAATAGTAAGGGAGTTTTTTTATGGCATTAGGTTTTAGCACAGCATCAAATTTTAGACAAACAAATAATACAATGCAGGGAACTGCATCAAACAATACAGAAACATCAGGTTCACTAGCTTCAAATAACACAGAAACATCAGGTTCACTAGCTTCATTATTTACAAATTCAAGCAGCGTAGCAAGTGCAGGTGTATATTCATCTTCTTCGACATCATCAAGTGCATCCGGGGGTGGTGGTGCGGATTGCTCAGGTGGAAGTAGCGGCAGTTCATCTTCAGCATCATCCGGCTCAGGTGGTGGAGGTGGTTGTTCGGGTTCTTCATCCGGTGGTGGAGGCGGCTGCTCCGGCGGAGGCGGTGGCTTTAGTGCTTGTGTGTAGGTTTTCTTTTGTATACAAGAAAATGCACATAAAAATATCTATATAAATTTAGAGTTTTTATAGATATAGCTATATTTTTTGTAATATTCCTCGGGGTTATTTTTTGCTTCGAGGATTTCATCTTGCACTTCAACAAACATTTTAGCTAAGTTAGGGTCAAATTGAGTTCCTGCACATTTTTCAATTTCTGAAATAGCAATTTCATGAGTAAGTGCTTTACGGTAGGAACGTGTTGAAGTCATTGCATCATAAGTGTCGGCAAGTGCAATAATTCTTGATGAAAATGGTATTTCTTCACCTTTTAAGCCAAGAGGATAGCCTTTGCCATCCCATCTTTCATGATGAGTTTTGAGCCAATTTGAAATGATGGATAATCTCTTAATTCCCATAAGAATTTTTTCACCTTTCTCTGGATGTGATTTCATAATGGCAAATTCTTCATCTGTTAACTTACCGGGTTTACATAATATGTTTTGTGGTATACCTATTTTACCGATATCATGAAGTAAACCTGCTGTTTCTATTTCTTCAAGCATTTTATCATCTAAATTAAGCTTTCTTGCAAGGATAAGTGAATACATTGTAACACGCATTGAATGACCATGAGTATAAGGATCTTTTGAATCAAGTGCTGATGATATTGCTTTTAAAGTGTTATAAAATAATTCTTTTAAGTCTTTTATCATTAAAAGGTTTGATTTTGCAAGATTATATTTGGTTAATGCTTGACTTACAATAAACTTTAAATCCGTTGGAGTGAATGGTTTTAAGACATATTGGTATATATTACAATGGTTAATTGCATCAATAATATCATTTGAATCAGAATAGCCCGTTAATAATATTTTTACAATATTAGGATATTGTGGTGTAATTTTTTTGAGGAATTGAACACCTGTCATAACAGGCATAATCTGGTCGGTTATAATAAGTGAAATATTTTCACCTTGTTTATTTACAATTTCACAAGCTTCTTCACCATTTTGTGCCGTTAAGATAGAATAACTTGATCTAAATGTGCGAACTAAAAGTTGAAGATTATTTTCTTCATCATCAACTATTAATATAGTTGGTTTTGTGATTAAATTACTTATATTAAAAAGACCATCTAAAGATTCTTTTAATGAATTTACATTTGTTCCTTTATTTTCATTTGAGACTTGTTGCATAATATTTCCGTATTTACTTTTAATTTTTATAAAAATAATTATACCATATTTATTTTATAAATAAAGACAATTCAACCATTTAAATAATATATAAAAAAGCCCTATACGGGTGATTTTGTTACCTGCAAAGCTCCTGCAGGTGGGTTAGCGCCTAAATACATTCCATTTCCGGCAATGAGGATATTTATTTTAATACTATATAGATATTTATAATTTAAATACATATATACATTATTCCCTAAATTTTTTGGGTTTATGATTAAAATACATAATCCCCCCGGTCTACTTCGGTATTAAAAGAGCAACTTGTACCCTATTTATAAAGATGTAGGAACAAAATTGAACCCGTATAAAGCTAGTAAGTATTATATCACTTGTTTTATAAAAAGTAAAATATATAAAACTTAACATTGTGTTTACTACTACAATAAATGTGGAATAGTTATAATATATAAAGTTTGGAGTGATTTTTTGATGTCATCTTTATTAAATTATAATCAATATGCTGCTCAAGCTTTATGGGGAAGCAGTTCAGGTTATGGAAGTGATAATTTACTTAGTTTAATAAAATCAAATATGCTTGATAAGACAAGTAGTTTAAATCAAAATTTAATATCAAAATATGAATCCAAGGCTCAAAGTTTGACAAATAAAATTAGTTATCTTGACAATTTAAAATCTCAGCTTGCTATTTTGTCGACAAAAACTCAAAATCTGGCGGGTTTAAAAAATAAAGTTAATTCTGATATAAATATTTCACAAGGCAGTTCCTCTCTTATTACAATAACAAATGACTTAATAATAAAAGGGCAGGCTTCAAAACCTGCAGGTGTTGTTTCAAATGATTTATATGCAATAAATGTTGGAAATTATGAAGGAACTTTTGCACCTGGAGATTATACAATAAATGTCTCAGGGGATTCTATTTATGCTGAATCTTCTAGTGGATTTGACGATATTAAATTTAAGAAAGAACACATTGGCAGTCAAAAAATATTTGAGTTGGCTGGCTATAATATTCAAGGACCAAGTGAAACGGTGACTGTTATAGTTGGAGACACAGAAGAAATAATTATTGATATAAATGAACAGACTACAATTAATGATTTTCTAAACAATCTTAATAATAAGTCCAATATTATTAAAGGTGCTTCAATAGATTTAAATGGAAAAATTAGTATTCAAATGAATACAGGTTTAGGATATCAAAGTTTAAGCTTTTCAAGCTCAAATACAAGTGAAGGAAGTGTTGTTGATGTTTTGAATTTAGATTCTTTAGCAAGTGCATTAAGCAATGGCACAATTGATACATCGGATTTCCAAGGATTTTATACTAATTTTGAAGACGTAAATTTTTCAGGCATATTGAATTTAACTATTGATGATGGATTAGGGACAAATTCAAAAACATGGGAAGGTACAATAGCGAATGAAGGAACTTATGGCAATTCTTATTACTTAGGCGGTTCAAATGGTGGCATTAGTATGCAAGTTAATGAATCTAATATAAAATTTACTTCGACTATAAACCAATATACGATCAAAGATGGCAGCACTACCTATATATTAAAGTATTTAGATTTCAATGATAATAATTTAGAAAATTATTATAATCTCTCTGACTATACAATGGAAGCAGATATTTCTTCAATAATGTCAAATAGTGTTGATCCTAAAATAAGATATACTATCACAATAAATGACGTTAGAAAAGATTATGCACCACAAGAAGGTGATACTGTCCTTGATGTTGTTAAAGGGCTTGGTCTTGAAGTGAGCAGTGATAATACCATTAATATTAGAAATATAACAAGTGGAAATAATGCCTTCTTTCAATTAATATCTTTGGTTGATACAACAGTTACTATAAATGCGAAAACCGGTGATGATGCACCGCCTACAATTGATGATAAATTAATAAACTATTCATATGACACAGACTCTAATAATAAAATTACAGAAGGTGATTTAATAATTAATATTAATGGTAATGAAGAGATTTTTAATATAGACTCAAATACCACAGTTGATGCATTTAAAATATTTATGCAAGAAAAAATAGGTTTTAATTATGATCTTTTAACACAAAACTTTATTAGTAATAGCGGTTTTATACCTCGTAGTAATATTCAAATTAGTGGTTCAAGCTCAATTGTTAATATGTTAAAGCCGGTTGTAGAAGAATATCAGTTTGAAGCAAAGATTCAAGGTGATGAAGCAGGAAATTATTATAAAAATCTATCAGCTTTGGGGTTGGCATGGGATGATGCAATTACAATAAATGGAGGACCAAGTATTGAAATAAAACAAAGTTGGACTATAAATCAATTAATTGATGCAATTAATAACGCTAATACTGGTGTTGAAGCTTCTTTTAATGATATAACTAGCTCTTTACAAATAAAAAGGACTGACGGGTATTTAAGCTATATTGATTTTGCATCGGGAAATGGTTATTCACAAAATTTTTTGCTTAATTTAGGATTTATTACCATAAAAGATGGAGTATATTCAACTAATACAAATGTTCAAACTTTACCTGATGATGTTACGATAACTGTAAAAAATGAAGATGGTATAAATTATGAGATAGGAAATATTACAAGTTCTATTGATGATAATGGTATTTCATTTTCAACTATTGTAAAAAATATGTCATCTAATGATGAAAATGTTATGCTTGGTTCATTTAATATTGATGTATTTAAACTAGGTGAACATACCATAACAGTTAATGAAGCCACAGCAGCAACACCTGATATAGTGATTGAAGATTTATCAGGTGCAACAAATATTATTCAAATGATTGAAAAAACAGGAAATTTAAGCAGCAATAATTATAATCTTAATATAGAAAAAATAAATGAAAATCAAATGCAAATTTCAGGAACTGATAATGAAGGCAATCCTTTAACAGTTCAAACTATTACAAAAAATGCAACTGATAATAAATTTTATTATACTATAAGCCAATATGATGAAAATGGAAACGAAAATGGAAGTGTTACATTTGAAGTTAAAAATGACGACGACTTTAAAATTGGTGATATAAGAGAAACTAATATCAAGATAGAAACATCATCAAATGAAGGAGGATCTTTAGAAGGTATTGAAGATGTTATAAATAGTGTAAATGAACAAATTGATGAAAGCAACAAAAAAATTATAGATGAATTTGTTAATGCTTATAATAATGTTTTGAAACAAGCTTCAAAAATAAATAATCTTATTGATAACACTACATCATTTTCAGATAAAATGGCAATTAATGAGCTAATAAAAAATATGAATAATGTTGTTAATCAAAGTGAAGGAACATACGGGTCAATTGTTGGTTTTACATTTGGTTATGATGAAAGTTCAAGAGGTTCTGTTTTAAATGTTGATAGTGATAAATTGTTAAATACTTTAAATGAAAATATGAATTTTACAAATTATTTGTCAAATTTGCAAGATACAATTGTATCTTCTATTGATTTGTTTGTTAAAGGAAAATTTGCAAGTATCTATTCAAATAGTAACAATAAATTAGATGAATATAATAATCGAATTTCTTCTTTAAAATCTAAAAATGATGAACTTATGGCAAAATTGGAAGCTGATTATAAAATTATTGAACAAATGTTTAATCAAAGTTCCTATCAGTATAGTGGATTATTTTCAAATTTGGGTTTGAGAAATAGTTGACAATCGTTTTAACTAAAGCTAAAATTAAACTTATGGTTTCAAATCAGTCAAAGAAAAAAATATCTGCAAGTTTAGAAAATTATCTTGAAGCTATTTATTTAATTATTGAAGAAAAGCAGGCTGTTAAAGCTATTGAGGTTGCCAGATTTTTAAATGTTGGCCGTTCATCAGTTACAGAAGCTTTGAAGTCTCTTGCAGCTAAAGGGCTTGTAAATTATGGAAGATATGATGTTTTAACTCTTACACAAGAGGGTGTTAATGTTGCCAAGAAAATTATCAAAAAACATAGAACTTTATATAAATTTTTTAAAAATGTTCTTAATTTAAATGATGAAGAATCCAATCAAAATGCCTGTCAAATTGAACATATTATATCCGAACATGCTTTTAATAAGTTTACAAAATATATTGAATTTAATGAAAAATATGCTAAAAATAATGATGAATATTTTAAAACTCTAAAAGATTTTATGGAAAAATAAGTTTTGGTTACATTGCTAAAATTTTACATTAATATGAGTTTTTAGTATAATTATAATAGGATTTTAACTAAATGTTTCATTAAACTAAGAGGGTTTTTAACTTGGCAGTTGAACCAATAGAAAGAGATGTAGAAACTGAGATAGATTTGCAATTACGAGATTTAGGTTGGATTGATAGTACTAAATCAGTATATAGGAATGTTTATAAACAACAACCAAAAACAGAGTATGAAAAACAGGCATTAAATGGATTGAAGCCTGATTATGTATTGTATGACAAAGATACTCCATTGATAATTATAGAAGCAAAAAGACCTAATAAAGGAATAGATGAAGCTTTAACTCAAGGTCTGAATTATGCTCGGCTAATAAACGCACCAATAGTAATAGCAACAAACGGTATCAAGGTTAAAGCTGTTCATGTTCAATCCGGGAAAATATTATTTATTGATGGTGAAGAAGTTTCAACATTTTTTAATATAAAAACAGCTTGTGAATTTGTAGATAATCCTTGTATAAATACTATCAACCCTATTGTAATTAAATCAAGAAATGAGTTAATTGGTATATTTAAAAAAGCAAATAATTTGTTGAGAGATGAAGGTTTAAAAGCAGGACATGAAAGATTTAGTGCTTTTTCTAATATTCTATTTTTAAAACTAATAAGCGAATTACAAGAGATAAAAAGAGCAAATAATGAAACAAATATTATTCCTAAGGAATATTTATGGAAAGCGTTTAGAAAGAAAAGCGGAAATGAACTTACAAGTTATATTAATGATACTGTTTTAAAGCAATTTGATAATTATTACAGAAACAATGGAGAGTCAATTTTTGGGGATACTCCTATAACTAATTCAAGAGTTCTTAAAGAAATAATACAAGAACTGGATCCATTGCAATTAACTGATATTGAAACAGATATTAAAGGTGATGCTTTTGAGTATTTTTTGAAAACATATAATGCAGGAGAAAAAGATTTAGGAGAATATTTTACTCCACGGCATATAGTAAAATTTTTAGTACAACTGTTAAATCCTAAGCTTGGAGAAACAATTTATGATCCTTTCTGTGGTACTGGCGGGATGCTTATAGAGGTTTTCAAGCATTTATATAGAACATCAGAAAAAAATGATTTAACACTAAATATATTAAAAACAGGGACTATTTTTGGTCGTGAAATTTCGTCTACAGCTAAAATTGCAAAAATGAATATGATATTAATGGGTGATGGGCATAATAACATAAAACGAATTGATAGTTTAGCCAACCCTGTAGAAGATGAGTATAGTGTTGTCATTACCAATATGCCATTTTCTCAAAAAACAAATTATGGTTCTTTATACAAAATCCCAACAGAAGATGCTAACAGTATATGTATTCAACATTGTATAAAGGCTATTAACAAATGCTCTACTAATGGTAGAATTGGAATTATTGTGCCTGAAAAAGTTCTTTTTGATAAAAATTACAAACTTTTAAGGGAAGAAATATATAAAACTTGTAAAATAGAGAATATTATATCATTGCCAGGTGGAGTTTTTGAACCATATACAAATGTTCAGGCGAGTATTTTGCATTTAACTAAAATTAAACAGAATATATCAACTAATAATATTAAGTTTTATTTTGTAAAAAATGATGGATATTCTTTAGATAAAGTTCGAAAAAAGCTTAAAGGTGAAAGTGATCTTGATAAATTTTTCAATAAGGATTCTTCAGATATTTCTGTCGATATTGAAAAAATAAAGAATAACAATTATGTATTGCAAGGCAAGAAGTATATTAATCCAAAACAATTTGCTAGACTTATTTTTAAGACTTGTGATTTATATAAATTAGCTGAATTTTTGTTACCTTGTAAAAAAGAAAAAATTACTATAAATGAAAATTTAGATTATGAGATTTTAGGTGTAAAAAGTTATGGTTTAGGAATTTCCAAAGAAATTAAAAAAGGATATGAAATTCTTAGCGGTACAAGTTATTATAAAGCTAAACCCAATCATCTATTGTGGTGTAAGGTTGATACAAAAAATGGTGCTTTTGCTGTAGTTCCGGAAAATTGTTATAATTCTGTTATTACAGCAAATCGAGAAATGCTTGAAATAGATATAAAAAAATATAATCCAAAATTTTTAGAATTAATGTTTAGAAACCAGAATGTACAAGAATATTTTGATAATTATGTTAGTGGAAGTACTAATAGAAAATATGTAAAAAAAGATGAGCTGCTAAATTTTTACTTTCCAAAAATTGATATTAGTGTTCAAAATGAAATAGTGAAACAGGTGTTAGAAGAAGAAAATAATATATTAAAAAGCCGTGAAAAAATAATAGAATTAATAAAAATATAAATTTATTTTTTGTGTAATATTCTATATGGTTATCTAATTTTTTATATATTTCCCCAATATGCATCAATTAAAATTTGTTTTAGTTCTTCTATCAATGGATAAACAGGATTAGCTCCCGTGCATTGGTCGTCAAATGCAAGTAACGCAATTTCATCAAGTTTTGAGTAAAAATCTTTTTCAGCTATTCCATAATCTTTTATAGATAAAGGTAAATCAATATCGACTTTTAGCTTTTGAATTTCGTTAATTAAATTATCAACTTTTTGACTTTCATTTTCTCCATTTATGCAAAGCTCATCAGCAATTTGACAATATCTATTTAAAGCATCGGGATATTTATACTGTGGAAAAAGTCCCATTTTTGTGGGGCATATATTTGAATTATATTTTATAACCTGACAAATAAGCAAAGCATTTGATATGCCATGAGGAATATTAAATGTTGCTCCTAATTTATGAGCAAGAGAATGACATATGCCAAGAAATGAATTTGCAAAAGCCATTCCGGAAATAGTTGCAGCATAGTGCATTTTTTCACGTGCAACAGGATCAGATTTTCCATTATCGTAAGAACGTTTAAGATATTTAAAAATAAGCTTTATAGCCTCTAAGGCATTTGAATTTGTGAAATTAGATGCCATAATACTTACATAAGCTTCAATTGAGTGGACTAAAGCATCAATACCTGAAGATGCCGTTAAATTTTTTGGCATATCATCAACAAAATTAGGATCAATAATTGCCATATTTGGCATGAGCGAATAATCAGCAATAGCATATTTTATATGTGAATTATTTTCAGTTATTATAGTGAAAGGAGTAACTTCTGAGCCTGTGCCTGAAGTTGTAGGTATTGCAACAAATATGGCTTTTTCTCCAAGTTGTTTAATTTTGCAGATACGTTTTCGTATATCCATAAATCTTAAAGCAACATCATTAAATTGTGTTTGATCTTGTTCATATAATAACCATACAAGTTTTGCTGCATCAATAGGTGAGCCGCCGCCAAGTGCTATTATTACATCGGGATTATATGAATTAATTATATTTAAAGCTTCATTTACCGTTTTAATATCAGGATCAGGTTTTATATCAAAGAATATTTGATAATCTACATTTATTTCTTCAAGAATTTTTGTAATATTAAAGGCAATACCTTTATTAAATAAGAATCTATCGGTTATAATAAAAGCTCTTTTTTTATCTTTTAATTCTTTTAATGCAAGATCAACAGCTCCACGTTTAAAATATATTTTTGGTGGAAGTTTTTGCCAGAGCATATTTTCACGTTTTACAGCAACTGTTTTATAATTTAAAAGATGTTTAATATTAACATTTTCACTTGTTGAATTTTTACCCCATGAACCACAGCCTAAAGTTAAAGAAGGATCAAGTTTAAAATTATATATATCACCAATAGCACCATGTGAAGATGGAGAATTTATTATTATACGTCCTGTATTTAAATTTTCACTAAAATATTTAATTCTTTCATTAAAACGTGAATCAGTATGTAAAACTGATGTATGACCTTTTCCTGCAAGATTTACAAGTTTTTTTGCAATATTTACACCATCTTCAAAATCGCAAGCTTTGTATAATGCAATTACAGGAGACAATTTTTCAAGAGAAAATGGTTCTTCACGAGAGATTAATGATGTTTTACCTATTAATATTTTTGTATTTTCTTTAACCTCAATATTTGACATTTGGGCTATTTTATAGGCACTTTGACCAACTATTTTTGCGTTAAGTTTTCCGTCAATAAAAATAGTATTTGAAACTTTTTGTTTTTCTTCTTCGCTTAAAATATGACAACAACGATAAACCAGTTCATCAATAACTTGTTGATATACACTTTCAACAACAATAATTGATTGTTCTGATGCACAAATCATTCCATTATCAAAAGTTTTAGAAAGAATAATTGAAGAAATAGCTTCTTTAATATTTGCTTTTTCATCAATTAATGCAGGAACATTTCCGGGGCCTACTCCTAAAGCAGGTTTTCCGCTTGAATATGCAGCTTTAACCATATTTGGTCCGCCTGTAGCAAGAATTACATCAATATCTTTATGATGCATTAATGCATTTGATAATTCAATTGTAGGATTGTCAAGCCAGCCTATAATATTTTGAGGTGCACCCGCTTCAATTGCTGCATTTAAAATTACCTTACATGCTTCAATTGTTGATGTTTTTGCATTTGGATGAGGCGAAAAAATTATTCCATTGCGGGTTTTAAGAGCAATTAATGCTTTAAATACAGCTGTTGAGGTAGGATTTGTTGTGGGCACAATTCCTGCAATTACTCCAAGTGGCTCGGCAATTATTTTTATGCCATTAATGTCATCATTATATATTTCGCCGCAAGTTTTTGCACATTTGTACTTATTGTAAACAAACTCCGATGCAAAATGGTTTTTTATTACTTTATCTTCCATAATTCCCATTTTTGTTTCTTCAAATGCCATTTTTGCAAGTGGAATTCTCATATCATTTGCTTTTTTTGCTGATGCATAAAATATTTTATCAATAGCTTCTTGACTATATTTAGAATATATTTTTTGAGATTCTTTTACTTTTAAAATTAAATTATCAAGTTCTTTTATATTATTTTGATTATTTTCCATTTTTTGTTATAATATTCCCAATTTATATATTTATAAGTCTAACATTTGCATGTTATTATTTTATGCTCGACATTGGTAATTAATTGAGGTAATGTTTATAAAAATATAATAATAACTTTAATTATCTAAATTAATAACTTATTTATCATAAGTTTTTAATTCTTTTTTTATTAAATTAATATCATAACTTATATTTTGATAATTTTTTAAAGCTTGTTTCAAGTTTAAGATATATTTTTCATTATCACTATCTTTATAACAACGTGAAAGATAATAATATAAATCACCATCAAAATTGTTAATTTCAAGTGCTTTTCCAATAACTTCGATTGCTTTATTATATTGTTGTTGTTTAATATAAATTTTAGCAAGTATTTTATATGCATTTAAGTCTTTGGGATTTATATTGATAGTTTTTTTTAAGTATTCAATAGCTAAATTGTTTTCTTCAAGCAAAAAATAAATAGAACCTAAATTAAAATAAGCCCAGCTATAATCAGGAAATTTTTGAATAAGTTTATTATATGTTTCAATAGAAAGATTGATATCACCATTTTGGAAATAACAATAAGCAAGATTATACAAAGCTATGCTGTCAAATGGATTTAATGAAAAAGCTTTTTTAAATGAATTTATAGCAAACTCAATATTTTGTTGATTTAAATATATTTGTCCTAAATTAAAATAAGTATTAGCATCATTTTTGTCAATTTCCATAACTTTATTGAAGTATTTTAATGCTTTATCATATTTTTTCTGGTTTAAATAAAGGAGTCCTAAGTTATAATTAAAATCAGTTTCATTTTCATCAAGAGATATAGCCTTTAAATAATTTTTTTCAGCCATTTTATTATTATTAAGCTTTTCCCAGGTTATACCTAAATTATAATAAAGGCGTGGATCATCATCTTTAAATATATTAACCAGATCAAGTAAGTACTTTAAAGCTTCTTCATTTAAACCGACATCGAGAAGTAAAACTGATAATTCTCGCATAGCTTGAAAGTTTTGATTATCATTCTTTACAATATCCCTTAATTCATGAATTTTTTCAAATTTATCCATAATTTTATGATATCAAAAGTTGTAAAAAGTGTCGACTTTATAATGAATCTTCTTGTTCTACATCAAGATTTCTCACATAATCACATTCTTTATTTGAACATTTTAATCGATTATACCGTTTTGTTATATTTTTAACAAGAATACTTTTGCATTTTGGACAAAATTCATTTACAGGTTCATACCAGGAGACAAAATCGCATTCGGGATACTTGTTACAACCATAAAATATTTTGCCGTAACGTGATTTGCGAACAACTATTTCACCATTACAACCTTCTTTTGGACATTTTACTCCAATGGTTTTTAAAATAGCTTTGCGATTTTTACAATTTTCATTTGTACATTCAAGATAAGGGCCATATGGACCGTGTTTAACAATCATATCGCTTTGGCATTTTTCACATTTTTCATCAGATTTTTCATTAATTTGCCCAAGAGAATCATCTGTTTTTAAAGGCATCATTGTTTTACATTCCGGATATCCGCTGCAGCCTAAAAATTGTGTGCCAAACCTGCTTGTTTTAACGAGCATTTTTTTACCGCAATTTGGACAAACTTTGCCGCTATCAATTAAAACAGTTCCCATATTCTCTTTTGCCTGATTAACAACATCTAAAAACGGATGATAGAAATCATTAAGAACATTTGTCCATTCTATTTTTTGCTCTGCAATATCATCAAGTTGCGTTTCCATTGATGCTGTAAACTCATAATTCATAATATTTTTAAAGTGCTCATCCAGTTGTTCAACAACAGTTCTCCCTAAAATAGTAGGACATAAAGCTTTATCATTTTTTTCAACATAACCTTTTTGTTGAATTTTTGTAATAATTGGAGCATAAGTTGATGGTCTTCCAATGCCATATTCTTCAAGAGCCTTAACGAGAGTTGCCTCGGAAAACCTTCCTGGTGGTTGAGTGAAGTGTTGTTTTGGGTCAAATTTTATAAGATTTACTATATCATTTTTTTTCAAATTTGGTAATTTATTATCTTTATCATTGTCTTCATTTTCTGAATCATTGTATAGTTTTAAAAATCCGTCAAATAATATTTTTGAAGATGAGGTACGAAAAGTATAATCAAGAGCATTTATTTCAATACTTAAATTTGCAATTTTGGCATTTGACATTTGAGATGACATAAATCTGTCCCAGATAAGTTTATAAAGTCGGTATTGTTCATTTGAAAGAAGATGCTTTAAACTTTCCGGAGTTTTTTCAATATAAGCAGGTCTTATTGCTTCGTGAGCATCCTGGGTATTTTTTTTACTTTTTGAGTAAACATTTGGTGTTTGAGGATAATATTTTTCACCTATATTATTTATAATATAATCCTTAGCGGCAGCTTGAGCGTCATCTGAAATACGTGTTGAATCTGTTCTCATATAAGTTATTAATCCGACAGGCTCGCCATCAATTTCAAGCCCTTCATACAATTTTTGAGCTATTTGCATGGTTTTTGAAACACCATACCCTAATTTGTTTGAAGCTTCTCGTTGAAGAGTTGATGTTATAAAAGGTGCTTGAGGTTTTCTTGTTGATTCCCGTTCTTGTACCTGAGATACAACAAATTCAACACCTTTTTCCTTTAGTTTTGTTAAAATTTCATTTGCTTCATTTTCATTTTTTATTTCTATTTTTTTACCTTTAAATTTAGTCAATATTGCTTCAAATTGAATATCTTTGGCTTCAAATAAAGATGAAATAGTCCAATATTCTTGAGGTATAAAAGCTTCAATTTCTTTTTCTCTTTCACATATCATTTTTAAAGCAACGCTTTGAACACGACCTGCTGAAAGCCTGTTGTTTTTTAATTTTTCCCATAACACAGGGCTTATTGAATAACCTACAAGTCTATCAAGAATTTGTCTTGTTTGTTGGGCATGAACACGATCCATATCAATACTGCGTGAATGTTCGACAGCTTCTTTTACAGCTTTTGGAGTAATTTCGTTAAATGCTATTCTACATATTTTATCGTCATCGACATCAAGCACTTCACGAACATGCCATGCTATTGCCTCACCTTCACGGTCAGGGTCAGATGCAAGATAAACCTTACCTACTTTTTTGGCTATATCATTCAATTTTTTTACAACTTCTTTTTTTTCTGGTATAACTTGAAAAATAGGTTCAAAATTCTTTTTTTCATCAAATCCCATAACCTTGGGCGGGAAATCACGTATGTGACCATAACTTGCTTCAATCAGGTAATCATTTCCCAAAATTTTACGAATGGTTTTTGATTTTGCAGGTGACTCAACTATGACAAGTTTTTTATTATTATCAATTTTACTTGATTTTTCTTTTTTAGTTGATTTTTTTTCTTTTTCTATTTTTTTTATATTTGCGGATGTTTTTGTAGTTTTTGTTTTCTTTTTAACTTTTTTATCAGGTTTTATTTCTCCGCTTTCTTTTTCTTTTGTTTTTGGCATATTTATATTACCATATATCGACTACCCTCTACTTGTTTTATTAAACCCTTTAATTCCAAAGTTGTCAAATATAACATAAGTTCATCAGAATTTAATGAAGTTTTTAAAACAATATCATCAAAATTTGGGGTATTTATAGAAATACAATCATAAACTTTTTTTTCAATATCATTTAATTCCAAATTACTATTGTTTGTTATTTTTTGAGTAGACAAATTCCAATTTAAAGCATCAAGAAGATCCTGTGCACAGGTTACAAGAGTTGCCCCGTTTTTAAGAAGATGATATATACCCTGGGTATTAGGGTTTAAAATTTCTCCAGGTATACACATCAATTCACGCCCTTCATCTAAACACATATTTGCTGTTATTATAGCACCGCTTTTTAATTTTGCTTCAATAACCAGTGTACCTCTGGAAATACCGTTAACTATACGGTTGCGGTGAGGAAATCTCCAGGCAATAGGCTCAAAATCAGGCCAGGCTTCACTAAAAACTACGCCATACTTATCTATTATATCATTGAATAACTTTCTATTTTGATGGGGATATAGTTTATTAAATCCGCCGCCAATAATTGCAATAGTTGATAATTTATTTTCAATAGCACACAAATGTGCTTGAGTGTCAGCTCCAAGTGCAAGTCCTGAAACAACACACAAATCTGTATTTTTAAGTTCATTTAATATATTTTTTAACACTTTTTTTGAAGAATTACTTGCATTTCTTGAACCAACAATAGCCAAACAACGGTTGAAATTGCAACGTTCTAAATCACCAAGATAAAACAAATTTAAAGGCGGCTCTTTAATTTCTTTTAAAAGAGCCGGATATTTATCATTTTCAATAGTTAAATATTTAATATTATTTTCTAAAATATAATTGTAAACTTTGTCTAAATCAGTTTTGTCACGGCTTTTTAGAAATTTTTCACAAGAAGATTTCCTTAATCCTTCAATTTCTCTTAAATCTAATTCACAAACTTCCCATGCTTTTTTTATATCACCATTAAAATACTTATATAGTTTTCCAATAAAATTTGCTGATATATTATCAATTGAAGAAAAGCCTATAAAATACTTGTCATTTTCCATAATTTTTTTATGCAAGATAATTAAGTGATTTATTTTGTGAATTTAGACGTTGAGATGCTATTATACGGCAAGCCACATCATACTTAGCCTGTAAAGCTGCATAATCCTTTTGAGACACTGAATTTGAATTATCAGATGGTGCCGCAACTGTAGAACTTGCAAAACTTGTATTTTTTGACGCTTTACCACGTAAAGGCTGCACACCTGCATTGTTACGAAGTGGTTGACATTCTTTTTTATTTTGATTATTTACATTCTTTAAACTGATATTCATTAGCAAGCCCCCTTTTACCAACTTAACCTACAAGTTATGACAAACAAGTCACAACCATGTCAAGCACTTATTTATAATATCACAATTTGGTCATTTTTGCAATACTTTATATTAAATTTTTTATTTGTTTTCCTATACTATTTATAATATCATTTTGTAATGCTGAATATGAAGTTAAATCAAAAGATGCATCTTCACCAGCTAGGCCATGAAGATAAACACTAATTATTGCTGATTGTATTAATTTTTCACTTGTTGAGGCATTATTGCTTTCATCTTTTATAATTTGTGCTAAAAAACCTGAAATTAAACCCGACAAAACATCGCCTGAACCTGCTTTTGATAAAGCACTGTTTCCACTTTCATTTATATAAATTTTTTGACCATCACAACTTGATATTAAAGTTTTTTCACCTTTTAAAATTGTTATTGTGTTATATTTTTTTGAAGCTTTTATGCATGCTTTTATACGATCTTGTTCTATTTCATTAACATCCATGTCAAGAAGCCTTGAAAGTTCTTTGGGATGTGGTGTTATTATGCTATTTTTAGGCAAAATTTTTATTTTTTCTTTTGCTATAATGTTTATTGCATCAGCATCAATAACAAATGGAATATTGCTGTCTTTTAATGAGTTAAATAAATTTTTAACAAGATAAACACTTCCGCTATTTATACCAAGACCACATCCTATGCATATTGTGTTATAATTTTTTATGTTTTTTAATATTTTATTTATATTGAATACTTTCGCAAACGGATTAAAATTTGTTGTAAGTAAAGGTAGATATATTATCATAGGATTATAATTTGAAACAACATCAATAACTTTTTCTGTTGAAGCAAGTGTCACCAATCCGCACCCTGCTTTGTATGCTCCTATTGATGATAAATAAGCAGCTCCTCGGTATTCATTTGAACCGGATATATTTAAAACATGACCGTATGTCCCCTTATGTGAGTTTTTTTTACGTTTTGGAAAAATACTTTTTACCATTTCTATATCGATATTACAATAATCCATTTTGTCGTATAGCCTCATATGTTACAATAGCAACAGAATTTGAAAGATTTAAACTTCTTGTATTCTCTTTCATTGGAATTGTTATTGCATAATCTATATATTTTTTTAATAAATCTTCATTCAACCCTCTTGTTTCCGGACCAAAAACAAAAAAATCACCTTCTTTAAAGCGTATATCTGTGTATTTTTTATTTGATTTTGTAGTTAAAAAATAAAAATTTGATGTTTTATTTTCATCCATTAATTTTTCAATGCTTTCAACCTTTATTAAGCTTAGTTTATCCCAATAGTCAAGTCCTGAACGTTTCATGTATTTATCAGTCATTAAAAAACCGGTTTTACCAACAATATATAAACAACATCCAGTACAAGCACAAAGACGGGCTATATTCCCTGTATTCTGTGGTATTTCCGGTTCAACTAGAACTATATTAAAAAACTTACTCATAATTTTTGCTATTATTACTAAATTACACACCTTTATAATGTTAAATTTTAATTTATTTACAAATTTAACATAAATCCATCAGACTCAAGTTTTATCTTAAAATTTAAGATTTTAGAGATAATAACAAGTTCACTAACAGAAAATTTATCCCGGGCAAATTTACCATTTAAACTTGCACGAGTATATTTTTTGCCGGTTTCTTCAGTCATCTTAACAGCAAGTTTATCATATGTTATATTATTATATTTCATTAAAGTTTTTATATATGTTTTATAATCCATAATTATATTATAATTTGCTTGACAATAAATAAATATTATTTTACAATATGTTTTATATTTGGTACATTAATACTATATACAATTAAGATAATTTACAAATATATACAAAAAAGGATACAAATAATGAATGACAAAAAAATGAAGGAAATTGGTATTTTAAGCCGCAATATTATGATAGAGTCATCAAGACTTGTAAGTTTGCTCAGTTGCATACTTGATAATGATCCTAATGTAAAAATAGGGTGCTTATCGTCATTATCTTATGAATGTGCAAGAAAAATAAAGGGGCTTAATGAACGAATAGGTTTTTTAATTGAACAGGAATAACATTAAAATATATTTTTGTTAGCTTATTTTGATATTTTTTGCTATAATTGTGAAAAATGAATGTAAAGATTTGTAACGGGTAAATATGTTAAATGAAGCTGCAAAAATAATAAATAATGCTTTTAATCAAAGTTTTATAAAACGTATAAGTTTGTATCTTCACGATTGTGTTCGTGAGGAGGTTAAAAGTTCTACATTTCGCAATTTAAACCAGGATAAAGATAATAAATGGGTATTTTTAAGTGAGAAATCAGATGAAGAGTCCTTTTTTAAAAATTATCCGCAAAGTCTTATTTTAAATGGGCTGGATAGTCAAATAACGGAGCTTATGATTCAATCTGATATGAATCAAAAAGATAAACATTTGATATACGGGTTTTTATTTTTGGAGGGCAAATCTTTAAAATCAAAAAAGAACAATGAATTTTTAACTCCATTGCTTTACACAAGTGTTAAACTTGAGCGGAATGAAAAAAATATTGAATGTTTAAGCCTTGATGAATCAATATCTTTAAATACAGGTGCTTTAGCTTCATTATTAAATAAAAGTGACTCACAGGATGAAGACGAAACAAATGAACAAATGCTATTCGGGTTGCTTGATGTAGTTCCTGAATTACCTTTGAAAAAAGATTCTCTTGAGATATTTTTAACAACCCTAAAATCACTTATTCCCGAACTTCAACTTGATGAAGATTTGTTAGATGGTTTAAATTTACCAAAGGTTTGTTTGAATGAAGAAAAGGAAATAATTGTTCAAAATCAAATTACTAATGAAGAAGAAAGTATAAATTCAAATGATGAAATTGATGCTAAACCTCAAGCAATAAAGCTTAAATCAATAAGTTTAACTTCAAAAAGTGCTTTAATTTTGACAAAACGACCTTCAATAACTGCAGGTGTTTTGCATGAGTTAACGCAAATTTCTGAAAAACCTCAGGGCATTTTTCGTGAAACTGCTTTAAATTGTATTAATGAAGAATATGAAGAATCAAAAATAAATAAAAAAATAACAAATCCAAATTTTGAAAAAGAAGTAAAAAGTGATTTTTTCCCAATTGTACCTTTTTCTCTTAGTGATGCACAGGAAAAAGTTATTGAAGGAATTGAAAATAATACGATTGTTTCCGTCTTTGGACCGCCTGGAAGTGGTAAATCACAAACAATTGTTAATCTTATTTCACATTTAATTGCAAATGGCAAAACGGTTTTAATTGCATCAAGGATGGACAAAGCTGTTGATGTTGTTTGCGAAAGATTAAATGAGCTGGAGGCTCCTTTTATTGCATTAAGAGCAGGTCGTATTAATTATCAAAAGAAACTAAGTCAAGATCTTGAAAATTTAATTTCAAATAAAATTAATCTCGATTTTGGTTGTGAAGATTATATATTGACTCAAAATGATGATATGAAAAAACTCCTTGACTTAATACTTGAACTTGAAACGAAAGCTGAAAATATAATAAAACTTGAATATGAATGGCATGAAGTTTATTGTGAATTTAATAAGCTGAATGATATAATTCCTCAAGATTTTGATTTAATAAAATTGGATTTAAAAATAAATAATATTCTTTTAATTGAAAATTTAATTAAGGATATTCAAAATAATTTAGATTCAAAAAATATTTTTAAGTTGTTGTTTTGCAAGTTTAAATTTAATAAATTAAAAAAGGAATTAAAGTTAAAAAAAGTTGATTTTGATGTTATTGAACTTGAAAAAATAAAAAATGAGCTTTCATTATCAAAACTAAACGCAAAATTGAAGGAAATTGAAACTAAAATATACAAATTTGGTAATTTGCATGTTTTAATGAATGAAATAGAAAAAAATCGTGAAAAAATAAGTGAATTAGCACGAAATATAATAAAAAATAAAAGGCGAAATGCTTTAAAAAATCTTTTAGCAGATAATAATAAAATAAGAAGGTTAAAGGTACATTCAAAAGCAATAATTCAGAAAAAAAAGCAACTTCAAACAAGACTGCTTGAGGAAGAAGATTTTAAGCCGCTTCTTGAAGCTTTTCCATGTTGGGGAGTAACAACATATCAAGTTTCAAACACACTTCCTTTAAAACCGGGACTTTTTGATGTTGTGATAATTGATGAAGCATCCCAATGCGATATTGCAAGTTGTATTCCTTTATTATATCGTGCTAAGAAAGCAGTTATTGTTGGTGATGATAAACAACTTCCTCATTTATCCTTTCTTGAAAAAACAAAAGAACAATCTTATCTTGCTAAATATGATATTCCACATAAATATCAGCTTATGTGGCAGTTTAGAAGTAATTCAATGTTCGATCTTGCTAATTATTATTCAAATTTGCAAGTTTTACTTGATGAACATTTTCGAAGTTATCCGCCTATTATTAATTTTTCAAATAAAGAATTTTATAATGATAATATAAAAGTTATGAAAGAAACTCCTAATAATTTTAATCCGCTTGAATTATATATTGTTGAAAACGGAAAAATTGATTACGGTGCAACTCGAAATGAAATAGAAATTGAAGCTATAATAAAGAAACTTTATGAAATTATAATTAATGATGAAAAAAATAAAATACCAACCACAATAGGCATTATATCTCCGTTTCGAGCACAGGCTGATGCTATAAAAAAAGCTTTGTGTATGGTGCTATCCAGTGATATTATAAAAAAACACAAGATTGACGTCGGGACGGCACATACATTTCAAGGCGATGAACGTGATATAATAATAATTTCATGGGTATTAGCACAAAATAGTTATTTTCAAAGTTTAACTTTTCTTCAAAAGCCAAATCTGTTTAATGTAGCAATAACACGTGCCAGAAAACAGGTTATTTCTTTTATATCAAAAGATCCTAAAACTTTAAATAGTGGTCTATTAAAGGATTATTTGGAATATATTATAAATTATAATAATTTAAACGAGAAAAAACTCATTGAATCTTCTCATTTAAGTAATTTTAAAAATGATTTTGAAAAAGAAATTGCAAATAAATTAGTTGAAGCAGGTTATGAGGTTATTGAAAATGTAAAACTTGCAAATTTTAGTTGTGATTTAAAAGTTTTTGATAAAAATTCAGGAAAAAATGTTATTGTTGAAGTTGATGGAGTTAAAGATAATATAAAATCATATATTACAAATATGAAGAAACAATCAGTAATTCAAAGATGCGGATTTAAAGTTGTAAGAATTTCGTATCGTGAATGGGTATTAAGTGAGAAAATTTGTATTGATCGTATTGCAAAATCACTTGTGTAATATATATTTTGTAAATAAGTGTAAATATATTTTATATAATATTTAATAAATTGTATATCCTTGATTTTAAAGGCTTTTAGTAATATTTGTTAAGTTTTATTACGTAAATTATAAATACTTTTATAATAAAAGTCAATTTTTTAAATTTATTTTTTTTTATATAAGAGTAAGAAGTTAAAAAATTAAAGAGACGAAACGGAGTTTAAAAGTGACAGTTGGACGATATGATGAAAGTAATAATTCACAAGAGATAGCAGCAGCAAATTTGCAGGTAAATAAATTATTAAATTATCATATAAAATCATCTTTAGATGCAAAGCCTTTTGATTTTATAAAAGAGCATTTTTTTAATGAACGTGTTGAAAAGTTACTTTCAAAAGTTCAGTTGTATGAATTTACTGATAAAAAATTAATTATGAGTTTAATTCGTGGAAATAAAAAAGTTTTAAATCTTTTAAATAAGTATGATATTGAGCTTGAAATAAATATCAAAAACTTAGAATCAATAACAAATGTACATTTAAATCCTACTTTGGAAATAGCTTATGGAATTATGGAGGAATTGTCATCTTTTATTCGCTTTTCGGTAAGTGATAAAAAAGCTGTTATTCGTGGTGCTATATTTCATGATTTTGGTAAAGTTCTAATTCCAGATAATGTTTTAAATAGCAAGAATAAATTAAATACAAATGAAAGAAAAATAGTTGAATTGCATGCACAGCTTGGTTATGAACTTTTGAAAGCAAGTAAACAATTTGATGAAAAAACATTAAATATAATAAGAAATCATCATAAATTTATTGATGGCTCAGGTTACCCTGAAAATAAAATTGAGTTAGATATTTTAACTCATATTATAACAGCTGCAGATATTTATACAGCATTACGTGAAAAACGTTCTTATAAAGAATCAATTTCAAGTGAAAAAGCTTTAGAAATAATGGAAAATCTTGTTAAATCTAATAAATTATCTAAAATTGTTTATGATGCTTTAAAAAAACTTATTGAAAACAAAAAAGCAAAGCAAATTTAATTTGCTTTACTTTTTGTTGTGTGGAGAGAATTAAAATAAAATTAACTTCCCAGAAGTGATAAAGCTATTTGTGGTAAGCTATTTGATTGCATTAGTGAATTGGCTGATGTTTGTTGTAAAATTTGATATTTAATCATATCTGAACTTGCTTTTGCAACGTCGACATCAATTATTGATGATTTAGTAGCTTCAAAATTTTCATTCATTGTTGTCATATTGGAAGATAATGATTCAAGTCGGTTTGTGTAAGCACCCAACATTGATCTATCTGATGAGATTTTATCAATGGCGGCATCAAGTTTGTCAAGATATTGACGAATCATATCACCTGTCCAGGTTGCACCATCTAAGGCTCCGCCTGCACTTACTCCGTTGCCTAAAGATGTAATATCAAGTTTTATATCTAACCCTCCTGCTGATATATGCAGGTTTGTCATAACAGGACCAATGTCAACTGTGTTTGTTGCTTCAAGTGAATTTGCACCGGTTTGGATGACTAAGCTTGAAACTGAACCGTTTAACATTGTTTTGCCTGCAAAAGTTGTGGTTTCTGATGTTACATCAATATTTTCAATTCTTTGTTTTATCTCATTCATTATAGCTTGTTTTTTATCAGCTTCATAGATATCACTTGCTGCTTGTACACATAATTCACGAATTCTTAATAAATCTTCGGTTGCACTTTGCATACCGCCTTCTGCAATTGAAATAACGTTTATTGCGTTTTCAATATTTTTAATAGCCTGGTCATTACCTCTTATTTGAGCCTTTAATGCTTCTGAAATTGCCAAACCAGCGGCATCATCTTTTGCGTTATTTACTCTTAATCCAGTTGACAATTGCTTCATTGTATTTTCTAGTGAGCTTGTGTTTTTTGCAAGTGAATTTTGCGAGATTAATGATGAAACATTGGTATTTACTCTAATTGCCATTTGTTTTTCTCTCCTTTTTGTTTTTCTCCACAAAATATTTTTCGGATACTTTTTCTTATACTTTAGTTATATTTTTTCATACTTTAGTTGTAAAGTATTATTAAAACCATTGCAATATAAGGATTTTAAAGCTATTATTAAAGTATTTTATAAATACATTAAACGGAGGAAAAATGCCTCATTTTTTTATCAAATCAAAAGATATTGAAGGGCCTAAAATTAATATTATTGATGAAAATAATGTTTTTCATATTGCAGTTACTTTAAGATGTAAAGTGAATGAAGTTATTAAACTTATCGATGAAAACCAAATTGTTTATGAAGTGCAAATTAATAATATTTCTAAAAAAACAATTGGAACAACAGTTATAAAATCTTATAAATCAAAAAGAGCTAGTTTATATAATATAAATCTAGCCCATGGTGTTTTGAATTCAGATGATGAATATGATGTCATAAAAATGGCTACAGAGTTGGGTGTAAAAAATATATATCCAATAATTACCGATAATTCAAGTGTTAAAAAGGATGTCGTTTTAAAAAAGATTCCAAAATTTGAAAAAATAGCTTATGAAGCAGCCAAACAATGTGAAAGAGCTGATATTCCAAAAATAATTTCAAATAAAACTTTAGAAGATTTAGTTATTGACAAATTATTTGATAAAATTTTTATATTTTCAGAAATTGAAGAAGAATATACACTTAAAGACTATTTTAAAGAAAGTAAGATAAATAAAAATGAGAATATATTAATAGTTATAGGTCCTGAAGGCGGTTTTTCAAATAGGGAGTTTGAATTGTTTAAAAAATGTGCTCTTCCGCAGTTTACACTTGGCAATTTGATTTTAAAGGCACCTACAGCCTGTGTTGCTTCTATTGCTAATTTATTATATGCTTTAAGTTGATATGAAAAATTTGATATTAAATAAAATAAATAAAGATAAAATATTAAATAAAGTTATAAAAAATATTCCAAATGATGTTGATATTTATTTAGTAGGCGGTTATTTGCGTGATGCTTTAATAAATAAAGAGTCTTTTGATAGAGATATAATTGTCAATAATATATCATCTTATGATTTTGCAAATATAATTGGTAATATTTTTAAAGTAAAACCGATATTATTGGACAAAGAAAATCAAATTTATCGTCTTGTTTTGCAAAATAAGAAAGATTTTTTTGATATTACAAAAATCAATGGTAAAAGTTTATCTTTTGATTTACAATCTCGTGATTTAACAATAAATTCTCTTGCAATAAATTTAAAAACATTGGAAATAATTGATGAATGTAATTCTATAAATGACTTTAATAATAAAATTTTGAAAACATTTAATTTTGATAATATGATATCTGACCCGTTAAGGATGTTGAGGGTTTTTCGTTTTGCTTCAAATTTAGGTTTTAAAATTGATAGTGAATTATTAAATTTTATTAATAAAAATGCACATCTAATTCATAATGTTTCAAAAGAACGTATAATTTATGAAATTTTAAAGTTTTTTGAGGGAAAATATAGTAATATTGCTTTTTTTAAGCTTCAATACAATCAAATATTAAAAGAACTTTTTCCTTTTGTAGACGAATTAAGAAAAGTACCACCTAATTTACACCATCATTTGTGTTTATTTCATCATTCAATTGAAACATCCAATCAAATTCAAGAGTTTTATAACATTTCTGATGATAATGTAAAAGCTCATTTTGATAAAGTATTTGCAAATAATATTTCACGTTTAGCACATATAAAATTTGCCGGTTTTTTGCATGATATTGGAAAACCAAAAACATGGGTTATAGAAGAAGAAACTAAAAGACACCGATTCATTAAACATGATGAGGTTGGAAGTGAAATTGTTGTGCCTTATTTAACATCGTTGAAGTTTCCTAAAAAGACTATAAAATATATAAAAAAAATGATAAAACATCATATTTATCCTTCAAGTTTAATGTCGGGTATTGATGTATCTCAAAAGGCAATAAATAGATTTTATCGTAAAATGGATGAAGATACTTTAGATATAATAATTCTTGCAAAAGCAGATAGAAAAAGTGCTTTGGGAATTGAAATAACAAAAGAGATTGTTGATAATAACATAAAAAATTTGACAAAACTTGAAGAAGGTTGGTTCAAGTTTTGTCAAATTAATAAAGAAATTCCAAAATTATTAAATGGTCTTGAGATTATGGAGATATTAAAGCTTGATTCACCTAAAAAACTATCATCTATAATAAATGTTCTTCATAATGCTCAATATGATGGAATTGTTAAAACAAAAAAAGATGCTATAAATTTTTTATTAAATAATTTTAAATAAACCTAATAGAATTAACATTTTTTTATATTAAATAAGTCAGCCGGATCTAGCTTAAATTGCAACATATTTGCAGTATTTCTACCATTATCGCCACCTTTACGTTGTATAGTAACTTTACCAATATATAATGAACCTTTTGGACTAATAATAGCATCACCTTCTGAATAATATTGTAAAGCTTCGTTTATATTAATAAGCACCCAACGTGCATTATTATCTATCTTTTGAGCAACTAAAATCCATTCAGCACTAAATTGCCCACGTCCTTTTATAATATCACTTAAAATAAGCATTTTATTTTTGTTAAACCAATTTAATATTAAGTTTTGCTCTGACTCTTTAAATTCTTTAATAAACATTCGTCTTGGGTCTTTGGGATTTTCTATATATGGTTTAAGTTCACCTGTATAATATTGTAGCAGTTTAAAAACGTCATTAGGAATGTTCCACATTTCTTTATAGTGCGATAACCAACGTTTATCTACCTGATTAAATCCTTTTTTATTGGATACCAGTTTTACCTGTATATTTTCTTTATCAATAGCTAACTTTAATTTTATTTGTATTTGTACATTTACATCAGCTTTGTATCCATGCAATGTAACTGCTTTTATAGACTCAATATCTTCTAAATTGTAGTTCATAATGATAAACCACTTTTGAGCATCTGTATCTTTAAACTAATTATTAAATTTTTCACATATTTCTTGCTCGTTTCTAAAACCATTTTTAGCAGTTTGAGAGCCTTTTTGTATCAAATTCATTTTCAAGATTATCTACCCCTATATATTTCAACAAACATTTACCTATTTCACGGATTACATTTACTGTCATGGCGTTACCGGCTTGTGATAATAATTTATTATTATTTAATTCTCTAGCTTTTAAAACATATTCTTTACTAAAACCTTGTAGCATTAAGGCTTCAACTCCTTGTAATTTATACAATTCTCCACCTTTTGTATACAAAAGTCCATGTCGACCTGTCCTTAAGGTTGGACATTTATTTTCGTAAACTCTTAAATCAGACTGCCTTGTATCTATGATACAAAAATCTTTTTTCAAAATATCGTTTATATTTATTTTACCTTTGTTATATTTATTATTCAAATATTTTTGAAACGTTGGGTGTTCAATGTTTTGTTTTATATTGTTCGAGTCTAACAAAAATTTTTTTAGACCGATTGGTTTTTGAACAATAGGAAATTTGAACTCTTTAAAGCACAAATCTTTTCTTATACCAACAAAGTAAATACGTTCTCTTAATTGTGGAACTCCATAATCCGCACTATTTAAAACTTTATAAAATACTTTATATCCAACACTATTTAGGAGTTCAACAATACTATTTAATGTTTTGCCCCCGCGATGATTTACAAGACCTTTCACATTTTCAAATATAAAATAAGGTATTTTTTTTTCTTTTAAAATTTTGGACAAGTAATAAATAATTTGACCTCTGTCATCATCAAAACCGGCTCTTTTTCCAACAATAGAGAATGTTTGACAAGGGAAACCTGCTATTAAGATATCTGCCATTGGTATTTTATCATAAGCTAAAGTTGTTAAATCACCTAAATTATTCTCATCTGAATAAAACAACTTATATGTAAAATCAGAGTCCATATTTATTTCACTATGTGCCAAACATTTTAAGCCTAAAGATTCTAGCCCTAACCTTCCACCACCGATTCCAGAACAAAAATCTATAAAAGTTAATGTCATGTTTTTAAACACTCCCACTAAACTAGTTTAACATAAACAAACTTTTTATTTAAATTTTTGGATAAAATATATTTTGCTTTTTTTGTGCAACAAAAATTAGAATTGCTTATTACGTGAAACGTGCGAACTTAAGTCGTGGTCGGGATGACACGATTTGTTTCAAATTGTCAAAGAGCTTTTGTAAAAAGCGAGTTGTAACAATTTGATATCAGGTTATTAGCAATTCTTTTTTGTGCAACAAAAATTAGAATTGCTTATTACGTGAAACGTGCGAACTTAAGTCGTGGTCGGGATGACACGATTTGTTTCAAATTGTCAAAGAGCTTTTGTAAAAAGCGAGTTGTAACAATTTGATATCAGGTTATTAGCAATTCTTTTTTGTGCAACAAAAATTAGAATTGCTTATTACGTGAAACGTGCGAACTTAAGTCGTGGTCGGGATGACACGATTTGTTTCAAAT